>NZ_CADCSU010000001.1 GCF_902804475.1 Flavobacterium bizetiae
ATCAGGAACGTATACAATCACGTACCAAATCTGTGAAAAAGGAGCTAATCCGGTGAACTGTGATACAGCAGAAGCAACAGTGGTAGTAAAAGGAACTTTAGTAGCCAATGACGATAGTTATACCGCTACACCTGGAACAACAGTTGCCACTACAGTGGGTAACGTAACAGCAAATGATAAACTAAACGGAGTAGATGTTACGGCTTTAAACACAACAGTTACAGCCATTACAACAGGACCGTTATCTATTGATGCCAGCGGAGTATTAACTTTAGATTCAAATACAGTATCAGGCACGTATACAATCACGTACCAAATCTGTGAAAAAGGAGCTAATCCGGTGAACTGCGATACGGCAGAAGCAACAGTGGTAGTAAAAGGAACTTTGGTAGCCAATGACGACAGCTATACCGCTACACCTGGAACAACAGTAGCCACTACAGTGGGTAACGTAACAGCAAATGATAAACTAAACGGAGTAGATGTTACGGCTTTAAACACAACAGTTACAGCCATTACAACAGGACCGTTATCCATTGATGCCAGCGGAGTATTGACTTTAGATCCAAACACAGTATCAGGAACGTATACAATCACG
>NZ_CADCSU010000002.1 GCF_902804475.1 Flavobacterium bizetiae
CGTTCCTGATACTGTGTTTGGATCTAAAGTCAATACTCCGCTGGCATCAATGGATAACGGTCCTGTTGTAATGGCTGTAACTGTTGTGTTTAAAGCCGTTACGTCTACTCCGTTTAGTTTATCATTTGCTGTTACGTTACCCACTGTAGTGGCAACTGTTGTTCCAGGTGTAGCGGTATAGCTGTCGTCATTGGCTACCAAAGTTCCTTTTACTACCACTGTTGCTTCTGCTGTATCACAGTTCACCGGATTAGCTCCTTTTTCACAGATTTGGTACGT
>NZ_CADCSU010000003.1 GCF_902804475.1 Flavobacterium bizetiae
CCCAACCCCGGTTGCGCAGTCTAATGTTGGTATAACCAAAACCGCAAGTAGCGCTACGCCTAATGTTGGCAGTAATGTTACTTTTACTTTAACAGCAACCAATGCAGGTCCAAGCAACGCAACAGGAGTAAGTGTAACGGATATTTTACCTTCCGGTTATACTTTTGTAAGCGCCAGCACAGCTTCAGGAACCTATACAAGTGGAACAGGAATCTGGGCGATTGGTGCTTTAGCCAATGGAGCTAATGCTACCTTATCTATCATTGCCACAGTCAATGCCTCAGGAACGTATACCAACAGTGCGAGTATAGCTGCCAATGAAGCAGATCCTACCCCTGGAAATAATACCTCTAGTGTTACCCCAACCCCGGTTGCGCAGTCTAATGTTGGTATAACCAAAACCGCAAGTAGCGCTACGCCTAATGTTGGCAGTAATGTTACTTTTACTTTAACAGCAACCAATGCAGGTCCAAGCAACGCAACAGGAGTAAGTGTAACGGATATTTTACCTTCCGGTTATACTTTTGTAAGTGCCAGCACAGCTTCAGGAACCTATACAAGTGGAACTGGAATCTGGGCCATTGGTACTTTAGCCAATGGAGCGAATGCTACCTTATCTATCATTGCCACAGTCAATGCCTCAGGAACGTATACCAACAGTGCGAGTATAACTGCCAATGAAGCAGATCCTACCCCTGGAAATAATACCTCTAGTGTTACCCCAACCCCGGTTGCGCAGTCTAATGTTGGTATAACCAAAACCGCAAGTAGCGCTACGCCTAATGTTGGCAGTAATGTTACTTTTACTTTAACAGCAACTAATGCAGGCCCAAGTGCTGCAACAGGAGTGAGTGTAACAGATATTTTACCTTCTGGCTATACTTTTGTAAGTGCCAGCACAGCTTCAGGAACCTATACAAGTGGAACTGGAATCTGGGC
>NZ_CADCSU010000004.1 GCF_902804475.1 Flavobacterium bizetiae
AGTTGCCACTACAGTGGGTAACGTAACAGCAAATGATAAACTAAACGGAGTAGACGTTACGGCTTTAAACACAACAGTAACGGCCATTACAACAGGACCATTATCCATTGATGCCAGCGGAGTATTGACTTTAGATCCAAACACAGTATCAGGCACGTATACAATCACGTACCAAATCTGTGAAAAAGGAGCTAACCCTGTAAACTGCGATACG
>NZ_CADCSU010000005.1 GCF_902804475.1 Flavobacterium bizetiae
AGCAAATGATAAACTAAACGGAGTAGATGTTACGGCTTTAAACACAACAGTTACAGCCATTACAACAGGACCGTTATCTATTGATGCCAGCGGAGTATTGACTTTAGATCCAAACACAGTATCAGGCACGTATACAATCACGTACCAAATCTGTGAAAAAGGAGCTAATCCGGTGAACTGTGATACAGCAGAAGCAACAGTGGTAGTAAAAGGAACTTT
>NZ_CADCSU010000006.1:0-2785 GCF_902804475.1 Flavobacterium bizetiae
AAAAGAAAGGCGACGACATACTCTCCCACATAACTGCAGTACCATCTGCGCAGGCGGGCTTAACTACTCTGTTCGGGATGGGAAGAGGTGAGCCCCGCCGCAATAACCACCTTAAGGTCGTTGTTACTTGAGGTAACTTTTTTAATTAACAATTGATAATTCACAATTCATAATTAAAAACAATATCTTAACATACTGAGATAAAGAAAAGTACTTTTATTTACTATTTTAGAAAGTTTCTCCCCCCGATTTGCATCGGGGGAAAAGGGTGTACATAAGCTTACGGATTATTAGTACTACTCGACTATGACATTACTGCCTTTACATCTATAGCCTATCAACGTGGTCATCTTCCACGATCCTTAAAAGAAATCTCATCTTGTGGTGGGTTTCGCGCTTATATGCTTTCAGCGCTTATCCCTTCCAAACGTAGCTACTCTGCGGTGCCCCTGGCGGGACAACAGATACACTAGAGGTTTGTCCAATTCGGTCCTCTCGTACTAGAATCAGATCCACTCAAATTTCTAACGCCCACAGTAGATAGAGACCGAACTGTCTCACGACGTTCTGAACCCAGCTCGCGTGCCACTTTAATGGGCGAACAGCCCAACCCTTGGGACCTTCTCCAGCCCCAGGATGTGACGAGCCGACATCGAGGTGCCAAACCCCCCCGTCGATATGAGCTCTTGGGGGAGATCAGCCTGTTATCCCCGGCGTACCTTTTATCCTTTGAGCGATGGCCCTTCCATGCGGAACCACCGGATCACTATGCTCTACTTTCGTACCTGATCGACCTGTATGTCTCTCAGTCAAGCTCCCTTATGCCATTGCACTCTACGCACGGTTACCAAGCGTACTGAGGGAACCTTTAGAAGCCTCCGTTACTCTTTTGGAGGCGACCACCCCAGTCAAACTACCCACCAAGCAATGTCCCCCACAATATGGGGTTAGGCCTCAGATAAACAAAGGGTTGTATTTCAACAATGACTCCACAACGCCTGGCGACGCCACTTCACAGTCTCCAACCTATCCTACACATCATTTATCCAAGGTCAATACTAAGCTATAGTAAAGGTGCACAGGGTCTTTTCGTCCCACTGCGGGTAAACGGCATCTTCACCGTTACTACAATTTCACCGAGCTCATGGCTGAGACAGTGTCCAGATCGTTACACCATTCGTGCAGGTCGGAACTTACCCGACAAGGAATTTCGCTACCTTAGGACCGTTATAGTTACGGCCGCCGTTTACTGGGGCTTCAATTCAATGCTTCTCCGAAGATAACATCTCCTCTTAACCTTCCAGCACCGGGCAGGTGTCAGGCCCTATACTTCATCTTACGATTTTGCAGAGCCCTGTGTTTTTGATAAACAGTCGCCTGGACCTCTTCACTGCGGCCCTGATTGCTCAGGGCGACCTTTCTCCCGAAGTTACAGGTCTATTTTGCCTAATTCCTTAGCCATGAATCTCTCGAGCACCTTAGGATTCTCTCCTCAACTACCTGTGTCGGTTTACGGTACTGGTACTAATTACCTGAAGTTTAGAGGTTTTTCTTGGAAGCCCTTAGGCGCACTATCTCTTTGTCCGAAGACTCCGAGTACTATCGTATTTCCCCAAGATCTGTGGATTTGCCTGCAGATCTTATAGGTAGGTACTTCAACGAACTATTCCGTCAGTTCGCGGCGCTTTCATCACTCCGTCACCCCATCACAGTAATTAGTAGTACGGGAATATTAACCCGTTAGCCATCGACTGTCCCTTTCGGGTTCGCCTTAGGACCAGACTAACCCACAGCTGATTAGCATAGCTGTGGAAACCTTAGTTTTTCGGTGTGCGGGTTTCTCGCCCGCATTATCGTTACTTATGCCTACATTTTCTTTTCTAACCAGTCCAGCATACCTTACGATACACCTTCAACCCTGTTAGAATGCTCCCCTACCACTTACAGTAAACTGTAAATCCATAGCTTCGGTAATATACTTATGCCCGATTATTATCCATGCTCGTCCGCTCGACTAGTGAGCTGTTACGCACTCTTTAAATGAATGGCTGCTTCCAAGCCAACATCCTAGCTGTCTGGGCAGACAAACCTCGTTCTTTCAACTTAGTATATATTTGGGGACCTTAGCTGATGGTCTGGGTTCTTTCCCTCTCGGACTTGGACCTTAGCACCCAAGCCCTCACTGCTGTGAAACATTATATAGCATTCGGAGTTTGTCAGGAATTGGTAGGCGGTGAAGCCCCCGCATCCAATCAGTAGCTCTACCTCTATATAACTTTATGCACAGCGCTGCACCTAAATGCATTTCGGGGAGTACGAGCTATTTCCGAGTTTGATTGGCCTTTCACCCCTACCCACAGGTCATCCGAAGACTTTTCAACGTCAACCGGTTCGGACCTCCACTGTGTGTTACCACAGCTTCATCCTGCCCATGGGTAGATCACACGGTTTCGCGTCTAACACTACTGACTAAAGCGCCCTATTCAGACTCGCTTTCGCTACGGATCCGTGGCTTAACCACTTAACCTTGCCAGCAACGTTAACTCGTAGGCTCATTATGCAAAAGGCACGCCGTCACCCCACGAAAGGGCTCCGACCGCTTGTAAGCGTATGGTTTCAGGATCTATTTCACTCCGTTATTCACGGTTCTTTTCACCTTTCCCTCACGGTACTGGTTCACTATCGGTCTCTCAGGAGTATTTAGCCTTAGCGGATGGTCCCGCCAAATTCAGACAGGGTTTCACGTGCCCCGCCCTACTCAGGATACCACTATCTATTATACTTG
>NZ_CADCSU010000006.1:2880-5279 GCF_902804475.1 Flavobacterium bizetiae
CTTGTTACCCATACGGGGCTATCACCCTCTATGGCGTCACTTTCCAGTAACTTCCGGTTCCTTGTACATAAAATATCGTGGTCCTACAACCCCAACATTGCCGTAACAACATTGGTTTGGGCTAATCCGCGTTCGCTCGCCACTACTTACGGAATCACTTTTGTTTTCTTCTCCTCCGCCTACTTAGATGTTTCAGTTCAGCGGGTTTGCCCACCTATCGGTGTACTATGTCTTCAACATAGTGGGTTGCCCCATTCAGGTATCTACGGATCAATCGGTGTGTGCCCGTCCCCGTAGCTTTTCGCAGCTTATCACGCCTTTCATCGCCTCTGAGAGCCAAGGCATCCCCCATACGCCCTTATTTTGCTTATTGTACCAATCATAAAATCAATTATGACCGTTTTTTTTTGTTTTTTATTATTCGTATCTCTACTATAACAAAAAACGCTTTCTACTTTTTATTATTTTCTTATCTCAATATGTCAATGAACTTTTATTATCTATCTTTATAGACAATCAGTGGAGAATAACGGAGTCGAACCGTTGACCTCCTGCGTGCAAGGCAGGCGCTCTAGCCAGCTGAGCTAATCCCCCATTTTTAAATCTTAGATTGTAGAATTCAGATTTTAGATTTCTAATTCTTCTCTAATTTCTTTTGGTGAATTCCAACTTCCAGAATTTCCTTTTTCTAAGTTTTTCAGTCTTCTTTAGTTTGTTTGTTTTTTATTATAACTTATAATTCATAATTTATAATTCAAAACTCTAAAAAAGTAGTCCCGGGCAGACTCGAACTGCCGACCCCTACATTATCAGTGTAGTACTCTAACCAGCTGAGCTACGAGACTCTGTTTTACTTAAAATTTATTATTTGAATTAACAGCAAGAGTAATTGAATCTATCGATTCAGAACTTTCTAAATGAACATCTTTTTTCCTCAGCGTGCATTACTGCTAACACTTGAGGCTCTAGAAAGGAGGTGTTCCAGCCGCACCTTCCGGTACGGCTACCTTGTTACGACTTAGCCCTAGTTACCAGTTTTACCCTAGGCAGCTCCTTGCGGTCACCGACTTCAGGCACCCCCAGCTTCCATGGCTTGACGGGCGGTGTGTACAAGGCCCGGGAACGTATTCACCGGATCATGGCTGATATCCGATTACTAGCGATTCCAGCTTCACGGAGTCGAGTTGCAGACTCCGATCCGAACTGTGACCGGTTTTATAGATTCGCTCCTGGTCGCCCAGTGGCTGCTCTCTGTACCGGCCATTGTAGCACGTGTGTAGCCCAAGGCGTAAGGGCCGTGATGATTTGACGTCATCCCCACCTTCCTCACAGTTTGCACTGGCAGTCTTGTTAGAGTTCCCGACATGACTCGCTGGCAACTAACAACAGGGGTTGCGCTCGTTATAGGACTTAACCTGACACCTCACGGCACGAGCTGACGACAACCATGCAGCACCTTGTAAATTGTCTTGCGAAAGATCTGTTTCCAAACCGGTCAATCTACATTTAAGCCTTGGTAAGGTTCCTCGCGTATCATCGAATTAAACCACATGCTCCACCGCTTGTGCGGGCCCCCGTCAATTCCTTTGAGTTTCATTCTTGCGAACGTACTCCCCAGGTGGGATACTTATCACTTTCGCTTAGCCACTGAAATTGCTTCCAACAGCTAGTATCCATCGTTTACGGCGTGGACTACCAGGGTATCTAATCCTGTTCGCTACCCACGCTTTCGTCCATCAGCGTCAATCCATTAGTAGTAACCTGCCTTCGCAATTGGTATTCCATGTAATCTCTAAGCATTTCACCGCTACACTACATATTCTAGTTACTTCCTAATAATTCAAGTCTAACAGTATCAATGGCCGTTCCACCGTTGAGCGATGGGCTTTCACCACTGACTTATTAAACCGCCTACGGACCCTTTAAACCCAATGATTCCGGATAACGCTTGGATCCTCCGTATTACCGCGGCTGCTGGCACGGAGTTAGCCGATCCTTATTCTTACGATACCGTCAAGCTGCTTCACGAAGCAGTGTTTCTTCTCGTATAAAAGCAGTTTACAATCCATAGGACCGTCATCCTGCACGCGGCATGGCTGGATCAGGCTTGCGCCCATTGTCCAATATTCCTCACTGCTGCCTCCCGTAGGAGTCTGGTCCGTGTCTCAGTACCAGTGTGGGGGATCTCCCTCTCAGGACCCCTACCCATCGTAGCCTTGGTAAGCCGTTACCTTACCAACTAGCTAATGGGACGCATGCTCATCTTTTACCGTTGTGACTTTAATAGTGGTTTCATGCGAAACTGCTATACTATGAGGTATTAATCCAAATTTCTCTGGGCTATCCCTCTGTAAAAGGTAGATTGCATACGCGTTACGCACCCGTGCGCCGGTCTCTAG
>NZ_CADCSU010000007.1 GCF_902804475.1 Flavobacterium bizetiae
TAAGAGTGGTCGGAAGAAATTCCGGCCACTTTATGTTTTAAATACTTTTGAAGGATCTCCGCCTGCGAAGACTATCATTATTGCAGTAATAAGTTCCCTTAGTTCCAGACCAAATCTTCTTTTTGCGGTTTTATAACCAAGGTCATTTGCTTTTTTATATATTAAAATCAGCATTGCGGCAATTAAAGTCATATAAATCATCACTTCCATTCCGTTTTTACTTAGTGACACCAAGTGACTGACATTGAGTTCTTGTTTGATAAACCTGAAAAAAACTTCGATGTCCCATCTTTTTCTGTAATATTGGGCAACTTCTTTAGCGGTAAGTTCAAAATCATTGGTAATGAACCAAAATTCTTTTTTGGGATTTTCTTTGTTTTTTACAACTACCAGCCTAAACTTATTTTCAACTTTTTCTTCTCTAAAATATGTATTTCCTAGTTTGTTTTTTATGGGAGTTCCTGTATAGAGATTGATAATGCTGTCTTTTATTAAGAAGTTATCTCCAATATCTAAATCTTGATTCTCTTCAATTAAGGATTTTATCTCTTCATGTTTGCGATTTTCCTTAGCTCTAATTACAAATTTGATATGAGACTGATCAAACTCCTTCATGGTCCTAGTGGACTGAACACCTCTGTCGATGATATAAATATTTCGATGTTCAGAGTCCTTTTTTACTTGATTTAAGATGGCTTCAGGCAGGGCGTTATCTTCAGCTGAATAACATTGTTTATTAAATACTTCAACGCCGGCTGGAAGAATCCCATCAAAGGAAATGCTGAATTTTATAAGCTTCTTGCCACTATTCTGGTCGATCCCTTCTTTAAGCTTTGTAGCTGCTTGTGATACAATTGTACTATCAACGCGTATTAAATTGTACTTGTCTCTTTCTTGCTGATTATAACTCTGTGAGAAACGATCATACATATATTGAAAAATTTCTTTAAAATAATTGGCATCAATCTTAGAGAGTCTCTCCGAGATAGAGCTTCTTCTGACAGTTTCAGATTCGTCCAAATTAAAAACAGCTTTAAAACCTGAATAGTTGAAAGTATCTTCCAATGTCCGTTGACTTAGTCTTTCATTATCTATAATGGAATAAAGAAGCAGGTAAAATACTTTTTTACCATGAAGTACTTTTGAATAGTGATCCACTTTTGTACTAGTGGAGAGATGTGACAAAAGCGCTTCAGGAATAAAACCTAGGAGTTCGTTAACGGATACTTTGTGGTCTTTAAAATTTGCCATACATTACTGTTTTACAGTAATAAATATACAAAAAGCAAGTAAATTAAACAAGAAAATTCGTGTTAAATAAAATAAATAAAAACATTTTTTTTTAAAGTATAAAACAAAAAAGGCCGGAAGAATAATCTTCCGACCATGACTA
>NZ_CADCSU010000008.1 GCF_902804475.1 Flavobacterium bizetiae
TCAAGCAATCTATTAAATCGCGATCTAATCAGTAAATGCGTTTTACTGTCGGGAACAAGGCAAAATTGTTCGAAAATATCTCCCTCTCTGTCCTGAATAATGATTATTTCTTTTGCTTTACTTAATCTTTTCTTAGTTTCAAGAGAGGAATCTATCCATCTATAAGACTCTTTTTCTTCAATTGGTATGCGATTGTGAGTATTGGTCTTCATTTTAGGAGGCAGTTCATGACCTCTATTCCATATTTTCACATCTGAAAAACCATATGGCATTAAAGTATCTGCATCTATGATAAAACTTGGATGAATAAAAAAGCCAAGTCCACCAATAGAAGCATTGGTTAGTCCAATTGACTCATCCTTTTTGATCCTGTTTCTGTGATTGTACAGGTTTATTTCACTGCTGTCCTGAATGCACAAAACAGATTTATCTTCAACGCAGCTTACACAATTAAGAGACATGTTCTTTATAATATCA
>NZ_CADCSU010000009.1:0-165 GCF_902804475.1 Flavobacterium bizetiae
GCTGTGCTTCTACAAACTCAGATGTTAGCTTTACAGTAAATCCATTTGCAGGAACAGCGAGCAATACGACTTCTACAGCAGCAATTTGTAGTACAGATAGCAAGACTTTATCAGCTACACCGGCAGGAGGAACATGGAGTGTTGTATCAGGCGGAGGAACTATCT
>NZ_CADCSU010000009.1:262-1449 GCF_902804475.1 Flavobacterium bizetiae
TCTCAGGAACAACTTATACACCTGCTGCAGTTACAACAGACACTAATGTAACGATTAAATATACCGTTGCAGCCAATGGAAGCTGTGCTTCTACAAATTCGGATGTTAGCTTTACGGTAAATCCATTTGTAGGAACAGCGAGCAATATGACTTCTACAGCAGCAATTTGTAGTACAGGTACCAAGACTTTATCGGCTACTCCGGCAGGAGGAACATGGAGTGTTGTATCAGGCGGAGGAACTATCTCAGGAACAACTTATACACCTGCTGCAGTTACAACAGACACTAATGTAACGATTAAATATACCGTTGCAGCCAATGGAAGCTGTGCTTCTACAAATTCAGATGTTACTTTTACAGTAAATCCATTTGCAGGAACAGCAAACAATACGACTTCTACAGCAGCAATCTGCTCTACTGATACCAAGACTTTATCAGCTACACCGGCAGGAGGAACATGGAGTATTATATTAGGAGGAGGAACTATCTCAGGAACAACTTATACACCTGCTGCAGTTACAACAGATACCAATGTAACTATAAAATATACTGTTGCAGCTAATGGAAGCTGTGCTTCTACAAATTCGGATGTTACCTTTACGGTAAATCCATTTGCAGGAACAGCAAACAATACCACTTCTACAGCAGCAATCTGCTCTACTGATACCAAGACTTTATCGGCTACGCCGGCAGGCGGAACATGGAGTATTGTATTAGGAGGCGGAAGCATCTCAGGAACAACTTATACACCAGATGCTGTTACAGCAGATACCAATGTAACTATTAAATATACTGTTGCAGCTAATGGAAGCTGTGCTTCTACCAATTCAGATGTTACCTTTACGGTAAATCCATTTGCAGGAACAGCAAACAATACGACTTCTACAGTAGCAATCTGCTCTACTGATAGCAAGACTTTATCAGCTACGCCGGCAGGTGGAACATGGAGTATTGTATTAGGAGGCGGAAAAATCACGGGAACAACTTATACACCAGATGCTGTTACAACAAATACTAATGTAACAATTAAATATACCGTTGCAGCTAATGGAAGCTGTGCTTCTACCAATTCAGATGTTACCTTTACGGTAAATCCATTTGCAGGAACAGCAAACAATACGACTTCTACAGCAGCAATCTGCTCTACTGATACCAAGACTTTATCAGCTACACCGGCAGGTGGAACA
>NZ_CADCSU010000010.1 GCF_902804475.1 Flavobacterium bizetiae
GAGGACACTGAAAAAGTCCTTCTTTAGGAATGATTGTTAATTAAAAGGAGTAGAAGCTAAATGTTTTCTGCTCCTTTTTTTTGTATCTTTTGAGTGTAATCATAAGACCTTTTAGATGTTAATTCAGCAGCAGCAAATTCAGTTTAGTCCCTATTCTTCATTATATGATTTAATCGTTCCACAGGATAATCTACTTAGAAAAATCAACGAACTAATAGATTTTTCATTCATTTACGAAGAGTTGTTAGATAAATACTGTACAAATAACGGTCGCAAAGCAGAAAGCCCAGTTCGTATGTTTAAGTACTTACTTTTAAAAACAATATATAATGTATCTGATGTTGATGTAGTTGATCGTTCGCGTTTTGATATGTCTTTTAAATATTTCTTAGAAATGAGTCCAGAAGAAGGCGTCATCGATCCAAGCTCCTTGACAAAATTTCGTAAACTTCGTCTTAAGGACACAGACTTATTAAATCTTCTCATTGGAAAAACTGTATCTATAGCTATTGAAAAGGGAATCATCAGATCTCAATCTATCATAGTTGATGCCACGCATACTTTATCGAGATCCAATCCATTTTCAGCAATTGATGTATTAAGAGAACGTTCTAAACTACTACGAAAAACGGTATATTTATTTGATGATCGATTCAAAGAGAATATGCCAAAGAAGAACGATACCTATGAATTAAAAAAAGAATTGGACTATTGCAAAGAGTTAGAGAAGCGTATAGAAAAAGAACAATCTTTAAGTTCTATATCTGCTGTGAAAGAAAAATTAAACTTACTAAAAGAAACAATAGAAGATACTCAGGAAAATTTTACTTTATCAAAAGATACAGATGCTAAAACAGGTCATAAATCTGCTGATAGCTCTTTCTTTGGATATAAGACTCATCTAGCGATGACAGAAGAACGAATTATCACAGCAGCTATAATAACCTCTGGAGACAAAGCAGATGGTCCAGAGTTACCGAAACTCTTAGAGATTAGCCAAGAAAACGGAATGGATGTAGATACCATTATTGGCGATGGAGCTTATACAGGAACAAAAAATCTCCAGCTAGCAACCAGGCAAAATATTAGAGTTGTAGCTAGATTAAATGTTTCGGTAGCACAAGGAACTAGAAAAGAAGAAGATAAATTTGAATACAATAAAGATGCCGATAGAATTGTTTGTCCTGCAGGGCATATGGCTATACGAAAAGCTAAACAGGGCAAAAAAAATGTTGGAAAAAATCAATCACACACCTATTATTTTGATGTTGAAAAATGCAAGTCTTGTTCTTTAAAAGAGGGATGCTACAAAGAAGGGGCAAAGACAAAAACCTATGCTGTAACGATAAAATCAGACTTACACCAAGAACAAATCGCCTTTCAGGAAACAGAATATTACAAAGAAAAAGCAAAACATCGATACAAAATAGAGGCTAAAAATAGTGAGTTAAAAAACGTACATGGCTATGATAGGGCAATATCGTACGGCATTGCCAATATGCAAATGCAAGGAGCAATGACTATTTTTACAGTCAATTTAAAAAGAATACTGAAATTTATATAAGAAATTAAAAGCTAAATGGTGCATTATTCAAAACGACCTTATATAAGTCAAAAATAGACTCATATAGCTTCAAATAAAAAACAGTTATAAAGTGAAAAACGCTTGCAACGGGTTAAAAAATCCTGTTACAAGCGTTTTTTTAATTCTCTAAAAACCAATCCCAATCAAAATAAGAGGTGTTTTTCAGTGCCCTC
>NZ_CADCSU010000011.1 GCF_902804475.1 Flavobacterium bizetiae
GCTGTCGTCATTGGCTACCAAAGTTCCTTTTACTACCACTGTTGCTTCTGCTGTATCACAGTTCACCGGATTAGCTCCTTTTTCACAGATTTGGTACGTAATTGTATATGTTCCTGATACTGTGTTGGGATCTAAAGTCAATACTCCGCTCGCATCAATAGATAACGGTCCTGTTGTAATGGCCGTTACTGTTGTATTTAAAGCTGTAACGTCTACTCCGTTTAATTTATCGTTTGCTGTTACATTACCCACTGTGGTAGCGGTTGTATAGCTTGGAATTTGTACTAAATATGTGTTGTCATCTGCAGCACATATTTTAGAATTGATAGTAAAATTTGAAATATCAGAAGTACATCCATTAACTGAGGCAGTAATACTATAACTTCCAACAGGAGCTGTAACTGTATCATTATTTTGAATAACTCCTAATGATGGAGTTATTGTATAAGTGTAAGCTGGATCATAATCTGTAATAGTTACACTTCCTTTTGGATTTGTACATGTCTGTTGTGTTACTGCACTTAATGTTGGTTTAACCGGTAAAGCGAAAACCGTAAAGGTAACATCTGAATTGGTAGAGGCACAGCTGCCATTAGCTGCAACAGTATATTTAATAGTTACATTGGTATCTGCTGTAACAGCATCTGGTGTATAAGTTGTTCCTGAGATGCTTCCGCCTCCTAATACA
>NZ_CADCSU010000012.1 GCF_902804475.1 Flavobacterium bizetiae
TTGAGTAGTCCTAAATAATCGATACAGATTATTAAACAAATTATATTTAATTAAACACCTGTAATATTTTTTATTGCAGGTGTTTTTCTTTTATAAGTTCTCATTTCTACTACATTTTGCTGATGCATTTGACTTGGAGTTAGCATATAATTAGAATAATGTGGCCTTTTATTATTATAAATATCAATTGCATTTTTTACCAAAGCCTTCATCACATCAAGTTGTTGATTAAATTTATCAATATTAAATTCTTGTTTTAAAATTCCATTTATTCTCTCAGCTACTGCATTTTCATAGGGATCAGAGTTTTGAGTCATACTGCATTTTATATTGTTTTGATGTAATAGTTTTTGATATTGATAAGAACAATATTGTATTCCTCTATCTGAATGATGTATTAATGTTCTGTCTTTGTCTATGCGTTGTTTTATTGCCTTTTTCAATGCTATTAAACTGCTTTGAACATTCATATTATTTGCTACATTAAAACCCATTATTCTTTTAGAGTATGCATCTGTTATTAGACTTAAATAACATGGATTATCTCTTTTTCCAATATAAGTTATGTCGGATACCCAGACTTGCTCTGGCCTACAGATCCGTAGTTCTAATATTTGATTTTGGTGTTTTCTAAACCGATGATGAGAGTTTGTTGTTATGTGATAAGAACGTTTTGGCATTATCAATAGATGATTTGCTTTAAGTATATTAATAAATTTATCTCTACCGATTTTAAGTTCACTCAAGTGACTCTTTAAAAGATAATACAGTTTTTTTGCTCCAATTCTCGGCATTGTATTTCTAATTTTCAAAACCAGGCTGACAACTTCTGAAGCGATAAGTTGCCTGGAACTTGTTCTTTTTATTCTTCGATAATAAACCTGTCTGTCTATCCCGAACAAAGTACAGGCAAACATTATTGTTTGTTGGTGTTCTTTTTTAAAGTAGTCGATTGTTCGGGTGGTGAGTTTTTTCGGATGTCGATTTGATATTCCTTTTCAGCTATGTCAATCATCATATCGAAAATAATAGCTTTTTTATCAGCAACATAAGCCTGCTGCTCTAGAAATGCTTTTTGTTTTTCTAATAACTTCACTTTGGCTTCAAGTTCCATTATTTTTTGTTCAGGAGATCTTTGCATAATAGAAGGTATTTGATTGTCCCAGTCAAAGTTACCAAATTTTCGAAGCCATTGAACGATTGTAGAACGGGACTGAATGGCATAATCTTTTTTAACTTGCGAAATCGAGGTTATGCCTTGTTCTATGTCATGAACAATTTGAAGTTTAAAAGACATACTGTAATCTTTCTGTGTACGCTTTACATAGCGTAATTCTTGATCTTTTTCCATAATGATACTTTTTATGTATCGCTATTTCAGGACAAGACA
>NZ_CADCSU010000013.1 GCF_902804475.1 Flavobacterium bizetiae
AGGCGTAGCGCTACTTGCGGTTTTGGTTATACCAACATTAGACTGCGCAACCGGGGTTGGGGTAACACTAGAGGTATTATTTCCAGGGGTAGGATCTGCAATATCTGGAGATGCTATAGAAGCACTATTCAAATAAGGACCTGCAGCTTTTACCGTAGCAGTAATTTGCAAAGTTGGGGAAGAGCCTATATTTAATAAACCAATATCCCAAACCCCTGTCGAGGAATCGTATGTCCCAACACTTGGTGTAGCAGACACAAAAGTGTAACCAGCTGGTAACAAATCAGTAACCTTGGTATTTGGTGCATTACCAGGACCAGTATTGCCTGCTGTGAGTGTAAAAACAACATTGCTTCCCACATTTGGACTTGGGTTATTTACAGTTTTAGAAACAGAGAGATCGGCAGAAATTATACCCTCTATAATATCTAAAAAAACACCCGAATCCAACGATGCATCACCAGCGTCAGCAATTACAATTTTAAAAGTATAAGTTCCTCCAGGAGTTAAGCCAGCAATGGATTTCTTTATCGACTTTGTTAAACCATTATGTTCTGTAAAAACTGGGAAAGGTCCTGGTTGAGGCGCTGTATTCAGGTTATATTTACCTCCAGTAGTAGTTGTAATGTGACCATTATTGATATACAAAGCAGATTGAGAACCATCGTATGCAGCGACAGGTGTTGCCGGTGAGCTAAATCCAGGAATACCAGAATTTACCTTATTTATTGATGTGGCATTACCATTTGGCAATGTTGCGAAATTCTGAATTCCAGAAATACCAGGCCCCGAAACAAAAAAACCAAAAGCATCATCAAAATTAGAACCTACATAATCTGGAAACTCCTCTGAACCAAATTGATAACTAAAAAGTAGTCCCGAAACATTCGGTGCTAAAGTTATTGTAAAAGAATACGATACTAAGTCACGTGTTGCGGTAGGATCAATTAAAGATAAATTGGGATCTGATAATGTTGTAGCTCCAGCAGGGTTAAAACTATTTTGGACAGCAGTATTTTTGTTTGCTAATTCGAAAGGGGCACTTCCTGTAGTAAAGTACACACCGCTCGGTATCTGCAAACCAGCGCCACTAATACCATTAGAAAAGGTGGCAACTTGATTTGCACGCAATGTTGCGGCAGTTGCTGCTCCCGACAATGTTCCACCAACGATAACTATTCCAGGCCCATTTAAAGCGGTATTTATCTGCAAATTTGATGGATTTGTTACAATAGTAGCTTGAGCATATATTGAAGATGATATATTAAAAAGAAAAAAAACATTTATAAAAAAAGAAAAAGAATTAAAATTTAATAACTTATTCAAAATCAATAGTCCTTTGCTAAATAGAAAATAGAAAATCGATAATAAACTTTTAATTACAGAATTAATGAGTGTAAAATTATTCATAC
>NZ_CADCSU010000014.1 GCF_902804475.1 Flavobacterium bizetiae
ATCAATATCATTATGGGTACAGCATTTATTATCCTTTTAGTCTTAGCATTTTTTATTTTAATGTCTTCCTTTTTTACTGTAAAACAACAATCATCAGTAATTATAGAAAGATTTGGAAAATTTCACAGCGTGAGAAATTCAGGATTACAATTAAAAATTCCGGTTGTAGACAGATTGGCCGGACGTGTAAATCTAAAAATTCAACAACTTGATGTTATCATCGAAACCAAAACCAAAGACAACGTTTTCATCAAAATGAAAGTTTCGGTTCAGTTTAAAGTTATTCAGGAAAAAGTATATGATGCTTTTTATAAACTAGAATATCCGCACGATCAAATCACGGCTTATGTTTTTGATGTAGTTCGTGCCGAAGTTCCTAAACTAAAATTGGATGATGTTTTTGAAAGAAAAGATGATATCGCGATTGCAGTAAAAAGAGAATTGAATGAAGCCATGACTACTTATGGATATGACATTATCAATACTTTGGTAACAGATATTGATCCGGACATTCAGGTAAAAAATGCAATGAACAGAATTAACGCTGCTGACAGAGAAAAAACAGCTGCTGAATTTGAAGCTGAAAGTTCAAGAATCAGAATCGTTGCAAAAGCAAAAGCTGAAGCCGAAAGTAAACGTTTACAAGGACAAGGTATTGCAGATCAGCGTCGTGAAATTGCAAGAGGACTTGTAGAAAGTGTCGAAGTTTTGAACAATGTAGGTATTAATTCTCAAGAAGCTTCTGCCCTGATTGTAGTAACTCAGCATTATGATACTTTACAAGCTATTGGTGCAGATGCCAATTCTAACTTAATCTTGTTACCAAACTCTCCGCAAGCCGGAAGCGATATGCTAAATAATATGGTTGCATCGTTTACAGCATCAAACCAAGTTGGTGAAATGATGAAGAAAAATAATAAGAAAGTGGTAAAACCAAAACCAATTCAGCCTCAATCTGGTTACGAAGATGATATCTTACCAGAATCAGGACAATAACATAAAACAAAAAAGAGGCTTATTTGCCCTACCGTCTGGACACATCTCTAAAGAGTATCCAACCTTGCATGACTGAATTGAATTTTTGCAGGCCAATCCAAAAAGTTGTGATGCCAGGTTTTCTTTC
>NZ_CADCSU010000015.1 GCF_902804475.1 Flavobacterium bizetiae
CAATAGCATTAAAAATGAAGTTATTGAGTTAATAATCTTACTTTTTTATAAGTATTTACTTGTTTAATTGAGGGTGAAAATTTAAGTTTTTAAGTATAAAAGCATGGATTTGTTGAGGTTTGAACTGTTAAAAAAGCAAAAATCCCGATAACTTTTGCTATCGCGTTAATCTGTTTTCTAAATAAAAAATACAAGATATCAGAATTCTAATCGTAGAGACGCACAGCAGTGCGTCTTCGCAATCTATGTCTATTTTCTCGAAAGATTTAACATCAATTACCGATAAAATTTGCGGGAGACGCACAGCAGTGCGTCTCTACAATTCTGTACATTGAGACAGCGTCGTATTTATAAATATAGATTCCAACCTTAATCAAATATTAAAACAAAAAACCCGACAACTTTCGTCATCGGGTTCAATCTATATTCTATTCTCTTTATTCTTTCTTCTAAAAAAAAATTAATCGTTAAGTTTCAAAACAGCCATAAAAGCTTCCTGAGGAATTTCAACGTTTCCTACTTGTCTCATGCGTTTTTTTCCTTTTTTCTGTTTTTCAAGTAATTTACGCTTACGCGAAATATCACCACCATAACATTTTGCGGTAACGTCTTTACGAAGTGCTTTAATAGTTTCACGAGCAATAATTTTAGCCCCAATTGCAGCCTGAATCGGAATGTCGAATTGTTGTCTTGGGATTAATTCGCGTAATTTCTCGGTCATTTTTTTACCGATGTTGTAAGCGTTGTCTTCGTGAATCAAGGCTGAAAGTGCATCAACCGTTTGTGCATTCAAAAGAACATCCAGTTTTACCAATTTTGAAGTTCTCATTCCTATCGGAGAGTAATCAAAAGAAGCATAACCTTTAGAAACTGTTTTTAAACGATCATAAAAATCGAATACAATTTCTGCCAATGGCATATCAAAATTCAATTCAACACGTTCTGTAGTCAAATACGTTTGATTGGTAATCTGGCCACGTTTTTCGATACATAAACTCATTACGTTTCCAACAAAGTCAGCTTTTGTAATAATAGTAGCTTTTATAAATGGTTCTTCAACTCTGTCTAAACGAGAAGGTTCAGGCAAATCAGAAGGGTTGTTTACAATAAATGCAGTTTCAGGATCTTTTTTGGTGTAAGCCAAATACGAAACGTTAGGTACCGTAGTAATTACCGTCATATCGAACTCACGCTCTAAACGTTCCTGAATAATTTCCATGTGAAGCATTCCTAAGAATCCGCAACGGAAACCAAAACCTAAAGCCGCAGAACTTTCAGGAGTAAAAACAAGCGAAGCATCATTCAGTTGCAATTTCTCCATAGAAGAACGCAAATCTTCGTAATCTTCAGTATCAACTGGATAAATTCCGGCAAATACCATTGGTTTTACATCCTCAAAACCAGTAATCATATTAGTAGTTGGCGTTTTAGCATCCGTTAGAGTATCTCCAACTTTTACCTCTTTCGCTTCTTTAATTCCAGAAATCAAATAACCAACATCTCCGCTGGAAATTACATTTTTAGGAACCTGATTTAATTTTAAAGTTCCAATTTCGTCAGCAAAATATTCATTGCCGGTAGCCATGAATTTAATTTTTTGCCCTTTTTTGATTTCACCGTTTACAACTCTAAAGATTACTTCGATTCCACGAAACGGATTGTAAACCGAGTCAAAAATCAAAGCTTGTAATGGTTCATCAGGATTTCCTTTTGGAGCAGGAATTTTTTCGATAATAGCAGCCAAAATATTTTCGACACCAAAACCGGTTTTTCCGGAAGCATGAATAATATCTTCTAATTTACATCCTAACAAATCGATAATATCATCACTAACTTCTTCAGGATTTGCACTTGGTAAATCGACTTTATTCAAAACCGGAATAATTTCCAGATCATTTTCCAAAGCAAGATATAAGTTAGAAATCGTTTGTGCCTGAATACTTTGTGCAGCATCTACAATCAAAAGTGCTCCTTCACAAGCAGCAATAGATCGTGAAACTTCGTATGAAAAGTCAACGTGACCAGGAGTATCAATAAGATTTAAAATATATTCTTCTCCCTTATAGGTATATTCCATCTGAATGGCGTGACTCTTAATGGTGATTCCACGCTCACGTTCCAGGTCCATGTTGTCAAGCAATTGAGCTTTTTCTTCACGAGCTGTAACGGTTTGTGTAGCGCCCAATAAGCGGTCTGCCAATGTACTTTTACCGTGGTCAATGTGTGCAATAATGCAAAAGTTACGTATCTTCTTCATTTTAATATTTCAATTCTCTAAACGAGTTTTAAGTAATTTTCAGGGTATAAATTTGCGCTGTAGCAATTGCTGTAGAGCGTGTTATTAAGCCGCAAAGATAGCGCAAAGTTTTGGATTCTGGAATGTACTTGTCCGATTTTGAGTTTTCAAGCCTGAAAGCCGTTTTTTAAGAGATAAAATTATGCTAATTCCTTCATTATCAATTACAGCCTAGTACTCAAAAATGTAAGGATAATCTTTTTTCCTGACCTCTTAGGAAAACATCCTTGCTGAAAAAATATCATAATTAGCTTTTGTTTGAAAAAACTGTATTTTTTGTACGAATAATTGTCGTTTCGTGAAATATGATTATACTTGTAGTCTTTTTGACTATAATAAAAAATCATATTGTAGTTAAGATTTTTGAGGTTATTTTTTATGAAAAATCTGTGCGCAGGATTTTATTGTAAAAAACACCTCAGGAAAAAGTGTTTATTTTTTACTAATAATTAAATCAAACAAATTATGAAAAAACAAACCATGCAGCTTGCTGAAAAATTTGGCAGGCTTACTAAAGACGAAATGAAAAACATTACGGGCGGTGCATTAGGAACAATTTGTGGTGCCAGACCTGTACCAACCTCAATTTGTGCCAGCGGAATGGGAGTCGCAGCCAACTCCGGAACAGAAGATCCTACTAAATATCCGGGTATTGTGGGAGGTTACTGCAATGTGATATTTTTATGTATCTAGAATAATAAAAAATGCCTGAAGATTTCCTTCAGGCATTTGTATTAAAACTCAAAACTGAAACCTTTTTCAGTAAGTTTTTTATAAGTATCAGCATCAAATTTGTACAATTTAGCGGCTCTGTGCGATACGGCTTTTTGTTTTTCATCGAGCTCAACAAGTAATTTCATGTGCAGAATCTTTCTGCGGAAATTAGATTTGTCTAATTCAATTCCTAAAATCTCTTCGTACAAATGCATTAACTGCAACAATGTAAATTTTTCAGGTAAAAGATTAAAACCAATTGGAGCCTGACGAACGCGATTGCGCAGCTGCATCAAACTAAAATTTAGAATTTCGTTATGATCAAAAATCAACTCCGGGATCTTATTAATTTTATACCACTTTGCTTCAATAACAGATAAACTGGCTTTGATATTATAATCTTCACGATTGACCAAAGTATAATATCCAATAGTTACCACACGTCTTTGAGGCACACGGGCAGGATTGGTAAAAGCTTTTAGTTGCTCTAAATAAATGTTGTCAAGACTCGTAAGTTCATATACGATTCGGTGCGCTGCATCATCAGCACTTTCTTCTCTCTTCATGTATCCACCCAGAAGTCCCCATTTTCCGATGCTTTCTCCTTCAGCATGTTGTACCAAAAGTACCTCAAGACTTGCTTTATTGAATCCAAAAATAACGCAGTCAATCGTCATTCCGTCTATTTCCGGAGTAGTGGTTTTATTCGTAGGATCTGGATTATTTTTAGAAGATGGAAAAGTCATTTGCTAATATTGTCGATAGTATTAAAATTCAAAATTGAATCCTTTTTCTGTGAGTTTGTTGTAAATCTCCGGATCAAATTTATACAATTTAGCAGCTCTATGCGAAACATCCTGTTGTTTTTCATCTAATGCAACCAATAATTTCATGTGAAGAATTTTTCTTCTAAAATTAGATTTATCCATTTCGATCCCCAGAATCTCTTCGTATAAATGCATTAATTGCAATAAAGTAAATTTTTCAGGCAAAAGGTTAAATCCAAGCGGTGCCTGGCGTACCCTGTTTTGAAGATGTTTTAAACTATAAGCAAGAATTTCGTTATGATCGTAAATCAAATCCGGAATACTATTGATCTTATACCATTTAGCATCAGATGCCGTAAAACCCGCTTTAATATTATAATCTTCTCGTTTTACCAAAGCATAATAACCTATAGTAATAACGCGTCGAAGCGGAAAACGATCCGGATCTCCAAAAGCTTTTAATTGCTCTAAATAAATGTTATCCAGTCCCGTAAGTTCGTTCAATAAACGATGTGCGGCATTGTCAGTACTTTCTTTTTTATAAATCCATCCTCCCGGAAGTCCCCATTTTCCTTTGCTAATACCTTCTCCGTGTTGTACCAATAGTACTTCTAGACTCCCTTTATCAAATCCAAATATGACACAGTCAATCGTGATCGCATTCATTGCGGTTGGTTCACTTTTTAAAGCTGAATCGTCGGCTACATTTTTGACCATATGCTACTTAAATTTTAAACAAATTAAATAAATAAAATGAATAGTTGCTTTTATAAATCCTTTATATTTTTTTTAACGAAATAATTTTCTGACAATCAAGTGTTTGTGATTCGTTAGAAAATACCATTCTAAAATTATAATTCCTAAACGGCTGATTGTCAAATCGCTAATTCGTTATTTTTTTGATATTTTTTTATTCTATTTAACCCAATATTTTATTGTATTCATAAAAATGAGGATCCAATTATCAGAATTGAAAAAATATAACCCTAATATTTTGTTAATATAGAAAAAATGTTTTACACTTGTAGTCAAATTAACCATAAGATAAGTTCAGTTTGACTATAAGTTTAAAAAGGACAAATCTATAACTAACTTAAAATACCACCAAATGTTTTTTTTAGGAATTGATTTAGGAAGCTCTTCGATAAAATTATCAGTTTTCGATCCTGAGAAAGGAACGACCATTGGAGCCGTTAGCGTTCCTGATTTTGAAATGCCAATTATTGCCCAACAATTTGGCTGGGCAGAACAAGATCCTGAATCATGGTGGCAATTTGTAAAAGACGGAATCCAGCAATTAGGCACAAAATCTCATATTGATTTAAAGAAAATTGCCGGAATAGGCATCGCTTATCAAATGCACGGTTTGGTTTTAACCGATGAAAATCTGAATCCTGTTCGTTCGTCGATTATTTGGTGCGACAGTCGTGCAGCCATTATTGGAGATGAAATTTACAATCAGATTGGAGCCGAAAATTGTCAAAAACAAATTTTAGGAAGTCCCGGAAATTTTACCGCTTCAAAACTAAAATGGGTAAAAGATAATCAACCTGAAGTTTTTGCAAAAGCAAAATACATGATGCTTCCGGGTGATTTTATTGCTGCGAAATTGTCAAAAGTCGCTCAAATTAGTACTTCGGGATTATCAGAAGCAGCTTTGTGGAATTTCTCTGAAGGAAAACTGGCAACCGAAATCCTTTCTCAAATGGGATTATCATCTGAGATTGTTCCTGAAATTGTTTCGAATTTTGGCATTCAGGCAACTATTCACCCAGAAATAGCACAAGAATTAGGATTAAATCCTGATGCTAAAATATCCTACAGAGCCGGAGACCAGCCCAACAATGCATTGTCATTGAATGTTTTAAAACCCGGAGAAATCGCTACAACAGCCGGAACCTCAGCAGTTGTATACGCCGTAAGCGATCAGGATGCTTACGACAAACAAAACAGAATCAATACTTTTTTACACGTTAATAATACCGAAGCCGAAAAATGCAACGGAGTAATGTTGTGCATAAACGGTTCTGGAATTTTGTACCAATGGTTACGCAAAATCATGTCGGTTGACAGAACTGAATTAATTGCCTACGAAAAACTAAATGCCGAAGCTGCAAAAGTTGATGCCGGAAGCAACGGACTTCGTTTTTATCCTTTTGGAAATGGTGTAGAAAGAATCTTCAATAATAAAAATGCGACTTCAGGCATTCAGAATTTAAACTTCAATATTCATCAGCCATCACATTTAGTGCGCGCGGCCTGCGAAGGAATCGTGTTTGCCATGAATTACGGTTTTGATGTCATGAAAGAAACGGGAGTTTCAGGAACTGTGGTTCGTGCCGGAAATTCGAACTTGTTTTTAAGCCCGGTTTTTAGAGAAATCTTCACCAATACTACACAGACTACTTTAGAATTATACAATACATCCGGAGCCGAAGGTGCTGCAAGAGGCGCTGCTTTTGGTTACGGCTATTACAATTCGCTCGACGAAGCTTTTCAGGGATTGCAATGTTTAGACCGAATTGAACCTAATAAAATCCTGACGACTCAATATCAGGATTTGTATCAAGAATGGAAAAATCAAATTAAAATACAATAATAATGAGCACAACCAATCAATATTTTAAAAACATAGACACGATTAAATTCGAAGGCAAAGAAAGTGATAACCCATTAGCGTTTAAATGGTATGATGAAAATCGTGTCGTTGCAGGAAAAACGTTAAAAGAGCATTTACGCTTTTCGATGGCATACTGGCATACGCTATGTAACACAGGAGGAGATCCGTTTGGAGCTTCGACTGAAACTTTTTCCTGGGATAAAAATGAAAATGTAATCTTAAGAGCCAAAGACAAAATGGATGCGGCTTTTGAATTCATGACAAAATTAGGTTTGCCATATTATTGTTTTCATGATGTTGATGTGGTTGATGATGCGCCAACATTAGCAGAATTTGAAACTCGTATTCAGACAATGGTTGAATATGCCAAACAAAAACAACAAGAATCAGGTATTAAATTGTTGTGGGGAACTTCAAACTTATTCAGCAATCCTCGCTATATGAATGGTGCAGCTACGAATCCAAACTTTGATGTTTTGGCGTATGCAGGAGCTCAGGCAAAAATCGCAATCGATGCTACTATAGCTTTAGGTGGTGAAAATTATGTTTTCTGGGGAGGTCGCGAAGGATATATGAGTTTGCTCAACACAGACATGAAAAGAGAATTAGACCACTTAGGCAGATTCTTAAATACTTGTAAAGATTATGCTCGTAAAGAAGGTTTTAAAGGAAACTTCCTGATCGAACCAAAACCGATGGAACCAACAAAACATCAATATGATTATGATGCTGCGACTTCATTAGGATTCATTAATAAATACGGACTTCAAAATGATTTCAAATTAAATCTTGAAGTAAACCACGCAACACTTGCCGGACATTCTTTTGAACATGAATTGCAAGTTGCCGTTGATGCAGGAATGTTAGGTAGCATTGATGCCAATCGTGGTGATTACCAAAACGGTTGGGATACAGATCAGTTCCCAATAAATCTTCAGGAAGTTACTCAGGCAATGTTAGTGATCCTTGAAGGTGGAGGAATTCAGGGTGGCGGAGTAAACTTCGATGCAAAAGTAAGAAGAAATTCAATCGATTTAGAAGATAAATTCATCGCACACATTTCAGGAATGGATGTTTTTGCAAGAGGATTAATCTGCGCAGATCAGATACTTCAGAATACAGATTACAGAAAATTACGCACGCAGCGTTACAGTTCATTTGACGGCGGAAACGGAGCAAAGTTCGAAAACGGAGAATTATCTCTTGAAGATCTTAGCAAAATTGCACGTGCAAGTGGAGAACCTCAACCATTAAGTGGAAGACAGGAATTATTCGAACAAATTATTTCGAATGCTTACTAACGACTAAAAATTACTAACTATAATTTAAACCAATTCTTAACTATTATGAAAAGCAAACATTGTATTAAAACAACACCGCTCTCGTTTTGTATGGCGCTGTTGCTTAGTGTATTTATGATGCAGTCCGGTTTTGCCCAGGAGCAATCCCAGTTTGTAACCGGAAATGTAAAATCAGGAGATGATGGTATGAGCGTTCCGGGTGCTACGGTCGCTATCGAAGGTACCAAGACCGCTACATCAACAGATTTTGATGGAAATTTTAAATTAGAAGCCAAAGCTGGCAACGTAATCGTAATCAGTTTTATGGGATTTAAAACACAACGTATTACCGTTGGAACTCAAAAAACGATCGCTGTTACTTTACAAACAGAAGCGGCAGATCTTAAAGAAGTTGTCGTTATTGGGTACGGTTCACAAAAGAAAACACTTGTAACCAATGCCGTTACTCAGGTTAGCGGAGAAAATCTTGCAAAAACCAATACAACAAATGCGCTACAGGCACTTCAGGGTCAGGCAGCCGGTATCCAGATTACTTCTACTTCAGGTCAGCCGGGAGAAGGATTAAATGTGGTGATTAGAGGTGTTGGTTCAACAGCAGGAAGCAGTCCGTTATATGTTGTAGACGGAATACTTACTAATGATATTTCGTATTTAAGTAACTCTGATATCGAATCTATTTCTGTATTAAAAGATGCTGCATCTGCTGCCATTTATGGTTCGCAAGCTTCTAATGGAGTTGTTTTGGTAACAACCAAAAAAGGAAAAAGAGGTTCTTCAGGACAAGTTACTTTTGACCAATATTACGGAGTACAATCAGTATCCAGAAAAGTAGATTTATTAGATGCAACTGAATACGCTACAATCTTAAATGAAGCGGCAGTAAATTCAGGAAAAAATCCATATTTCTCTAACAGCCAAATTGCTGCAATGGGAAAAGGAACAAACTGGATGGATAAAATGTTAGTAGATAATGCAGCAACTAAAAACTTCTCTTTTGGTGTTTCCGGAGGTTCAGATAGTTCTGTTTACTCATCATCTTTGTCTTATTTAGGACAAGAAGGAGTTGTAGGAGGTAAAGATTTATCGAACTATGAGCGTTATAATTTCAGATTCAATTCAGAACATAAATTATACAAAGATATATTGACTTTTGGTCAGAACTTGAGTTTTGCTTACATCAATAAAAACGGAATTGGAGTTGGAAATCAGTACAACAATTCTCTAAGAAGTGCTTATCAGGTATCGCCATTATTACCAATGTACGATGCAAATGGCAACTATTACGATAGTACCAAAAACAGCGAGCCTTGGTTGGCGGGTCAGGCAAATCCTTATGCATTAATGGAGTACAACAATCAAAATGAAAATAATAATCAAAAATTGCTTGGTAATGTTTATTTGCAAATTGAGCCAATAAAAAATTTAACATTCAAAACTACTTTAGGTCTTGATTATTATGCAGGCGAAGGACATTCGTACGTTCCTAAATATCAATTGTCTATTTATGCAAACAGTGCTTTTGATAAAGTAAGTCAAAACATGAATAAAGGTAAAACACTTACCTGGGATAACTTATTGACGTATAAATTTAATGTTGCCGAAACGCATCATTTTGAGGCAATGGTAGGTACATCTTCTATTAATTATGACGGAACAACTATATCCGCTTCAAATGCAGATTCGTTTTTTGATGATTTAGAGCATGCCTGGTTAGACAATACCACGAATAAAGACGGAGCTAAAATAGCATTCAATGGTATCAAGCAAGAAACCAAAAGAATGTCTTATTTTGGAAGATTAAATTACAATTTTAAAGAAACTTATCTGCTAAATGCCACTTTTAGAGTTGATGGATCTTCCATTTTTGCTAAGGAAAATGAGTGGGGCTATTTCCCATCTGTTTCAGCAGGTTGGGTTGCATCAAACGAAGAATTTTTAAGAGATTCAAAAGTGATCAACTTCCTTAAATTGAGAGCATCTTGGGGACAAGTTGGAAATCAGAATGCAAGAGCTTTTCAATATCTGTCACCAATAAAGGTAGATGATACTAATTATACTTTTGGAGATAAGGAAGGAAGTCTTACTCCTGGAGCATACCCGAACAGATTATCAAATCTGGATTTAAAATGGGAAACTTCAGAGCAAATTGACCTTGGTCTGGACGCTAGATTTTTAGACAATTCATTAAATCTTACGGTTGATTTTTATAAGAAAACAAACAAAGACTGGTTAATATTAGCACCAGTTTATGCAACCGCAGGAGCTGACGCACCATTTATTAATGGAGGAGATGTTGTAAATAAAGGGGTTGAGGTAAGTTTAAACTATCAAAACAGTATTGGAGATTTTAAATACAGTGTGAGTGCGAATGGTGCTTACAACAAAAATACAGTTGGGGCAATACCAACGGCAGATGGAATGATTCACGGATTGCCTAATGAACTTTATGACAATTCACCTGAATTTTACAGAGCACAAAACGGATATCCGTTAGGTTATTTCTGGGGATATAAAACTGGCGGTGTGTTCCAGAATCAGGCACAAATCGACAATTACAAATCAGCAAATGGTGTAGTATTACAGCCAACCGCAGCTCCTGGAGACATTATTTATGTAAATACGAATGGCGACGATAAAATTGATGCTTCGGATAAAACGAGTATCGGAAATCCTAATCCTGACTTTACTTATGGTTTCTCTTTATCTGCAAGTTATAAAGCTTTTGATTTCTCGCTTTTGGCAAATGGAGTAGCAGGAAACCAAATCGTACAATCTTATAGAAACCAATCTAATGCTTACGGAAATTATACTTCTGCGATATTAGATCGTTGGCACGGAGAAGGATCTTCTAACACAGTACCAAGAGTGACTGAAGACAATAGAAACTTTACACAATTTTCAGATTTATATGTTCAAAATGGGGATTTCTTAAGAATCAGTACGGTAACATTAGGATTTGATTTAGCAAAAATGAAACAATCAAAACCATTTTTTGCCAGCCAGTTTAGAGTTTACTTTTCAGTATTAAATCTTTACACTTTCACAAAATACAACGGTATGGACCCTGAAATTGGATTTGGTTCTTCAAACAATGACCAAAAATTCTCATCAGGTGTAGATGTAGGATACTATCCAAGACCAAGAACATTCATGTTAGGATTAAATGTTAAACTTTAATAAATAAAAAGATGAAAAATACATATTTATATATTTTCTGTTTGAGTTTATTGGTTCTGGGTTCTTGTAGTTTAGAAACAGAGCCTCTAACACCAATAGATACAAGTTTTTACAAAACCAAAGACGATGCTTATACAGCATTAGTTGGTTGTTACGACGGAATGCAGGTAGCAACAGGCGGCGCAGGAGTGGGAGTTCCTGTATTAAGCGAAGTAATGTCTGATAATTGTTTTGGAGGTACGGGAAATTCAGATCCTTACAATTATGCAGTTATGGATGAATTTGATACTTCAAGATCTCCTGCAGATGTTGATATACTTAATACCAATTGGATCGCCTACTATAAAGCAATTTACCGTTGTAATATGCTATTATCTAAAATGGATCAGATTGAATGGCAGGGAGATATTGCCTTAAGAAACACATACGAATCTGAGACTAAATTTATCAGGGCTTATCTTTATTTTGAAATGGCCCGTATATGGGGAAGTGTGCCTTTATTGACAGTACCAACTTCTGAAAATGTTCCGCAGGCGACACCTGAAGAAATTTATAAAGTAATAGCAGATGATTTGGTATTTGCATCAAACAATTTGCCTACAGAAGCTTATAATGCGAAACCAAACGGACGTATTACAAAATGGGCAGCAAAATCTTTACTAGGGCGTGTTTATTTATATTACACAGGATATTACGGAAAACCTGACCTGGTTGGTGTAGTAAATAAAACTCAGGCTCTAGGACATTTAGAAGATGTTATTGCTTCTAGCGGACATGGTTTAGTGGCTGATTTTTCTACTCTTTGGCCGGCAGCTTCAGTAGACAAATATGCAGGTGAAGCCAATAGAGAATTTGTCTTTTCAATAAAATACACTTATACAAGTGATTATGACGGAAATACTGATAGTAACCAATGGATGGTAATGTTCGGAATAAGAGAATTCTCATCTTATCCGTATGGCCGTGGTTGGGGAGTTACCGTAAACTCTAAGTTATGGAATGCTTATAGTGTAACAGATACAAGACGTACTGCAAGTATAATTGGTTTAGATGAAGAGAAGATACCATTTGACAAAAAAAATAGCCAAAGAGAATACACCGGATATTACAATAAAAAATATTCTCCAATGGTGAACAAAGAAGGAGTAGATCTTCCGATTGCTATGGGAAGTCGCTTTTGGGACATCAGTCAATTTCAGGATTATGTAGTGTTACGATATTCAGACGTTTTATTAATGGCTGCAGAATTAGGAAGTGGCAATGCTCAGACTTATTTTGATGAGGTTAGAAGAAGAGCTTACAAAGAGAATTTTGTTGCATTACCAGTAAATGCTGATAATATTTTGAACGAGAGACGCCTGGAGTTTGCTCTTGAAGGAGTAAGATACTATGATTTACTACGTCAGGGAATTGGAAAAGCATCTTCAAGTATTGCAGAAACTACAACATTATTAAATGGTGGAGTTCCTACAACAAAAACAATTTCGGCAGGTAAAATTCAGGAAACAAAAGGACTGATGCAAATCCCGAATACTCAGATTACATTATCAGGAGGACTTTTGAAACAAAATGCTGGTTGGTAATTTTAACTAAAAAATCAAAGAAATGAAAAATATTAAAGTATTAATTACATCATTTTTGATATTAGCACTAATGCTCGTATCATCTTGTTCTCCAGATACCTATTCTCTGGATGAGCCAATGAATAAATCAGATATACATTATGACATTACTCAGGATTTAGTTGCAGATCCCGGAGGAAATACAGTACTATTAAAAAACACAACTCCAGGAGTTATTTTAAACTGGGATTATGTTACAGGAAAATCAAATAAAGCGGAACAAAAAGTACAATATGCTTTTAAAGGAACTTATACTATTAAGATTTCTGCAGTAACAGATGGTGGTATTGTCGAGTTAGATCCGGTAACTATTACAGTAAGTCAGGACAACTTAAACTATGTTAATGATCCTTTATGGACTGCATTATCTGGTGGAGTTGGACACAAAAAATCATGGGTAGCTGACAACGGTAAATACGGATTAGCTCCGGGAGCAATGTCTTATGCAGATCCTAATACAGTAGTAGAATGGAATAAATTCTCTCCAAACTGGGAACCTACAGGAAATGCAAATTCAAGTACAGATGCAGATATGCATTGGGGAAGATACATGACTTTCAGCCTTGACGGAGGACCTTTTATGACGGTTCATGAAGCTAACGGAATAAGCATCGAAAGCGGAGCATATTTCTTAGATGTTAATGCTCATACCTTGACTACAACCGGAGCTACAATTTTAAGACCGGATAATTATATTGCAAATGCAAGTAACTGGACTAGTGAAATTAAAGTATTAACACTTACAGAGAATCAGTTACGAATTGCTATTAAGAGAACCAATAGCGAAGGACCTTGGTGGTACATCTGGAATTTTGTTTCTAAAGATTATGCAGATACCTACGTTCCTCCGGTTACAGTGCCTGTTCTTGACGAAGGCTATAATCCTACATTTGCTCCAGGAGAATTGGTAACAATGTTAACAGGTGGTGCTGGTGCAGGTAGAGTTTGGAAACTGGATGCAGCAGGAAATCCGGTAGACTGGATTGGTGCAGGAAAAGGATGGACAACCGGAGCAGGTAGTTCTGCAGATTGGGGATGGAATCCTGGTTGGGCAGCTGTTGCAGCTAATTCATGGATACGTTTTGATCAATGGGGCGGTAAATTAAACTATACCCGCAGCCAAAACGGAGTTGTAACTACAGGAATCTTTACTATAAATGCAGCAACCAACGAAATTAATTTAGGAACAGAGGTCTTAATTCAAAATTCAGAAAGCTGGATGAGTCCATCTGCAAATGTTATTAAAGTAGTAAAAGCGTACAATAAAGATTTTCTTCAAAAAGGTATTTGGTTAGGAACATCTTACGATGCAACCAAAGATGAGTGGTTTGTTTTCCATTACATCATTCCTTAAATAATTGTGGCTTTTTAAAAACTAAAAGCCAGATTGTTTAAAAGTATAAAACAACCGGTAGGGGATTTACAAAGTCGCCTATCGGTATGTTTATATTTGTTTTTAAATATTAAAAAATCCTTTCAAAATGAAGAATAAAAGAAAATACTTCAATAATGGACTACCATTATTAATGCTAATCGGAATTATTTTGTTGGGCTCGTGCAGCAAAAAAGAGGATGCTTTTGCAAACAGAAAAGTTTCTTTTAATTCAGATTGGAGTTTTCATTTAAATGATAGCATACAAGACAAAGATACCATTGGAACTTCGACCAAATGGAGAACTTTAAACGTTCCTCATGATTGGAGTATCGAAGGAAATTTCGATGAAAAAAGTCTTGCCGGATACGGAGGCGGAGCATTAAACGGAGGTTTGGGCTGGTATAAAAAAACATTCAAAGTTGCTGCTGCAGATAGCAGTAAAGTAACATCCATTATTTTTGATGGCGTTTACAAAGACAGCGAAGTCTGGATAAACGGACATTATTTAGGAAAACGTCCAAACGGATACATAGGTTTTCAATATGACATGTCACCGTATTTAAATTACGGAGACAAAAACAACGAAATTATTGTAAAGGTTGACAATTCAAAACAACCCAATTCACGTTGGTATTCAGGATCAGGAATTTTTAGAAATGTCTGGATCGAAACCACCGATAAACTACACGTTGCACAATGGGGAACTTATGTGACAACACCAAAAGTTACAGCTGAAAAAGCTTCAGTAAGTTTTGAAACTACCATTCAAAACCAAAACACCGCTTCAAAAAAAGCAACAGTAACCACTACTATTTTTAAAGAAGATACCAAAGTAACATCCGTTACTCAAAATATAACGATTGGTGCAAATGCCAATCAAACCATTAAACAAGAAACTCAGGTCGAAACACCAATTTTATGGTCGGTCGAAAAACCTGAATTGTATTCAGCCGTTACTGAAATTTCGGTTGATGATAAAATTGTAGATCAATACAAAACCAATTTCGGAATCAGAGATTTTAAATTCGATCTTGATAAAGGTTTTATTTTAAATGGAAAGCAAGTCAAAATAAAAGGAGTTTGTCTGCATCACGATTTAGGTCCGTTAGGTGCTGCAATCAATACGCGCGCAATCGAACGTCAGTTAGAAATCATGAAAGAAATGGGCGTAAACGGAATCAGGACTTCACACAATCCACCTGCTCCCGAACTTTTAGATTTATGCGATAAAATGGGTTTCATTGTCATGGATGAAGCTTTCGACATGTGGAAACAAACCAAAACCAAATACGATTACGGAAACGATTGGGACAAATGGCACAAAAAAGATCTAATAGATCAATTGCTTCGTGACCGTAACCATCCAAGTATTTTTGTTTGGAGTATTGGTAATGAAATCCCGGAACAATGGAATGAAAATGGTGTGGCTATAGCCAAAGAATTAGCAGCAATAACGCGTCAATACGACAAAACGCGTCCGTTGACAGCAGCGATGAATCCACCGGTAAATATGAATATTGATGCCGTAACATTACAATTTGAGAAAAAAAATGTATCGATTAATCCACTTGCCGCATCTGGTGTTTTAGATTTAATTGGTTACAATTATGCACATCAAACCTACGAACATCATCAAAAAAACTTCCCCAATACACCATTCATTGCAACCGAAACTACTTCGGGATTACAAACAAGAGGTTATTATGACGCTGTTTCAGACACCATAAAAAAATGGCCAGTTAGCTGGGATAAAAAATTTACCGGAGGAAATCCGGGTAACACCGTTTCAGCTTACGATCAGGTACAAACGCCTTGGGGTTCTACGCATGAAGCCACCTGGAAAGTAATAAAAAAACACGATTTCCTTTCGGGAATGTACATCTGGACAGGTTTCGATTATATCGGAGAACCAACTCCGTATGAATGGCCGTCGATCAGTTCTTATTTCGGAATTGTCGATTTAGCCGGTTTCCCAAAAGACGTTTATTATATGTACCAAAGCGAATGGACAGACAAAACGGTGCTGCATATTTTCCCACATTGGAACTGGAAAGCAGGACAAACCGTAGATGTTTGGGCATATTACAATAAAGCAGATGAGGTTGAACTTTTCCTTAATGGAAAATCAGTTGGAGTTCGCAGTAAAAAAGGAGATGATTTACACGTCATGTGGAGAATTCCTTTTCAACCCGGAGCACTAAAAGCAATCTCTCGTAAAAACGGAAAAACAGTTTTAGAAACCGAAATCAAAACAGCCGGAAATCCTGAGAATTTAAAACTGACAGCAGACAGAAGTAACATCAAAGCCGATGGAAATGATTTGTCATTTGTAACTGTAGATATTCTCGATGCAAAAGGAACTTTGGCTCCAAATGCCAATAACGAAATCAATTTTTCATTAAAAGGAAACGGAAGAATTGTAGGCGTTTGCAGCGGAGATCCTGTAAGTCACGAATCGTACAAAGGTTCAAAACACACAGCGCTTAACGGAAAATGCTTAGTTATTGTTCAGTCTGATACTAAAACAGGAAGATTAGAATTAACTGCTAAAGCAAATGGACTAAAACCAGCCACAATTGTAATAACAGCAGAATAAAAGACTATTAATAAAACTAAATAACCACACAATGAAAAAAATACAGATAGCTTCTTTATCTCTATTCATGGGTTTTGGATTGTTGCTTTCGCCAAAAGCATCGGCACAAATTCAGAACGCAGATGTGCTAAATGCTCCGATAGATATCAGCAAGGATTTTCAGAATTATCTGAACACCTTTTATTTCGCTGATGAATTAACAGCTTTTGATCCTGCAACAGGAAAAGGAACCATAAAATATCTGAGATACAATTATAAAACACGTCAGGCTTTCAACAATATGATGATGAAACCCGATGTTGTCGAAGCGAACGAATTTCCAACCACAGAATATCAGGCTTCACCGGAATTACCGTTCCAAATTCAGTTTGTTTCGGACAGAACCATTAGAATTAAAACCACTTCAGGACCACAATTTCATCCTGAAAAAGAATCTTTAATGTTGATTAACGGCGTTGCGCCAAATCATCCTGAATTATGGAAATATGCTAAAATTGAAGGCGGTCACAGTTATACCAGCAAACACGGAAAAGTAGAAATTTTGACCAAACCGTGGCACGTAAAAATTTACGATGAAACCGGAAAATTGCTGACAAGTACACTTCACGATTCCGATTTCAAAAACACGTATACACCAACACTTCCGTTTTCGTATGTGCGCAGAAACAGCGATTATTCAAGAAGTATGGGAGCGGCTTTTAGTTTAGAACCAGACGAAAAAATATTTGGTTGCGGAGAATCATTCACACAATTCAACAAACGCGGACAAAAAGTAGTTTTATGGGCAGATGATGCAAACGGAATTCAGAATGAAACGATGTACAAACCCGTTCCTTTCTACATGAGTAGCCGTGGTTACGGAGTTTTTATGCACCATTCCACACCAATTACAGTTGACTTCGGTAGATATTATTCTAGTGCCAACGAAATGTACATTGGCGATGACGAAGCCGATTTGTTTTTCTTTATAGGAGAACCAAAAGATATTCTGGATCAATACACAGATTTAACCGGAAAAGCAGCAATGCCACCACTTTGGTCATTTGGTTTCTGGATGAGCAGAATCACTTATTTCTCTGAAAAAGAAGGAAGAGATGTAGCAAGAGATTTACGTAAATATAAAATTCCAACCGATGTAATTCACTTCGATACAGGTTGGTTCGATGTAGATTGGAGAAACAATTACGAGTTTGCAAAAGCACGTTTCCCTGATGCAGAAAAAATGATGACCGATTTAAAGAAAGATGGTTTTCAGGTTTGCTTATGGCAGTTGCCTTATTTCTCACCAAAGAATACTTTGTTTAATGAAATTATGGATAAGAATTTAGCCGTAAGAGATCGTAAAGGAAATCTTCCGTACGAAGATGCAGTCTTAGATTTCTCAAATCCGGAAACTGTAACGTGGTATCAGGCAAAACTGAAACATTTATTCGATCAGGGAGTAGCAGTTTTCAAAGTAGATTTTGGAGAAGCAGCACCGCCAGACGGAATTTACCATTCAGGAAGAACAGGTTTTTACGAACACAATTTATATCCGTTACGATATAATAAGGCGGTCGCCGAAATTACCCAAAAAGAAAAAGGATACACTTTAATCTGGGCAAGAAGCACTTGGGCAGGATCACAACGTTATCCGTTACATTGGGGTGGAGACGCCGAAACCACAAACGGAGCAATGTCAGCAGAATTACGCGGCGGACTTTCATTAGGATTAAGCGGATTCAGTTTCTGGAGTCATGACGTAGGAGGATTTGCAACAAAATCACCAGAGAATTTATACAGAAGATGGGCGCCTTTCGGGATGTTTACTTCACACGTAAGAAGTCACGGCGAACCTCCGCGCGAACCTTGGTTGTACAGCAAAGATTTCCTTGAAGGATTTAGAAAAGCTGATAATATGCGTTACGAATTAATGCCATACATCTATGCTCAGGCAAAAGAAAGTTCACAAAAAGGATTGCCAATGATGCGTGCATTATTTGTAGAATATCCAAATGATCCCGGAGCCTGGTTAGTAGACAACGAATATTTATTTGGATCAAGTATGTTGGTTGCACCACTTTTTGAAGAAGTGACGGAAAGAGACGTTTACCTTCCGGAAGGAACATGGATTGATTACCAAACCAAAAAAGTATACCAATCTGGCTGGCATAAAATCAAAGCCGGCGAAGTACCAATCGTAGTTTTAGTAAAAGACGGAACAGCTTTGCCTCACATCGCTTTAGCACAATCTACAAAAGACATGGATTGGAGTAAATTGACACTTAAAGTTTATGCAAGTGACAAAACCACATCGGCCACAGCCAAAGTATTTTTACCGGACGGCGATGCAGTACAAGAAATAAAAGTTACAAAATCCGGAAGCAATTTTGATGTAACATCAAACCCATTACAAGGAAAAACAACTCTTAAAACAGAGTGGATAAAATAAAGAAATGTATGCCACAGATTGCACAGATTAAAAGGATTAAAAATTGAGAATTAAAAATTAAAAATCTGCTTAAATCTGTGAGATCTGCGTGAAAAAATAAGCACAAAGAATTTTAAAAAAAATCATTTTAATCTGTGTAATCTGTGGCAAAAAAAAAATAGTTCGAGAAAATTTGTGCAATTAGTGGCAAAAAAATCTGCATAAAAATAAATCCCAAAAGGATAAAAATAAGTTTTTGTTGAGTTTCTAAATCGGGCGAAAGCCTTGCCAACGCCCGATTTACTAAAAATGAATTAAGAAAAATATCATGAAAAATTACCTCATTCTTCCCGCCTTATTACTTTCAGTTTCGATTGGATACAGTCAGAAAAGCAAAAATGCTTACGAACTGGCATCACCAAACGGACAAAACAAAATTAAATTTGAGTTAGTAAAAAATGCTCCAAAGTATGCCGTTTCACACGGAAAAACCGAAGTCATTACACCATCAGATTTAGGATTTTTATTAAAAGGAAATGAAGATTTCAGTTCTAATTTCGAAATTAAAAATGTAAAAAAATCAACCTTCGATGAAACCTGGGAACAAGTTTGGGGAGAAAAGAAAAATATTAGAAACCATTACAATCAGCTTTCTGTAGAATTACAACAAAAAACAGGAAACAAACGTAAATTAGAAATTCAGTTTCGTGCTTTCGATGACGGAGTGGCTTTTAGATATGTATATCCAAAACAAAATGTAAAAGACAGTATTTTCATTATGGATGAAAAAACGACTTTTAACCTGAAAGAAGATGGAAAAGCATGGTGGATTCCGGCTAACCGAGAAAACCGTGACGAATATTTGTTTGAAGAAGCGCCGGTTAGTAAACTAGACACCGTTTTAACGCCCTTAACAATAGAAAGTAAAAGCGGATTAGCATTAAGTTTTCACGAAGCAAACCTTATTGATTATGCGAGTACAACTTTGGTAAACAATGTAGGAACACAATTAAAAACAGATCTTGTGCCTTGGTCAGATGGCGTAAAAGTTCGTGTAAAAGATACCTTCACTTCTTCGTGGAGAACCATTCAAATTGGCGAAAAACCAACAGATTTAATTACATCCTATTTAATCCTAAATCTGAACGAACCTAATAAATTAAAAAATACAGACAGTTATTTCAAACCATACAAATATCTTGGAATTTGGTGGGGAATGCACATCGGGAAATATACTTTTTGGGAAAGTGACAAACAAGGCGCTACCACAAAACATGCCGAAGAATATATAGATTTTACTGCAAAAGAAGGATTTCATCATTTATTGATCGAAGGATGGAATAAAGGCTGGACACCGGGCTGGTATGAAAACCGTATGCACATGTTTAGTTTTACCAAAAATGCAGACAATTTCGACTTAGAAAAAGTAGTAGAATATGCAAAGAAAAAAGATATCGAATTAATTGGTTATCACGAAACAGGTTCAAACCTGATCAATTACTTAAAACAAGTTGATGAAGGTTTTGCCCTGTACAAAAAACTTGGAATTCACACCGTAAAAATTGGTCACGTAGGTTCTAAATTAAACATGAAAGAAATGCACTTCGGACAATTTGGAGTAAATTATTTCAGATACATTTTAGAAAAAGCCGCACAATACGATTTAGCCGTTTTATACCACGAATCGATAAAAGATACCGGAGAACGCAGAACTTTCCCAAACATGGTTTCGAGAGAAGCAGCCCGCGGACAAGAATATAATGCGTGGAGCGAAGGAAATCCGCCAAATCATTTAAGCATCATTCCGTTTACAAGATTACTTTCAGGACCAATGGACTTTACACCTGGAATTTTTGATGTTGAGGTAAAACAAGGATATCCCGGAAAAAGAATTCAGGGAACAGTGGGGCAGCAATTGGCGATTTATGTTACAACATATTCACCAATTCAAATGTTGGCCGATCTTCCTGAAAATTACGAAGGAAAACCAGCATTACAATTCTTAAAAGATGTACCAACAGACTGGGAAGATACAAAAGTATTGAACGGAGAAATTGGTCAATACATTACCACAGTCCGTAAAGACAGAAACAGCGCCGATTGGTTTTTAGGAAGTATTACAAATGAAAACCCGAGAGAGCTTGAAATTTCATTATCGTTTTTAGATAAAAATGCCAGTTACGAAGCACAAATTTATGCTGATGCCGCGGGAACAGATCAAAAACACAATCCTGAAGCCGTAGCAATTTCTAAGAAAACTGTAAAAGCTTCAGATTCAATGAAATTGCGTTTAGGTGGTGCAGGAGGAACAGCCATTAGATTTAAAAAACTATAAGCTATAGACATTTCAAACCCGACAGGTTTTTAAAACCTGTCTGGTTTACTAACGTTACGATTTAATTTAAAAATTTATTTATATATACCAAACAAGTATACGCACATGCTGAATCGTAGAGACGCACAGCAGTGCGTCTAACCCAATGTAATTCAACTCAAATGAATTTAATATGAAAAGATTCTTACTAACATTCCTGATTTTCGTTAATCTAATCAATATTAATTTGTTTGGACAAAACAGTAATGTTGAAAACCGAATCATAAAAATCGATTACAATAAAGAATCAGGAAAACTGAACACCATGTTCAAAGAATGTATCGGTGCCGGAAGAGCAAATGAAGGATTACGTGCCGATTGGCAACAACAATTGGCAATGACCAAAAAAGAATGCGATTTTAAATACATCAGAATGCATGGTTTATTGTCTGATGATATGGCCGTTTATCGCGAAGACTCAAAAGGAAATCCGGAATACAATTACCAATATATTGATGCTTTGTATGATTTTATATTGAGTATAAAAATGAAACCTTTTGTTGAGTTGGGTTTTATGCCTTCGGCTTTGGCGAGCGGAAAAGAAACTATTTTCTGGTGGAAAGGAAATGTAACTCCTCCAAAAGATTATAAAAAATGGGAAGATTTAATTCGAAATTTAACCCAGCATTTTAAAGAACGTTATGGAGACGAAGAAGTAAAAACATGGTATTTTGAAGTTTGGAACGAGCCTAATTTAACACCAGGTTTCTGGACAGGAACTCAGGCAGAATATTTCAAACTATATGAATATGCGGCTCGCGGAATCAAAAGCGTAAATCCGGCTTACAAAGTTGGTGGGCCAGCAACCGCGGGAGCAGCGTGGGTTCCTGAAACAATAGAATTTTGTATTAAAAATAATGTTCCTTTAGATTTTATTTCAACACATACTTATGGAGTAAAACAAGGATTTCTGGATGAATTTGGAACTACAGGAACTGTTTTAAATAAAGACGAATCGAGTATTAGCGGTGATGTTATAAATTCCCGCCAACAAATTTCAAATTCGGCTAAGCCAAAATTAGAATTACATTATACAGAATGGAGTTCATCCTATACTCCGGCAGATCCTGTTCATGACAGTTATCATTCGGCTGCTTATATTTTGCAAAAACTAAAACAAATTGGCAATGCCGCAAACTCAATGTCGTATTGGGTTTTTACCGATATTTTTGAAGAAGCAGGGCCAAGATTTACCCCTTTTCACGGAGGATTTGGATTATTGAATACACAAGGAATCAAAAAGCCAGCCTATTTCTCCTATTCCTTTCTAAATAAATTAGGTGAAACTGAACTTCAAAACAAAGACACCTCTTCATGGGGGACTAAAAATTCAAAAGGAGATGTTCAGTTATTATTTTGGGATTTTACGAATACGCATCCTGGAGATTCTATGAACAATCAGACTTATTATATAAAAGACTTACCTTCAAAGCCTAAAGGAAGTATAAAAATAGAAGTCGATGGTTTGCAAAAAGGAAATTATACTTTAGAAATCTATAAAGTAGGTTATAAAACAAATGACGCTTACGCGGATTATTTAGCAATGGGAAAACCGTCGCAGCTTACCAAACAACAAGTTGAAACCATTAAAAGAAAAAATGACGGCGCTTTGATTGCATCAGAAAAAGTGAGAATTGATGCTACAGGAACACTTAAGAAGGATATAAAAATCAATGAGAATGATGTTTTCTTGTTGAATTTGGTGAGACAATAATTATTTAAAACGACTATCTAAAAACTAAAAATAAATCTATTAAGCATGAAAAACAAAATGATATGCCTTTCAGCCGCATTTGCATTTTTGGCATTTGCCTCTTGTAAAAATGATGTAAAAACAGCAGGTTCTGATTCGGCACAAACAGAAGAATACAAAGGAAAAGAAATAGGATCAGAATACGATGCAGAAATCGATAAACTGGTTGCTCAAATGACGCTTGAAGAAAAAATCGGAATGTTGCATGGTAACAGCATGTTTACTTCTGGCGGTGTAAAACGTTTAGGAATTCCGGAACTTAAAATGGCCGACGGACCTCTGGGAGTTCGTGAAGAAATCTCCCGTGACAATTGGGCTCCTGCAGGATTAAAAGATGATTTTGCAACCTATTACCCAGCCGGAGGAGGACTAGCCGCAACATGGAATGCAGAAATGGCCTATACATTTGGAAATAGTGTAGGGCAGGAATTGCGCGCCAGAGACAAAGATATGTTGCTTTCGCCAGCCATAAATATCGTAAGAACACCTTTGGGAGGAAGAACATATGAATACATGTCTGAAGATCCGTTTTTGAACAAAAAAATTGCAGTGCCGTTAATTGTTGGTTTACAGGACAATGATGTTATGGCTTGTGTAAAACATTTCGCTGCCAACAATCAGGAAACCAATCGTGATTTTGTAGATGTACAAATTGACGAACGTACACTTCGTGAAATATATTTACCAGCCTTTGAAGCTTCGATAAAAGAAGCACATGCCTATAGTGTTATGGGCGCTTATAATAAATTTAGAGGAGAATATTTATGTGAAAACGATTATATGCTAAACAAAATCCTTCGTGACGAATGGGGATTTAAAGGAGTTGTAGTTTCAGATTGGGCTGCAGTACATTCTACAGTAAAATCATTAAAAAACGGATTAGATATTGAAATGGGAACACCAAAACCATTCAATGAATTTTTCCTTGCCGATAAATTAATTGCTGCTGCAAAAAACAAAGAAATTACAGAAGCAGAAATTGATGTTCATGTAAAAAGAATCCTGCGTACTTTATTTCAGGTAAAAGCAATGGGCGGGAAAGAGCGTGTAAAAGGAAGCATCGCAACCGAAGCACATTATCAGGACGCCTATAAAATTGCTGCAGAAGCAATAGTTTTATTAAAAAATGACAACAATGCATTGCCTCTAAAACTAGACGGAGTAAAATCTATCGCGGTAATTGGTAACAACGCTACGAAGAAAAATGCGCTTGGCGGATTTGGAGCCGGAGTAAAAACCAAAAGAGAAGTTACGCCGCTAGATGGTTTGAAAAACAGATTGCCATCATCGATCAAAATTAATTACGCCGAAGGATATTTAGAACGTTACGACGAAAAAAACAAAGGAAATTTAGGAAACATCACCTCAAATGGTCCTGTAACAATCGATCAGTTAGATCCAGCTAAATTACAGGAAGCAATCGAAACTGCTAAAAAATCGGATGTTGCCATTATTTTTGCAGGTTCAAACCGTGATTACGAAACAGAAGCTTCTGATCGTAGAAACCTAAAATTACCATTTGGACAAGAAGAATTGATTCAGAAAGTATTAGCCGTTAACCCAAAAACAATTGTCGTAATGGTTGCCGGAGCACCTTTTGATATTGATGCCGTAAGCAAAAAAACTTCAGCTTTAGTCTGGACATGGTTTAATGGATCTGAAGGAGGAAATGCCTTGGCCGATGTAATTTTAGGAAAAGTAAATCCGTCAGGAAAATTACCATGGACAATGCCTAAAAACATTATGGATTCTCCGGCGCACGCCACAAACAGTTTCCCTGGAGGAAAAACAGTAAACTATGCCGAAGGAATTCTGGTAGGATACCGTTGGTTTGATACTAAAAATATAGCACCATTATATCCTTTCGGATTCGGATTATCGTATACCACTTTTGCTTTCGATAATGCAAAAACAGACAAAACTTCATACGCACAAAACGAAACTATAACAGTTTCTGTAGATGTAAAAAACACTGGAAAAGTAGACGGTAAAGAAGTGGTTCAGTTGTATTCATCAAAATCAGATTCGAAAGTAACACGTGCTGCACAGGAATTAAAAGGTTTCCAGAAAACATTGGTAAAATCAGGAAGTTCAAATACAGTAACTATTAAAGTTCCGGTAAAAGAGTTGGCTTATTATGATGTAGCCGCTAAAAAATGGACAGTTGAACCAGGAAAATATACTTTAAAGTTAGGAAACTCCTCAAGAGATATCAAGAAAGAAGTTGTCGTAACAATCAAATAAAACTCGAAACAACAATGCTCTTTAATTTTTATTAAAGAGCATTGTTTTAATACATAAAAATGAAATTGCCTGAATAAAACTTAAAACTAACTATTAAACCAAACCAAATGAAAAATTCCATTAAAAGTTACCTGTTTAGTGCCATGTTGTGCTTGTCGGTTTTGACTATCTGGGCCTGCAGTTCAGATAAAGATGCAGCAGATCCAAATGCAACCAATAAAACAATTACGGTTGATACCAATAAAATTGATTTTTTAAATACAGGAAATGCAGTCGACATAAAAATTACAACAGACGTAGCTTCATGGAAAATTTCAGGATCAGATACTAGTTGGATACAATTGAATCAGGTTGGCGGAACCGCCGGAACGATAACCGTAAAAATTACCGCTTTAGCCAATACTACCACAACTGCAAGAACTGCAATTGTTACTATAAGTTCGCTTCAGGCAACATCAGTACAAATTGCCGTTTCGCAGGCAGCAGGAAATATTGTGACAGGTTTATATCCAAGTTACAATACCAATCCAATTGCTGCCGATGCATCAGGAATGGGAAGCACAGCCGTACAACTGGCAGCAAAAATTAAATTAGGATGGAATATTGGTAACACGCTCGAAGCCACTAACGGAGAAACCGCCTGGGGAAATCCAAAAGTAACAAAAGCTTTGATCGATGCTGTAAAAGCCAATGGATTCAATGCCATAAGAATTCCTTGTTCATGGAACCAGTATTTAGAAAATTCGGCTACAGCCAAAATCAAAGCCGAATGGTTAAACCGGGTAAAAGAAGTTGTTCAATATTGTGTAGACAATAATATGTATGTAGTTGTTAATATCCACTGGGACGGCGGCTGGTTAGAAAACAATATTACCGAAGCCAAAAAAGTCGAAAACAACGCCAAACAAAAAGCATTTTGGGAACAAATTGCCACACACTTACGCGGTTTCGACGAGCATTTACTTTTTGCAAGTGCCAATGAACCAGCAGTCGAAGACGCAGCCCAAATGGCAGTGTTAACATCGTATCACCAAACCTTCATTGATGCTGTACGTTCTACCGGAGGTAAAAATGCCTACAGAACATTAGTCGTTCAGGGACCTACAACAGACATTGAAAAAACAAATAAATTAATGACTATATTGCCAACAGATACAGCGACAAGCCGTATGATGGTAGAAGTTCATTATTATTCTCCGTGGAATTTCGCCGGATTAACCAAAGACGAATCCTGGGGTAAAATGTTTTATTATTGGGGAGCAAACTATCATTCTACTACAGAATTGGACCGAAATGCAAGTTATGGAGAAGAAGCAGATTTAGAAAAAACCTTTAAATTAATGAAAACCCAGTTTGTAGACAAAGGAATTCCGGTTTTGTTAGGAGAGTTTGGTGCCATTCGTCGCACAAGTCTAACCGGAGATGCATTAACATTACATCTTAACTCAAGAGTTTATTACTTAAAAACAGTAGTAAAAACAGCAAAAGCAAATGGTTTATTGCCATTTTATTGGGATGAAGGAAGTCTGGGAGACAATGGTTTCGGAATCATGAACCGATCTAATAATACAGTTTTCGACACACAAGCGTTAAATGCATTGATCGAAGGAATGCAATAAATAATAAATTTATCCCTAAGTGATATAAGAAAATGTAAGCACAAGCTACGAGCAAAACTTAAATTATCTTATATCACTTATAGGGTTTAAAAAATAATAAACACAATGAAGAAAAACATCCTCTTGCTTTTTTTACTATTCAGTATAATGGCAAATGCCAATGTCAGAATGCCTTTGTTGTTTTCTGACGGAATGGTTTTGCAGCGCAATAAAGAAATTCCCGTTTGGGGTTGGGCAGAACCAAACGAAAAAGTCGAAGTTCATTTTAACAAACAAACCAAAATCGTTCAGGCCGATAAAAACGGAAAATGGATGGTAAAACTTTCTGCCGAAAAAGCCGGAGGACCTTTTGAGTTATCCATTACAGGAAAAAATAAAATTATCATAAAAGATGTTTTGGTAGGCGAAGTCTGGATTTGCAGCGGACAATCGAATATGGAATTTCAGATGTACAAAACCATGAATGCCGAAAAAGAAATGGCCGATGCTGATTATCCTATGATTCGTCATTTTGGTGTCGCACAAGATCTAAGCGGAACACCAAAAGAAGATCTCAAAGCAGGAAAATGGGCCGTTGCCAACAAAGACAACATTCGTGATTTTACAGCAGCAGGATTCTTTTTCGCTAAAAAATTATACGCCGAATTAAAAATCCCAATCGGAATCATCAATACTTCCTGGGGCGGTACCAATGTAGAAACCTGGACAAGCCGTGAAGCTTTCGAAAAAAGCAATGATTTCAAAGCCATGATTGCCGATGTTCCTCAAGTAGACATGGACGCTGTTTTCGAAGTGTATAAAAAAACACTACTCGATAATGTAAAAAAAGTTCAGGGTTTTGATGTTTCAATGGAAAACGAAAACCAATTCAAAGACTTTAATTTTGATGATAAAAACTGGCCCGAAATAAAAGTTCCTTCCCTTTGGGAAAACCAACAAATAGGCAATATCGATGGCGTAGTCTGGATGCGTAAAACAATTACCTTAACTGCCGATCAAGCCAAAAGCGAAGCCATTTTGCATTTGTCTAAAGTAGACGACGAAGATATCACTTACGTGAATGGCATTCAGGTAGGAACCAACAAAATCTGGGAAACACTACGAGTGTATACAATCCCTGCCGGAACTTTAAAAGAAGGCAAAAACGTAATCGCCGTTCGCATCGCAGATTATTCAGGCGGTGGCGGAATCTACGGCGATCCGACTGATCTTAAAATTCAATTCAAAAACAATAGTGTACCACTCGAAGGACTTTGGAAATTCAATGTCGTTCAGGTAAAAATTGCCGTTTCACCAAACAGTTATCCCTCATTATTATTCAACGCAATGGTTAATCCGTTAATTCCGTATGCGTTTCAGGGCGTTTTATGGTATCAGGGCGAAGCCAATGTCTGGAGAGCAAAACAGTACAAAATAGCATTTCCGTTAATGATTACCGACTGGCGAACAAAATGGAATCAAGGCGATTTCCCTTTTTATTTCGTTCAATTGTCCACTTTTGACGAATTCAAAGGCAATAGCAAAGTCGGAAGCCGTTGGGCAGAACTCCGCGAAGCACAATCAGAAACTTTAAAGCTCAAAAACACCGGAATGGCCGTAACGACCGATATTGGTAATGCAAAAGACATTCACCCAACCAACAAACAAGACGTAGGTTTGCGTTTGGCAGCAATTGCGTTAAACAACGTTTACGGCAAAAAACAAGTTTATAGCGGAACAACTTATAAAGCTCAGGAAATAAAAGGAAACGAAATGATTCTTACTTTCGACAATATTGGAAGCGGCCTGACAGCATCAGACAATTCGCAAAACCTAAAAGGATTCGAAATCGCCGGAGCCGACAAAGTTTTTCATTCCGCGAAAGCGATAATAAAAAATAACAAAGTCATTGTTTCATCCGAAAACGTAAAAAATCCCGTAGCCGTGCATTACGGTTGGGCAGACGACGATACAGAAATCAATCTTTTCAATAAAGAAAAATTTCCGGCATCGCCTTTCAGAACCGATAATTGGGAAATGATTACGGCAAATGAGGTATATAAAGTCAGTAAATAATCTTAATTATGAAAAAGGTAATTTTATTATTTGTAAGTTTCATTTCGCTGGTAATCAATGCACAGCAGCAAAACAGCAAAGTTGGAGCTGATACTTATCAAAATCCAATATTTACAGGAGATTATCCAGATCCGTCCATAATAAGAGATGGCGAAGATTACTACATCGTACATTCTTCATTCAATTATTATCCCGGATTATTAATCTGGACCTCAAAAGATTTAGTCAATTGGAAACCCGTAACACATGCCCTTAAAAAAAGCGTAGGTTCAGTTTGGGCACCAGATTTGGTGAAATATAACAACAAATTTTACATCTATTTCCCTGCAAACGAAACCAATTATGTCGTGTCAGCAGATAATATCAACGGACCCTGGAGTGATCCAATCGATTTAAAAATTGGTAATATCGATCCCGGACATTTTACAGACGAAAAAGGAAATCGCTATTTATATTTTAGCAATGGTGATTATGTGCCATTGTCCAAAGACGGACTTTCGGTTTCCGGAGCAGGAAAACATGTTTACGACGGTTGGAAAATTCCTTCAGAGTGGTCGATAGAATGTTTTTGTATGGAAGGACCAAAAGTGCTAAAACACGGAAATTATTATTACCTAACCGTTGCCGAAGGCGGAACAGCCGGTCCGGCAACGAGTCACATGGTAATATCAGCAAGATCAAAATCACCTTTAGGACCTTGGGAAAACTCGCCATACAATCCAATTCTAAGAACCAACGATAGTTCAGAAAAATGGTGGTCAAAAGGGCACGCCACATTAATCGACGATGTTAGCGGAAAATGGTGGATGGTTCTTCACGGTTACGAAAACGGCTATTATAATATGGGGCGTCAAACGCTCTTACAACCTGTAGAATGGACAAACGATGGCTGGTTCAAAAGTCCGCAAAACATCAAAACCGGAGAACCTATAAAAAAACCGGCAGGAAAAACTGTAAAAAGTAACTTCACGCTTTCAGATACTTTTTCAGGAACTGAACTTCAGCCCCAATGGCAATTTTTCGATCATTATGACGCTGAACGATTTAAACTCACCCAAAACGGAATTCAGATAAAAGCAAAAGGAAAAAGCATTGGCGAGAGTTCTCCGCTTTTATGTACCCCTTCTGATCACTCTTACACCGCACAAGTCGAAGTAGAAATAGAAGGCAACGCCACCCCAGGATTGATTCTGTTTTACGATACTAAATTGTATACAGGAATTGCTTCCGACAAAGAGAATATTTTGGCAATATTGCGATCATGGCAATTTCCAACCCAGAAAGGCATCAATAAAACTCATTTATGGCTTCGTTTAGAAAAGAAAGAACAACTTGTAAATATGTTTTACAGCATCGATGGCAAAACATGGATCAAGATCGAAAACTCGGCAGAAGTAACCTCGTTTAATCACAATGTATTAAGCGGTTTCATGAGTCTTCGTTTAGGGCTTTCAGCAGTTGGCGAAGGTCAGGTTATGTTTAGAAATTTTATTTATAAAGCGACAAATTAAGATCTAAATAATTATATTTAGAATCAAAATAGTAGCGGTGATCATTAGGGCGTGACCGTATTTACAAAAGGCGCTATCTAACAAATCGCTTATGTGCGCCTTTCGCAAATACGGTCGGGCTATCCACGCTACTTCGGTAGCCAGCTCCTATCCCTCACGCGCACAAATTGTGGTTACGTATCCTAATAGGTTCTCCAAAACGGGTTAGGTATATTTGTCAAAGCAATTAAAAAATTAGAAACATAATAGGTTGAAAAACCAGTTAAGATAAAATAAGGTTAAAAATGTTTCATCAGAAACAATTCATCGTAAACGAATATCCCAAAGTTGTTCCATCAGGAACAATTGGTTGGTAGCAACGGATGAAATCCGTTGATGATAAGATAATAAACACCTGTAATAATGTTCCGTAGGAACATTTGAACGGTAACATTAAAACGCATCAAAAAAATGAATTCAAATCTCAAAAACACACTTTTCATTTTACTATTCGCCACTTTCTGCACCAAGATGTCTGCACAATCCAATCATGTTTTATGGTACAATCAACCCGCAGAATTCTTTGAAGAAAGTTTAGTTTTAGGAAACGGAAAACTTGGCGCAACCGTTTTTGGCGGAGCAAATTCAGATAAAATATATTTAAACGACGCCACGCTTTGGTCAGGCGAACCCGTAAACGCCAATATGAGTCCTGATGCTTACAAAAATATTCCTGAAATTCGCGAAGCACTCAAAAACGAAAATTATAAACTAGCCGAAGAACTCAATAAAAAAGTTCAGGGAAAAAACTCCGAATCATTTGCCCCGCTTGGAACATTAGAAATCAATAATTCCGAAAAAGGAAAAGCCGTTAATTACTATCGTGAACTTGATATTTCGAACGCAATATCAAAAGTCAGTTACGAAATGAACGGAATAAAATTTACCCGTGAATATTTTGTTTCAGCTCCAGACCAAATCATGGTAATTAAATTGACAAGCAGTATAAAAGGAGGTTTAAATTTTGACATTAATCTAAAGAGCTTACTAAAATCTAATGTCGAAGTAAGAAACAATATATTGGTAATGACAGGTTCAGCGCCCATTCATGAAAATGCAGGATATACCGTTTTACCAAAATACCTGCAAGTAAAAGAAAGAGGAACGAGATTTACTACTTTAATCCAAATTAAAAAAACCGACGGGAAAATTACAAGTTCCAGAGATGCTTTAAGTTTAAAAGATGCAACCGAAGCTTATGTATATGTATCTGTCGCGACAAGTTTTAACGGTTTCGACAAAAATCCAGCAACAGAAGGTGTAGATGATGTATCGATTGCATTGCAAAACCTGAATAAATCATTTGCAAAATCATTCGATAAACTAAAAGAAGCCCACATTGCCGATTACCAAAAATATTACAGCAGAGTAACATTAGATTTAGGTAAAACAACCGCTCCGGACTTGCCAACAAACGAACGTTTATTGCGCTACGCCGATGGAAAAGAAGATAAAAACTTAGAAATTCTATATTTCAATTACGGGCGTTATTTATTAATAAGCAGTTCCAGAACACCTGGAGTTCCGGCCAACTTACAAGGAATATGGAATCCGCATTTAAACCCGCCATGGAGCAGTAATTATACCATGAACATCAACTTGGAAGAAAATTACTGGCTGGCCGAAAACACCAATTTATCCGAAATGCATTTGCCGCTTTTGAGTTTCATCAAAAATCTTTCGGTAACCGGAAAAGTAACGGCAAAAACTTTTTATGGCGTAAATCAGGGTTGGGCTGCAGCACACAATTCAGATATTTGGGCCATGACCAATCCGGTGGGGCAATTTGGTAAGGAAGATCCAATGTGGGCATGTTGGCCACTTGCCGGTGCCTGGTTAAGTACGCACATTTGGGAACATTATACTTTTACACAAGACAAAGCCTATCTAAAAACAGAAGGATATCCGTTAATGAAAGGCGCAGCCGAATTTCTTTTAGGATGGATGGTCATCGATAAAAACGGAAATCTCATAACATCGCCATCTACTTCGCCAGAAAACCAATATCTAACGCTCGATGGTTTTGTTGGAGCAACAATGTATGGCGGAACGGCAGATTTGGCCATGATTAGAGAATGTTTTGACAAAACGATAAAAGCATCTAAAGTTTTAAATACCGATGTGGCTTTTAGATCAAAATTAGAAAATGCACTTGCAAAATTGCATCCCTATCAAATTGGTAAAAAAGGGAATTTGCAAGAATGGTATTTCGATTGGGAAGATAAAGATCCCAAACACCGTCATCAATCGCAATTGTTCGGACTTTTCCCCGGAGATCATATCACACCCGAAAAAACACCAGATTTGGCCGCAGCATCAAAAAAGACTTTAGAAATAAAAGGAGATGAAACAACAGGTTGGTCAAAAGGCTGGAGAATCAACCTTTGGGCAAGACTTTGGGATGGAAACCGAGCTTATAAAATGTTTCGTGAATTACTAAGATATGTAGATCCGGACGGAAAGAAAACCGATAAACCAAGAAGAGGAGGAGGAACCTATCCGAATTTATTCGATGCGCATCCGCCGTTTCAAATCGACGGAAATTTTGGAGGAGCCGCAGCCGTTGCCGAAATGCTGGTTCAGTCAAACGAAAACGAAATCAGATTACTTCCCGCTTTACCAGACGCTTGGGAAACCGGATCAGTAAAAGGAATCTGCGCCCGTGGCGGATTTGAAATTGAAATGAATTGGGAAAACAAGCTTATAAAGAAATTGATAATTTCTTCTAAAACAGGAGGGAAAACAACCCTAATAAATGGAGATAAAAAGCAAGAAATTGTTTTGAAAAAAGGAGAGAATCTAGAAGTAAAGTTTTAGAATAATTATAAACGCAATCTTCGTCAAACCCGACAGGTTTTTAAAACCTGTCGGGTTTACTATTTACAAATAATTGTTTGATTCTATTTTTAAGAGAAAGCTTCGTAGAAGCGAAATATTTATAGCACCAACATTTACAATATAAAGCTCCAACGGAGCGACATATAAATTCCTCGGAAAACGAAATATTTTACCCCTCTGGCACTTAAATTTCTTTTGAAGTAATAAATAATTGTTTGGTTTGTTTTTAAGGAAAAGCTTCGTAGAAGCGAAATATTTATAGCACCAACATTTACAATATAAAGCTCCAGCGGAGCGATATATAAATTCCTCGCAAAACGAAATATTTTCTCCCCTCTGGGACTTATTCTTCTTTAATGGTTTCCTGTTTTGCTTCAGAATCTTTAGCATGATTATCTTTAAATTCTTCGTACCATTTTTCGATAGAAGGATAAACAAAAGCAGCTACTTTTTTTACAGGATTATAAAAAATAGATTTATCGAGCGTTTCTTTTTTGGCAAACGTTTCATTAAAGTTTATTTTCTCAAAAAGCGCAATAAAAATACTCAGAATCAGGATCGTTTTTAAAACTCTGAAAAAACCTCCGCCCAGTTTGTTGGCCCATCCCAGAAAAGCAAAATCAGCAATTCCCGTCAGGATTTTGGCCAGGAAATAAACACCAATAACCACCAGAATAAAAGTCAGGATAAAAGCCGTAACCTGTATCGTGTTCGGATTCCATGAAACGTGTTTCATGATCAGTTCCTTCATAAACGAAGAGAATTTAATCGCAATATAAATTCCCAACAATAAAGAAATAAAAGAAGCGATCTCTACAAAAAGCCCGTTTTTAATTCCTTTGTATAAACTAAAAGCTAAGAGTGCTCCAAAAAGCATGTCTAAAAAACTCATATTTTCTGTGTTTTATTGAGGCGCAAATATAGGTCTTTTTTTAGGTTCAAAGGTTCAGAGTTGCAAAGGTTCAAAGTTTTTTTAGCCCACGGATTATACGGATTTTAGCAGGTTGACACAAGTAAAATTAGTTGGCAGATTTAGACTAAGGCTTTTAAGTAAAGATCAGGAAGGGTTAACAGTAGAGAAAAAAAATCAGTGATAATCCGTTCAACCCGCTTAATCAATGAGTGATTTATTTAATAATGTATGAGAAATCTTTAATTTTAGGTCTTTGGATTTGAACTTCCTATCTTTGCAATAATAATTTTAGAGCTGTGATAGTAGAAATTAAGTTTAAATAATCTTTAAATCGTTCTTCAATCTGAAATCTAAAATCTAAAATCCACAAATAAAAATGTCCAGAGATACACAACTAAAAGAGCGATGGGAAAAGCTCGTCGATATACTATCTAATCAATTTTCGCAAGGCGAAGACTTAGATTTAGATGCCATAATTTACCTAATTGGAGTTCAGGAACTCGGAAAAGTACACCGCGAATTCAAAAAAGATGAAAAATTAAACCTGATGCACATCGCCATTTGCCGATTATTAGAACCATACGGTTTTTATGAATTCGATTTTTTTGATGCCGAAGGATGGCCACACTACAAAGTAAAAGAAGAATTACCTTCGCTAAAAGCCGGAGAACAATCGGTTTTAATGAAAGAAGCCATTGTAAACTATTTTTTAGAAAGAGAACTTATTGAATAGTTTTTTAGTTTACAGTCACAGTCGCAGTTTTCAGTGCCAAACTGCGACTGTGACTGAAAACTGCGACTTTAAATTAAGAAAAAAATGTGCAGATACGCAATGGTTGCCTACAAACCACATTATGCTTGTTTTAATTGCCGAAAGACATTTAAAAGAAGATTGATGAACGACATACAAAGAGGCGAAAAGTCAGTTCAGGAAGCCAAATGTCCGGAGTGCGGTGAATTGATGGCGAGTATGGGACTTGATTTTGAATCGCCAAAAAAAGACGATCTCAAAAAATGGGAACATATCAAAAGCCTATATTCCGTTGGTATTGCATTTCATTCCTGTGGTTGTAGCGGTCCGGGTTATATTCCTAATTCTAAAGAAAAGCTAATCGAATATTTTGAAGATTTAAAACAAAAATACTTTAAAAATATGGAGTTTTGGCGTTCCAGAACAGAACCAACGAACAATACCGAGCGAGATAAAGAATGGAATAAAAACTGGGCGCAATTGAGTAATATAGCATCAAAACACCGAAAAGAAATTATTACCAACCAGGAAGGAATCAGTTTTTGGCTTGAAAAAGTGAAACAAATAGAACATAAAATTAGTCTCATAAAATAGATTCTCGAATTTGAAAAGGAAACTTTGAATTTTAGACATCTACTTAGAACAAAATCCTTAAATTTGCACCTTCAAAGTAAGATCGATGATAGACAAGATAAAACAACATATAGAGGAAGCGAAAGCCTTTAATGATAAAAATAAAGAATCGTTAGAGCAGTTCCGTATTAAATATTTAGGTAGTAAAGGGTTGTTGAAAGAACTTTTTTCAGAGTTCAAAAATATTCCAAACGATCAGAAAAAAGATTTCGGACAAGTTATCAATACTTTAAAAGCTGTAGCTGAAGAAAAAGTTCGCGTTATTCAGGAAGAATTAGAAAGCAAACAGGAAGTAAAAGGAATGTTTGGCGATTTAACACGTGCTGCAGAACCGGTAATTATTGGTTCTCGTCACCCTATTTCGATCGTTAAAAATCAAATTATAGATATTTTTGCCAACATTGGTTTCAACGTTTCAGAAGGTCCGGAAATCGAAGACGACTGGCATAATTTTACCGCTTTGAACTTGCCAGAATACCATCCGGCTCGTGATATGCAGGATACATTTTTCATTCAGACCAATCCTGATGTGTTGTTGCGTACGCATACATCATCTGTTCAGGTTCGTTATATGGAAAATCACAAACCGCCAATTCGTACTATTTCTCCGGGACGTGTTTTCCGTAACGAAGCGATTTCATCTCGTTCTCACTGTATTTTCCACCAAATTGAAGGATTATACATTGACAAAGACGTTTCTTTTGCCGATTTAAAACAAACTCTGCTTTATTTCACCAAAGAAATGTTCGGAAAATCTAAGATTCGTTTACGTCCATCATACTTTCCATTTACAGAACCAAGTGCCGAAATTGATATCTATTGGGGTTTAAAAACCGAAACTGATTACCGTATCACAAAAGGAACAGGTTGGTTAGAAATTGGAGGTTGCGGAATGGTAGATCCAAACGTTCTTAAAAATTGCGACATCAATCCGGACGAATTCAACGGTTTTGCTTTCGGAATGGGAGTAGAGCGTATTGCAATGCTTTTGTATCAAATTGGCGATATCCGTATGTTTTACGAAAACGACGTTCGTTTCTTAGAGCAATTCAAAGCAAATATTTAGGAGCTATTTCCTGCTGTGCGCTGTATCTTTTGTTTTTTAAAGAAAAAAACAAAAGGATGCCGCTTCCATCAGGGCTAGGGCTTTACGTTATAAATTACCTTTACAATAAACAAACCTTTGTTGAAGCTTCAGGCTTTGATAAAGGTTTTTAAAATTTAATAAAAATGAAAGCAGATATAACAATCCCAGAAGTAGAAAACGTATTCATTGCCGCTGTTCAGGAATGGAGCGACGATTTTATGGAAAAAGTGTGGTACGCTTATCTTGTAAACGACAGCGACTTTGATCTTGACAGCGTTATGGTAGTCTCAAAAGCATTTGGAACTATCGATGGCGAAATGAAAAAAACATCCGTTTTACGCCATGCCTTTGTCGAAGTTCCGGCAGTTTCGGTTGTAAAAATCGAAATGGTCGAAAAAAGTTTACTGGTTTTAAACAACGAATTCATGGTAACTTTCTTCATCGATAATAAATTGTACGACAAGAAATTCACTTTCAAATCAAACCTAATCAACGAAAATGATACCGAAGAAGTGCCTATTTTGTTTGTTGAAGGAGTGATGGTAAAGTAGGCTAGTTTTTAGTCTCAGTCTCAGTCTCAGTCTCAGTCTCAGTCTCAGTCTCAGTCTCAGTCTCAGTCTCAGTCTCAATTTTTATCAAGCTTATAAAGTTAGAATAATTTATAAATAAAAAGAGTCCGGAAAATTATTTTCCGGACTCTTTTTTTATTTTCAAGTACTCACATTAAAACTGAAAACTGTGACTGCGACTGAAAACTAAACACTATTGCGGTAACTCAGGCGGTCTCATTTTATAAGCGCCCGTAGACAAACTGCTAATAAAAGCTTCTAAAGCATCAACCTCTGATTGATTCAGTTTTAGTTTTTGAATCAATCTGGAAGTGGTTGGGAATAATGTGTCGTTTGCTTGACTTTCCTTTCTTTTAGGTTGAGGCATTCCGGCATTGTAAATGTTTAGAACGCCGCGTAAATTAGGGAATAAACCATTGTGCATATAAGGCGCGTTTTGAGCAACTCCTCTTAAAGATTGCGTTTTAAATTCGCCTACATTTTCTTTTTTTCCAGTGACATTATATCTTCCTAAATCCTCATATTCTCTTCCGTAATAGGTTAGACCAATATTATGAAATTTATTATCAGAGAAATTAGCCGTATTATGGCAATTAATGCAACGCGCTTTGGTACGGAATAAGTGCAAACCTTCGACTTCTTTATTGCTCAGTTGAGTTGAATCACCCGCCACAAATTTGTCGAAGCGGCTTTTCGGACTTATTAAAGTTCTTTCGAAAGTGGCAATGGCTTTTAGAATTTCGGTCTGAGTGAGTTTTTCTTTTCCAAAAGCTTTTTGAAAGTGAGTTCTGTAACCTTTTATTTTATTCAGCCTTTTTGTGGCAAGATCAATATGAAAGTTCATTTCTTTAGTATCTTTTATAGGAAAGCTTGCCTGATCTTCGAGCGTCGCCGCTCTTCCGTCCCAGAAGAAAACTTTTGCATAAGCGATATTCATTAAACTAGGAGAATTTCTAATTCCTTGTAATCTTCCTTCTCCGTAAGAAACCCTTCTGGCATCGCCCCAGTTTAATTCCGGATCATGGCAATTGGCACAAGAAATTTGTCCTGATTTTGATAATCTAGGATCAAAAAATAGAATCTTACCCAAAGCTGCTTTCTCTTCGGTGTATTTGTTGTCTTCAGGAAATTCAGGTTGCCCCAGAGTTCCAATATCTTCAAAACCCTGTGCATAAACAAGAGAATCTACCTCTGGTTTTGGCCATTTTTGATAATCTCCGCTGCTGTACAATCTCTTTAATTGAGCGATAGAAAGCGTTGGATTAATTTTAGTATAAGAAACGATAATAAGTGATAGTACCATTACCCCAATGGCAATAAACTTTGTTTTCATTTTTAGTAATTTAATTGTACACCACACTGAATCCAATAAGTAGTATTCGTATTGATAATGGCGTTGTAGTCATTTTGTTTTTTTAGTGCTAGTTTTTCTTTAAAGTTGGTAAAGAAAACTACTGTTTTGTTGTTTTTTACCGGATAACTGTATTCTAATCGTATTGCCGGCGCAAAATAATTAGTTGTACTCACTACATAATCATGAATGATAACGTCGTTGAAAAAAGTGCTATTAGTGCCGCCAGAAGTATCATAATAATCTAGTTTAGATGACGGCAATGGAAAATACATATTAAAGCTTACTGTTGTATTTAGCTTGCTTTTATCAAATGAAAAATCACGACTTGCGAATATGCCTGTATTTAGCGAGTTGATTTCGAGATCAGTGGTTGCCATGACATCATGATATTCGTTTTGTTGGTAAAGCATATCAAATCCAAGTAAATAATCTATATGTGAACCTGTTTTTTTTGATAGTGAAGTTAACCAGCTAATTGCATTTAATTTGTTCTTGTAGTTATAGCCATTATTTTTTACATCAAAATTTTTACCATCGCTCATGTCGTATTTAAAAGTTGATTTTAACTCTTTTTTACCCCATTGGTGCAATGCAAATAATTCGGCGTGATTAGTTGTAGTTTCAATTTTTAGTCTTAGATTATCTTCATTGTCAAAAACATCGGAATAAAAATTATTATTTGCTTTTTGGTTATAATATAAAGCCGTGAAACGAGTATTGTTATTGCTAAAGTTATAACCGAAACCAATTTTGTTTTGATTCTCCTTGTAAAGAAATCGTGTACTATTGTAATAATTAGATTTGAAATAATTGATAATTCTGCCATAACCTGTATTGAATCGTAGATAAGTTTCAGGTTTTACTTCAACATTAGAATGATCATCTTTATATCGATATGAAAAATCTTTGTCTGAGCGTGTATAATTGGCAAAAGCAAAAATTTTATGATTTTCTTTTAGGTCGTATCCCAGTTGTATTTCACCACCAATTTTTCTCGAAATAATTTGCGGTCTCGGATCTAAATTTCGACTGTATTTTGCTACTTCATAACCTAACTTTGAGGCAAAAGATATTTTACGCGTGAGCTGTTTAGAAAGACCTCCGTTGACTACATATTGCTGGTTGGTCCAGTTTGCTTTTCTCGGAACAAAAAAATAATGAGGCATAATAACTTCCTGTTCTTCTGAACGATCATCAGAAAGTACCCATCCTAAATCCTTTTCATCTATTTTTTTTAGAGATAAATTCCCAAATAATTTCCATTTCGAAGTTGTTGTATAATAACCTTGAGCTAAAAACTGATAGGTGTTTATTTCATTTGCAATTTGTTTTCGGGCAAATTCATTTTTTTGATATTCGTATGAGACTTCAGTAAACGTAAAATCTTTAATATACTGTTTGGTGTAATTAACAGGATATTTAAAAATTTGATTTTTAATCTGCGAATCAATAATATGATTGGTTACAATGATACTGTCTTGTGCTTGTAAAGAAGAGATAGGAAAAATAGAAAAAAGAAGTAACGCCCAGTATTTCCGGGCATTACTCATAGTATTGTAAATTTTGATATTTTCGATTTTCATTAATGAAAATTTTAGTTGAATCCTCTAGGGTTTGCGGTTATTTCAACAAAGTCATTAGTTGAATTATTAGTATCCTGTAATATGATTCTTCCTGCAATCGTAGTTTTTGTCCTTCTTATTACTGATTTTGAAGAATAGTTTCCAGAAGGCAAATAAGTATTTCCTCCATCAATTTGTGCTTGTAACTTTTTAGGAATTAATCCTGATCCTAAATCCTTTGTAGTATCAACACCATCGATAAGAACCGAGTTAGGAATTTGAAGAAATAAATTTTTGTCTCCTTTAGGATTTTTATATTTTTTCAGCGCTGCAAATTCTGCATCGGTCATTTTAAAAATAGCATAAGCCTGTCTTCCATTAGCATCTAATATCATATCATTATTACTGTTTCCCCAGTAGGCAATCTCTACATCCGGAACAGCTGGATTTTGAATGTCATATTGATATAAATCACCTGAAAAAGTACCTAAGAATGATTCAAAATCTGCGTTGCTTAAATCTACAGTCAATTCAGGATTTAAAATACTTACGGCTTTTCCGTTATTGTCAATGTAGTTAGATTTATGGTTAATTGCATTTTGAGCAATAACAATACTTTTACCCGGTTGTACAGGATATTGAGTGCCATTTCCTGGGATTTTTATAATATTAATTCCGTAAACATAATTAGTATTTGCACTATTACCTTCCGTCATTCCTTCTGCTTTGCTCCAGTCAAACTGCCCATTAGCCAAAGAATAAGCTGCTACTGTTGTTGTTGTAGATCCTGTAAGTTGAGCCATGTACAAACCATCTGCATATTGAACGGTATTAGAGTTATTATAAATTTCTATAAATTGATCTCTAAAAGTAGCTCCCTTTTTTGTGTCAGATCCACCGTAGTAAATTTGTTTAAGCACAAAGTCACCTACTTTTGAGGTTTTCATTATTAAAGTTACAGGAGTAGTTTCTGTGTTTACTGTTATATTACTTTGAGAAGCATTAAAGTTAATTTCAGTCTCCGATGGCGTATAACCAAAGGTTTCTGTGAATTCTGCCGACTGCATTACTTTTGTCGCTGAAACAGAATAGTTACCTGGTAAAATTTGGTTGAATTGTGCCGTTCCGTTGTCGTCTGATTGAACAGTATATTTGTTTCCTGTTTCGCTATTTACAATAGTTACATCAGATTTTTTTGTTATAATGTTATTGAATGTTTCATCGTATTTAATAGAAACACTAAAGTTTACTGGTTTTAAGGCTTCATTTTCATCGTTATTGCTGCAGGATTGTATTAGTAATCCTAAAAGAAATGTTATAGTAATAAGAAGAGTTTTTTTCATGGTATATAT
>NZ_CADCSU010000016.1 GCF_902804475.1 Flavobacterium bizetiae
GAACTTATTACTGCAATAATGATAGTCTTCGCAGGCGGAGATCCTTCAAAAGTATTTAAAACATAAAGTGGCCGGAATTTCTTCCGACCACTCTTATCTGAAAAGGCGGTCTTTTTTTTTTAGATTATTTTACAATTCTTATGTGTAGCACTTTGTCAAAGTTTTTATCGTAAAGTTTGTCATTCGATTTCTTTTTTTTTAGGAGCTAATCCCGCTATTCGTTCCAATCTTTTATTTTTTTAAAGGAAAAAAATAAAAGGATTTCCACTGCTATCGGGGCTAGGACAATCATTTTTATAAGAATATTTTCGTGTAGTTTGTGGGTCTAACTTTGTCAAAGTTTCGAACTTTGACAAAGTTTTCAGCGCAAAGTTTGTCATTTCTAGGGACGAGAAATCACACAAGAAATTCCGCAAAGGAAGTCGCCAATCTTTGTCGATTTACGAGTGTGATTTCTCATTCTTCGAAATGACAAAAATGAGTGGGTCTTATGTGAGAACTTTGTCAAAGTTTCGAACTTTGACAAAGTTTTTAGCGCAAAGTTTGTCATTTCGAAGAATGAGAAATCTCCGCAAGTAACTCCGTTCCAATAAGCCAATCTTTGTCGAGCTTCTCACGAAGATTTCTCCTCCGTCGAAATGACAAAAATGGGGTTACCTTATTTGATGGAGTTCCAGAGGAACGAAATATATTGTAGGGATGTCCCGAAGCTTCGGGATTAATCCATCCTAAACATATGGAGATTTCCCGTCCCTAAACAACAAAAACAGGTTTAGTACCATCTAGTTCTAAAGACACAGAATCAAAGTCTCGTGATTCTTGTATTTTGTCAGCAACAGTTTTAAGAAAATCAGCAACATCATCAATATAAAGCAATATTCTTTTCGGTTCTTTTTTGATTCCAAAAGGTAAATTGACAGAAATGCTTTCTTTTAATTCAATCGAAATGTTATGAGGCTCTAATTTTCCTAATAGAGCAAATTTTATCAGATCATTGCTTTTATCATAATCCCCTTCAAATTTTTGAATGGTTTTAATAGAATCAAAAGGAATTTCTAAAGTATCAAAAAGTCCGTAGCGAATGATGATTTTTTGAGATAAAACAAGATGAGTCCTGAAATAAATCGCTTTCAAATGCCCAATCAGATTTATTAGCAAATAAACGTGAAGTATCAGGATAATAATGGCAATCGTTTTATTGCGTGAAATTAAGTACGCGTGCAACGCAATAGCTTCAAAAACCGAAGCCAACATTAAACCGATATAAATGGCACTAACACCATTTTCGCGATAGCCGGAAAAACCACTTTTATTGTTTTTGTTTCCAGTCCATTTTATGAAACAATAGTAGAAAGAACAAACTTCAAAAGCGATCATTTTTGCCAGTTTTTTAAACTTAATTGATTTTTTTAAAGAACCTGAAATAATAGCATAATCGTCCTGTTCGACATTGTCTTTTTGTTTTACCGCTTTTCTAAAATTTCGAATAAATTGAAAAGCTTTCCAAACTAAGAAAATCAGGAATGCAATATTGAAATAAATCTTCCATTGAAAAACGACTTGAAAAAAGTTGTTTTCCATTTCGAATACATAAGGAGTAATCTTAAAAACAGAATAAAAAACAAACCAAAACGTAAATTCGATTTGTTTTTTATTTGTGATATAATATAATGCCGGTGTTACAATCAAAAATAAAGCCGTGAAGACCGATAATAAAATCGAATTATCCTGAATATGACTATTTAAACTGATTAATGCAATACCAATTTCGATTGCAATAAACACAATCAACGCGCTATATTTTTTGAGCATAAGGTTTCTAAAATGTTTTGAAAATCTATTCTCTAAAATTAGAAATTTAAAAGTGAATTGCAGGTTTTTATGCTGGTTTTTTCTTCTAATAAAATAAAAATTTTGAGCGTTTTTTAGAGCAAAATTATACAAGAAATTCTGCAAAAAAAGTCGCCAATCTTTGTAGAGTTACGAGTGTGATTTCTCCTCCGTCGAAATGACAAAAAGGGGAGAGTGTTGTTGGAGAACTTTGTCAAAGTTTCGAACTTTGACAAAGTTTTTAGCGTAAAGTTTGTCATTTCGAGGAACGAGAAATCACACAAGAAATTCCGCAAAGAAATTCGCCAATCTTTGTCGAGTTACGAGTGTGATCCTTCGACTTCGCTCAGGATGACAAAAAGTGTGGATAAAAAAATCCGTACAAATCCGCGTTTTCGCTTTAGCGAATCCGTATCATCCGCGTACAATCGACAAAGTGTTTCTTAAAAAGCACAACATCTCAAATATCCCAGATTCCGGTCTCCGCTGTTTCTTTCGCGTAAGCGGAAAAATCTTTAGCTTTCCTGCCCAAAACTTTTTCGATATCAGAAGTGACACTCGAATTTCTGCCATCTAAAACCTGCTCGAAAAGATAATTTACCAACCAGATAAAATCTTCCGGAATCTGGTATTCTCGCAACATTTGAACATATTCACTTAGAGATAAAGGCTGAAAAGTGATATTTCTGTTAGTAGCATTCGCGATTTCGTTTACGATTTGTTCAAACGTTAATAATCTCGGACCTGTTAATTCATAAGTTTGTCCGTTGTGTTTTTCGTCTAAAAGTGAAGCTGTAACCACATCTGCAATATCATCAGCATCTACAAAAGGTTCGAGCGCTTCGGCTCTTGGCAACGCAACGATTCCGGCCAAAATAGGATCGAGGAATATGCTTTCGCTAAAGTTTTGATTGAACCAGCTTGCGCGAACAATTATCCAGTTTTTAGCATTTGTTTTTACGATTTCTTCGCAAACTTGTGCTTCTTTTTCGCCCCTTCCGGACAATAAAACTATTTTCTGAACACCTGCTTTTGTCGCAAGAAGAGTAAAATTTTGAATACTATCTGCCGCCGATGGAATGGCCAAATCCGGTTGAAAAGTAATATAAGCCGCATCGATATCCTGAAGAACTTTTTCCCATGTTTCGGGCTTTTCCCAATCAAAAGGAATTTTCTCGTTTCGCGAACCTAAACGAATTTCGATATTCTCGATTTTTTCTAATCTTTCAACCACTCTGCGTCCTGTTTTTCCGTTGGAACCCAGGACTAAAATTTTTGTATTTTTCATATCAGTATTTTTTTAGATGATTACTGATACAAAGATGTGGAGACTAAAAAAGAATCATTTGTCGTAAAAGAATTATGATTTGTCTGAAAGGAATTGTTGCCGAACATCATTAGGACGCATTCCGAATTTTTTATGAAATGCATTCGAGAACGAACTTAAACTTTCGTACCCAACTTCCCAAGCCGATTCTTGTACTGTTTTTTCGCTTTCGCGGAGTAACTCATAAGCTTTATGCAATCGTTCTTCCTGAACAAATTTAAAAACCGGAATACCAAAAAGCTCTTTGAAATTCTTTTTGAGTTTGTTACTGTTCAGGCCTACCATTTGAGATAACTGCGTAATCGAAGGTGGTTTCGAATAACTATTGGTCACAATTTCTTTGGCTTTATACAATTTATTTTTGTCTATTTCCGAAAAGTCAATTTTGGTACCAGTCGCTAAAAGTGCATAAAAATGGGAGAGAAGTTCATTGACCTGACTTCTTAAAAACAACAATCTCGTATTGCCGGTATAAGTGGTATTGAAGATTTTTTGAACGGCCACTTGCATATCCAGAGTCATATAAAAAGAAGGTCCTTTTACAAAATGCTCTTTCGGATGTAGTAATTCCGGAAGATAGTTTTCGAAAATCTCTTTTTCGGCCTGAGGCAAAGCATGAAGATGTTTGGGTTTTGTAAAAATACTGATCGATTGCAAAGGTTTATCGGGCTCGATTTTATGCGAGAACGCTACTTTTTGATTTCCAAAAAAGCAAATCGCCAAACCTGTCGTATTCATTAAGTACTTCGTTTGTTCATTGTGCTTAATTTCCAGTTCAACATTACCCGAACCATAAAAGGCAAATCCCACAGCATCGCCGTCGATTTCGCATTGCTGAACAAATGCTTTATCGGTATTAGATTGTTCGATTAAAACAATAAAATCATTCAATTCGATGATATCTGTTGTCATGGATTTTTTTATTGTTGGTCTAAAAAAAGCATGAAAAGTTACGATTTATTTTAATTTCAAATTCCAATCTATAAAAGTAAAACTCCAAAATAAAAAAATCCCAAATTCCAATGAAGGAATTTGAGATTTTTTGGAATTTGGAATTTTAAAAAATTGGAATTTTTTAATTCTGTTCTTCGATTACTGATTTATTCAATTTCAGCACTCTGATTTTTTTATTGGTATTGTCTGACAAAAACAAACGATCGTTAAGTTGCGCTACCCCAACAATGCTCCCAAAAGCATTTTGTCCTAAAACATCAGAAACATTTACACTTGCATTATAAGTACGATTCATAAATTCAGCTTTAGGATACAATACCAAATTATTTACACTTCCTGAGTTTTCTGATGCAATCGCCCAGTCTTTGCTAAAACTAACTGCAATAGGTTTTGCATTAAAAGTTGAAGTTGTAGGTTTTAAAGGCTCAGTAAGAGAAGCTGCTGCATTGGCCTTGATATAGGCAATGTTGTAATACAAATAGCTTTTAGCATCTCTTCCGGCAACAACTAGGTTTCCGGCTTCTACATCAAGCGAATACACCTGATCAAAACCGTTTAATGTATTTAGTTTGGCGATTGGTTTTAAATCCCAATTGCTGGTTTCGGTAATTTGAGAAGTTTCAAAAACCTTAATAGACGTTTCTTTTTCTTTTACGAAAATCAATCCGTCTTTTACCACAACTCCAAAAACGTGTACGAAAGTATTCCACCACTGACCGTTTCCAACCGTGCTGATTCCCGCGTTGGTATTTTCATCCATAACAAAAAGTCTTGACTCACGGCTTCCAATATAAATTCGGCCATTATCAACAGCAACTGAAGTAATTTCGGTTAAAGGAATTGTAGTCGTTCCTTTTTTATATTCTGTAATTGTTTTAATGTGTGCCAAAGTTACAGCGTTAAAAACCTCCAGTACATTACCATTTGCCACATATAATTTTTCGTTGGCAATCGCAATTCCTTTTGGATCTAAAGTTCCTGTACCATTCCCAATTTGAGCCGCAGTAATCGATGCTTCATCAGTAGGGTAAAAGTAGTTGTAAGTAGTGGCATCATCGCCATTTGAATCTTTGCTGCAATTGGTAAAAAGGCAAAGTAATACTAGTAAAAACGGTATTTTGTTCATGGTAGTTTTGTAGGTTAGTTCCATTTTCCTTCTCCTTTATATTTTACTAAAAACGGGTTTTTAGGATTAATCTTAAAGACAGGTTTTTTATAAGCTCCAGATAAATATTTTGTCTTCGTGTATCCTTTTAAGATATCAGGATCGATAAACGGAAGATCATTTAAAGAAATCAGGTATTTATAAAAATCGGTTAACATTTCCTGCTGGCCACCACCCTGACCGCTATTGGCTAAGTTACTACTGTGGCTGTAACCACTATGATGTGAATATTCGTGAGACCAAACCGACATTTCGCCAACCCAGTGTCCGGTTACATAACCAGATTCCCATTGCGAAGCTAATGCGCCACCGCCCCAGGCAGAACCTCCGCCAACCATGGCCATATTCAGTGTACGGCTATCAATATAAGTATTATACGCTTGTTCGATTTGAGCTTTTGTCAAATAATCGTAAACGCCGTCTACATCGTCAGCATTTCCGTGCCAGTTCAATGCGCCATTTACTTCAGTTCCTGCTGCTGCAGCCTGTTCTCTTTTGTATCGGTCGAAATTCATAAAAGTGTCGTAATACAAAGGATGACTTATCGCGTATGAGAAGTTGATAATCATTGTAATCGCCTCTTTTGCCAAGACAGGATTCATTGGTAAATATTTATTAGGATCATCAGCAGGATTATTAAGGTGATACTGCGTGCTGAATTGTACCAAACGAGCCGATTTAATTTTCTTGAATTTTGCAAATAAAGGATCTGAAGATTCTACAGAAAATTGAATTGCTCCCGAAGAAAATCCGTCGATTTTATCGATCGTAACTGTTTTTCCGTTTTCTAACTGGTAATCATGTTTTCCTTCAACTAAAGGAAGTTGGTGAAAAGAACGGTGAAAAGCCGGAACTTTTGAGAATTGATACACTAAAAATCGTTTGTCGTAGTTGGCCAGTTTTGCGTAAACTTTTACATCTGTCAGTCCAACCGGAGAATAAAGAGAAATTTGTACCGAATCTTTTCCTTTTTGAAGGATTTGCATCGGCTGATTTACACGAAACCAACGGTCTTTATTATCATACATTTTTGATGAATTTTCATCATCTTCAAACATTGTCATGGGTTGATTCCCGACAGGTAAATTCGAAGCATCAATGCTTGGCAAATAATTCGCATTGTAATTGTCTCCTTTTGAGTCGTCATCGCTGCAACCGACCAGTATGCTTGCGAAAAGGGCAAAGGGCAATAAATAAGAAATGGTTTTTTTCATAGGTTTGTAGGTTAAATTTGGGGTTTAATTTTCAAAGCGCAAAACTATCAATATCATTATTAAAAACAATGATATTGAAAGAAAATTGCTATTTTAATTTGTTGTATGAGTAGGTTTTTTTAGATTTTTGTTATTATAAAAACGTATTGATTCTTAATTTGTTATCATAAACGAAGATAATTTCGAATGAGAACATACACTTTAGAATCTGATCAAAAATGTTTAGGTTTTGGTTAATAATCAAAACGCTTAAAAGCTTCGATTGCTTCGTATTCTGCCAATCCTAAATCATCGTATAGAATTGCGGTATTTTTGTTACGGTCTTCGGCTCTCACCCAGAATTCTCGAGAATCGTTTCCTTGGAACATTACTCTGTCTTTTTGAGACTGATGGTATAAAATCGCATGACGTTTAAGTAGTACTTCTGATGGAGAAAGCGGAACGGCCATATCGATTTCATGAATGTCCCATTCGTGCCACGCTCCTCTGTACAACCACAACCAGCAATCATCCATGTATTTCTCTGGTTTTAATTCTTTTAAGGCGGCAAAAATGGCGTTCAGACAAACTTCGTGCGTTCCGTGTGGATCTGCCAAATCTCCTGCTGCAAAAACCTGATGTGGTTTTATTTTGGCAATGATATTTTTTACAATTGCAATATCTTCAGGTCCCAAAGGATTCTTTTTTACCTGTCCTGTTTCGTAAAACGGAAGATCTAAAAAGTGTGTGTTTTCATCTTTTAAACCAATGTATCTTGTAGCGGCATAAGATTCTCTTCTTCTTATTAATCCTTTTAATTTTCGAACTTCAAGAGAATCGATTTCGTTTTCTGATTTATGGTTTAAAAATTCAATTACAGATTTAAAGTTGATGCCTGCGCCTGCTTCACCAATAAAATCTTTGGCAACCTCAGCAAATTTCAAGGCTTCGTCGTCTGTAACGGCTATATTTCCGGAGGTTTGATATACTACGTGTACATCATGACCTTGTTTTATCAATTTTGAAAAAGTTCCTCCCATAGAAATCACATCATCATCAGGATGTGGACTAAAAAGAATCACTCGTTTTTTTGCTGGATTGGCTCTTTCCGGACGATGCGAATCGTCTGTATTGGGTTTTCCACCTGGCCATCCTGTGATGGTATGCTGTAATACGTTGAACATATTGATGTTCAAATCATAAGCAGAACCTTCTTGCGCCAAAAGATCAGACATTCCGTTGTTGTTGTAATCTCTGTCTGTTAATTTTAATATCGCTTGTTTTGTTTTTTGGCACAACCAAACAATCGCTTTGCTTTTTAATTCTTGTGTCCAGATGCATTCTCCTACTAACCAAGGTGTTTTGAAACGGGTTAACTCAGATGCTGCAGACTGGTCTAATACGAAAGTTGCATTCGCATGATTTTGTAAAAATGTAGCCGGAACTTCTGAACTGATATCTCTCTGAATGGTTCTCTTTATGATATCGGCTTTGTTTTGTCCCCAAGCCATAAGTACGATTCTCTTTGATCTCAAAATGGTAGAAACTCCCATCGTGATCGCTCTTTTAGGAACGTTATCAATACCATTAAAATCTGATGAAGCATCGACTCTTGTAATGTGATCCAGTGTAATAATTCTGGTTCCTGAATTAACGTGTGATCCCGGTTCGTTGAAACCTACGTGACCTGTACGACCAATTCCTAATAACTGAAAATCAAGACCTCCGGCGTTTTTAATATTCATTTCGTAGTCAATACAATATTGATTTAATTCATCAATATGTACGGTTCCGTCCGGAATATTAACATTGTCAGGGTTGATGTCGATGTGATTAAAAAGATGCTGGTGCATGAAATAATGGTAGCTCTGATTGTTCTCTTTGCTCATTGGATAATATTCATCCAAGTTGAAAGTGATTACATTGCTAAAGCTCAAGCCTTCTTCTTTGTGCATTCTCACTAATTCTTCATAAACTTTTATAGGAGAAGAACCTGTTGCTAAACCTAATACACAAGCTTTTCCTTTTTCTTGTTTAGATCTAATTAATTGCGCAATTTCCTGCGCCACAATTATAGAAGCTTCAGCTGAATTTTTGAAGATTTCATTGTGGATTTTCTCAAATCGAGTTTCTTCAAATTTCCCCGCACTTTTATAGCTGATATCAGGTTTGGTTTCTAATTCAGTTTCCATTTTTATTAATTTTATTTGGTTAAATTATTTTTATTTTTTATCAGAAGAAAGAGTAGTGTACAATCCGATGATGACGAATACAACTCCAAAAAGCGTATATAAAGTAAGCGGTTCATCTACCATAAAATAGGCAATTAGAAACCCGAAAATCGGACACAGAAAAAGCCAATACGAAGCTTTGATAGGATTGATTTTGAGTAAATACAACCAAAACTGAACGGCTCCAATAGAAACTGCAATTGCCAGCCATGAGGTCGAAAACCAAAAATCACTATTAAAAACATTCTTTTCAGATTGATAGGTTATAAATAAAACCGGAAGCAGAAACACAGCGCCAATAATAGTTTGCCACCCATTTATGGTTAAAATGTGTAATCCGTTCCAGTTTTGTTTAGAGTAATAAATCGTTCCTAAAGAATAGGCAATCATGCTGGTAACTAAAATAAGTATGCCGCCGGGGGTCGCAAAACTGCTTTGTAATAAAGGATAAGCCGCTAGAAATACGCCAATAAAACAAAGAATGAGACTAAGAATGTTTTTGAATTTGATTTTATGCGATAACCAAACAGCCGAGATCAAAACAATAAAAACAGGATTAGTGGCCACAGCCAGACTTCCCAAACCGGCAGATACTTTTTGCATGGCAACGACATACAATCCCAAATAAAAAGTGATGTTGAACAAACCATAAATACTGATTTGCATCCATTCTTTTTTTTGCGGAAATCGTTTTGCCATTATAATATGTGAAAGAATAAGCATAATGCTTCCGGCTATTATAAATCTGAAAATAGAAATCACAAAAGGCTGCGCAGCATGTAACCCAATTTTGGTTGCTGTTGAAGCCGATGCCCATAAAAAAGCGAACAATATTCCGGCAATAATGATTTTAAATTCTTTGATTTTAGTAGTAATCGGGAGCATTTTTTCTTTCATCATTTTATGAAACAGAAATTGATGATGTAGAAAAATTCAAAGTTGCTATTTCAGATAAATCTTCATTAAACTGAACAAAACTTGCCGGAAAACCAGCTTTTATTTTTCCGAATTGATCTTCTAAACCAATTGCACTTGCCACGCGTGAAGTCGCCATTTTGATCGCTTCATCTGCTGAAACTTCTAAATGATTGTAAGCATTTTGGACCGCTTCTAACATCGAAATTGTGGCTCCTGCCAAATTTCCATCGTCATTTCTATAAAAACCATTGTCAAGATGTGCGTCGAAGTTATCCCACTTAAAGTTAGCTACTTTTCGGCCTAAAAAGGTAGCGTCACTAATCAAAAAGAATTTATCTTGCTTTAGTTTATACGCCACTTTTGCAGCAGCATAATCACAATGTGCGCCGTCTAAAATAACAGGAGCATAGACATTTTCGTTTTCAAAAGTGGCTCCAACCAAACCCGGTTCGCGATGTCCGAATTGTGTCATCGCATTAAATAAATGCGTTACTAGTTTTATGCCTTTCGAAAAATAAACCTGAGCTTCTTTGTGCGTTACAGTCGAATGTCCAATTGAGATTTGAATGTCACTTTCCAGCAACATATTCAACTGTTCTTCTGTAAAACATTCCGGTGCAATCGTGATCACTTTAATTACATCTTTTCCAAGTCTAATAATTTCTTCAAGCTCTTCATTCGTTGGTTTACGAACCTGATCAATACTATGCGCGCCACGTTTTAACGGATTCAAAAAAGGACCTTCCAAATGCATTCCGATTACGCCATTATCATGTTTTTTCATGTAATTACGAACCGCTTCAATTCCCTGAAGAATCGTTTCATGCGAAGACGAAATCAAACACGGAAGCACATGAGTTGTCCCGTATTTTAAACTGGCATCATAAATATCCTGAATGGTTTCTTCGGTAGGAGTTTGACTAAAATAAAGCCTTTCTCCGCCATTGATCTGAATATCAATAAAACCTGCGGCAATATGATTTCCTTTTAAATCGATTGTTTCTATATCTTGTGGAATTTCTTTTTGTACAGAAAGAATAGTTCCGTTTTCGATAATAATGACTCCGTTGGTAATAATTTCATCACCTGTATGCACGGTTGTATTGATAATCGCTTGTTTCATTTTTTAATTTGTTTTTGATTTTGTAGAACCGGAACACATCCGATTCTACAAAATTACTATAGCCGATGGCTTTTTTTCTCTTTTTATTTTTTAATTATTTTACGGCTAAGAGTGGTGTCTGAATCACTAATTTGTAAAATATATATGCCACTAGTTTTATTGCCCAGCGAAAAAGTTTTGCTTGTTTCGAAATTACTAAGCGTTGTTTTTTGAATTACTGTTCCTGAAACATCCACTATTTTGACTGTTATATCGCCTTTTGCATTATTAAAGGTGATATTAAACATATCGCTGGTTGGATTAGGTTCAACTAAAACATCAAATTTCGAAACTGTATCGACACTATTTTCTGCTGTTTTTTTGCTTAATGAAGGATTATTAGCCACAACAAATGTGTCTGCACCATTCGTTAACCAATTTAAACTAAAACGAACAAAATACATTTGATAGGTGGAGCTTTCGCCGTTTTCATAATAAATTCCAATTGTTCCGTCTGGCAAAATCGTTAAACTCGAATAAGCCGAAGCTCCTGCGAAAATAGTTTTTGATGCTCCCCAGGTCGTTCCTTCGTCTGTGCTCAATTGCACGCTCACATTTTTTCTACTTCCCGCAAATGGGATTGAATGTAATAATCTGTTTTTATCATAACCATCAAGGGTAGAAGTATAGCGAATAAAATCTCCATCGCAATTGGGATCCGTAATACTTGCTTGATTGTAAGCCGTTCCCCAAGTTGCTCCTTTATCTGTCGAAATATTAAAACGACGTGTTCCCGGATTACGAATACTCATCATGATATTGCCGTTGTTTAATTCTACAACTTTCGCTTCGTCTCCGTCAATTTCTGCTCTTCCAGTCGATGCCGTCCACGTAATTCCGTGATCCTCACTTGTAATCATATAATTGCTTATGCGTTCTGTTCCTGAAACATTTTCACGAACAGCAATCGCTGCCACAATTTTTCCGTCACGCAATTGATGTGCTCTTCCCGAAGCTACAAATAAACCTTTCCAACCCGGATTTGGTCCATAAATCTGACTTGTAATGTCAATCGGAGTTCCCCATGTTACACCATTGTCTGTACTGTGAATGACTAAAACTTTGGCTGGAGCCGAATTTGTAGAAGCAAAAAAGCCTTTTTCAGCAGAAACCAAACACAATAATTCACCTGTAGTTTTATCCAAGACCAAAGCTGCATCGCCCGCTCCGGTTGAAGCACCAAAATTGGCAATGACGATAGGAGCAGACCATGTTTTTCCGTTGTCTGTACTGCGACGAACAACAGGATCTATTTTTGCAGCCAAATCTCCGGCGCCGTTCCATCTTTTATCCGTTACCGTTACCAAAGAACCATCGGCAGCAGTAATAATGGCCGGAATACGATAACTTGCAGAACCTGTATCTCCGGGTGTAAACAATAAGGTATTCGCCAATAAAATAACGCGATTTCCAGAAACCGTATTGGATGTTGTATTATAAGTAATGCCATTAGTAACAATAGATTCGCAAGTTGCATCGAGTAAATTTCCTTCATTGGCTGTAGCCGAAACATCATACGTAATCCAGAAATAATTATCTCCGTTTACTAATGCTTTTGATCCGTTTACAACTAAATTTCCGCTTGACGGAGCAACATTTCCAAACAAAGTTGCCGTAGCTAAATTAAAAATTGCAACACTTCCGCTGGAGTAAATTTTGATATTCGTAACATCAGAAACATTCGTAGTTCCTGACATTGTAAATTTTAAAGCACTAACCGTAAGCGGATTTATTGTGCCGCTAACAGAAGCTTTTACGGCAATAATGCGTTGGTTGGTATCTCCAATTCCCGTTGGTAATTCGGTTTGAACCAATGAAACCGAATTAATCTGCATTTCGTTGGTTTGCGCAATTACCATCGCTCCGTTATTTAAAGTTCCCGGATGATTGTTTCCTGAAATATCCGGAACGGTTGTACCGCTTATATTTTCGAAATCCCAAGCCGCAATTAAGTTGGTTTGTGGGCCGCTTACAATAGCCGTTTTATCCGTTACGATTTCTGCAGCGGTCATGGCTTTATTCCAAAAACGAATATCGTCTAATTGTGCATTCATATAAGAAGCAAAATTGCTGAGTGTTCCAAATAATAAATCTCCGGTATTTGAAACCGTATTGGTTCCGCCAATATTGGTTGTCGTTTTGGTTTGTTGTAAAACACCATCGACATAGATTTTGCAACTCGTTGAAGCAACATCAACAACCATGGCTAAATGATGCCAAATGTTATTTGCAATATTTGAGGTTCCGTATGGAGGCCCTGCAGCTCCGGCGCTTGTGGTTAAATTAACACCAAATTGTCCACCGCCGGCAGAAGTATTATTGATAAATTCATATCCAATTCCTGCACCATTCGGACGTTTGCTTAAAATGCGTTTTCCAAAATCTGAGGTTTTAATTTTGCAGGTAATCGTCAAACTTTGACCCGCTGCAATATTAAAATCAGCATGATTGGCAACCGACATATAATCGTTATTTCCATCTAAAGATAAAATCATCGGGAAAGCATTCGAAGTTGTTGGCGATCCTACCAAAGTACCGGGATGGTTATTGCCCGAAACATCAGGAACTGAAGTACCGCTTATGTTTTCGAAATTCCAAGCTGCCAGAAGATCAGTTGTTGGAGCATTTACAACGGCAGTCATATCGGCTTGTAATTCAAGGGCTGTCATGGCTTTATTCCAAATCCGAACATTATCAATTTGTCCTGACCATTTATAACTGTTTGAAGCATCAGAAGTTGCTCCAATTACAAAATTTAAAGCATTCGAAAAATCAGAAGTGACCGATGTAAATGTTTTTCCGGTATTGGCCAAAACGCCATCGATATAACCGTACAACGTGCGATTGCTCGACGCATCTATAACCAAAGCGATATGATGCCAGGTTCCGTCAGCAATAGAATTGGCCGAATATCCTGCCGTACTAATATTGTTTGGAGTTCCGGTTCCGCTCATGTTCATGGCAAATTTTCCGGCATTGGTTCCGTTTCCTGTCCAAAATTCGTAACCGTTTCCTGAAGCTCCGTTTCGCTTGGCAAATATTCTGGGAGTTCCTGTTGAAGTCGTTGTTTTTATCCAACAGGTAATTGTTTTGTTTTGGCTTGCGCCGAAGTCTAAATCGGGATGATCTGCGACCGTCATAAAAGTTGAAATTCCATCGAGGTTCAAAACCTTACCACTTTGTGCCTGTATATTCATACCATATAAACACATAAAACACGAACAAAATAAGCGTAATAAATTTTTCATAGTTTTTATTTTGGTTAAAATTGGTTAATAAGCATAAGGTTTAATAACGAACGACTTGATGGAACACAGGTTTTTATAGCAACATATAATATTGTACCGTTAGGTAAAAATGGTTGGTAAAAAACAAAAAATGTCCACAACAACCAGCGTGCCGTAGGTACGCAACAAAACGTACTCCTGCGTACCTACGGCACGCCAACGGGATCTTGAATCTAACTTTTTTCTACCGACCAATTGTGCCTAACGGCACAATAAATAAATTGTACATAATTTTCTACCGATATTTTGTCCCTAACGGTACAATACATAAATTGAACACAATTTTTCTACCGACCTGTTGTGCCTAATGGTACATTAATCACAACATTTATTTACAAACTTTGGTTTTCATGTTGGACTGTTTTCTCAAGATATTCGTTTAATATTTGTGTGCAATACCATTCTTGTCGCGGTAAATGAAATGGACCTTTGTACAGATTTCCTTTTGCAGTTTGCGCCACACTTCCGTCTCTGTGCAGGTATCCAAACCATTCTCCGTTTTCTTTATCGTGAAATTTACTGTACGCATAATCATGAATCATTTTATGCCATTTTGCATATTTTTCGTTTCCAGTCATGGTATACGCCAATAATGTTGCGATAATCACTTCGTTATGTGGCCACCAGAATTTCATATCCTGCCAATATTCCTGAACTGGTTTTCCGTAAACATCGCAGAAATATAAAATTCCGCCATGTTCTTTATCCCAACCGCGTTCCCACATGTAATCCAGCATTTTACAGCCTAATTCGATTAAATGCGGATCATTATTTCTGTATTTTGCTTCGTGTAAAATGAACCATGCGCCTTCAATGGCATGCCCCGGATTTAATGTTCTTCCGTCGATATGATCAATGATATCGCCATTTGGAGCCACTTGTTCCATCACACATTTGATGTCGTTTTTTACAAAATCACGTTCGATTTCGGCAATCCATTTAGTGATCCATTCGTCGCAGCGTGGATCTCCGATTGTTTCTCTCACTTGTTGCGCGGTATTGATCATAATCATCGGAGAGCCAATTCCTTTCGACGGACGTTCATTGGTGTATTTAGGTTCTAATAATCCCGGCGTGCTCGAATATTTGATACATTCTCCAAATAAATGGCGTGCTTGTTCTGCAATTATTTCGTCTCCGCTAGCTTTCGCGTAAGCGCTCATCGCAATAGTTGCAAAGGTTTCAGAGAAATAATAGCGACGTTTACGAATCGGATTTCCGTTGCGGGTTACGTGAAAAAACATTCTTCCGTCAGTATCAAAACAATGCTGATTGATGAAGTCGATTCCGGATTTAGCTCCGTCAAGCCACTCTTGTTTTGGCTCAATCGTATTATAAAGTGTCGATAACAACCATGCTGTTCTGCCTTGAAACCAAACCGATTTATCATCGTCGATTAAATTGCCATTTTGATCGCGCATTAATAAATAACCGCCGTGAATGGTGTCTATAGATTGCGGAAACCAAAAAGGCACGGTATCCTGTAATAATTGATGCTGATAAAAATCTTTTAGTTGTATTAGATCAGTATTTGAATAACTCATTTTAGATATGTTTTTGACTTAGTTTTACTAAGTGTTGATTTTTTATTTTTTTGCCACTCCCGATAGCTATCGGAATAAAAAGATTATTATGATTTTAATCCGTGCTTTTTTTTGGCACGCAGATCATGTCTTTTTATTCCTGAATAGGCTACAGCTTCAGCTGTAGTATTAAAATGAAGTAGAGATTGGCTTTAGCCAAAATTCACCGCGTTGTTTTTGGCTAAAGCCATATTTGTTGTACATTTTTCAATTTCCAGCTGAAGCTGGAGGCAATTCAAGAAAAATGATTTTTAAGATTTTAATTAGTGCTAATTCGTGAAATCTGTGTTTTATTTTTTATTACTTAAATCCATTTGAAAAGTCGAACACGGCAAATTCGCTTCATTTACCAGATTGGCTGTTGTGTACGGTTTCCAGGCATATAAAACAGATTTTATTTTTTCGCCTTTAGGAATCAGAATCGAAACCTCATTTTTTAATATTGTTGCCATAGTTTCGATCCTGATTCCTTTTTCGGTTACCAATTCAAAACCTGTTAGTTCTTTTTTATTTGCTGTCGATAATTGTTTTGCATTCGAAAAAGAAATGAGAATTTGATCTCTTTTTTGTGTTGCTTTTTCTGGTGATGGTCCGTTTGCGATTATGTTTTTTCCGTAAGTATATTTTAAGGCTAGAAGCGCCAGACGATCTCCAACCTGCTTTTTTTGAATAGGATGAACATTTGTAGCATCACCATAATCCATACTAATCGCCATGCCGCTATTGGGGATATTTTTCTGGATTTTGGTTTGTGCATCTCTAAAGGACGGCCAGGTCGGACGATCTGTTCCTGACAATTGAACATAATAAAACGGTAGGGAAGTTCCCCAGGCTTTGCGCCAGCTTTGCACCAATACTGGCATTAAATGTTCGTATAATTCGATGTTATGCGCGTTACTTTCGCCCTGATACCAAAGGATTCCTTTTATAGGGAAATCGGTAAAATGAGTTACTCCGGCTTCATAATTATAACTTGGTCCGTAAGGATGTCGTTGTTTTGGATTTTTGGCATTTTTTAAGTTTTCATCGGCACGCGATCTTACCCACGGCATCATAAAATCTGATTTTCGCCAGTTGGTTAATACATCAACCACTTTATCATCATGTTCTAAAGTATAACGATCAATCCAGGATTCTATGGGTGATCCGCCAACGGCAACTTGTATTAAACCTATCGGAACATTTTCTTCACGTGCAATATTTTCTCCGAAATAATAGGCTATAGCCGAAAAAGCTGCGGCACTTATCGAATCACTTATTTTCCATTTTCCGGAGAAAAATTGTAGATGATTCGTTTTTTCTAAAGTAATAGAATCCCAGGCTTTTTCGTCGGTTTCAGCAATGGCTTCAAAATTGAATAAACGAAGATTGGTGTTTTTGATCGCTTTTTTAACCTCATCGATTCCGTTTTCTGATTTCTGAAGCGGAAATGCCATATTCGATTGTCCGGAGCAAAACCAAACATCTCCAATCAGAATATTTTTTAGAATGATATTTTTTTCTTTTGATGCAATAATAATCTGATGTGTTCCGCCTGATTTCATTGCTGGAAAAATTACTTTCCATTTTCCGAATTCGTTTGTGGTGGCAATTTCTTTTTTATCATTAAAAGTGATTTCGATTTTGTCACCTCCATTGGCAGTTCCATAAATTACAATGGGCTGGTTTCTTTGAAGCACCATATTATCACTAAAAACGGGAGACAATTTTAATCCACCAAAATCTTGTGTAATAGTACTGTAAACCGTTTGTGCGAGAATTGTTGCGCCTTCTTTTGTGGGATGTAAAGCATCTGGAAAAAGATCAGGGCGATCGTATAATTTTTCGTGAAGATCAATTAAACCAACATTATTCGCTTTCGCAATTGCTGAAATATGTTCCTGAATTTGCCAGAACCAATCTCGTGTTCCCGATTTAAAACGCGGATGTTCGTTGAATATCGGTGTCATTTTGCAGATGTAGATTTTAACTTTCGGATTCTGCTTTTTCAAAGTATCTATTAACCACGAATAATCGGCATCAAAATCTTCTTTATAATTGGGCCAGTTTCTGGGATCTGTATCGTTTAATCCCAAATGAATAATCGCAATATCCGGACGATAAGCGATGGCTTCAGCACATTTTTCGGTTTTAAAATAAGGCGTACTTCCTTTCTTTAAAAGTGTTGCTCCGCTATGTCCAAAATTTTTTACTTCATATTGATTTCCTATCAAAACCTGAAGTTGTGAAGGATACGATTCTGTTGAAGGATTATTCAAAAGATAACCCGCCGTAACCGAATCTCCAATACAAGCAATTTTTGTTTGCGCTTTCATTTCAAGATTAAAAATCAGGGAAAGAAGCAGGATTATTATAAAAACATTTCGATTTTTTGTTCTCATTTTTTCTTAGAACTATTATTAAAAATGTGGCGATTATAAGCTGGGCAGAACGCATAGCTCCGCCCGGGCTTATTGAAAAACCAAAAAACAACTAACTCTTAAATTGTAAAAAGGGGAATGAACTTTATATCTTAAGCATCGGCAAAATCATTGACTTTAGGACGTAGAAAACTAATCTGAACGAGCAAAGCAAGCAAGACAACTCCGGCCATTAAAGCAAAACCAAAACCTAAAGTTCCTGAATCTGCTGATTTCCCGAGTAATGATGTGACCAACGCTCCACAGCCAACTCCTGTCATATTGAGGACGCCATAAGCGGTTGCCCGATGTTTTGATGAAACAAACTGACAAATGATAGGCATATTATTCGCATCGAACATTCCGTAACCGATACCAAAACATAAAACAGCTCCAACGACGTGAAATAAGGAATGTCCAAAACCTATCAACATTAAGGCAGGAATGGTTAAACTCAGTCCGATGGCGCTGGTATAAACACGGCCTTTAATGTTTTTCTGAACCCATTTATCAGATAAAATTCCTCCGAAAATAACGCCTATTAAAGATGAAACTGAAATTGTAATTGTGGCTATAGGCCCGGCTTGGTCCATTGAAATATTTAAGTTGTCCGAGAATAGGGTAGGGAGCCAGTTTTTTGTTGCCCAACCCGGTAAACTGATTATGGCGAAATAAAATAAAATCACCCAAAATGAAATATTGGTAAACAATAACGCCAGGCCTTTGAAAAGGGAATCTTTTTCGTGGGTTTTATTAAACTCAGGATCAAATACTTTGGTTGATACTTTTTTCTCGTATAAAAAGAAAACCAAAACGATTGAATACACAATACCCACAATACCAAAATGATGAAACGTAGTATGCCACGAAAATCTTGCTGCGATTGTGGCGCCAAAACCTCCTAAAGCAGATCCTACATAAAGTCCGGTCATGTGAATACCAATAGCCAATGATCTTGTTTTTTGCTGATGATAATCGGCGATTAAAGACAATCCTGCCGGAATATACAAAGCTTCACTCACGCCCATAACGGCTCTTAACCAGTAAATTTGACTGAATGTTGTGGCATATCCCATTGCATATGTTACGGCCGACCACACAAATAAACTACCAATAATTAACCATTTTCGGTTTAATTTGTCGGCGATAATTCCGGAAATGGGACTCATTAAAGCATAAATCCAAAGGAAAATGGCCATTAAACGCCCGAAGTTTTCGCCCGAAACCAGTTCTGGAATGTCGGCTTCCATTGATGGTCGCATGGTCGCCAGCATTTGTCTGTCCATATAGTTGAGCAACGCTACAATCCAGAGTAACGCAACGACTAACCAGGGATAATATTTAGAGTTTTTCATATTTTGATATGCTTTTTTTTGTTTAATCGCTTATTTTTTTTAACACATAGAAACATAGTTTTTATAGCTTGAAAAGGCGTTTCACTAGAAATAAAACTCATAGCGCTATGTGAAAAAAAATGTGTTTTTTTTAGAATCACCTTTACTTTGATTTTGAACCTATGTTTCTATGTGTTTAAAATTTTTTGCCACTGATTAAAAAGATTGTAATGATTTTAATTCGTGATAATTTGTGCAATTCGTGTTTAATTTTTTTTCTCGCAGATTTGGCAGATTGCGCAGATTTTATTTTAATTCTTGTTTAACCTGACAGGTTTTTAAAACCTGTCAGGTTAAACGGTTGAATTAATTATTTAATAGTTCCCAACATTACATCTGGAGTACGAATTCCGGGTTTTATTTCTCCATTCGATAAAACGATTTTATCATTCCAGATCGTTGCGGTTGTTGTGACTTGGGAAAGAAAAGGCAATTCGCCAATTTTTGACCATTTATTGGTGTGTGTGTTGTATAGTAAAATGTCGTTGTAAAAACCTTTGTGCGTTGTATTTAATATGTTTTTTTCGGCGATAAGTTTTGCTTTTTCTTCTTCAGATGTTGCGCTTGCAATTTGAGATAAGTAGGTTTCGATTTTATGAAAAGTAGTTCCGTTATCTCCTCCAAGAATTAAAATATATTCAGTACCAATGGCAACTCCGGCTCCGGCAGAAAAGTTGGTGGTTTGTTTTCCGTCAGAGATATTGGCTTTAGTTTCCCAGATTTGTTTTTTTAGATCAAAAGCTAAAGTGGTGTTGTGTAAATCACTGATTCCTGATGGAGTTTTAGTTCTTCCTCCAATAACATAAATCGTATTATTTTGGATTACCGAAACTGAATTCGCTAAAGCAAAAGGCAATTTGGTCAACAACTTCCATTCTGGTTTTTCGGCATTCAAATCAAGACTAAAAACTAAATCTGAGGATTGTTTTGCTTCGTCTCCGCCAATAGCGTAAACTATATTTTCTAAATGTGTAAGTGCAATATTGGTAATCGCTATTGGGAAATCAGGTAATGATTTTGTTTCGACTTCATTTTTATCAGCATTCCAATTTAGAAGATAAGCTTTATTCGAAAGTCCGTTTTCATTTTCTCCTCCTACATAAACGATTCCTGAATTTGTGCTTACATTTCCCGGATAGGCGATTGGTTCTGGTAATGTATGTATTGCTTTTTTGTTCCAAAGAAAATTATCGCCTGCTTTTTCTAAAACATGAATTTCGTTCGAATAATGTTTTTTTCCTCCTTCCCAAGGCATTTTATCGGGAAAATTAGCTCCTCCGGCAACAATCAAAACATTATTGCTAATTCCGTTTATTGGACCTGCAAAACCTAAAGAAAGACTTCCGTCAGCATTTTGCAATTGCTCTGCTTTTTTCCATTCGACATTTGTAATCTTTGTTTTTTGCGAAAAACCAATTGTTGTAGACATAATTAAAATAGTAAGGATTAAGGAAGAAAAAGAGGTATTCATAGGGTTTGTTTTAGAGAAAACGAACGAGTTTATTTAGATTTGAAAGCATCAAAATTTAAACCTGCAACATCTTTTTTGAATAATTCAAATTGTTCTGCGCTCATGTTTTTAACCGGTAATCTGAATTCGCCTAAATCATGACCTACTAATTTCATATACGCTTTACCAACAGAGATTCCACCATATTTGCCTAAGAAACGAATCATATCAATTGATTTTTGCTGAAGCTGACGCGCTTTAACCAAATCATTATTATTGAAAGCATCAATTAAATCATAATACAATGGAGCTGCATAATTAAACGTACTTCCAACAGCACCTTTTGCTCCAAGAACTAAAGCCGATAACATATTTTCGTCACGTCCCCAAAGCATATCAAATTTTCCGTTTTCGTAGCTCATACAACTTTGGAAATCCATAAAATCTTCGTGTGTATATTTCACTCCGGCAAAATTTTGAAGTTTTCCGTCTAATGCTCTTACCAAATCATACATGGCAACGTTTACGCCTGTTAACACTGGAATATGGTAATAATAGAATGGCATATTTGGAACACTTTCTCCCACTTTAATACAAATTTCGGCAAGTGTATCTACATTGTTTGGTTTAAAATAAAAAGCTCCGGTTAGAGAAACGGCATACAAACCAATTTCGTAAGCGTGTTGGGCCAAATCGATACAATCTGAAAGACAAGTTCCGCCAAGGAAAACCATTACTTTAAAATCGGCATCGTGGTTTGAACAATCTGCCCAGGCTTGTGCTACGGCTTTTTTCTCTTCTAATGTAATAGAAACTCCTTCGCCTGTTGATCCGTTAATAAAAGCACCTGTAATTCCGTTTCTTTTTAAAAATGCATAGTAAGGCGGAATCAAGCTTACGTCTAATTTTCCGTTGCTGTCAAAAGGAGTGAAGGGCGCAGAAATCAGACCTTGTAAATGTTCAATTTTCATGAGTATGTTTTTTTGTTGTTTGTGTGTTTTGTTGAATTAGACTGAGAATTTTTAGATTCCCAGTCTAATTTTAAACTATATTTTTAATCTTATTTACTAAGCGGATTTTGAACAATTTTTGGATTAAAGTTGATCGTGTTTTGAGAAATCGGAAACAAAACTTGTTTGCCCGCAGTCATTGACGGAACTAGATTTGTTTTATTAAAACGAACTAAATCCCACCACGCTTTTCCTTCAAAAGCCAATTCTTTCAAACGTTCATTTAAAATCACATTATCATTGTTTGCAGGAGAATCATTTGTAAACGAAGCCGAAGGATCTGCTCTTTTCATTACCAAATTCATTTCTGTACTTGGATCTTGTCCTAAAGCATTTTTGATTTCTGCTTTCATCAATAAAATATCTGCCCAACGGTAAATGATAATATCACTTACAAATCGTCTTAATGTTCCGTCTACGGTTCCGTTGTATTTTACTAAACCTGTCACTACAGGAACTGCACCATTGTATAAAGTTAAATAAGTAGCTGCTTTTCTGGTATCGGTAGCAGCAAAGTTAAATCGTGTAATATCTGGCTGAACTCTTGATATTCCAGCATTTCCGGCACCGGTTCCTAATGTTCCAAAAGTTGCAGTTGCGGTTGCAGAGGTTAGTGGTGCAAAATCACTTGGACCTAAAAACATAAACTGATTCCAGTTGTCTGCTAAATTTGAAGGTAAATCTGCCAGAGAATAACGAACAGCAAATACAACCTCAGCATTTGCTTTTTTATCGTAAGCAAAAACATCTTTAAAATTAGGCAATAAAGTTGGAGTACCGATGGCATCAATAGCAGTCAAAGCAGTATTTAAATCTGTTGTTCCTCCGCCCAATTGTTTTGCTGTCCATAAATTTACATCGGCTTTTAAAGCATAAACTGACGGAAGCGCTAATTGTGTTTTGTTATTTGTAGCATCCGGAAAACTTGCAATTGCAGCATCGATATCTTTTTTGATGAAAGCAAATGTTTCCTCAATTGTATTACGTGGAATAATATATTGCGACTGATTGGCATTTTCAGTAGGATCTGTTACAATTGGAACACCTCCCCACGAACGCGCCATGATAAAGTAGCATAAAGCACGCATTGAATACGCTTGTGCAATGTATCGTTTTTGCTCGTTTACCGTTGTTGGACTAAAAGTAATTTGCGGTACATACTTTAAAACTAAGTTTGCAGAATGTATTACGGTATATAATCCAGCCCAGTCTACGTCGATATTTTGTGGCGTAAGCAGGTTATTATAATAATTGGCTAATGTTAATGGCGACTGAACACCTCCTGTAATTTCGGCACTTCTGGCTCCTCCCAACAAGTAATAATTTTGTTGTGTCTGGATTCTAAAGTTTACATACATTCCGTTTACGCCAGCTTTGGCATCATCTTCTGTTTTCCAAAAACTATCAGATGTAATGATACTATCAGAAGTTAGTTCTAAATCATCCTGACAGGAATTGAATAGAGAAAGACTAGTGAAAAGTAGTGTATAGAGAAGAAATTTCTTTTTCATGATTTTAGTATTAAAATTTACAAACTGATATTTAAACCAAGGATAATATTTCTGGGAACAGGATAAGTTCCTGTTGAACCTGCTGCAGATAATCCTAAACTAGATCCTCCATCGATACCTTGTACTTCCGGACTCAAACCACTGTATTTAGTAAAGTAGTATAAGTTACTTCCGGTTACGTACATACGAAGTGAGGCTAACTTAGCTTTTTCAACCCATGCTTTTGGGAAGTTGTAGCTAAAGGTAATTTCTCTAATACATAAGTAATCTCCGCTTTCGTAGTAACGGCTATTCCCCTGAAACATATTGGTGTTGTAAGCAGCTCCACTAGCTTCTGATCTAAATAAGTTATTTTGGTTCGTTTGATCTGCCCAACGGTAGCGAGGTACATCTGTAATGTCACCTTCTTTTTGCCATGATTGTCCGCTTTCTGCCAATAATCCGTAGTTACCCTGAAACTGACCTAAGAAACGTGCTCTTGCTTCGTTGTAAATTGTAGCTCCCAAAGAGTAATCTGTTCTTACTGTTAAAGAGAATCCTTTGTATGAAGCATCAAAATTAAAACCTCCCACAAATGTTGGGAACATATTCCCCATATACTTTCTGTCTCTGCTGTCGATTACACCATTATTGTCAGTATCTTCGAATACAGCGTCTCCGGCGAATTTTTTACCTTCTGGATTTCCACCTCCAACAGCTGTTTTGGTTACATAAGTATCACGAACTTTTAAGTTGTAAGCATCTGCTTCTGCCTGAGTCGAAAGAATGTATAATTGTTTGTGCGCGTAGAAATTTCCAATTTTTTGTCCTTCTTGTAAGCCTCCAACATATTGGTATGTTCCACTATTTTGATCGAAAATTTCAGTTCCGCCAATTCTGTTGTTTAAATTTCCGTTTGATGGAAGTTTTTCAATTGTGTTAGTATTATGAGAAACGTTTGCTCCAATATTAATTTTCCAGTCGTTTTGATTGTAAATGTTTGCTTGAATTTCTAATTCGAAACCTTTACTTCTTAATCCTCCAAGATTGGTTAAAACTGTAGAGAAACCACTATTAGAAGGAAGCGTTAAGTTCGTTAATAAATCAGAAGTTAATTTGTTATAGAAATCTCCAATAATTCTGATTTTATCTTCATGAAAACCTAAATCGAAACCACCATTTACCGTTTCAGATTGTTCCCATTTTAAACCCGGATTTGCAATTTGTGAGTTGATAATTGCCGATTGTCCGTTGTAGCTGTTGGCGATACCATTTGTTGATCCTGAATACAATCCGCCAGCCTGAAAATCTCCTAAAGTTCCTAAGTTACCATTTACACCATAACTTCCTCTAAGTTTAAGTGATGAAAAGAATTTAGGCATTGTTGCTGTCCAGAATTTTTCTTCCTGCATGTTCCATCCCGCAGAAATTCCAGGGAAGAAACCGTATCTGTTATCAGGTCCTAAACTTGATGATCCATCATAACGGAAAGAAGCTGTTGCAAAATATCGGTTTTTGTAATCGTAATTTAAACGTCCGAAAACACTATTTAAAACCAACTTTGTATTATTGCTGTAAACCGAAACCGGAATAGGAGAAGAGTCTAAAGTCTGCGCCAAGTCTGATGGACTTCCTTTTCCTGATGCATTAAAAGATTTTATAGTACGATCGTATTTCGATGCTCCCAATTTGGCATCAAAATTACCGATGCTTTCCCAGTCTTTTTTATAAGCAAAAACACCTTCGTATTGTACTTGCGAAATTTGATTGCTTAATCGTGTCGCGGTACGCGTATTGTCTACCAAACCACTGCTTCCGCTTAAAAATGCCTGCTGAAAAGTGTTGTCATTTTCGTTTTCGCTGTAAAGCGACATCGAAGGTGTAAAGGTAAAATCTTTGGCAAGTCTTAATTCACCATCAACGCTCATTTGTAATTTATTGTTTTCGTTGATTCCTTTCATTTTACCCATTTGGTACAATGGATTTCCGTTAATGTTATTTTGACCCGGAGCCAATGTTCCGTCTTCTAAATACATTTTTGTAGTAGGTGAGTTTCCTAAATATCGGTTGAAAACAACACTATTGGCAACGACCTGATTGTTGCTTGCTTTAGAAAATAACATACGACCATTAATCGTAAAATTGTCGGCTACTTTTAATGAAGCATTCAATTTACTTGTAAACCTTTGGTATCCGGTGAATATAGTAATACCATCACCTTTTAAATATCCTAAACTTAAATCGAAAACTCCGGTATCATTACCTCCGCTAAATCCAAGTGTATGGCTTTGCGTCATTGCAGTCTGAAACAAAATATCGTTCCAGTCTGTGCTTTTGTACATAATCGTACTGTTAGGATTTAAAGGGTCTTGTAATTCCTGCCATCCTTTCGCCTGAAGCGTACTAATAGTTTCAGTTGATAAATTAGATTTTGATAAAGTAGCAAACGCAGTATTGTTTTGAAGATTATTTCCTGTACCAGCCGGAGTTGCACCCGTTAACTGACCCAATCTTGCGATACCTGTTGTAGTAGAAAGTCCGGCAAGTTCTGCCGCATTATAAAGACCCTGACGTTGAAATTTGATATAATCTCCGCCATCCATAAAGTTGTATTTTTTACCAATTGTGCTGCTTTGAGTCGACACACTATAAGTAACTTTCATTTTACCGGCTTTACCTGTATTGGTTGTAATGATAATAACACCATTAGAAGCACGTGCTCCGTAGATTGAAGTTGCAGCAGCATCTTTTAAAACCTGAAGCGAAGCAATATCAAGAGAGTTAATATCATCAATTTGAGTACGAATAACACCATCTACTATATATAAAGGAGTAGCACCAGCAGGATTATCAATAGAGGTACCTCCACGAACCAGGATGTTCGAAGCTTTTCCGGGTTGACCAGAAGAGGTTTTTACCACCAAACCTGTTACGTTTCCTTGCAAAGATTGTGTTACGTTAGAGTAAGGTACATTTTCTAATACTTTTTTATCCAGTTTAGAAACCGCAGTACTTAAAGTTCTTCTGTTTTGAGAACCGTATCCTACTACAATTACCTCATTCATTTGTTGTCCTATTTCTTTAAGAACAATATTAAGAGGAGAAGTTCCAATCGTTACTTCTTGTTCCTGAAGACCTATATAAGAAACGATTAATGTTGTTACATTATCTGGTACATCGATCGTAAATTTTCCGTCAAAATCTGTTTGAGCACTAAAGTTGGTTCCTTTAGCCACAATGTTTACACCAGGCAAAGCTTCTCCTTTTTCGTTCGTAACCTGACCCGTTACTTTTTTTTGATCAAATTTATTTTTTGAGGGATTTTTATAGGTTAGTGTAGTACTTTTTTCTGTTTTCGCAGCGGTTAACTGCATTGTAAAAACTAAAAGCAACGTGGAGGTTAGTTTTAAAACTTTTCCGTGTTTAGGAGTAAACCTACAATTTATAGGTTTACTTTTAGGCAATAATTTCATACTTTTGTAATGGTTTGGTTAATAATAACTTTGTTAAAGGTCTGTTTATTAATTTTCAAGTCATTGTTCCTGCGAGGGAACCAGCCAGCAATGTTGCAAGCATTCGCTGGTTTTTTTATGACTAAAAACAAATATTTTATGCAATGGTTTGAATTGATATTATAGTTGATCTTTAATCTTTACTTCATATATAAAACTTGTATTCTTTTTATTGTACTTTTTTTAGAGAGGATTTCTTTTTACTCCTTTACTGTTTGCCTTTTTATTTTTTAGAATTCCCTATTTAATAAATATTTGAGCCAAGTGCTGATTAAAATGAATTTTGCTTATTATAAGTAATTTGTAAATAAGTTTGTCATTTTGTCGGTCATTTAACAATGAAATTTTACATTGCGAATAAATGTTACCAGAACTTTAACGATAAATTAATTTATTATCATGAGGTAAAGATATAAAATATTTTAAAATAACAATATCAGTTATTAAAATATTTTAATAATTAAGAAAGGGTTGGAAAATTTAGTTATTAATTAAAGGGAATAACATCTTTTCTTTGATGACACAACAAGCGCCAATAACGCCCGCACGACGGCCTAAAGCAGACTTTTTAAGCTTCATATCACGGTTTACTAAACCCAGTGAATATTTTTTTAATGCAGATTGAATAGGAAGTAAGGCATAGTCGCCCAATTGTGCGAAATCTCCGCCAATTACCAGTAGATCAGGGTTGAAGATATTTAATAAAATAGATAAATAACGTCCCATTTTTTCGCTTTGTTGCGTCACCAGATCAACACAAAGTGTGTCTTCGAGATTTACGGCTCCGGCAATTATGGCAGTATGTTGTAGTGTAGAAGAACTTTCGTCAATGGTAACTTTAGATTGTTTTCCCTCTTTTACGGCTTCTTTAAATTGGTTGATTAACGACCAGCCTGAAATTTCGGTTTCAAGACAACCTAGTTTTCCACATTGGCACATGATATCATTATTAAAAATAGTACTATGACCAAATTCTCCTGAATATCCTGATTTTCCGTAATATAGTTTACCATCTGTAATCATCCCAATGGCAACTCCCCAGCTGTAATTCACAAAAATGATATTCTGTTCGTCGTCTACTACGCCTTCGCAATATTCGCCAAAAGCCATTGCGCGTGTATCGTTTTCTAAATGAACCGGAAGATCTAATTGTTCTGAAATGATTTCGTTTAAAGGCCTGTTTTCACTAAAGAAATAGTTATAACTAAAACCTTCCATCGAATTGATTCGGCCAGAAAAGTTGATGCAAACACCCACAATTAGTTTTTTATCTACAGAACTGTCTTCGATAAATGAATTGATTAATTCGCAAAATTTTAATAATGATTTCTGGGTATTTTCTAAGATGAAAGAAGTGCCTAATTCTACGCTAACCAATTCATTTTTGATGTTTTGTAACCCAATAGACATGCTGCTGATTCCTACCTCAACACCCAAAAAATAAGCACAGGTTGGGTTAATACTATATAAGGAAGGTCTTCGTCCGCCGCTATTGGTAATTTTTCCCATGTCGATCACGTAACCTTCAGTCAATAATTCATTTACCGCTTTGGTTACCGTGGGAACGCTAGATTGTAATTCAGTACTTAACTCGGCTATTGTAGAATTACCGCCGGAAAGCAAACGTTTCGTTATAGATTGTCTTAGCATATGCCACTTTTGGCCGGAAAGACTTTTATCTTTACTATTGTCTAATAAATCTTTTAAACTCATCGCTTCTATAATTACGTGTCTCTTACAAACTTACTATAATTTTTAAATAATTATAAGAATTCGAAGTAATTATTAAAAAATTTTTTTAATGTGGATTATGTTTTAAAAGGAACACAT
>NZ_CADCSU010000017.1 GCF_902804475.1 Flavobacterium bizetiae
GTTTTTTGCAAATTGTGTTTAAGTTATAATTTGCCCTGCTAACAAATTGGTTTCTAAAATTATAAGCCAATTTTAGAATATTAATGTTAGTTTTATATGTTTTTTGTAAATATTACGTTAATTTGGTTTAATTGTAATTGCTAGTTAAATTTTAGCAAAACTTGTTAAGAATAACTATCAGTAATACGTAATTTTGCTGTTGAAAAAAGATATACTTTTTAGAATATGGAGATAAATTTAATTAGCGATACCATTACCAAGCCTACGCAGGAAATGTTGCAGTATATGTTTAACGCTCATGTTGGCGATGATGTTTACAGGCAGGATCCTACGGTTATAGAATTGGAAACCAGAGTTGCTGAGTTTTTTGGTATGGAGGCAGGTCTTTTTTTTCCGTCTGGAACAATGGCCAACCAGACCGCTATAAAATTGCATACACAGCCCGGAGAGCAATTAATTGCAGATAAATATGCCCACGTTTATAATTATGAAGGTGGAGGAGTTTCGTTTAATAGTGGCGTTTCTTGTTGCTTATTAGACGGAAATCGAGGTATGATTACGGCAAGTCAGGTAGCAGGAGCTATCAATGATCCGGAATTTTATCATAGTCCGTTAACAAGTTTGGTTTGTGTCGAAAATACAACCAACAAAGGTGGCGGAGCGTGTTATGAACTAGATGATTTAAGAGAAATAAAAAAGGTTTGTGATGCCAATAATTTGAAATTCCATTTGGATGGAGCCAGAATTTGGAATGCATTAGTAGCCAAACGACAAAATCCGAAAGATTTTGGAGCTATTTTCGATACTATTTCGGTTTGTTTATCGAAAGGATTGGGCGCTCCAATAGGTTCAATTTTGTTAGGAAGCAAAGCTGATATTCACAGAGCGTTGAGAATCAGAAAGATATTGGGCGGAGGAATGCGTCAGGTAGGTTATTTGGCTGCAGCCGGATTATATGCTTTGGCCAACAATATCGAAAGATTGGCAGAAGATCATCGACGTGCAAAAGAAATTGCCGCAATTTTAAGTACAAAACCATGGGTATCACATATTGAACCTGTAGAAACGAATATTTTGATTTTTTCATTGGCAGAAGGTTACAGTGATCAGCTTTTGATTGAAAAATTAAAACAAAAAAATATTTTAATAAGCTCAATGGGACACAATAAACTAAGAGTAGTAACCCATTTAGATTATAAAGAGGTAATGCATACTTATGTAGTTGAGACGCTTCAGAAGTTTTAAAAAAGGTGCAAAGGTGCAGAGAAACAAAGGTTTAAAAAAAGAGGCTATTTCATTAATTATGAAATAGCCTCTTTAAGTATTGATCGAAATCTATCTCTAGATTTTTTCTCCGTAATAAGCTTTACGCATAATTTCTTCCATGTCCTTGATTAGAGGTAAACGCGGATTTGCCGGAGTACATTGATCTTCAAAAGCGTTCATGGCAAGTGTATTTAGTTTTGCAAGCCATTCTTTTTCATCAAGACCTTGTTCTTTAAAGCTCATTTTTATTCCTACTTTTTTACCCAATTCATAACAAGCCTGGGCATACACCTGAGGTCCGTCTTTAGGTCCTTTTGCAGGAAGTCCTAACATTTGGCAAATTTCAAAATATTTTTGATCTGCTTTATAAGTAGAATATTTAGGCCATACCGAAAGTTTTCCCGGAACTTCGCCATTGTATTTGATTACATAAGGCAATAAAATAGCATTTGTGCGACCGTGAGGGGTATGGAACATTCCGCCAATTTTATGCGCCATAGAATGCGAGATTCCTAACATCGCATTCGCGAACGCCATACCGGCAATGGTTGATGCATTGTGCATTTTATCACGAGCTTCGTTATCATTTTTACCATCAAGATAGGTTCTTTCTAAATATTGGAATACCATTTTAATAGCCTGCAACGCAAGTCCGTCAGTATAGTCATTGGCAACAATAGAAACATAAGCTTCTGTTGCGTGCGTAAGAACATCCATTCCGGTATCTGCAACCACTGATGGAGGAACAGTTTTCGTTAACTCAGAATCGATAATGGCAACGGTTGGTGTAAAAGCATAATCTGCCAAAGGATATTTTTTATTAACAGAATGATCTGAAATTACCGCAAAAGGAGTTACTTCTGAACCTGTTCCTGAGGTTGTTGGTATACAAATCATTTTGGCTTTTTGACCCAAAGTTGGAATTTTTACCGCACGTTTACGAATGTCAAGGAATTTTTGTTTCACATCATCAAACGAAACCTGTGGTTGTTCGTATAATAGCCACATCACTTTTGCAGCATCCATAACAGATCCTCCACCCAATGCAATAATGCTATCCGGCTGGAACTCGCACATGGTTTCTGCACCTGCTCTTGCGGTTTCAATACTTGGATCTGGCTCTACATTAGAGAAAATTCTAACATCGACTTTATTGGCACGACGGTTTAAAACGTCTATGACTTTTTGAACAAAACCAAGTTTTAGCATACTTAAATCAGTTACGATCATCACTTTGTCAAGTGATTGCATTGATTTTAAATATTGAATCGAGTTAGGCTCGAAATAGATTTTTGAAGGTACTTTGAACCACTGCATATTATTGTTTCTTCTACCAATTCGCTTGATATTTATTAAATTTATTGCGCCCACATTTCCTGAAACAGAGTTTTTTCCATAAGATCCGCATCCAAGAGTAAGAGACGGAATAAATGAGTTATAAACGTCTCCAATACCTCCAAAAGTAGAAGGAGAGTTCCAAATAACACGAATGGCTTTTACTGCAACTCCAAATTCTTTGGCTATTTTTTCATCTTTTGTATGAATGGCTGCTGAGTGACCTAATCCGTCAAATTCTACCATTTGTTCAGATAACTTGATACCTTCCTGAGTTGAGTTTGATTTTAAAATTGCCAGTACAGGAGATAATTTTTCTCTGGTTAAAGGCTCGTTTATACCTACTTCGCTTACTTCGGCGGCAATGATTACGACATTTTCAGGTACAGAGAAACCAGCTTGTTCTGCAATCCATTGAGGAGATTTCCCAACAATATTAGGGTTTAGTTTTGCTCCGCCGCAGTTTACACCTTTCGCAATAACTCCAAACATTAATTCTTCAAGTTTTGCTTTTTCTTTTTCATTGGCAAAATACACATGATGATGTTTAAAAGCAGCTTTTGTTTCTTCATAAATTTCTTTATCGATAATAGCAGCTTGTTCAGAGGCACAGATCATTCCCCAGTCAAATGATTTTGAAAGAACAATATCATAAACGGCTTGTTTTATATTAGCGGTTTTCTCAATATAAGCAGGAACGTTTCCGGCGCCAACTCCCAATGCAGGTTTACCACAAGAGTAAGCAGCACGTACCATTGCGTTTCCTCCGGTTGCCAGAATAGTAGTAATAGTAGGATGGTTCATTAATGAGTTAGTGGCTTCTACAGATGGATATTCGATCCATTGAATACAGTTTTCCGGAGCTCCGGCAGCAATTGCAGCATCACGAACAATAGTCGCAGCAGCTTTAGAGCATTGTTGAGCCGATGGGTGGAAACCAAATATAATAGGATTACGGGTTTTAAGGGCAATTAATGCTTTGAAAACAGTAGTAGAAGTAGGGTTGGTTGTTGGTGTAACACCACAAATTACGCCTACCGGTTCTGCAATTTCTACAATTCCTGATAATTGGTCTTCGCCTATTATACCTACGGTTTTTAGGTTTTTTAAGCTATTGGTTACATTTTCAGCAGCAAACATATTTTTGGTTGCTTTGTCTTCAAAAATACCACGACCTGTTTCTTCAACAGCATGTAAAGCAAGTTCACCGTGTTTGTCTATAGCGGCAACCGAGGCTTTAGCCACAATATAATCAACTTGTTCCTGATTAAGTTCCAGGAATTTTTCAAGAGCAATGCCTCCTTTTTTGGCAAGTTCTTCGACATGAGCAATAGCATCAACTTTTGGAGTTTCCTTTACGGCATCTTTTACTAATCCAGCACTTTGCTTTTCTGCTGTTTTGTTTTCAGTTCCATTTGGACTTAAAGTTTTCTCATTCATAATAATTCGTGTTATAGTTAATATTCACTTTTAATACAGTTTTATAGATTGCGATAACTAATTATTTTGCGACGAAAGTTTTTTGAGTCTGATGCAGGATTAACTCTAAAAATCTATTGATAACTAATTTCTCATTCTATTTTTATTGTTCATTTTTAATTTTTTTAATTCGACTTGCACTTACAAATTTTTACTTCTAAAAAAGAAATATTTACAAGGTTTTATTTTTTGATTAAAAGAAAAAT
>NZ_CADCSU010000018.1 GCF_902804475.1 Flavobacterium bizetiae
TCCAAGCAACGCAACAGGAGTAAGTGTAACGGATATTTTACCTTCCGGTTATACTTTTGTAAGCGCCAGCACAGCTTCAGGAACCTATACAAGTGGAACTGGAATCTGGGCGATTGGTGCTTTAGCCAATGGATCGAATACTACCTTATCTATCATTGCCACAGTCAATGCCTCAGGAACGTATACCAACAGTGCGAGTATAACTGCCAATGAAGCAGATCCTACCCCTGGAAATAATA
>NZ_CADCSU010000019.1 GCF_902804475.1 Flavobacterium bizetiae
GTTTTTATTAGATTAAATTTAACTTTGTCTATAGAATTAGTAGAGTATAAAAATATTTGAAACCCAAAAGAACTACATTTTGAAAACAACCGAAAGCATATCATTTTACATTCTTCCTAAAAAATATACTTATAACACAGTCTGTTATATGTGCTTCTGTTGCTAATTCTTAGCATTTTTTTCGTTTAAATTCGATATCTCTTTTTCATCGAATCGATTTAAAAAACGAAATTTAAAATACACCTCACGATTACTTATTGAAATTACAAAAATCTGTTTGATACTTTAATTTGTATCAAAAAGGATTGTTGAAATTGTACCTATATATTAAAAAGAAAAATAACTAATAACTAAAAAAACTAAGATGAAAAAGACGCAAAGTTGTTGCTGTAAATAAAAAAAGCCATTTCTGCGGCAACAGAAATGGCAAGGCTTAAAGAACATTTATCACTAAATCAAGAATACCATTAGAGAGTTGAAAAATCAACTTTCAAGGCCTCTTGTTAATTACTTAAAACCAGTACAAAGAAATGAAAAATTTTTTAAAAATAAACTCATTACTATTTCTCTTGCTTGTCACGGCAGGAATTAATGCCCAAAATACAACACCTCTTATCCAGTCTAAGCTCGACGGAACTGTGGTAGACGACATTACAAATCAGCCTATTATAGGCGCTTCGGTTGTTATTAAAGGAACAACTCACGGGGTTCAGACAGACGCTGAAGGAAAATTTTATTTTCAAACCGGTCAAAAATTTCCATACACTTTAATTGTAAGCTACATCGGATATAAAAAGGCTGAAATAGTAGTAGATAAAAACCCGATTACAATCAATTTAAAAGAAGAACGTCAGGAATTAGATGAATTGGTAGTGGTTGGATACGGTTCTCAAAAGAGAAAAGATATTACAGGTTCTGTAGCATCTGTACCAAAAGCCAATCTGTCTCAAGTCACATCATCTGCCGATAACCTATTACGTGGCGCAATTCCCGGAGTGGTAGTCACACAAAGTTCGGGGCGTCCTGGAGCTTCTTCGAGTGTGCGTATTAGAGGGGGAAACTCGATTACGGCTGGTAATGAACCGCTATATGTTGTAGACGGAATCTTAATTTATAACGATAACAATAATAGTACTGCAGGTGTTACGAATGCCGGTGCAACTGTGAATGTCCTTTCTACCATTAACCCTGCTGACATTGAGTCTATTGAGATATTAAAAGATGCTTCTGCAACTGCCATTTACGGTTCTCGTGGTGCCAATGGTGTTGTGATTATTACAACTAAAAAGGGAACAAAAGGACAGGATAATATTTCCTACCAGGGTTATTTTGGATTTCAGAATGTTTCGAAAAAACTAAACTTAATGAATGCCAGCCAATGGGCAAGTTTACGTAATGATGTTCAGGCTAGTATAGGTCAGGCTCCGTCTTTTTCTGCGGCTCAGATAGAAGCTTTTAAAACATCCGGAAGCTACGATTGGCAAGACGCTCTTTTTAGAACTGCGGCTCCCGTACAAAATCATCAGTTGTCCTTTTCAGGGGGAGACGAACGTTCCAGATACGCTATTTCTGCAGGATATTTTCAACAGGATGGAATTGTAATTGCATCAGATTTTAAGAGAATATCGCTTCGTGTGAACTACGAAAGAAACTACTCTGAGAAATTTAAATTTGGTGTAAACGCCAACTACAGTAATTCGATTTCTAATGGTGTGGGTACCAATGGCGGTGCTACTGCCGGAAGATCTCCAAACCCATTAGTTGTCGCTTTGTATCAACCTCCTGTAGTACCTATAAAAAATGCCGACGGGAGTTATAACTTAACCAATAATCCTTATGCAACTGCTGTTAATGGCATTATAGCCAATCCTATTAACGATTTGGTAAGTACCACCAACGAAACTAAAATAAACAGAATATTAACCAGCTTATTTGGTGAATATAAAATCACTAAAAAACTGGTAGCAAAAGTAGCGGTAAGCGGTGACGTTATCGACACCAAACAAAATTATTATGCTCCATCTACCACCACTGCTGGAGCAGGAACAAAGGGATTAGCTTCTGTTGGAGATCGTTTGGTAAGTTCTGTACTGAATGAAAACACATTGAATTACAATACTACTTTTGGCGAAAATCATAAATTCTCCGCTTTAGGAGGATATACTCTTCAATACACTCAGGGTGAAGTTGTAAATGCGGGGGCCAATACTTTTGTAAATGATGCTAATACTTATAATGCCCTGCAAGATGGTGTTCCTGTAAAACCATACAGTGATGCATTCGAAAGTGTATTGAAATCATGGTTAACCAGAATAAACTATTCATACAAAGGAAAATACAACTTTACTTTATCGGCACGTGCCGATGGTTCGTCAAGATTTGGATCAGAATCACTTTGGGGGTATTTTCCTTCGGCGGGATTTTCATGGAATATTACCGACGAAGATTTTGCTAAAAATATTAAAGGCGTAACCGAAGCCAAACTTCGACTTACAGCCGGAACAACAGGAAACCAGGAAATTGGTAATTACCTTTCTCTTGCGCAAATGGGTTCTGTAAACTATGCTTTTGGAGGAACATTACAAACAGGATTAGCTCCTACCCGATTGGCAAATCCAGATTTGAAATGGGAAAAAACAAATCAATATAATGTTGGTTTAGACTTATCATTATTAGACCGAAAAATCAATTTTGTTTTTGATGTGTATTACAAGAAAACAAACGATTTACTGATCAACGTACCTATTCCGCTTACTTCTGGTTATGCTACAGTTCTTCAAAATATTGGAGGCGTTGAAAATAAAGGTATTGAAATTGGTCTGACAACAGAAAATGTAAAAACAGAAAATTTCTCATGGAACTCCAATGTTGTATTCTCTGCCAACAGAAACAAAGTCCTTTCGATAGGAAACGGAGTGGATCAGTTTTTTCCGGTAGTACCAAACGGATCTTTATTGCAACAACAACCTGTAACCGTAAAAGTAGGATTGCCATTAGGAACTTTCTGGGGATATAAAACAAACGGAATTTTCCAGACTCAGGAAGAAGTAAATACTCAGCCAAAAATAAACAGTTTGGCCAATACAAAAGTTGGAGACAGAAAATATGTGGATACTAACGGAGATGGTGTAATTACTGCCCTTGACAAAGGAAATCTGGGAACTTCTCAACCCAAATTTGTTGGAAGTTTTAGTAACACGGTTTCTTATCGTGATTTTGATCTTAACTTCTCTTTTCAGGGATCTTACGGCGGAAAGATATTTAATGCTTTAAATCAGCAATTAGAGATCTCTACTCTTGGTACAAATGCCAATGTTACTCTTGAAGATCGCTGGACGTCAACGAACCCAAGCAATGAAATCCCGAGAGCAACAAGTTCTCCTCTAGGAATCGTTTCTGAAAGATATGTAGAAGATGCCTCTTTTTTAAGATTAAAATTAATCACTTTAGGATATACACTACCTAAAAGCGCTTCATCAAGATTAGGGGCTAAAAGCATTAAATTTTATGTATCTGCTGAAAATTTAATTACATGGACAAAATACACTGGTTATGATCCAGAGGTAAGTTCTTACGAACAAAACAACTTATATCCTGGAATTGATTTTGGTTCTTATCCAAACTCTAAAACATTCATTTCAGGCCTGAACATAACTTTCTAAGTAAAAAATATACACAATGAAAAAGATAATAATAACAATCATACTAAGTGCCGGTTTATTTGCATCGTGCACAGATTTAGAGGTAACACCTACCTCTTTTGTAACCGAAGATAAATATTTTAAAACTCAGGATGATGCTGTTGCAAGTGTAACTGCTGTTTACGCATCTTTAAGTCTTGATCCGGGAGAACAAAGTTTATTTGGCAGAAATCTTTATTTCTTAACCGATATGGCTTCTGATTATGCAGCGGCAGGAGTTTCGGCAACAAACCCACAAGTAAGAGCTTTGAGCAGCTTAACGCATGATGCTACTTCTGATCGTGTTCAGGTAGCGTGGCGCCAAATCTACAACGGTATTAACAGAGCCAATGTTTCTATTGATAATATTCCTAAAGTAACAGGAAATGAAACCGTTAAAACAAGATTAATCAATGAAGCAAAATTCATTAGAGGATTATTGTATTTTCAGGCCGTTCGTCTTTGGGGCGGAGTTCCTATCGTTTTGCATGAACCAACATCTATACAATTAGAAAGTTTAAAATCAAGAAGAGAAAGTGTAGATGCTGTTTATACTCAAATTATTTCAGATCTAAATGCTGCCGAAGCTTTACCGGCAACTTATCCTGCAAGTGATGCCGGACGTGCAACATCAGGTGCGGCAAAAGCAATTTTAGCCAAAGTATATTTAACCCGAAAAGATTATCCAAATGCTATTTTAAAAGCGAGAGAAGTTATCAATGGAGGTTATGGATACGGACTTTTTGAAAGTTTTCAGGATATTTTTACGAAAACAAAAAAGAACGGAAAAGAGCATATTTTCTCGGTTCAGTTTGAACCCAATCAGGCAGGAAACGGATCTAGCGGAAGTACTTTTCAATCTACATCATTTATAGGTTTTACAGCGACAGAACCGGCAGATATAATCTCAGACGTTGCTTTATTCTATGATATTTATGCTCCGGGAGATACCCGAAGAGATGTAAGTTATGCCAAACAATTACCAATTCCGGGAACTGCGAATATTTATACTTTCCCGAAACCCATCTTTAAAAAATATATCGATTTTACCAATTTGGCTACTCCGGGCAACGTAGCCATTAACTTCCCGATCATTCGTTATGCAGATATTTTATTGTCTTTAGCAGAAGCGATAAACGAACAAGGAACGCCAACTCCGGAAGCTTACGAACTGATCAATCAGGTAAGAAGAAGAGCTTTTGCAAAACCAATTACAACTCCGGATCCTTCTGTAGATTTATCAGGATTAACACAAGCTACTTTTAGAGCTGCTATTCAGGAAGAACGCAAAAAAGAATTTGTTCAGGAAGGACAACGCTGGTTTGATTTAGTTCGTTGGGGAACTTTGGTTACCGAAGTTAAAAAAGTAACCGCTAAAAACTCTGTTTCAGAAAGAAATAATCTATATCCGATTCCGCAAAGCGAAAGAAGTATTGATCCGGTTGGTCTACCACAAAATCCAGGTTACTAAAATGATTAAAAAACTGTTCATCCTTGCCCTATTGTTTGTTGCACAATCTCAGCTATTGGCACAGAAACAGCAACCCAATATCATCGTCATTTTAGCAGATGATTTAGGTTTCTCAGATATTGGTGCTTTTGGTTCAGAAATTAATACACCAAACCTAAATAAGCTCGCCAAAAACGGGCTTATTATAAAGCAGTTTTACAATGCCGGGCGCTGCTGTCCTTCTCGTGCAGCATTGCTCACGGGTTTGTATCCGCATCAGGCAGGCGTTGGAGACATGGTTCAGGATAAAGGATTTCCGGCATATCAGGGCTATTTAAACGAGCATTGCATCACGATTGGGCAAGCATTAAAACAGGCAGGATACAGTACTATTGTTTCAGGAAAATGGCATGTTGGTTTAGTACCATCAGCCTGGGCAGTAAACAGAGGGTTTGATGATTCTTTTACATTACAAAACAACGGAAGCAGTTATTTTAACTCGCAACCTTTATATAACGACGGAAGAAAAGTTACTTTTTTGAAAGGAGATAAAGAAATTATCCGCACGGATACTGCTACTTATCTGACTCAGGAAATTACCAATTTCGCCATTAGTTCTTTAGAAAAACAGCACAATCAGCAAAAACCATTTTTTCTATATGTTGCGTATAATGCCCCACATTGGCCCATTCAGGCTTTGCCGGAAGACATTGCAAAATACAAAGGAAAATATCTGGAAGGCTGGGATAAATTGAGAGCAAGCCGTTTTAAGAAATTAAAAGAACTGGGAATTATTGATAAAAACTGGGATTTATCCAATCGTTATGAAAAAGTGCCGGATTGGGAAAAACTAAGCGCCGAAGAAAAAGAAAAATGGGATACGCGAATGGCAATTTACGCCGCCATGATCGACAGAATGGATGCCGGAATTGGAGAAATCCTGCAAAAAGTAAAGTCGTTAGGAGAAGAAGATAATACACTAATTCTTTTTCTTTCGGATAATGGCGGAAGTGCCGATGATGTAAAAAACTGGAATTATGTTACGCAAAAAAACGGAACACCTGGTTCAGTTGCATCAATTGACAGTTACGAAAGTCCGTGGGGAAATGTGAGCAACACGCCTTTTCAATTATTCAAAAAGAACACTCACGAAGGTGGTATTGCTTCTCCTTTTATTGCTTATTATCCAAAGCATATTAAGGCCGGAACAGTAAGCAATCGAATAAGTCATGTGATTGATATTTTCCCAACTTGTCTGGAATATGCAGGTTTTAAATATCCGGAGAATTTTCAAGGAAAAAGTCTCACAGCCTTAGAAGGAATTAGTTTAAAAAAAGAATTTGAAGGACAACAATCTAACGCACACGAAGCCTTGTTTTGGGAACATGAAGGCAGCAAAGCAGTACGAAAAGGCAATTGGAAAGCAGTAGCCGAAAACAATCAGCCCTGGGAATTGTACAATCTTGCTACAGACCGGACGGAAACAAAAAATGTAGCAAAATCAGAACCAAAACTGCTGCAAAGCCTGATTGAATTACATCAACAATGGTCTGTAAAAGTAGGTGTCGAAGATTGGAATAAAATAAAATAGTTTAACAGTGATTACGCATTAAATAATTAAAAATTTAATCTAATGAAAAAATTCAAATTTAATAGTACAATCAAAAGCTCGCAAAAAGGGCTTTTGATTACTGCATTGCTTATTGCACAATTTGGTTTTACACAAACCAAACCAGAAGAATTTAAAGGCGTTATTGGTAAAACATTAGCCGAGTCTAAAGAATACTGGCCAGATCCGGTAAAAGCGCCTGAGGGTGCACCAAACGTTATCTGGATTTTACTTGACGATGTAGGATTTGGAGCTTCAAGTTCTTTTGGAGGTTTGATACAAACTCCCACTTTCGATCAGTTAGCGAATAATGGTTTACGATATACCAATTTTCATACTACAGCAATTTGTGCCCCTACCCGCGCCGCCTTATTAACCGGAAGAAATTCAGGAAGAGTGCACGTTAGCGGATTTTCTCATACCATTTTATCAGCAGGATTTCCGGGTTGGGATGGTCGAATTCCTTCTGATAAAGGAACAATTGCTGAGATTTTACGTGAAAACGGATACAACACTTTTGCCGTTGGTAAATATGGTGTAACTCCGGATGAAGAAGCTACAGATGCCGGACCGTTTGACAGATGGCCAACCGGAAAAGGATTTGATCATTTTTACGGATTCTTAGGTTCTCAGACAGATCAGTACAATCCTGATTTGGTAGAAGATCAGGTTCATATTAAATCTGACGGAAGACATTTAAACGAACTGATTACAGATAAAGCAATAAGTTTCATTCAGAAACAACAAAAAGCGGCACCTGGAAAACCTTTCTTCTTGTATTATGCACCCGGAGCAGCTCACGCACCGCATCAGGTAGCCACAAAATGGAGTGATCCTTACAGAGGCAAGTTTGATAAAGGATGGGATGCTTATCGCGAAGAAGTAATTGCTAACCAAAAGAAATTGGGCGTAATTCCTGCCAATGCGGTTTTACCGGAACGTAACCCATTAATTGCGGACTGGAAAAAATTAACTCCGGATCAGAAAAAAGTGTATGCTCGTTTTATGGAAGTTTATGCCGGTTTCTTAACCTATACCGATTATGAAATTGGAAGAGTCGTGAATTACTTAAAAGAAAGCAATCAGTTAGAGAATACCGTAATTTTTGTTGCAATTGGTGATAACGGAGCAAGTAAAGAAGGGACTACCGAAGGAACCATTAACCAAAGTTTATTTTCGCAAGGCGGTTCTGATGAAGAAAACTTAAAGAAAAACTTAGCGAATATCGACGAAATTGGTACACCAAAAGGACTTAATACTAATTATCCTTTAGGATGGGCTCAGGCAACAAATGTTCCGTTTAAAAACTGGAAACAAGATGCACAATCAGAAGGAGGAACACATAATCCGTTGATTGTTTATTATCCAAAAGGAATTAAAGATAAAGGTGGAATCAGAAATCAATACAGCCATGTAACCGATTTATTGCCAACCACATTGGATATTGCAGGAATTAAAGCTCCGGAATATATCAAATCAGTAAAACAGGATATTATTCAGGGTTCTTCTTTGTATGCTTCATTAAATGATGCTAAAGCAGAATCTTTACATAAAGTGCAATACTATTATATTTTTGGAAACAGAGCAATTTATAAAGATGGATGGAAAGCCGGAGCGGCACATTTACCGGATTCATTTGCTGTGAAAAAAGCGTTAGGAAAAAATGAAAAACCTGCCGAAAGCAACTTTGATAATGATGTTTGGGAATTGTACAACTTAAACGAAGATTTTAACGAGCGTAATAATCTGGCTAAAAAATACCCTGAAAAATTAGCTGAGCTTAAACAACTATTTGATGAGCAAGCCAAAGAAAACAATGTTTATCCACTAATCGACTGGCAAGATGTATACAACAGAAGAATACACAATAACGGCTCAGATAAAGGAAAAACACTTCAGGATTTAGTAAAACAAGTAACGAAAGGCGGAAATACTGAAAACGCAGGAAAAACCGGAAGTGCGAACTAATATATGATTTTAAATCCTGCAAGTTTTAAAATCCTTGCAGGATAATAACTTATAACAAATAAATTATGGCAGCAACAAAACCATTTATCAAAAAAGGCATTTTTGCCTTGGTCCTTTTAGTAATTGCAGTAGGCTTTTACTACCTCACGATTTGGGTAACGCCCTATTACGTGCAACATAAATTTGCCGAAAAAACGCTGGGCGTTGTCAATACTCCGCAATTTGGAAATCAGCCGGATGCTGAAAACAGCAGAGTAATTCCGTTACCCAATCCTGACTTTTTATATTCTACAATCAATTATGATTTGAAAGAAAATGTATTGAAAATTTCAGGTATTGTACCCGATTCTACTTATTGGTCGATCTCGGCTTATCAGGAAAACACGACTAACTTTTTTGTAGAAAACGAAGAAAAAGTAAAAGCAAAATTCGAATATTATTTGGCTCCTGAAGGAAGCACTGCTGAAGTTTTGAAAAACATTCCGAAAGAGAAAATCATTTATAGTCCAACAACAAAAGGATTGATTCTGTTTCGTTATTTAGTTTCGAAAGCTTATCCGGTAAAAACATTGGCTGAATTGCAGCACGGTGTTACGGTAGAGAAATTAGGGAAATAAGCATAAGCTTTGTCATGGGACGCAGATGACACGGATTTGCTATGCAAAGACGCGGATTTAAACGGATTTTTTGTTTTAATTCGAAAAACGTCATTAGCAAAGACGAAGGATTTCTGCGAGCAACTCAACAAAGTAACCACAGTCTTTGTCATTCCGAGGGACGAGGAATCACACTCGTTTATCGTCAAAGATTGTCGACATTGTTTGCGGAGTTTCTAGTGTGATTTCTCCCTTCGGTCGAAATGACAAAAATGTGAATAAACTTTGTCGTGGAACGCAGATGACACGGATTTGCTTTGCAAAAACGCGGATTTAAACGGATTTTTTTATTTTAATTCGAAAAAAACAGAGATGTCCGCTAGTAACTCGACAAAGAATGTCCTAGCCCCGATAGAAGTGGAAATCCTTTTGTGGCGCTTCTTTAGCGACACAAAAGATTGGAACGGATAGCGGGATTAGCTCCTAAAAAAAAAATCTATTATAGAAAATGAAAAAAATGTGCATATCAGCTTAGACAAAGTAACCCCAAGGCTTGTCACTCCGAGGAACGAGGAAACTCCGCGAGTAACTCGACAAAGATTGGCAATTAACTAGACGGAGCTACTAACGAAGATCCCTCGTTCCTCGGGATGACAAAATGAGGAAAGTATTGAGTAGAGAAAAATGTTCAACTTAAAATCAAATAAAAATGGCTTTAAATCAAAAAATTAAAAAAATAGGTCTTGCCGTGGCATTGATCATTCTGGCTATCGTATTCGGAAGCGCCGTTGGTGTTTATAATATTAAATCCGGAAAAAGCGATTCGCAACGCATTATTGGCAATTGGCAAACAGTTGATAAAGACAAAGACCTCAACTCAGCCGACTTACTTACAATTGCACAAGTTGCAGTTTACGGTCCTTATGCCCTGACTAAAAAAGAAGTGATTTACTTAAGTACCAACACGGATAGCGAAGGAAATGCAATAGATCCTAAAGCGGATTATGTAATTAGTGGGAAAAAACTGGATGCTAAATACTGGAGTATCACAGCATATGACGAAAATGGTTTTTTAATTAAAAACCCAATCAACAAATACAGCTACAATCTTGAAGATGTAAAATATGAAGCGGATAATATTTCGTATAAAATCAATCTTTCGGGAACTGAGAAAAAAGAAAACTGGTTGCCTATCACGAATGTTCAGAAAGCAAGTTTAATTATTCGTTTGTATTTGCCATCTGAAAAGTTGAGAGAGAATTTAACGGTTGAGGCGCTTCCAACCATTCAAAAAGTAAAATAAAATAGTAATAAGGATTATAACAAAATTTGAAAAATCTTATAAATAAAACTCGACTAAATCCATAGAATTAGAAGTTTATTTTATTTATTTTTACGTTTCACAAAACATACTGATTTTCAATAGGGTTATAAACATAAAAATTAGAAATCATGAAGAGAGTCGACTTTGAAATAATAGGAAAAAAAATCGTCGTAGGAACGATTGTTTTTTTAGTTCCGCTAGTCATTTTGGCGGGAGGTTTAGCACTAATTAGTAAATTTTTAAAATAAAAAATCATGGCAATAATAGATCACAATTCAAGAGGCAGATTAACGAGAGATTTAAGCATTAGTTTCTTAATATATTCATTGCCGGTAGTGGCAATATTTTTGTATTTTAAACTCACAAATGGCGTTGTAGCAGAGTCTCATCTTACATTACCATCGTTTTTAGAATTCACAAAACCGGCTTTCGAAAACATTCGCACCTGGGGATTAACTGCTTTTATGCTCATTCTGGGAACTATAGAATTTATAGCCGGTTTGTACGATGACGAATGGACAGGCGAAGAACGCAAAGTGGATATTGTTTGTTTCTTAGCGCCAAAATTGCTTTTACCACCGGTAATTGCTTTTTTCAGCTTAACAGCCTTGCCTTATTTAATCCCAAATTTGGCGAACTCACTTTCATGGGTTCCGTTTTGGGGAGGATTTTTCCTGATCGCAATCGCAGATGATTTAACACAATACTGGTACCACCGTTTGCATCATCAGGTTCCGTTTTTATGGAGATTTCACAGAACGCACCATTCGGCTCCGTATATGGGAATGGCAATGGCGTCGAGACAAAACTTTATCTATACGGTTTTCTTTTCTCAAATTTATCTAACGGCTACATTAACGTATTTAGGTTTAGGATTACCGGCTTTATTTGTTTTGGTGATTAAAAGTTTTATCACTCTTGGAGCACATTCTAGCATAAAATGGGACAAACCTTTTTACAAATACAGAATATTACATCCAATTGCTTGGGTTCTTGAACGCTTAATCTCTACTCCTGCAACGCATCACGCACATCACGCAGATACAAGCGGCGATGGTGTTGGACATTTTAAAGGAAACTTCGGGAACATGTTTTTTATCTGGGATGTGATTTTCGGAACGGCTTTAATTACCCGTAAATATCCAAAATCATACGGAATGAAATCGTACAAACAAGAAGAATGGTACGCACAATTTTTGTGGCCAATATTCAAATCTAAAAAAGAAGGAAGTGCTTTGGCAGAAGGAGTTTTAGCCGTTCCGGTAAGAGCTAAAGCAGAAACAGTTCTTGCTTCGGCACCTATTTATCAGGAAGAACCGGTTCAAGTATAAGAATATGAAAAAAAATAAAATAACGACGCTTTTAGTAGGTTTCGCCATTGTTACCAATGCACAAGCGCCAAAACAAGCGTCAACTTTTACCCAAAAATCAAATGAGGCAGTATATTCAAAGTTAAACTTTGATGATACTGCCGATTTTACCGATGCCAAAAGAGGTTTTATCGCCACTCTTGCCGATGGTAAAATTCTCTCCAAAACCGGAAATGTTGCTGTAAATCTAAACGATTTTGCTTTTATAAAAGGTAAATCTCCTGCCACGGTAAATCCCGCTTTATGGCGTCAGGCGCAACTTAACAACATCAACGGATTATTTAAAATTACCGATGGCGTTTATCAGGTTCGTTCTTTTGATGTCGCCAATATTTCGTTTATCGAAACCAAAAACGGTTATGTAGTTATTGATGCCTTAACGATTGGCGAAGCTTCAGCAGCGGCATACGAATTGGTCAAAAAACATGTTGCCAATAAACCTATTCTTGCGGTAATTGTTACCCATAGTCACGGCGATCATTACGGAGGTTTAGAAGGTTTGGTTGCGGCAGAAGATATCAAATCCGGAAAAGTAAAATTCATCACGCCAAAAGGCTTTTATGAAGAAGCCGTAAGCGAAAATGTACTTTTAGGAAACGTAATGCGACGAAGAGCCGGATATCAATTTGGTTTAAGTTTAGAACGAAGCGTAACAGGTCAGGTCGATGTTGGTTTAGGAAAACCTTTTTTATCAGGAGGTTCTTCTTCACTTTTACAACCTAATTTTGAAGTCGAAAAAACAGGGCAAAAAATCACGATTGATGGTTTGGATTTAGTTTTTCAGCTTACGCCGAATTCTGAAGCTCCAGCCGAATTAACGGTCTTTGCTCCTGCTCAAAAAGTGTTCTTTTCTGCCGAAATTGCCAGTCATACCTATCATAATGTTTTAACGCCTCGTGGAGCCAAAACCAGAGATGCAAAAGCCTGGGCAGGATATCTGGACGAAGCCATTGATTTATTTGGAGATAAAACCGAATTCATCGTTCCGTCGCATACCTGGCCGGTTTACGGACATGACAAAGGAATTACTTTTCTTGAAAAACAAAGAGATTTATACAAATACGTACACGATCAAACGGTGCATCTTGCCAACAAAGGTTTGAACAAAGACGAGATTGCCGAAGAAATAAAACTTCCTGCTGAATTAGGCAAAGAATGGTACAACCGTGATTTTTACGGAACGGTAAAACACAATGCCAAAGCAACGTATCAATTTTATTTAGGCTGGTGGGACGGAAATCCTGCTGATTACGATAAGCTACCTCAGGTAGAATCGGCTAAAAAATATGTTGAATGGTTTGGCGGTGAAAAAGCAGCTTTAAAAAAAGCAACCGAAAGTTTCCAGAAAGGCGAATACCGTTGGGTTGCCGAAGTTTTGAAACATGTAATCTTTGCCAATCCGGAGAATGTAGCTGCTAAAAATTTACAAGCCGATGCTTTCGAACAAATCGCCTATCAGAGTGAATCCGGAATTTGGAGAGATTTATATTTATCCGGAGCCAAAGAACTTCGCGAAGGCGTAATTGTTCCTAAAAACCCGGTAAATCGTGCCGCAGGATTTTTAGCTACACTAACTCCTGAAGCTATTTTCGATTATTTATCAGTTACCGTTGACGGAACAAAAGCAGCCGGAAAAGACGTGAAATTACGTTTCATTTTCCCTGAATTGAATAAAAATATTCTCGTTTATCTTAAAAATGGCGTTTTGCACCAAAGTCAAACCCGACCAAATGATAAAACTGAATTTACCTTAACCATTCCAAAAGCCAAGTTTGTAAACCTATTATCAAATCCCGAAACGGCAAGAGAAATTCTGACTTCAGACGGCGTTAGTTTTGAAGGTGATCCGTTTAAATTCAGAGAATTGGCAAGTGTTTTTGAACCCGCAAATCCGTATTGGAATATTGTAACCCCTTAAAACCAAAATGATGAAAAATAAAATATTTAAAAATAGTATCGCAACCGCAATCTTGCTTTTTACAGTTGCAGGTTTTTCTCAGAATAAAAGTTCAAATACCGTTTCGTTAGACGTGTTTTACAGTAAAATTCAGAGCGAAAAAAAACCACAAATAATTGATGCCAGAGGTCCTGAAGAATTTGCTCTAAACCATATTAACGGAGCAATAAATTTTAACCTCGAATCTAAAGATTATGCTGCACAAGTAGCAAAATTAGACAAATCCAAACCTGTTTTCACTTACTCTATTGGCGCAGGAAGAAGCGTTTGGCTGGCCGATGATTTATTAAAAAAAGGTTTCAAAGAAGCCTACAGTCTTGAAGGCGGAATCGCCAACTGGATTGGAAACGGAAAACCTTTTTACGCCAATTCTAAAAGTAAATTGACGCTAGCCGAATACAAAAAAATCATTGCCGAAAACAAAGATGTTCTGGTAGATATTGGTTCAATATATTGTGGCGCTTGTAAAAAAGTAAAGCCTGTTTTAGAAACCATCAAAGCGCAATACGGTTCTAATTTAAAAATCGTAGAAATCGATCTTGAAGATAGTCCGCAAGTAATCGCCGATCTAAAAACCGTAAAAGTTTTCCCGACTTTAATTTTATACAAAGACGGAAAAATTGTCTTTAAAAAAGAAGGTTTAGGCGATTTGAAAAACGATGTTGATGTGGCTTTGGCGGTGAAATAAAAACGAATCTTTTTTTTCAGGAGCTAATCCCGCTATACGTTCCAATCTTTTGTGGCGAACACCGCCACAAAAGGATTTCCACTTCTATCGGGGCTAGGGCAATCGTTTTCATAAGAGCATTTTTCGTCTTGTTTGTCATCCCGGGGAACGAGGGATCACACTCGTAACTCGACAAAGATTGACGATTCAGTTTGAGGAATTTCTAGTGTGATCCCTCGTTCCTCGGGATGACAAAAATGAGCCTAAAAACTTTGACAAAGATTTTTACTAAGTCAATCATTTCCAAAATAAAAAATAAAAACCATGGCATTATCCAAAGCAAAAAAAATTATCCTCCCTATAGTAATTGTACTTTTTCTATTGGCAGTATTTTTATTCTGGCCTATCACTACCGACGGAACATTAATAAAACCGGACCAAAAATTACTGGAAGGAAAAAAGGAATTCCTGGCTGAAAAAGTTCCTACAGACAGTTCCCTCAAAAAACCTAATATCATTATTATCCTCGCTGACGATTTAGGGAAATATGATATCTCATTATACGGAGGAAAATCGACACCAACGCCTCAGATCGATTCTTTGGCGGCTTCCGGAGTAACCTTTCAGGACGGCTATGTTTCCGCTTCGATTTGTTCGCCTTCGCGTGCGGGTATTCTAACCGGACGTTATCAGGAAAGATTCGGACATGAATTTCAACCCGGAGATCGTTATCCAAAAAACAATTTAGAATATTACGGATTCAAGTATTTAATCAATACCAATAACTGGCGATTAAACCCGAAAATCAATTATCCAAACGAAGCTTCGATTGCGACACAAGGTTTGCCACAATCTGAGATTACGTTTGCTGATCTTGCCAAAAGAGAAGGTTACAGCACAGGAATTATTGGGAAATGGCATTTGGGGCATAACAAAGGATTTTTTCCTTTAGACCGAGGTTTCGATTACCATTACGGGTTTTACCAGGCATTCTCGCTTTATACGCCCGAAGATGATAATCCGGATATTATCAACCATCACCATAAAGATTTTACCGATAAAATGATTTGGGGAAATGGCCGCGTTGGTATCGGGCAAATTCGTCGTGATACTACCATCATTCACAACAAAGCGTATCTAACCGAAACTTTTGCGGACGAAGCTGAAGCTTTTATCGATAAAAACAAGAAGAAACCTTTCTTGCTGTATGTTCCGTTTAATGCGCCACACACGCCATTTCAGGTTCGTAAAAAATACTACGATCGTTTCCCTAACGTAAAAGACGAAAATAAACGCGTTTATTTTGCCATGATCAGCGCCCTTGATGATGCCGTGGGAAGAATTAGAGCCAAAGTCAAAAAAGAAGGTCTTGAATATAATACACTCATCATTTTTGCCAGCGACAACGGTGGCGCCGATTATACTTTTGCAACTACAAACGCGCCTTTAAAAGCCGGAAAGTTTTCTCATTTCGAAGGCGGCGTAAATGTTCCGTTTGCACTTTCGTGGAAAGGCAAAATCAAACCGCATACGATTTATAAAACTCCGGTAAGTACATTGGATATTTTCGCTACGATTGCCGCGGCGATACATTCTGATTTGCCAAAAGACCGTGTTTATGATGGCGTTGATCTTGTGAGTACCGTAAATGAAAATAAAGAAGCCCATAAAACTTTATACTGGCGTTCCGGCGATGCAAAAGCCATAAGAAGCGGCGATTGGAAATTAATCATCAGCGGAAAAACGCATGAAGAATGGCTTTATAATTTGGCTTCAGACAAATCTGAAACAACAGATCTGGCTCAAAAAAATCCGGAAAAAGTAAAAGAATTACACCTTGCTTTACAAAACTGGGAAAAAGGTTTGGTAAAACCTTTATGGCCAAATCTAACGCATTATGAGTTTGATTTTGGCAAACAAAAATATTTTGTTGATTTATAGTCAGCATCATACAAACCCGACAGGTTTTAAAAACCTGTCGGGTTTAACTCAATATCTCTTTTTTACATCGATTCTATGAATTGCCTCCAGCTTTAGCTGGAGTTTAAAAATGAAGATATTCAAAGGCTTTAGCCAAATAAAAGTTCGGCTAAAGCCAATTTCATTAAAATAACAATAATCTCCAGCTAAAGCTGGAGCCTATTCAAAAAAATTAAAACCATTAAATAATACAATGTCAACCCCAACCAAATCATTCAACATTCACGAAGACTGGACTGTCGTAATTCTCGGATTTATAATCATCGGGATTTCTCTTTTTGTTTTTCTTCCCGAAGTTCCCGTTTTCAAATGGTCCACCGGAACCGATCTATTCCAGGATGTATTCGATCTTGAAAACCTGAAAATCCTTGGATTACAATTTTTATACCTGATTTCTATCGGGACTTTAGGTGCATTTTTGATCGGTAAATCGGTAAAATACTTTTTATTAGGTTTTCCTGTGGTTTATATTTTAACCATTATTGCGCTCATTATTGCAGGAAATACCGAAGTAAAAGGACTGAATCTCGAAGCTGTAATTTTCAGTTTAGCGATTGGTCTCGCGATTGGCAATTTCTTCAAACTTCCGGATTGGTTTCGATCTGCACTTTCTACAGAAGTTTTTGTAAAAATAGGATTGGTATTATTAGGAACGAGCGTGATCTTTTCAGACATTCTAAAAGCAGGTTCTTTAGGATTAATTCAGGCTTTGATTGTCGTTTTATCCGTTTGGTATTTTGCTTTTTGGTTGTGTAAAAAACTAAAAGTCGACGACGAATTAACGATGATGATTTCGAGTGCCGTTTCTATTTGCGGCGTTTCGGCTGCGATTGCCACTTCGGGAGCAATAAAAGGCGATTCGAAAAAACTGTCTTATGTTATTTCAATTGTTTTGGTAACCGCAATTCCTATGATGATTTTCATGCCTATAATTGCCAAATATTTCAATTTCCCCGAAGAAGTTACCGGAGCGTGGTTGGGCGGAAGTATCGATACATCCGGAGCCGTTGTAGCTTCAGGTTCTTTGGTTGGTGAAACCGCTTTGAAGATTAGCACGATTGTAAAATTCTCTCAAAATGTCTTATTAGGAATCGCCGCTTTTGCCATCTCGGTTTATTGGACCTATACTCACAACAAATCGGCTGAAGCTGTTGAATCAAAACCGACTTTGAGTGTTATTTGGGAACGTTTTCCAAAATTCGTTATTGGCTTTATTGCCGCTTCATTGTTGTTTTCTTTCCTGCTTACTTCTGAAACCCGAGATGGCGTAAAAGATAGTTTGAAGAATCTTCAAGGTATTTGGTTTGCTTTGGCTTTTACGAGTATTGGTCTTGAAACGAACTTTAAAGATTTATTGAGTAATAATAGTCGTAAGCCTTTGTATGCGTTTTTAATCGCACAATTATTCAATGTGATTATCACGCTGATTATTGCGTTTTTGTTGTTTAGCAAATAAGCACAATCATTGTCATTGCGAGGAACGAAGCAATCACACTAACAATTTACATACAACATTTGACTTTGCAAATGAGATTGCTTCGTTCCTCGCAATGACTTTGCGCAAAAAACTTTGTCAAAGTTTTGAACTTTGACAAAGTTAAAACAATGATGTTCGACAAAAGTAACCACAAGCTTGTCATCCCGAGGAACGAGGGATTTTCGCAAGTAGCTCTACAACGATTATCGCCATTTCTTTGTGGAGTTTATAGTGTGATCCCTCGTTCTTCAGAATAACAAACAACACGAAAATATTATTATGAAAATGATGCCCTTAGCCCCGATAGCAGTGGAAATCCTTTTGTGGCGGTCCCGATAGCTATCGGGAGCCACAAAAGATTGGAACGGATAGCGGGATTAGCTCCTGAAAAAAAATGGTCTTATTATAAAAATCAGCATGACAAAAATGAAAAAGATGAGATAAAATCCATTTCTACAATATGAATAAATTAAAATATCAACTATAATGAAAAAAACAATTATTACGCTAAACCTGCTGCTATCAGTTGTTTCAGTTTCGGCACAAAATAAAACAACTTCAGAAAAACCCAATATTATTTTGATCATGGTCGACGATATGGGTTATTCTGATTTAGGAAATTATGGTTCCGAGATTAAAACACCCAACTTAGATAAATTAGCCAGCGAAGGTTTACGTTTACGCGAATTTTATAATAACTCGATTTGTGCACCAACGCGCGGATCCTTGCTTACCGGACAATACCAACACAAAGCCGGAATGGGATTTTTTGATGTCAATTTGGGTTTACCGGCTTATCAGGGCTATTTAAATAAAGAATCTTTGACATTAGGAGAAGTTTTTCGTTCGGGAGGTTACAGCACTTTGCTTTCCGGAAAATGGCACGTAGGTTCTGAAGATCAGGCGCAATGGCCAAATCAAAGAGGTTTTGATAAGTTTTACGGAATTCTAAAAGGTGCGTCGAACTATTTTGATACAAAACCGTTGCCTTTTGGCAAAACACCTTATCCGGTAAAATTAATTCGCAATAACGAGGAACTACATCCAAAAGATGATTCGTATTATTTTACAGATGAAATCGGGAACAATGCCGTGACTTTCTTAGACGAGCAAAACAAAGAAAATAAACCGTTCTTTTTGTATTTGGCTTTTACAGCTCCGCATTGGCCATTGCAGGCAAAACCGGTTGATATTGCTAAATACCGAGGCAAATTTGATGAAGGCTGGGATGTTTTGAGAGAAAAAAGAATTGCAAAACTAAGAGCAAACGGAATATTACCGGCAGATCAAACGGTTTCTCCAAGAGATCCTGAGGTTCCGGAATGGAGCAAACTAACGTATGACGAAAAGCAATTCTGGAAAGCTAAAATGGAAGTTTACGCCGCAATGGTCGATAATATGGATCAAAATGTGGGCAAAGTTCTGGAGAAATTAAAGGCTTTAAAAAAGGATAAAAACACGCTGATTATCTTTATTTCAGACAATGGTGCGCAAGGTGGTTTCAATACTTATAATCCGTTAGGGAGAGGTTTGGTTCGAAGCGATGGACCAGTTGGAACTTCGGGATCGTTTGATTATCAAGAACAAAACTGGGCGTATTTGTCGAATACTCCGTTGCAGCAATATAAAAATAATATGCACGAAGGCGGATTCAGTTCTCCGTTTATTGCATGGTTTCCATCAAAAATAAAAGCGGGTCGAATCGATAAAGGAACGGGACATATTATTGACCTTGCTCCTACTTTTTACGAATTGGCCGGAATAGAATATCCCAAACAATATAATGGTGTGACGACAAACCCCTTGGTTGGAAGCAGTTTGTTGCCTGTTTTATTTAATAATGTTTCGCAGGTCGATAGAGGCGCACCATTATTTTGGGAAAGAGCCGGAAACAGAGCCGTAAGAGATGGCAAATGGAAATTGGTTTCGACTTACCCGTCTTACGAATGGGAACTTTACAACATCGAAACCGATCGCGGCGAAACCACGAATGTTGCACAACAAAATCCGGGAATTGTGAATACACTTTCGGCTGCTTATTTTGATTGGGCAGATAAAACTGGAGTGGTTGAATACAGTAAATTCAAATTAAAAACGGAGGTAATGCCAGGCGGCGCAGCTTTGAAAAAGTAATTGGTAATTGAACTGGTAGCTTTTTTTTGCGCTGATTTTCCAATTAAATCCATGTATTGGCTATTTTTTCACGCAGATTTAAAAAGATTTAAGCCGATAAGCGCAGATTAATTTAATAAAAATCTAAAATTAAATTTGCTCTAATCTGCCAGATCTGCGTGAAACAAAATTATTTTAATCTCAATAATTCTATCTAACACTTTTTAAGCTCTTATTATAGCTTGAATTTTTAGTAAAAAACTTTGCGCCTCTGCGCCTTTGCGAGATTAAACGATAAAGTTTTTTTCTCTAAACAGCGAGAAATTTGCGCGCAGACGCAAAATCGCAAAGTTTTTTATTTACCTAAAACACTTAAAGACAGAAAAATAAGTATAAAAATTTAACCAATACTTATTTTTTTGTTTTTTTTATTTTACTATTAAAACATTCAAATGTTTAAAAATCAACACATTAACCACAATACGTTTTCACATTTCATCTCTTTCCTCCTTACTTCTTCAAATAAAATTTAAAAAACTTTTGGTTTTTATTAGATTAAATTTAACTTTGTCTATAGAATTAGTAGAGTTTAAAACCAAAAGAACTACATTTTGAAAACAACCGAAAGCATATCATTTTACATTCTTCCAAAAAAATATACTTATAACACCTTTTGTTATATGTGCTTCTGTTGTTAATTCCCTCACATCCTATTCGTTAAAAATCGATTTTCATCCAAAAAATCAGCATTTTAAAAACGAACTTTCTTAAACCTCAACGGTTTTCTTATTGAATATTAAACAATCATTTTGCTGCATTTTTTGCATCAGGAAGGATTATCACGCATAACTATAAATCATCCAAAAACAATAATTTAATACGAACAAACATGACACAAATACCACTACAAAACTGCTCCTAAATATTTCTGCGGCAACAGAAATGGCAAGGCTTAAAGAACATTTATCACTAAATCAAAGAATGCAAAAAGGATCGTTTTAATCCAACTTTCCGGCATTCTTTAATTACAAAAAATCAATAACCAAGAATGAAAAAAAATACCAAAATTATTTTATGGATTAGCATTTTGTTCATCTCCATAGGACTACATGCTCAAAATACAGAACCAAATATTCAATCGAAACTTAACGGAACGATTGTAGATCAAATATCAAATCAGCCTATTATTGGCGCTTCGGTAAACATAAAAGGAACTACACACGGCGTTGAAACGGATATTGACGGAAAATTTTATTTCCAAACCGGACAAAAATTCCCTTATACCTTAGTTATTAATTACATTGGTTACAATTCGAAAGAAGTTGTAGTAGACGGAAGTCCAGTGGTAATAAAACTGACAGAACAAGTTGAAAAATTAGACGAGATAGTAGTTGTAGGTTACGGCACATCGGCCAAAAAGACCTTTACAGGAGCAACCTCTAAAATCGATGCGAAACAAATTGCCAATCGTCCGGCGCAAAGTTTTGATCAATTATTAGGTGGTCAGGCTTCAGGATTAAACATTGTACAACCCAGCGGATCTCTAAACAATACTCCGGTAATCAGAATTCGAGGAATCAATTCGATCACGAGTTCTCTTTATCCTTTAATTATTGTTGATGGTGTTACGGTTTTTACAGGAACTGCAGGAGGCGCGATTGGCAACAACCCATTATCTGACATTAACCCAAATGATATCGAATCGATTGATGTTCTAAAAGATGCATCGGCCGCAGCGGTTTACGGTTCTCGTGCAGCAAATGGCGTTATAGTGATTACTACTAAAAAAGGAAAAAAAGGAAAAGTAAACGTAAATTATGATGTTTGGGTAAGCTGGAATAAAGCGACAAATTTGCCTAAACTTTTGAATGCCGAAGATTATGTAAGCATTAAAAACGAAGCCAGAACAAATGCGGGACTTACGCCAGGTTTTGCTTTAGGACAAAATGCTGACGGATCGACAATAGGAACCAATTGGTACGATGTAGCGTATCATACTGGAGTTTCTCAAAATCATAATCTTAGTTTTTCTGGCGCAACAAATTCTACAAGTTATTTTATTTCAACTAATTATTCGAATCAAAACGGAATCTTGAGAACGAATGAATTCGTACGAAAAGGGATTCGTTTAAATTTTGAGCATAAGTTGAACAACGCCTTAACTTTAGGAACGAATTTCTCTTATAACAACTCTCTAAATTCAGGCCCTAATTCAGGATCTTCGACACCTAACTCAATCGGATCTTCGGCAGGAAATGCTGTTAATACACAATATATTGGTTTACAGCCTTTAGGAAGACTTACTTATATTTTACCATCAAACGTTTCGGTTTACAATCCTGATGGTTCTTATAACATCAACCCGAGTAACGGAAATATTGGTTACGGCGCAAACAGCCCGGCATTGGGAGTTTTTAATGCCTACAATTTGCAAACGATTTTAGATTTGGATAAAAATACTTCTGAAAATAACACTTTTATCGGAAGCATTTATGCAGAACTTGAAATCATCAAAAACCTGAAATTTAAAACGGTTTATGGCATCAATAATTTTGTAGTAGAAAACAAAGAATTCAGAAACCCATATAGCGGTGATGGTTTTTCTACTAAAGGTGCTGCAACAAACTCCAACACAAAATATTCAAGATCAAACTGGACGAATACGCTAACCTACGCTACTGTATTGGATCAAAAGCACAGTTTAAAAGTACTTTTAGGACAGGAAAAAAACACTCGCGAAATTGACGGTTGGGGCGCTATAAAAACCGGTTTAACAGATCCGTTTTTTACGAGTTACCAAGGCGGATTTACAACCATTGCACCTGGCCCTTCCGTACAGACCGAAAATGTATTGCTTTCTTATTTCAGTAGTATTGCCTACGATTATGACAAAAGATATTTGCTGAATCTTAATTTTAGAAGAGACGGATTATCCGCTTTGGCATCTGGAAATAAATGGGGAAATTTTGGAGGTGCTTCTATAGGATGGAATGTATCTGAAGAAGATTTTTTCAAAAGTTCTTCTATAAAAAATGTTTTAAACGCTTTTAAAGTTCGTGCAAGTTATGGTGTTGTGGGTAACAGCGAATTAAACGATTACGCGGCTTTATCGCAATATTCGGCAGGAACTTACGCAGGAGTTCCAACACTTAATTTTTCGCAGTCCGGAAATTCAAACCTAAAATGGGAAACTAGCAAGAAGCTTGATTTCGGAATCAACTTCGGATTATTTGATAACCGCATTACTGTTGAAGCTGATTATTACAAAAACAACATCAACGATTTGATTTTGAATGCGCCTCAGTCTTTATCACAAGGAATTCCAAACAATTCTATTGCAGCAAACGTGGGTTCTTTATACAACAAAGGTTTTGAACTTAGCGTAAATGCAAACATTATCAATGGTAATGATTTTCAATGGAATGCAAGTTTTAATTTGTCAACCATCAAAAATAAAGTGACTTCTTTAGGCGGATACGGAGATATTTATCCAACAGTTTTAAGCACTTTCGGAATCCAGAATATTACAAGAGAAGGTTATTCTGTAGGATCTATTTTCGCCGTACCAACGACTGGCGTAAATCCTGAAAACGGAAATCGCGTTTATGTAAATGCCAATAACGAAGAAGTACAATATAATGCACTTACAAAAGCTTTTACGTATTTAAATGGTGCTACTGCTCCGGCAATCGACAATTATCGTGACGGTCGTATTCAAGGACCTTCACTACCTACTTATTATGGCGGATTAAACAATAATTTATCGTACAAAAATTTCGATTTAACGATTGGTCTGACTTTCTCTGGCGGAAACAAATTGTACAACGGTACAAGATCGACTTTATCAGATCAGCGTTTCTTTAACAACGGAACTTTCATAAAAGACCGCTGGACAACTCCTGGGCAGGTTACAGATGTTCCAAAATTAATTTACGGAGACAGTTTCTCAGGAGGTTTCTCTTCCAGTAACTCTGCTTATGTCGAAGATGGTTCTTATTTAAAGGTAAAAAACATCATTTTAAGCTACAGAATTCCGGTTAAGAACGAATTGGTAAACAAATACATTTCGTCAGCAAAAGTATATGCGCAGGGATCTAATTTACATACCTGGACAAAATATCGCGGTTCTGATCCGGAGATTTCAATCAACGGAAACTCAATCAATTCAGGAAAAGATCAAAACGTGCCGGCAAATTCTGTTGTGTTCACTTTAGGACTTAATGTAGGTTTCTAGTCCATAATTTTAATTACATATTAAATAAAAACATCATGATTTTCAAATCTATAAATTATAAAAAAAGCATACAAAAAGCCCTTATTATCACGCCATTTATCGCCTTATTATTGGCCGGATGTAGTGATAATGCCTTAGATACTGTTCCTGAAACGAGCATTTCTACCGAAACCGCTTTTAGTACACCAGCCAAGATTCTGGCTCAGGTAAACGGACTTTACGGTCAGTTTAGCAATCCTTCTTTTTACGGCGGACGTTTCATTATTTTTAATGAACAAAGAGGAAACGAATTCAGCCAGAATGATGGTAATAATTCAACCGGAGCCAATGTTTGGAACCAGACCATCACCTCATCAGGAGATTTTGTAAACTCGGTTTGGAGTGTTGCTTACACGACGATAAATTTTTCGAATATTCTAATCGATAATCTCGCAAACTCTACTGTTATTACAGAGGATTTACGCAAAAATTATATTGCGGAAGCCAAGTTTGTAAGAGCGATTTCGTACTTAAGTTTAGTGCAGACTTATGCAAAACCTTACGCTCAGAATAGTGCTGCATTGGCACTTCCGCTAAGATTAAAAGGAAACACTTCAGGCGGATTAAACGATCTTGCTTTTAGCAGCGTTGCCGATGTTTATACGCAGATTTTAAAAGACCTTGACGATGCCGAAGTCGATTTGCCGGAAAGTTACGCAACAGGAATTCTAACTGCTTCAAGAGCGCATAAAGCCTCTGCAATTGCCTTAAAAACCAGAGTTTATTTAAGCAAAGGCGATTATGCAAAAGTGATTGCCGAAGCCAGTAAATTAGTTCCTGCAACAGCTCCTTTTCAGTACGTTTCCGGAAGTTTAACACATCGCTTAGAACCTAATGTAGCGACCGTTTTTGGAGGTTCTTATGTTGGTAATGAAGCTATATTTTCGATTCCGTTTACCACTGCTGCCGAAGCTCCAGCTTTGCAAAGTGCATTGGGCGGAAATTACCTAACGCCTGTTATTTATTTTAATACAGCAGCCATTATTGCTGATCCCGTTTATGCTTCTCCAACTTCTGCAGATTCCCGAAAAGGTTTGGTGATCACAAATGCAAACGGACAAAAATTACTGAACAAATTCAAGAAAAATGGTGCTCCTTTTACTGATTATGTTCCTGTGATTCGTTATGCTGAAATTTTACTGAATTACGCCGAAGCTGCTGCTCAAAACGACAATTTGCCTTTGGCAAGAACTTTATTATCAGCGGTTCGCAATCGTTCAGATGCTGCTTACATCTTCACCACCGGAGTAACCACAAAAGAAGAATTGATTGCCACTATTTTAAACGAAAGAAGAATCGAATTGGTAGGCGAAGGATTCCGTACTCCTGATTTATTGAGAAGAGTTCAGGCGCTTCCTGCAAAAACAGGAAATGCAGGCGCTGCTCCCGAAGTTTTACCTACAGCGGCAAATTATGTTTGGGCAATACCAAGTAACGAATTGGCATATAACAAACTGGCTCCGAGATAGCATTAGAATTTTAGAAAATATAAAGCATTAAAAACAAAAAAGAAATAACGAAATGAGAACTAATTTAAAATGCCTGGCTATAATCTTCGCTACGACGGTTATCAATGCACAGCAAAAAAATACCGTCGAAAAGATTTTCATCAACGGTAATATTATTACTGTCGATGCCAAAAATAGTACGGCACAAGCTGTTGCGGTAAGCAACGGTAAAATTCTTGCGGTGGGAACGAATAGTAAAATCGAAAAGCTTAAAGACAAAAATACCATTGTTGTCGACCTTAAAGGCAAAACCGTTGTACCGGGATTTATTGATGGTCACAGTCATTTTATGGGTTTATCACGATCAACTACTGTAAATGTCGGTTCTCCGCCAATGGGTGACGTCAAAAACATTGCAGATTTAGTAGCACGTATTCAGTTTTTTCAAAAGCAAAAAAATATCGCTCCAGGCGAATGGATCGATGCTTACGGATATGATCAGGATCAATTAGAAGAAAAAAGACATCCGAATAAAGAAGATCTGGATGCTGCTTTTCCTAACAATCCCGTTACGATTACCAACATCAACGGACATATGTCGGTTTCGAATTCGTATGCTTTAAAACTTTCAGGAATTGATGCCAATACAACTAATCCTCCCGGAGGTGCCATCGAAAGAAAAAAAGGAACTAACGAACCAACAGGATTATTACAGGAAAATGCCAGTCGATTATTAAAAAGACCTGCAAAGCCTGCTCCTACTTTAGACGAACAATTAAAAGGTTTAAAAGAACAGCAATTGTTTTATGCCAGTAACGGAATTACAACTGCTCAGGACGGATATTCTAGTTTTGAATCGGTTGAATTATTACACAAAGCGGCAGAAAGAAATGAGTTGTTTATCGATATCGAAGCTTTGCCAGGTTATCCAACTTTAGATAAAGTATTAGAAAATCCTGCATACAAGTTTGGTGTATTAAAAAATCACTTAAAACTGGCAGGAACAAAAATGATTGCTGACGGTTCCCCTCAAGGTAAAACGGCATTTTTTAGCAAATCCTATTTGGTAGAAGTTCCGGGTTGTAATCATGACGAGTGTACAGGTTTCCCAAATATTACTCAGGAACAGTTTAATGATTTAGTAATTAAAGCATTCAAAAACAACGTTCGCCCGTTTGTGCATTGCAACGGAGATGCCACAATTGACATGTATCTAAAAGCGATCGAAAACGCGAATAAAACTTTAAATACAAACAGCAATGATCGCAGACCAGTTACGATTCACTCGCAATTCGTACGACCTGATCAGTTAGACGATTATAAAAAACTGGGCATCATTGCTGCTTTCTTTAGCAATCACGCTTTCTTTTGGGGCGATGTACACGTTCGCAATTTAGGTGCAGACCGAGCTAACTTTTTAAGCCCGTTAAAAACTGCCATTAAAAAAGGGGTTGTCGCTACAAATCATACCGATTATCCGGTTACGCCATTAAATCAGTTGTTTTTATTGTGGACTTCGGTAGAAAGAAAATCACGTTCGGGACAAGTTATCGGTCCAGATGAAAGGCTTACTCCTATCGAAGGTTTGCGTGCGATCACTATAAATGGTGCTTACGAATATTTCGAAGAAAATAGCAAAGGTTCTATCGAAACCGGAAAACTGGCAGATTTAGTAGTTCTGTCTGATGATTTAACCAAAATAGATCCTTCGAAAATAAAAGACATTACGGTTCTGGAAACGATTAAAGAAGGAAAAACAGTTTTTAAAAAAGAATAATCTAAAACTCAAGAAAATGAATCAGATAAACATTAATCCCGCACCTGCAGTATCGATGAGAATTACTAAAAACACTTCTGAAATTTACTGGTTTAGTGAAGCTGATAAGCATTCACAGGGAAAGAATAAAAAATTAAAAAAGGCTTTAAAAAAGAATAAAGAAAATGATTGAAGGTAAAATTGAAACAGTAGTCATTAGAACACCGGAAAGAGTCGCAGAAATTTCGTGGTTCAATGATATTATTGGTGGAGATACAGCATATTTAGGCGTTCTGGATAATGATCGCCGAAGCAGTTACGAACATTGTCGTGAGATTACATTAGAAGCAGAAAAATTAGGTTTTAGCAATATTCTTTATCCATCCGCTTACACCGTAGGACAAGACGGATTGGCTTTTGCAGCAAGTGTGGCGCCCGAAACGAATAAGATTACATTTTTATTAGCGATTCGTACCGGAGAAGTGCATCCGCCCATGTTGGCGCGAGCAATTGCTTCATTAGATCATATGCTGAAGGGAAGATTGATATTGAATATCATCAACTCTGATTTGCCGGGAACGAGAGAAGATCCTAATCTAAGATACCAAAGATGTTCTGAAGTGATTCAGATTTTGCAACAAGGCTGGACACAAGACAGAATATCGCATAAAGGTGAAATTTATCAGTTTGATTTGCCATCAGATCCTGTAAAATCATATCAGCAAAATGGCGGTCCGTTATTGTATTTTGGAGGAACTTCTCCTGGTTCTAGAGCCGTTTGCGCCAAACATTGCGATGTATTTCTGACCTGGCCGGAATCTGAAGAATCGATGTATGCCACTCTAAAAGAAATGAGCGAACGTGCTGCTGCCGAAGGAAGAACAATTGATTTCGGGTTAAGAATTCACGTGATCGTTCGCGAAACGCAGGAAGAAGCCAGAGCTTACGCGAAAAAACTAATTTCAAAATTTGATGAAGAACGCGGATTAGAAATTAGAAGTCGTGGAGAAGATTCGCGTTCGTTAGGGGTTTTAAAACAAGACGAATTAAGAGAAACATCTGATGAAGATGGTTATGTAGAAGATATTCTATGGACAGATATTGGTAAAGTTTTCTCGGGCTGCGGAAGCGGTTTGGTAGGAAGCGCCGATCAAATTGTAGAAAAACTAAACCGATACATGGATATGGGTTTCCGATCTTTTATTTTCTCCGGTTTTCCTTTGATTGAAGAAGCGAATTATTTTGCCAAATTGGTTTTACCACGTTTGCCTAATGCTTCGTTACCGCATTTACAAGGAAGAATTCCGCAAGAAACACCTACAACGCCTTTGACCAATGCCGAATTGGTTTAGCTATAAAAACAAAAAATTAGAATGTCAGAAATAGAAAAAAAACAAGAATACAAAAGAGAACTCGGTCTTGCCGATGCTGCCTTATTGGTCGCCAGCGGAATGATTGGTTCGGGAATTTTTATTGTGAGTGCCGATGTTACGCGTAATGTGGGATCGGCAGGTTGGCTAATTTTAGTGTGGTTAATTGGCGGGTTCATGACTTTAACTGCAGCGGTAAGTTATGGCGAATTAAGCGGAATGTTCCCAAAATCAGGAGGGCAATATGTGTATTTAAAAGAAGCTTACAATCCGCTTGTGGCATTTGTGTACGGCTGGAGTTTGTTTACCGTGATTCAGACCGGAACCATTGCGGCGGTTTGTGTATCGTTCTTTAAATTTCTGGCGTATTTTTTTCCGCTTTTCAGCGAAGATTTGGTCGCTTTTAAAATTGGAGAATCTTTTACCGTTTCTCCGGCGCAACTCTCCTCGATTGTTTTGTTATTCATTTTAACGTATATCAATACCAAAGGCGTAAAACTCGGAAAAGTAATTCAGAAGTTTTTTACCGGAACCAAACTAATAAGCTTACTAATTCTTATTGTATTCGGGTTTATCTTTTTTAAACCCGAAGTGTGGCAGGCCAACTGGACAAATCCTTTTCATTTGCAAAAATTAAATCCGGATGGTTCGTTTTTACAATATACCAATACACCTGCTTTTTGGGGCGCCATTGCTTCGGCTTTAGTGGGAACGGTAATTAGTTACGATGCCTGGAATAATGTGACTTTTGTTTCGGATGAAATAAAAAATCCAAAACGAAATATTGGTTTGAGTTTACTTTTAGGAACCGCCGTTGTAACGTTGATTTATGTTTCTTTGAATGTAATGTTTACCGCAGTTTTACCTGTTGAAGCTATTGGAACACCTGAAAAAGACCGAGTGGGTATTGCTGCTGCTCAGGCTATTTTTGGTTCAAGCGGAACTTCTATTATTGCGTTAATGATTTTGATCGCTTCTTTTGGTTGTGCCAACGGAATGATTTTATCCGGCGCGAGAGTCTATCAAAGTATGGCAAAAGACGGTTTGTTCTTTAAGAAAACAGCGATTTTAAATAAACATTCTGTTCCTGCAAATGCACTTTGGATTCAGTTTTTTATGGCGGTTATTTTGAGTTTAAGCGGACGTTACGGCAATCTATTAGATATGATTTCTTTTGTTGTAGTATTGTTTTATGTGATCACAATTGCCGGAATTTTTGTTTTGCGAAGTAAAAAGCCGGAACACGAAAGACCATATAAAGCTTTTGGATATCCGTTTTTACCCGCTATTTATATCCTTTTAGGATCAGCATTTTGTATTTTATTAATCATTTATAAGCCGACTTATACCTGGCCGGGATTAATCATCGCAGGTATCGGAATACCCGTTTTTTATATTAGAGAGAAATTTTCAAAGCCAAAAGAAACAGCAATTTAAACCATTTGACATTTTTTAAACACATAGGAACATAGCATTAATAACTTAAAAAAGGCGCTTCGCTTATTTAAACAAACATAGCGCTATGTGAAAGAAATGTATTTCTTTTTGTCTGTGCAAAAAAATAAATGAATAGCGTCCAGCTTTAGCTGGATATAAATAGTTATAGATTATTTAATAGGCTTTAGCCAAACACTTGCATTTGGCTAAAGCCTTAAACTGATCAAATTTTATTTCTCCAGCTAAAGCTGGAGGCAATTCAAATAATTAAAAAAAAGAATATAAAAACTCTGGTAAAGATTTAAATATTTTTTTTCGACGAGTACTTTAAAATGTTTTAGAATTCCAATTCAGATTAGTTGATTTTTCATAACAATGTTATTTACCAACCTAAAAACAAACCATTATGAATTCATTTTATCAAGAAATAGCAAACAATCATCAGAGTTTATTAATCCTTCCTCAAAAAAAGGTAATTCATCAATTTATTGAGGATTTATTCTCTGTTTTATTTTCGAATACTTCAAAACGTTTTGGAGATTTATCCATTATCAAAAACAAATTTGAAGTTTTAGAAAAGCAATTTAATGAAATTGTAATCGACTATTCCTCGAGGAAAGACGACAGTTTTGAGGAAACTAAACTTTTTTTTGAAGCATTGCCTAATCTGTATAAAAAAACATTAAACGATGCCGAAACGATTTTTGCCAAAGATCCGGCAGCCAAATCTATAGAAGAAGTTTTATACGCCTATCCCGGATTTTTCGCGATTGCCGTTTATAGATTTTCACATCAAATTTGGAATCAGGAATTGAAACTCCTGGCAAGAACTTTTTCTGAATATGCGCACATTAAAACCAGTATCGAAATTCATCCCGGCGCGCAAATAGGCAACGATTTTGCCATCGATCACGGAACCGGAATTGTGATTGGTGAAACGACTATTATTGGCGATAATGTTCAAATTTATCAAGGCGTAACATTGGGCGCTTTGAGTGTAAAAAAAGAAGAGGCTTTTATAAAACGACATCCTACGATTGAAAACAATGTTATTATTTATTCGAATAGTACCATTTTAGGAGGTCACACGGTTGTTGGGAGAGATTCCATCATTGGTGGAAATGTCTGGCTGACTTATAGTGTTCCGTCGAATTCTGTGGTGTATCATAAAAACGAAATAAAGGTGAAGGATAATAACCCGTTTCCGGAGCCTATATTTTATTCGATTTAGAAGGGTTTTGAACCATGTAAGGGATATAAGGACATATAAAAGGTTATGACAACTTTGTCAAAGTTCGAAACTTTGACAAAGTACTAAAGTACATTTTGTCATCTCGAGGGACGAGAGATCACGCACGCAGCTCGTCAAAGATTGGCGATTTAGTTTACGGAGTTTCTTGCGAAGATCTCTCGTCCCTCGAGATGACAAAAGTGAGGATAATATTGTTATGAAAATGATTGCCCTAGCCCCGATAGAAGTGGAAATCCTTTTGTGGCGGCGTTCGCCACAAAAGATTGTAACGGATAGCGGGATTAGCTCCTAAAAAAAAAAGAAAATCGGAATGTATCTAAGTATAAAAAAACACAACGGATCTAAAACTAAAATGAACTTATATTACTTATATGGTTAAAAAAACAAAGCATTATGAAATATCAAAATATACTAGAAACCATAGGAAATACGCCTCACGTAAAACTCAACAAGATTTTTCCGGAACATCAGGTTTGGATTAAGATTGAAAAGTCGAATCCGGGGGCGAGTATCAAAGACAGGATTGCATTGGCAATGATTGAAGATGCGGAGAAAAAAGGACTTCTGAATCCTGATTCGATTATAATTGAACCTACTTCGGGAAATACCGGAATTGGACTTTCCTTAGTTGCTGCCGTAAAGGGATACAAAGTGATTCTGGTCATGCCGGAATCGATGAGTATTGAAAGACGTAAAATCATGAACGCTTATGGTGCCGAATTTGTTTTGACGCCTAGAGAAAAAGGAACTTCGGGAGCGGTTGAAAAAGCGAAGGAATTGGCATTATCGACTCCAAATTCGTTTTTGCCTTTTCAGTTTACCAATCCTGCAAATGTTGAGATTCATGAAAGAACAACGGCTCAGGAAATTCTACAGGATTTCCCGGAAGGTATTGATTACCTCATCACGGGAGTCGGAACGGGCGGACATATTACAGGAGTTTCGAAAATTTTGAAACAACATTTTCCTAATCTTAAAACGTATGCTGTAGAACCTGCTTTATCGCCGGTTTTAAGCGGAGGTTCTCCTGCCCCACATCCTATTCAGGGAATTGGCGCAGGTTTTATTCCGGAAGTTTTTAATCGGGATTATGTCGATGTGGTGATTCCGGTAGAAAAAGAGGATGCTTTTTATTTTGCTAAAAGATTACCAAAAGATGAGGGAATTTTTGCAGGAATTTCGACAGGAGCCTCTTTGGCAGCGATTTCAAAAGAGATTCATAAAATTCCAAAAGATGCGGTTGTATTGACTTTTAATTACGATACGGGCGAACGATATCTTTCGGTTGATGAGTTGTTCGATCCGCTTTCATAATATTATAATTCAACAATTTACGCATTATTTCATATTAAATTAAACAACATTTATTTCGTATCATTTAATTTTTAACATAAATTTACTTATACAACAAAACAGTGTTTTTTGAAGGAGAAAATTCTTAAAATACTGTTCCAAAAATAAGATAACCATTAAACTATTAAGCCATGGCTGAATCAAAACAACAACAGACAGCATTAGGAGATGTTGCAGCAAGACAATTAGCAATTGCAACACGTACAGTCCCTCAAATTGGAACAATTTCACCACGTTGGCTAACGCATCTTTTGCATTGGACACCAGTAGAATCAGGAGTATTTCGTTTGAATAAAGTAAAAGACGGAAGCCATATCGAAGTCGATTGTTCTGCACGTGACGAAAGGGTTTTACCCAACACTTTTGTTGATTATATCGATAATCCAAGAGAATACAATCTGGCAGCGGTTCAAACTATTGTAGATGTACACACAAGGGTTTCAGACCTGTACAGCAAACCATACAATCAGATTTCTGAGCAACTTCGTCTGGCAATTGAAACAATCAAAGAGCGTCAGGAAAGCGAATTGATCAATAATAAAGATTATGGTTTATTAAGCAACGTTGCAAAATCGCAAATTATTAAAACCAGAACGGGCGCACCAACTCCGGACGATTTAGACGAATTATTGACAAAAGTCTGGAAAGAACCTGGATTTTTCTTGTTGCATCCTTTAGCCATTGCTGCTTTTGGCCGCGAATGTACACGTCGTGGTGTTCCGCCTCCTACAACTTCTTTATTTGGTTCTCAGTTTTTAACTTGGAGAGGAATTCCGCTTATTCCATCTGATAAATTACCTATCGTAAACGGAAAATCGAAAATTATCTTATTGCGTACAGGAGAAAGCCGTCAGGGTGTTATCGGGTTAATTCAGCCAGGATTACAAGGCGAGCAATCACCAGGATTATCTGTTCGTTTTATGGGAATCAACGAAAAAGCAATTGCATCATATTTGGTATCTCTTTATTGCTCTTTGGCAATTTTAGTAGACGATGCCATTGCGGTTCTTGAAGATGTAGAAATAGGAAAGTACCATGAGTATAAATATTAACAACGACGGTTTACCTAACATTGATGATTTGCAGCTTTTGGCGAACGAATTGTTCAAGACATTACCTAATGAGTTTCCTAAGGAAATTTCGTTAAGTCCTGATCGAAATGAACATCCGCGTGCTACAAAAATTGCAGAAACATTGTTGAGTGCCGGAAACTTAAGCGGTCACAGCGCGACACCACTCCCATTACAGGATGTAGCAACGCCACCTTCTGGTGCGCCTGCATTTAGCGGTTTTGGAGCGTCACCCACTGTTGCCAATTATGGTTCAGGAGCTTCGGCTTTATATCCTAATGCCGGAGCAGGATTTGATCCTCAAAGTGGGGTTTCTCCATCGGGAATTCCACACGGAAATAATGTCAATGTCAACAATCCGCAAACGGGTTTTAACGATGCCAATTTTAAGAATGGCGGAACGGCACAACCCAACGAAGAAAGCTTTTTTTCGAAATTGCTTTTAAACAATGATTATCTGCCTTTTCAAACCGAAAGTTCTTCGTTTGAAACGGAACTCCATGCGGCATTAAAATTTGTTGATACTCAATTTACAAAACGTTTAGATTTTCCGTTAAACGGAAATGAAAATATAAATTCGTATTATTTTCTGGATCAAAATCCGTTTGCTTTTGATCATAGAAATAGCAATTTACTTGTTGGAAATACTTTTGAAAAACCAGATTTTGGTAACATCTCAGGTTCTCGTTTTGATGCTAATCTTATTAAAAAAGATTTTCCTATTCTAAGAGAAACTGTAAACGGTAAGCCACTAGTTTGGTTTGATAATGCGGCTACGACACAAAAACCACAATCGGTTATTGATCGTATTGCTTATTTCTACGAACACGAAAATTCGAATATTCATCGTGCAGCGCATGAATTGGCAGCTCGTGCCTCTGATGCTTATGAAGCGGCTCGCGAAAAAGTAAAAGCGTTTTTGAATGCTTCTTCGATCAACGAAATTGTATTTGTTCGCGGTGCTACAGAAGGGATTAATTTGGTGGCTCAAAGTTGGGGCGATCATAATTTAGTTGCCGGAGATGAAATCATTGTGAGTAATCTGGAACATCACGCGAATATTGTTCCGTGGAAACGTTTGGCGGATAAAAAAGGATTGAAACTTCGTGTAATTCCTGTTGACGATGACGGACAAATTTTGTTAGACGAATACTCGAAACTTCTGAATTCGAAAACACGTTTGGTTGCTTTTACACAAGTTTCTAATGCATTAGGAACCGTAACTCCAGCCAAAGAAATTGTAAAAATGGCACACGCTGTTGGTGCAAAAGTTTTAATTGACGGAGCACAATCGGTTTCGCACATGAAAGTTGACGTTCAGGATTTGAATCCGGATTGGCTGGTATTTTCCGGACATAAACTTTTTGGTCCAACCGGAATTGGCGCTTTATACGGAAAAGAAGATTTACTTAACGAAATGCAACCGTACCAAGCTGGTGGAAACATGATTCAGGATGTAACTTTTGAGGAAATAAAATACCATAAAGCACCGAATCGTTTTGAAGCCGGAACCGGAAACATTGCCGATGCCATTGGTCTTGGAGCTGCGATAGATTATGTTACAAAATTGGGGATTGATGCAATCGGACATTACGAACATCAGTTACTGGATTATGCGACAAAGTTATTAAAGGAAATTCCGGGTGTGCGCTTGATAGGAACCGCCGCGAATAAAGCAAGTGTACTTTCTTTCAATTTACAAGGTTATACCAACGATCAGGTTGGTCAGGCTTTAAACAAAGAAGGCGTTGCGGTAAGAACGGGACATCATTGTGCGCAACCTATTTTGAGAAGAATGGGAGTTGAAACTACGGTTCGTCCGTCTTTGGCTTTTTATAATACTACACAAGATGTTGATACTTTCATCAAAACCTTGTGGGAACTTAAAAAAGTTAGATTTTAAAAATAACATAGAGAAATGTCTTATACATCTTCTTAAAAAAATAATTACTTTTTTTGATATTTTAAGTAGTTATAACCAAAAGCGATTGTTCCTGGAACAGTCGCTTTTTTATTTTTTAATTTGAATTTGTATTGAAAGTTTCACGCAGATTTTACAGATTTAAGTCGATAAAAAAAATTAGTGCAATTCGTGTAATTCGTGGCGAAAAATAGTTTCTCGCAGATTCAGCAGATTAAAAAATCCCTTTAATCATCCTAATCTGTGGCAAAAAAATAATTCGAGAAATTCGTGCAATTCTTAGCAAAAAAAATCATTTTAATCGTCTAATCTGTAGCAAAAAAAGTTTCTCGCAGATTCAGCAGATTGAGCAGATTAAAAAATTCCTTTAATCATTCTAATCTGTGGCAAAAAAAATAATTCGTGCAATTCGTGCAATTCGTGGCAAAAAAAAATCCATTCTAATCATCTAATCTGTGGCAAAAAATAACACAGATTTAAAACATTCCATAAACAAAGAACCATTCCGCGAAATACGGAATGGTTCTTTATGTAGAAATTGAAAAATTTATGATAATGCTTCAACAGCTGGCGACATTACATCTGAAGATGTTCTGGACAAAGTAAGCGGATCTAAATACCCTAAGAAAAAAGTATCTATTATCTCCTGAAAAACAGGGTGCGCACCTTCGACCTGAGAAAAAAGCGTCATAGACGAACATAGTTTACGAGCATCTAAATCTCCTAAAATAGACTCGATTGATTTTCTTTTAAAAGTCAATAACAGTTCCGAAATCTCGATAAGATGTTTGGCTAAAATAGGATGATTCAAAAAATCTGTGGCTTCTGTAAGATCAGAAATAGCATAAAACTTTGAGATATTACTAGTTCCCAATCCTTTTATTTGCGGAAAAATAAACCACATCCAATGGCTTTCTTTCTTTCCTTTCTTCATTTCAGAAAAGGCAGTTAGATAAAGTTTATTCTGTGCATCTAAAAAACGCGTAAGATCAGTATTTGAATACCCCATTATAGTAGAATTATTTTTACAAAAATTAATAAAGCCATTTTGTTCCTTTATTTTAAAACTAAAAAACCTCTTTTAAGATTCGTTTTTAATTTCATTTTTAAAGACATTCAAAACTACTTATCAACTCGTCTAAAAAAATTATACAATTAATGTCGTTTATTATATAATTTGAGGTATTGCTATAAAAACAAAAAAGTTGCAAGAATGATCTTGCAACTTTTTTATATAATTAACCTAAGTTTGTTAGTCTCTAAACTCGTTTAATGATTTCTCGATAATTTCAAGACATTCCTGAATTTGAGTTTCGGTCATCACCAATGGCGGAGCTAATCTAATTTTATTTCCGTGTGTTGGTTTTGCTAATAATCCGTTATCTCTAAATTTCAGGCAAATTTCCCAGGCAAGATCTGAATCTTCCCCACAATTGATTACAATGGCATTTAGTAAACCTTTTCCGCGAACCAAAGTGATTAGGTTATTTCTTTCTGCAATCTCGTTTAAACCTTTTCTTAAAATGATTCCTAAACGTTCTGCATTTTCAGCCAAATCTTCTTCTTTAATTACTTCAAGTGCCGCAATAGCGACAGCTGCAGCAACAGGATTTCCGCCAAAAGTCGATCCGTGCTGACCAGGTCTGATAACATTCATGATTTCGTTATTGGCTAAAACAGCCGAAACCGGATAAACTCCACCAGAAATTGCTTTACCTAAAATCAAGATATCAGGCTGAACATTTTCGTGATGTACTGCTAGTAATTTTCCGGTACGGGCAATTCCGGTCTGAACTTCATCTGCAATAAAAAGAACATTATGTTTCTCGCACAATGCTTTTGCTTTCGCTAAATATCCTTCAGATGGTACATAAACTCCTGCTTCTCCCTGAATTGGTTCAACCAAAAATCCAGCTATATTTTTTGATGATTCAAGCGCTTTTTCAAGAGCCTCAAGATTATCATATTCAATTTTTATAAATCCTTCTGTAAAAGGTCCAAAGTTTTTACGTGCGCCTTCATCATTAGAAAATGAAATAATAGTTGTCGTTCTACCATGAAAGTTATTTTCGCAAACAATAATCTGAGCCTGATTCTCCGGAATACCTTTTACTTCATAAGCCCATTTTCTACAAACTTTAAGGGCTGTTTCAACCGCTTCTGCCCCAGTATTCATGGGTAAAACTTTATCAAAACCAAAATACTTTGTTACAAACTCTTCGTAATCTCCTAATTTGTCGTTGTAAAAAGCACGTGAAGTCAAAGTCAGTTTTTGAGCCTGATCTACCATTGCTTTCACAATTTTAGGATGGCAATGTCCTTGATTTACCGCAGAATAAGCCGATAAAAAATCATAATATTTTTTTCCGTCAACATCCCAAACGTATACACCTTCTCCTCTTTCTAACACCACCGGAAGTGGATGGTAATTATGAGCTCCGTATTTATTTTCTTTTTCTATCAAAACTTCTGATTTTGACGAAAGTGATTTATCAGTTTGTATCATGATTATTTCTTTTAAAGTGCAAAAGTATTAAATTTTATTCATTTTCAGGTACTAAAATTATAATTTTGACTTTAAAAACCTAATTAAAAAGTCAAAAACAATATTTTTAAACCTTAAAAAAATCAAATAGACTTGTCTTTACAAAGAGTTTTGTCTTGTTTATTGAAAAAAATAGTTACTTTTATAAATTCGAAAATATTGCTATTTGAAGAATGTAATGTAGTCCCTAACGGGATAAAATTATGTTTGAAATTGTTTTTTTTCTACCAATATTTAATCTCTACGAGATTATTCCGTTAGGAATATAAT
>NZ_CADCSU010000020.1 GCF_902804475.1 Flavobacterium bizetiae
GAAATAAAGAAAGCAGTACAATCATTTTTGGTATTTAATTTTTGGAAATTTTCCCGATTGCATCTATTGTGATCGGGTTTTTTATTTACGGATGATTGAAGTTTTAAGTATTGATTATTAAGTGGTTAAAAAAACTTTGTGATCCTGGTTTCTTTTTGCCTTTTCATGATGATTTTATGAATTACTGTGGTAGTATGACCATCTTCTGAAGCTATAATTTTGCCGATATTTTAAAAACAGGGACAATATGAAAAGGTTAAATTTATTTATAGCAGTTATCTTTTGTTGCTATTCCAGTATAATGCTTGGGCAGCAGGATGCACAGTATACACAATACATGTACAATACAATTAATATTAATCCGGCTTATGCAGGTTCCCGGGGTGCAGTTAGTATTTTTGGTATGCACAGAACACAATGGGTGGGTTTAGATGGTGCGCCAACAACCAATTCTGTATCTGTTAATGCTCCGATTGGGTATAATTTGGGTTTAGGTGTATCAGTAATCAATGATCGAATAGGACCAATGGTAGAAAATAATGTTGCTGTAGATCTTTCGTATTCTATTGAAACTTCACCTTATTACAAATTATCTTTTGGGTTAAAAGGAACGGCAAATTTACTCGATGTCGATTTTACCAAATTAAACATATACGATCCTTCAGATCCAAGATTTCAGAACAATATTGATAATAAATTTTCGCCCAATATTGGGGCAGGAGTTTATTTTCATTCTGATAAATCATATATAGGATTATCGGTTCCTAATATGCTCGAAAGTAGTCATTACGATAAGTCGGCAAAAGACGAAGCGCAAAGTTATGTCGTAAAAGAACGTATGCATTATTATTTAATGGCGGGTTATGTTTTTGACTTAGATTATAATCTAAAGTTTAAACCTTCACTTCTTACCAAAGTGGTTCAGGGAGCACCGCTTCAGACCGATATTTCTGCTAATTTTTTGTTTAATGAAAAATTCACAGCCGGTCTGGCATACCGTTGGAGTGCCTCTGTAAGTGCTCTTGCAGGTTTTCAAATATCAGATTCCTGGTTTGTAGGATATGCGTACGATGCTGAAACTACAAAGCTGGCCAATTACAATTCCGGATCTCATGAGATATTCCTAAGATTTGAATTAAAGGGAATCAGATCAGGAATGATTTCTCCAAGATTCTTCTAAATCAATTTTTAAATTAATCAAAATATCAGCCAGATAAGTGTTTGAAAAATAATCAGTTTGGTTGATTTTGCATAACCTTTTAATTATGAAAATAAAAATACACAGAATTGTTGTTTTACTTTTTTGTCTGGTAACTTCTATGAGTTTTTCACAGGATCTGACAAAGAAAAACGATAAAAAACTTGCCAAAGCAAATGCACAATATGAGAATTTTTCATTTTTTAAAGCCGGAAAACTCTATGAACAATTAGTTAAAAAAGGCTATAAATCGGCAGAAATTTACGGACGATTAGGCGATACTTATTTCTTTAATGCAGATTACGTTAAAGCATTACCGTGGTACACAAAAATGATGGAAGAAAGTGCTTCAAATCCGCCAGAATATTATCACAGATATTCTGTCTGCTTAAGAGCAAATGACCAATACAAACAAGGACTAGAAATAATGAGTGCTTTTTATGAGAAAGCAGGTAATAAAGAACAAGCGCAAAATTGGACTCCGGATGTCTTTTTTAAAGCTGTCGAATTGCAGTCGAATCGTTATAATGATTTAGGCGATGCCGGAATAAATTCAGCATCTTCAGACTTTGGAAGCGCATTAGTACCTAATGAAGAAGCAATTCAGCAAGCTCTTGAAATTGCTAAAATCGAAAAGAGAGAAAAGGCAAGAATTATAAGAGAGAATGCCGAAAAAAGACGTAGGGAAGATAACAATAAACTCGGGGCAAAAGGAGAATTTTTAAACAAGAATAAGAACGCAGCAAATAGTAAAGACCCTGCGAAAACAGCCGAAATTGATAAAATTCAAAATCCGGAAAGTGCTATTAAACCTATTGTAAAATTGCCTAAATACAGCGATGTGATTTATGCTACAGCAAAGGATTCGGGAATTTTTGCAAGCAAGCACAGTTGGAATGATAAACCTTTTCTTAAATTGTATACCGCTCAAATTGATGAACAGGGAAAACTTCGTAATGAGAAGAAATTATCGGGAGAAATTAATTCAAAATTTCATCAAAGTACGCCGGTTCTTACCAGTAACGGTCTCACGATGTATTTTACAAGACTGGTGCCTTATAACGAAACAAAAAAGAAAACTGGAGGCAAACCAATATCGCATTTGAAAATTTTTCAGGCTCAAAAAGTAAATAATAAATGGGTTAATGTACGCGAACTTCCGGCGCCCATCAATTTGGCAGGAACTTCATCGGCACATCCGGCTTTAAGTCCGGACAATAGCGAATTGTACTTTGTATCGAACAGAAAAAAACAAATAAGCGACACCGATTTATATGTAGTCGAAAGAAAAAAAGGTGGTGGTTTTGCCTTTACAGCAGCATCGTTAGGCGAGGAAATAAATACGTATGGCCGGGAAACGTTTCCGTTTGTAGACGATAGCGGGATATTGTATTTCTCTTCAGATGGACATCCGGGACTTGGCGGTTTAGATGTTTTTGCAGCAGCAAAAGATAGTAACGGAAAATATGCAGTTGTCAATGCCGGCGAGCCTATAAATTCAGTAAGTGATGATTTTGCTTATGCAATAGACAGCGATTCTAAAAGAGGATTTTTCTCTTCTAATCGAAAAGGAGGAAAAGGTGAGGATGATTTGTATCAATTTTTAGAAACAAAATCTATCGTTTTTCCTTTTAAACTAAATCCGATTTATTCCGGAACTGTAAAAGATAGTTTGTCCGGAGAAATATTACCGGAAGTTGAAATAATCATTTTTAATGAATTAAACGAGAAGATTAAAACTGTTACCAGCGATGCATCCGGAAAATATTCTTTGGATTTGCCGCCGCTTAAAAATTATAGTTTTGAGTTTAATAAGAAGGGATATGCAACAGAAAGAGTATTTGTAGACGGACTTAAAATATCAGAAAAAAAGGAAATTCCGGTAACTTTATTTAATGAACTATCGGTAATTGTAGATGATAAAGTTGTTACACTAAATGAAGGAGACAATCTTACAGATAAATTAAAACTCAGTCCTATTTATTTTGATTACGGAGGGTATACAATTCGTAAATCATCAAAATTAGAATTAGATAAAATAATTAATCTAATGAAGACACGTCCGAGTATTGCTATCGAAGTGCGATCACACACAGACAGCAGAGGTAAAGATGATTATAATATGAGATTGTCTAAAAACAGAGCCAAAACTACGATGGACTATATTGTTTTGGAAGGCGGAATTAGAAGAGATAGAGTTTGGGGCGATGGATATGGAGAAACCCAACTTATAAATAATTGCAGTAATGGTGTAAAATGCACAGAAAAAGAACATGAATTAAACAGACGTTCGGAATTTATTATGGTAATAAAGGAACCGAAAAACTAGACATATTATTACTATCCTGTACGCAAAAAAGGGCTTGACTTTATTAAAAGTTGAGCCCTTTTTTTAGGAATTATTTTTTTGTTGTGAATTGTTAATCAGTATGTTGAATCGGGTTTGTCTTTTATTATTCTTTTTTGTCATTTGTAACTTTTCATGATGATTTTAAAAGTTTATGTGGCAGTTCGAAAGCAGACTTAGCACATACTTTTGCCGGGAATTAAAGTTCATGTTATAAAACAATTAACAATCTAATAGCTAAGAAAATTTAGCAGGATTAAGTTGAAGAACAGGGATTATAAATAACTCATAATAATTATATCTTATGAAGAATAAATTACTTCCATTAATTTTTGTGCTAGGTGGTTACTCGGCCTATTCTCAAGTGGGTATAGGGACAACAATGCCCAATGCTTCTTCTCAGTTAGAAGTCGTGGCAAATGATAAAGGTATTTTAATACCAAGAATTGCATTAAAGAATTCAACAGATGTTACTACGATTGCAAATGGCAACATAAATAGTTTATTAATATTTAATACTGCGACAATTGCAGATGTTAAACCAGGATATTACTATTGGTATGATAACAAATGGAACAGGATTGTGGTTGCTGGAGAGATTGAATCTAATGCCGGTACAGTGATTTATAATCCCGTAACAAATGAATTTGTTTATGTTGATGAATCAGGTAACAATCAAACAATAAGCTTTGATACTATTGTAAAAAAATACGAGACGATTACAATACTAACAAACCATAACAACGGAACCTATACTTACGCCAATGAAAAAGGCGATAAAGTAATAATTGATGTTCCTGCGGATGTTGCGAATAATTTTGAAACGATCGTAAACAATCCGGCTGTAACAAACGTTCTGAATACTTTTATAACAAAAGTAGAAGGAAACGTTTCGTACAATCCTGTAATGAATGAGTTTACGTATACCGATAAAAACGGAGATACTCAGGTTGTAAATATCAGTGAGATTGTAAAAGCGAATGAAACGATTACAATACTAACAAACCATAATAACGGAACCTATACTTACGCCAATGAAAAAGGCGATAAAGTAGTAATTGATATTCCTGCCGATGTTGCGAATAATTTTGAAACGATCGTAAACAATCCTGCTGTAACAAACGTTCTGAATACTTTTATAACAAAAGTAGAAGGCAATGTTTCGTACAATCCAGTAATGAATGAGTTTACGTATACCGATAAAAACGGAGATATTCAGGTTGTAAATATCAGTGAAATTGTAAAAGCGAATGAAACGATCACAACTTTAGCGAACAATAACAACGGAACATATTTATATACAAGCGAAGATAAAACGCCTACAACTATTGATGTTGTTGCCGATGTAATTAACAATGCCTCAACAATTGTAAATGATCCTAAGTTTGTAACAGAGCTTACGAATGTTATCAAAAACGAAGAAACACTAACAAGTTTATCTTACGATGATGTTGCTCATACTTTAACGTATAAAGATGAAAAGAACCAGCCATCTGTATTCAAATTAACGGATTTAGTTGGTGATGCAGAAACTCAGACAACATTGGTTTACGATGCATCAGCAAAAACATTGACTTATAATGGAGAAAGCGGAACACCAACTGTAATTCAATTGGTTGATTTAGTAGGTGCGGCTGAAACCGTAACAACTTTAGCTAATAACAACAACGGAACATATTTATATACAAGCGAGGATAAAACGCCTACAACTATTGATGTTGTTGCCGATGTGATCAATAATGCATCAACAATTGTAAATGATCCGAAGTTTATTACCGAGGTAACAAATGTGGTTAAAACGGAAGAAACCGTAACAACTTTAGCGAACAATAATAACGGAACATATTTATATACAAGCGAGGACAAAACACCAACGACTATTGATGTTGTTGCCGATGTGATCAATAACGCTTCAACAATTGTAAACGATTCTAAGTTTGTAACCGAATTAACTAACGTTATCAAAAGCGAAGAAACATTAACAAGTTTATCTTACGATGACGTTGCTCATACTTTAACGTACAAAGACGAAAAGAATCAACCAGCGGTATTCAAATTAACAGATTTAGTTGGCGATGCAGAAACGCAAACAACATTGGTTTACGATGCATCAGCTAAAACTTTGACTTATAATGGAGAAAGCGGAACACCAACGGTAATCCAATTAGTTGATTTAGTTGGAGCTGCTGAAACTGTAACAACGCTGACTAACAATAACAACGGAACATATTTATATACAAGCGAGGACAAAACACCTACGACTATTGATGTTGTTGCTGATGTGATCAACAATGCATCAACAATTGTAAATGATCCGAAGTTTATTACGGAAGTAACAAATGTGGTTAAAACAGAAGAAACGGTAACAACATTAGCGAACAATAATAACGGAACGTATTTATACACAAGCGAGGATAAAACACCAACGACTATTGATGTTGTTGCCGATGTAATCAATAATGCGTCGACAATTATAAACGATTCTAAGTTTGTAACTGAACTAACGAACGTTATCAAAAATGAAGAAACACTAACAAGTTTATCTTACGATGATGTAGCTCATACTTTAACGTATAAAGACGAAAAGAATCAGCCGAATGTATTCAAACTAACGGATTTAGTGGGGGATGCAGAAACGCAAACAACATTAGTTTACGATGCATCAGCCAAAACGTTGACTTATAATGGAGAAAGCGGAACGCCAACGGTAATTCAGCTTGTAGATTTAGTTGGAGCAGCTGAAACTGTAACGACATTAGCGAACAATAACAACGGAACATATTTATATACAAGTGAGGATAAAACGCCAACCACTATTGATGTTGTTGCCGATGTAATCAATAATGCGTCAACAATTGTAAATGATCCGAAGTTTATAACTGAGGTAACAAATGTGGTTAAAACGGAAGAAACCGTAACAACTTTAGCGAACAATAATAACGGAACATATTTATACACAAGCGAAGATAAAACGCCAACGACTATTGATGTTGTTGCCGATGTGATCAACAATGCATCAACAATTGTAAACGATTCTAAGTTTGTTACTGAATTAACGAACGTTATCAAAAACGAAGAAACATTAACAAGTTTATCTTATGATGATGTTGCTCATACTTTAACGTATAAAGACGAGAAGAACCAACCAGCTGTATTTAAATTAACAGATTTAGTGGGCGATGCCGAAACGCAAACGACATTGGTTTATGATGCATCTGCCAAAACATTAATCTATAATGGAGAAAGTGGAACACCAACGGTAATCCAATTGGTTGATTTAGTTGGAGCTGCTGAAACGGTAACAACTTTAGCGAACAATAACAACGGAACGTATTTATATACAAGCGAGGATAAAACGCCTACAACTATTGATGTTGTTGCCGATGTAATCAATAATGCGTCAACAATTGTAAATGATCCGAAGTTTATAACTGAGGTAACAAATGTGGTTAAAACGGAAGAAACCGTAACAACTTTAGCGAACAATAATAACGGAACATATTTATACACAAGCGAAGATAAAACGCCAACGACTATTGATGTTGTTGCCGATGTGATTAACAATGCCTCAACAATTGTAAATGATCCTAAGTTTGTAACAGAGCTTACGAATGTTATCAAAAACGAAGAAACACTAACAAGTTTATCTTACGATGATGTTGCTCATACTTTAACGTATAAAGATGAAAAGAACCAGCCATCTGTATTCAAATTAACGGATTTAGTTGGTGATGCAGAAACTCAGACAACATTGGTTTACGATGCATCAGCAAAAACATTGACTTATAATGGAGAAAGCGGAACACCAACTGTAATTCAATTGGTTGATTTAGTAGGTGCGGCTGAAACCGTAACAACTTTAGCGAATAATAATAACGGAACGTATTTATATACAAGCGAGGATAAAACGCCTACAACTATTGATGTTGTTGCCGATGTGATCAATAATGCGTCAACAATTGTAAATGATCCGAAGTTCATTACCGAGGTAACAAATGTTGTGAAAACAGAAGAAACGGTAACAACTTTAGCGAATAATAACAACGGAACATATCTATACACAAGCGAGGATAAAACACCAACGACTATTGATGTTGTTGCCGATGTAATCAATAACGCTTCGACAATTGTAAACGATTCTAAGTTTGTAACTGAGCTTACGAACGTTATCAAAAGCGAAGAAACATTAACAAGTTTATCTTATGATGATGTTGCCCATACTTTAACGTACAAAGACGAAAAGAACCAGCCATCTGTATTCAAATTAACGGATTTAGTAGGCGATGCCGAAACGCAAACAACATTGGTTTACGATGCATCAGCTAAAACATTAACCTATAACGGAGAAAGCGGAACGCCAACAGTTATTCAGCTTGTAGATTTAGTTGGAGCAGCTGAAACGGTAACGACATTAGCGAATAATAACAACGGAACATATTTATATACAAGCGAGGATAAAACGCCTACGACTATTGATGTTGTTGCTGATGTGATCAATAATGCGTCAACAATTGTAAATGATCCGAAGTTTATTACTGAGGTAACAAATGTGGTTAAAACAGAAGAAACGGTAACTACTTTAGCGAATAATAACAACGGAACATATTTATATACAAGCGAGGACAAAACACCTACAACTATTGATGTAGTTGCCGATGTAATTAATAATGCTTCAACAATTGTAAATGATCCGAAGTTTATTACTGAGGTAACAAATGTTGTTAAAACGGAAGAAACCGTAACAACTTTAGCGAACAATAACAACGGAACGTATTTATACACAAGCGAGGATAAAACGCCAACGACTATTGATGTTGTTGTCGATGTGATAAACAATGCTTCAACAATTGTAAACGATTCTAAGTTTGTTACTGAATTAACGAACGTTATCAAAAACGAAGAAACACTAACAAGTTTATCTTATGATGATGTTGCGCATACTTTAACGTATAAAGACGAAAAGAACCAACCATCTGTATTCAAATTAACGGATTTAGTGGGCGATGCAGAAACGCAAACAACATTAGTTTACGATGCATCAGCTAAAACGTTGACTTATAATGGAGAAAGCGGAACGCCAACGGTAATTCAATTGGTTGATTTAGTTGGAGCTGCTGAAACCGTAACAACTTTAGCGAATAATAACAACGGAACGTATTTATACACCAGCGAGAATAAAACGCCAACGACTATCGATGTTGTTGCCGATGTGATCAATAATGCCTCAACGATTGTTAATGATCCTAAATTTATTACCGAGGTAACAAATGTTGTGAAAACGGAAGAAACGGTAACAACTTTAGCCAACAATAACAACGGAACATATTTATATACAAGCGAGGATAAAACGCCAACGACTATTGATGTTGTTGCCGATGTGATTAATAACGCTTCGACAATTGTAAATGATTCTAAGTTTGTTACTGAATTAACGAACGTTATCAAAAATGAAGAAACATTAACAAGTTTGTCTTATGACGATGTTGCTCATACTTTAACGTACAAAGACGAAAAGAATCAGCCGAATGTATTCAAATTAACGGATTTAGTGGGTGATGCAGAAACGCAAACAACATTGGTTTACGATGCATCAGCTAAAACATTAACATATAACGGAGAAAGCGGAACGCCAACAGTTATTCAGCTTGTAGATTTAGTTGGAGCAGCTGAAACGGTAACGACATTAGCGAATAATAACAACGGAACCTATTTATATACAAGCGAGGATAAAACGCCTACGACTATTGATGTTGTTGCTGATGTGATCAATAACGCTTCAACAATTGTAAACGATTCTAAGTTTGTAACAGAACTTACGAACGTGATCAAAAACGAAGAAACATTAACAAGTTTATCTTATGATGACGTTGCGCATACGTTAACGTACAAAGACGAAAAGAATCAACCAGCTGTATTCAAATTAACGGATTTAGTAGGCGATGCAGAAACGCAAACAACATTAGTTTACGATGCATCAGCTAAAACGTTGACTTATAACGGAGAAAGCGGAACACCAACCGTAATTCAATTAGTTGATTTAGTAGGTGCGGCTGAAACTTTAACAATTGTAGCTCCGGTAGTTACAACAGGAAATACGATTGCGACTTATACAAATGAAGCAGGAGGAACTCCGGTTGAAATTAAAGAAACGGTAACTTCTCTGGTTCATGGTGTTACTCAGGAAACTATAGATGGACAAGTAATTGATAAACATACTTTAACGTATACAGATGAAAAGAATGTTGCAAATCCGATTGATTTGTCTGTTTTAGTGAAAGGTACAGAGACACTAACCTCATTAACTTATGATGGAGCAGAACACTCTTTAATTTATAATGATGAAAAAGGAATTGCATCCGAATTTAAATTGGTTGATTTGGTTGGTGATGCAGAAACAATAACAACATTAGAAGTAAACTCTGCGACTGGAACTCTGGATTATAGAAATGAAAGCAAGGTTGTAAAAAGCATTGACCTAAGTAATGCAGTAAAAGAGCCATGGTTTAGTTCACAGACTAAAGTAGGAGCGACGTTAAACACAGAGGACATCTATACAAATGGCTGGGTAGGAATTGGATACACAGAACCATCAAAGGCTCCAAATGAAAAACTACGAGTAAACGGAAGTATTACTACAGTAAATAGTTTCTATGCCGATTATGTATTTGAAGATTATTTCCAGGGTTACTCTCCAATTAAAGCCGATTATAAATTTAAACAATTGGCCGAAATTGAAGAATTCATTAAAAAGAACAAACACCTTCCGGGTATAACTCCAATTAATGAACTAGAAAAAACAAAAGAAGGTTATTCGTTTAATATGTCTGAACTATCCATACAATTACTAGAAAAAACCGAAGAGATTTACTTGCACATTATTGAGCAAAATAAAATAAATGAACTTCAAAGTAAAGAAATTGAAGCAAAAGATAAAATGATTAAAGATTTAAAAGAAGCTTCAGACTCAATGAATGAACGTTTAGAAAAATTAGAAAAATTTATTGCAGAAAAAGTTAATTAAAGAAACAGATTAGAGTTAGTAAAGAAGTAAACAAGGTATTTAGTATATAATGCTAAATGCCTTTACTTCGACTAATGTAATTCTCATACTTAAACATTAAATTATGAAAATAGGAATACATAAAATACGAAAGATTGCTTTTGCAATGGTATTCAGTTTACTAAGTTGCTCAGTTTTTGCTCAGTTAGAAAGTACAAAAATAAAAGACGGTTCAGTAAGCAGCGGAGCAGAAAAAGCGGTTCCGGGAGCTCTTTTTGAGTTGGAAAGTACCAACAAAGGAATGCTTACTTCCAGGCTTACAACTGCACAAAGAGATGCAATATCAGCTGCAAATTTAACGGATGGATTATTGATATTTAATACCACAACAGGATGTTTTGATTATTGGAGCAAAGCACAAAGTGTATGGTTAAGTATCTGTGGTACGCCACCACCTGCAGTTTTTGATATTTCTACAGCACAATGTAATCTGGTAAAAGCAAATGGAGTTTTCAAACAAGGAGAAACACTAACATTAGCCAATTACCTGACAATTCCGGTAACGGTAACACAACCGGGAACCTATACAGTTTCGGCGACAACAACTAACGGTTATTATTTTAATACCAGCGGAACTTTTCCTAATGCAGGTACTTATGTCTTAAACTTGCCTGGAGTTGGTACGCCTAATAATGGTTATGATGTGGGAAATGTCGGAGATGCAGTAGAGATTTCATTAAATGGAAAAGATGCAGCTTGTACACCTCACATTTTTGTAGAGAAAGCCAATGTTGATTTTGCAATATCATGTGCTGCTATAAATGCCGAAGGATCTTATTTTATAGGGATTCCGCTTAATGCATCAAACAAGTTAACAGTAAGTGTAAACGTTACCAATACTGGTTTTTGGAGCATGAAAACCAATACAGTAAACGGTTATTCATTTAGTGCAACAGGTACGTTTACAGCAACAGGCACCCAAACCATAGAATTGTTAGGAACAGGAACACCAACAGCTTCGGGAATAAATAATTTTAATCTTTCCTCAAATGCAACTACAGTTGCGGGAGCTTCTTGTTCAGGTATTCCGGTTACGGTAGCGCCTGTTGGCTATACTGTAAATTGCGCAAATGCAATACAAAACGGAACCTATATGCAGGATGTTACTTTGGTTGCCGGTAATACTATTACCTTACCAATTAATGTTACAGCAACAGGTCAGACAACAATTACGAGCACAACAGCAAACGGAATTTCATTTACTTCAGGATTAGTAAATCTATCGACTCTTGGAGAACAAACTGTAACTCTTTTAGGTTCAGGAAAACCGGTTTCAGGAGGAATTACAGATTTTATTGTATCCGGAACACCTGGATTTACAGGAACTTGTACGCTAAAAGTTACGATTGCAGGACAACCTGTAGCTTATACCACAAATTGTTCAGGTATTACAACAAGCGGAACGTATGCCCCAGGAATAGCAATGTCCGGAACGAATACAATGACAGTTCCTGTAAACGTGAGTTATGTGGGAGCCTACACAATAAATACCAATACAGTAAACGGAATCAGTTTCTCGGCATCAGGAACATTTGCTACAACAGGAGCACAAAATGTGGTAATGACTGCTACAGGAACGCCATTGTCAGGCGGTTCATTTACCTATGCGGTAACAGCAAATAGTACCAATGGAGGTTCGGCTTGTAATAAAAACATATCATTTGTTTTCCGTACCATGAAAGTTTTAGGATTAGGAGGAGGAATGTATCAGCCGGGTAGTGCAGGTACAGCAGAAGCTTCACGAGCAATATTAGCTTCTACAGCAAATTTTGGTCCTACTGGTACAGTACAAATTCAAAATATACAAATTATTAACGGAGCTTATAATGAAGGAACAGCATTAAGAAACTTAATTAATACCAACAATATTGATATTATAGTTTTAGGATATAATCATACGCCAAATGCAGCTTCAATCGCAGTTTTGAATGATTTTGTTAAAAATAAAAAAGGAGTTTTAATACATTCTCAGGAAAATAATACAGGAAGTACAGCCGATTTAATTAATGCAGTTTGTGGTTCATCAGTATCCGTTTCAGGAACAGGAACGACTAACACAAATCCTCTTTTAAATGTTTCAGATCCTATTTTAGAGGGTCCTTTTGGAAACATAAAAGGACTTAATGCCGGAGCTGACGTAAACAACTCTTATTATGTAACCAATGTACCGGCTAATGTAACCACATTGGCAACTCAAAACGGAAATGCAAGCAGAATATTCTCTTTTAGACATAACACCTTAGGATACATGTACATTGGAGATTCTGGCTGGACGGCAGGAACGTCATCAAATACATCTACAGATACATGGCCTGCGAGAATCACAACAACAGGTATTCCGCAATCAAAACCATATATGGGAGGCGTTACGGTTTATAACAGTATTATGTATGCGAATACAATGGCATGGGCTATTAAATATGCTCAGGAAAATGTTAATTCTAGTTACATGATTCCCTAATTAGAAACACAAAAACACCTCTTTTATCAATATAATAATTGAGGTGTTTTTTATAAGTAAGCATTAAATTGAAAAGAAGTATTAATGCTTTGGAGGTAACATTTTAAATAAAAAAGATGACCAGAATTTATATTAAAATAGTTTTATCAGTATTGTTTATTGGTAAAATAAGTGCGCAAACAGTGAATACGGGAGCAATGGCAGTTCTCTCAAAAACTGAATTTGCGACAATAGGAGATTTTGATAACAGACCAACAGGAGATTTTATTAATGACGGGCAATTTATTGTTTATTCGAATTATAACAATGACGGATTAGTCACTTTTAGTCCAAAAGAAACATCAGGATTAACACATTTTAAAGGTTTAGAAAAAGCTCAAATTATTTCAGGTAATGAGTTAAGCGAATTCAACAATGTACGTTTTGAAAACAGAATGGCTCAGCCCGCATTTTTATTATCCGGAATGATTAGTGTTTATGGATTTTCTGATTTTAATAAAGGAATAATTTCGAATACTAATTCAGGAGGAAGTTTTATTTTTGAATCAGATGCAAGGCCAGACAATTCAAGCAATGAGAGTTATGTTGATGGTTTTGTAGAGCGCAATGGCAATTACGGATTTGAATTTCCGATAGGATCTGGAGGTTATTTCAGACCAGCTTCAATCAGTCAAATTGGTTTGTCTAACAATTTCTTTAAGAGTAAATATGTGCTTGAAAACTCCAATAATTTATATCCTCATACGCAAAAGGATGATCTGATTACATTAATTAATGCTAATGAATACTGGGAGTTCGAAAGCAATCAATCTACTGTAGATGTGGCTTTATCATTAAGTTGGAATAACGCTACAACGCCAACCGAATTGACAAAAGAAGATTCAGATTATTCACTGGCAATTGTAAGTTGGGACGATACCGAATCAAAGTGGAAATTTTTTACTTCGGCGGTGGATAATCAAAATGAAACTGTAACTGCAGCAATTAATAAATCCGGGATTTTTACACTGGGTAAAATTAGAATTGCAACCGTTGACGATGTTGTAGTTTATAATGCTGTATCGCCAAACGGAGACGGATTAAATGATTATTTCAATATTACCGGATTAGAAAAGTTTTCGGATAATTCTCTACAAATATACAATCGCTATGGCGTGAAGGTATTTGAAACCTCTAATTATGGAGTAAACGGAAATTGGTTTAGAGGAATCTCTGAAGGCAGAGTTACAGTAAATAAATCGGAAGGATTGCCAACCGGAACCTATTTTTATGTACTAAAATTTAAAACATCCAATGGATATAAAGACAAAGTAGGTTATTTATATATTAATAATGACTAAGCTTTTTCAAGTTTAATATAATGAACTAATGCCGTTGCTAAGATCTCGTATCAAAGCAACGGCATTTTTTAGCTGTAATTATAATCTTCAGAACATTCAAGTTAAGCCGATCAAATCTAAAGTCAGGAAATATAATTGAGGCTTTAACTAATTATAAGTTTTTTATTAATAATAAT
>NZ_CADCSU010000021.1 GCF_902804475.1 Flavobacterium bizetiae
AAAACGCTTGCAACGGGTTAAAAAATCCTGTTACAAGCGTTTTTTTAATTCTCTAAAAACCAATCCCAATCAAAATAAGAGGTGTTTTTCAGTGCCCTCATATTGTCGAATGGCTTTTTTATATAATAATAAAGTCTTAGTCTATTTCAGAAACTCTCATGGTATTTACCATTCCTTTATCTTTAATTGGCATAGCTGCAAGATTAATTAAATAATCACCTTTTGTAGCATATCCTTTTTCAACTGCAATTGCATTTACATCAGTTACAGTATCATCTGTACTTACATCTTTATCATAGAAGTATGATTTAACTCCCCATAATAAATTCAATTGTGTTAAGATTCTTCTGTTTGAAGTGAACACTAAAATATGAGCAGATGGTCTCCATGCTGATACCTGGAAAGCTGTATATCCACTATTTGTTAATGTACAAATTGCTTTTGCTTTGATTTCGTTAGCCAATAAAGCTGCCTGGTGACAAACTGTTTTAGTAACAAAACGTTTCGTTTTAATTTGTGGTGTATTTTGTGGAACCTGAATTAGCGGAGAATCCTCTACAGCTTCACAAATTTGTGTCATTCTTTGAATAACTTGTACTGGATAATTTCCTGTAGCAGTTTCTCCAGACAACATTACAGCATCAGCTCCATCCATTACAGAGTTTGCAACGTCATTTACTTCAGCTCTTGTTGGTGTAAGACTTGTAATCATTGTCTCCATCATTTGTGTAGCAACGATAACAGGAATTCTGGCGATTTTAGCTCTACGGATCAAATCTTTTTGAACTAATGGTACTTCGTGTGCAGGAAGTTCAACTCCTAAATCTCCACGAGCAACCATTAAAGCGTCGCAATATGCTACAATTTTATCCATGTTCTCTAAAGCTTCCGGCATTTCAATTTTAGCCACAATCGGAATTTTATATTCAGAATGTTTAGCGATCAATTCTTGTAAGTCTTGTAAATCGCGAGGTGTTTTTACAAACGAAAGTGCGATCCAGTCTACTTTTTGCTCGATAGCAAAAATAGCATCTGCAATATCTTTTTCAGTTAAAGCTGGTAAAGAAATTTTAGTGTTTGGAAGATTAACTCCTTTTTTAGATTTTAATTCTCCACCCTGAATTACTTTAGCAACAACTTCAGTCTTTTTATCAGTAGAAATAATTTCGAAAATCAATTTACCATCATCAAGCAAAATACGCTCTCCCGGGTTCACATCATTTGGAAAATTTTGGTATTTCATGAACACTTTTTGAGCTGTTCCTAAAATATCTTCTGCTGTTGTAAAAGTGATTAAATCACCATCATGAACAACAGTTCCTTCTTCCATCACACCAACTCTAAGTTTTGGTCCTTGCAAATCTCCAAGGATTGCAGTTGTGTAACCAAACTCTTCATTTAGACCTCTAATAATATTAATTTTCTCTTTTACACCTTCGTAATCAGCATGCGAAAAATTAACTCTAAACACATTAACCCCTGCATCGATCATATCTTTGATGATCTCTCTCGTACCACATGCAGGACCAAGTGTAGCGACAATTTTGGTTTTTTTGTTTGTTAACATTTTTTTTAAAAAATTAGATTGTTTTTTGATTTTATTTTATCAGTATCTACAGCATAAATAGCCGCAATACTCTCGATGGTATTTAATTGTTGTTGAATTTCTGAAAAATCAATAGTCTCTTCACTATTCTCTATTTTCAGGAAAAAATCTACTTTTTTGAATTCAGGAAGTAAATGAATTGTTGTTGAAACCTCACTTGTTTCATTGGAAAACAAATCCTGGGAATCATTTCTACTCGTTGAAATGATTTCATTTTTATTCTGAATTAAATTCCATGAAACTGTTTTTTCAGCATCATAATAATAGAATCTCGAGAAATTTGCCTCGCCTTCTTTAGTCTGAGCATGGATCTCGTTTTTGCTCTTACTTAAGTTTATCGGAAGGTTTTTATTGATAAAATAGGCCAATCTATAATCTTCTAATGAAGTATGAATTGCCATTAAATAATAATCAATTTCGTCAAATTCGTCTAAATCCAATCTATGAATAGCCATGTCATGAAAAATCAAGGTGTAAATATACTATTTCTAGCGGAGCTTAAATAGTTAAGATGTGCTTGTTTTTATTAATTTATAAACGAAAACGTTATAGCTTTAAGATACTTACAACAAAATTGTAGCTATTTCTTGTCTATTTTTTCCTGAAATGCAAAATATGCTCTTTGTGAAGCTTTCTCTTCTGCTTTCTTTTTTGAAGTGGCTCGCGCTCGTGCGATTACTTTATCGTCTATACTTAATTTAACGCCAAATAAGCGCTGACCGTCAATACCGTTATCTTCAAAAATGTCGTAATGAAAGACTCTCTTTTCTTTCTGACACCATTCGATAACCAAACTTTTATAACTAATTACTTTGCCTTCAAGTCGTGCAATATCAACATAAGGAGCTACAACTCGTTTTTGAATAAACTTTTCGCAAAACGAATATCCTTTATCCAGATAAATTGCACCCACAAGTGATTCGAAAATATTACCATGAATATTTTCTCCAAAATGCTGAATTGGCACTTTGCTTTCTACAAAACGAACCAGGTTTAAATCTTTACCAAGCTCATTCAAATGTTCGCGGCTTACAATTTTCGACCTCATTTTAGTCAAATATCCTTCGTCGCCATTTGGTGCTTTATTAAATAAATGTGCTGCAATTACGGCACTTAACATAGCATCTCCTAAAAACTCTAATCGCTCATAATTTATGGGATGTCCTGATTCGTCGAGCTTATTAGAAGACCTGTGTGTGAAAGCTTTCTTATAAAATTCGATTGTAGCAGGCTGAAAACCAAGTATTTTCTGAATAGTGTCAAAAAAAATCCCGTCTTCTAGAGAACGGGATTTAGAAAATATTTTTTTGATAAAATTCATATACAGAAATTAGTCAACTAATTTTTTAAACAATACGCAAGCATTGTGTCCACCAAAACCAAAAGTGTTACTCATAGCAACATTTACTTCTCTTTTTTGAGGTTTGTTTAAGGTAAGATTCAATGATGGATCAATGTTTTCATCTACTACCGTATGATTGATAGTTGGAGGAACAATACCATATTTCATTGCCAGGATAGAAGCAATAGCCTCAATAGCTCCTGCTGCACCTAATAAGTGTCCTGTCATTGATTTTGTAGAGTTGATGTTGATGCTTTTTGCATGATCACCAAAAACAGCGCTGATTGCTTTTAATTCAGCAACATCTCCTAACGGAGTAGAAGTTCCGTGAGTATTGATATGATCAACATCTTCAGGGTTCATTCCGGCATCTCTTAATGTATTTTTCATTACTGCAATAACTCCAATTCCTTCCGGATGTGGTGCAGTTAAGTGGTAAGCATCTGATGACATTCCGCCACCGCCAATTTCGCAATAAATTTTTGCTCCTCTGGCTTTAGCATGTTCGTATTCTTCAAGAACCAAAGCTCCTGCTCCTTCTCCTAAAACAAAACCATCTCTGGTTGCATCAAAAGGTCTTGAAGCCGTTTCCGGACTTTCGTTTCTTGTAGATAAAGCGTGCATAGAGTTAAAACCTCCCATACCTGCAATAGTAATGGCAGCTTCTGAACCACCTGATACAATAACATCACACATTCCTAAACGAATGTAGTTGAAAGCATCAATTAATGCATTTGCAGAAGATGCACATGCAGAAACAGTAGTATAATTTGGACCCATATAACCATTACGCATCGAAATGTGTGCTGGAGCAATATCGGCAATCATTTTAGGAATAAAAAACGGATTGAATTTTGGTGTTCCGTCTCCTTTTGCATAATAAATAACTTCATCCTGAAAAGTCTCTAAACCACCAATTCCAGCTCCCCAAATAACACCAACTCTTGTTTTGTCGATATTATCATCAGTAAGTCCGGCATCTTTAATAGCTTCATCACTTGCAGCAACAGCATATTGAGCGAATTTATCTAATCTTCGAGATTCCTTGCGATCCATGTAATCTTCAATATTGAAGTTTTTTACTTCACAGGCAAATTTCGTTTTATGCTTCTCTGTATCATAATACGTGATAGGAGCGGCTCCGCTAACTCCATTCACAAGTGCCTCCCAATAATCCTGAATATTATTCCCGATCGGAGTAAGAGCACCTAATCCTGTTACAACAACTCGCTTTAACGTCATAAATATGTATTTTGTACTTTAAACAAATAAAACCCACGCTTTCTTAACAGTATTGTTACTTAAGAGCCATGGGCATTACAATATAAATATATCTTTTTGATTGAAAACCAATCGAAATTTAAATTTTAAAAAAATAATAACACCCGATTTTTTAAAATTCCAATTTTTTAAAAAACAAATCCCAATTTTGGAATTTGGGTATTCAAAGTTGGAATTTTAAAAAATTCGGGTGCAGTATTATTATTTTTTAGCTTCTTCGATATAAGAAATAGCTTGACCAACAGTAGCAATGTTTTCTGCTTGATCGTCTGGAATTTGAATATCAAATTCTTTTTCGAATTCCATAATAAGCTCAACAGTGTCTAATGAGTCAGCTCCCAAATCATTAGTGAAGCTTGCTTCTGTTACAACTTCGTTTTCGTCAACACCTAATTTGTCTACGATAATCGCTTTTACTCTTGATGCAATGTCTGACATAATCTTTAATTTTAGAATTTAATTTGTTGGCAAAAATAAAAAACTTTATTTTAAAACCACGATTTAGTTTATAAATGTAACACTAATTTATAAAATTAATTTCAAGAAAGCCCTTTTAATACTATTTATTTTGGATTTTTATTCCGTTTTTTGCATTCTAAAATTACATTCGATTATGAAAAAAATTATTGTTTTTGCCTCAGGATCAGGAACTAATGCTGAAAACATCATAAAATATTTTGCGAAAACCAAAATTGCAAAAGTCGTTTCGGTTTTTACGAATAATGCTGCGGCAAAAGTCATCGAAAGAGCAAAAAATCATCAAATTCCAACCGAAATCTTCTCAAAAACCGAACTTTTAGAAAGTAACCTCTTACAAAAAATACAAGAAATCGACCCGGATCTGATAGTTCTGGCTGGTTTTTTATTGAAATTCCCGGATCATATAATCGAGAAATATCCTAATAAAATAATCAACATACATCCGGCGCTTTTACCAAATTATGGAGGTAAAGGAATGTACGGCATGCACATACACAGGGCTATAGTAAATAATAAAGAGAAAGAAACCGGAATTTCTATTCATTATGTAAACGAACATTATGATGAAGGCGGTATCATTTTCCAGAAAAATGTAGCACTAACAGAAGAAGATACGCCGGAAACTGTCGCCGAAAAGATTCACGAACTGGAACAAAAGTATTTCCCGGAGATTATTTCGAGACTATTAGAGGATTAGACTTTAGATTTTTTAGATATAAAAATCTAAGAAATCCAAAAACAAAAATCTAAGAAGTCTAACAATCTAAAATCTAAGAAGTCTAAAATGAATCACGAAGTACATATATATACTGATGGCGCTGCGAAAGGAAATCCCGGAAACGGAGGATATGGTGTAGTGATGGAACTGGTGGGAACGCCACATAAAAAAGAATTTTACGAAGGCTTTCGTTTAACTACTAATAATAGAATGGAGCTTCTAGCTGTAATTGTGGGTCTTGAAAAATTAAAAAACCCAAATATGAAGGTTTTAGTAGTTTCAGATTCTAAATACGTTATTGATTCTGTGGTTAAAAAATGGGTTTTTGGCTGGGAGAAAAAAAACTATGCCGGAAAAAAGAATCCGGATTTATGGAAACGTTTTTTAATTATTTACCGCAAACATCAGGTTGATTTTAAATGGATCAAAGGTCATAACAACCACCCTCAAAACGAACGCTGCGACGAACTGGCCGTTATGGCATCAATGCAAAAAAATCTTTCTATAGATGTTTATTACGAAACTATAGGATCTAAATCATAAAAAAAACGCGTCAGAAACATTTGTTCTGGCGCGTTTTTCATTTTCATTACAATTTTTTTATTCTTTATCTAAATCTTTAGCTCTGTGAAATCCTACAAGCAAACCTACTCCTGACATTGTAATAATAGTTGCCGGATAAATCACATCTGAATTCATTTGTGTATAAGTAGAAAGAAATAAAGCAATAAAAAAACCAAGTCCAATACCGATTAAAAGAAAAGCCGTGTTTAAAATAAGGATTTTCCAGGCCGGAACCCCATTAGTTCTTCCTTTTAAAAAGATACTTGCATCGACTCCTTTTTCTATAAGTGCTAAACGTTCTCTGTTTCTTGTTGAATAAATAAGATAGACTATTCCGAAGATCATTAAGAAAAGACTGATTGGTACTAAAATTTGTGCTCCCATAATTTTTATGTTTTTATAATTGATTGATACTCCATATGACGACATGTTTTGAATTGAGGTTACAACTTTTTATAAAAAATTTCAATTTTTAAATTCCATCCCGAAGCCTCGGGACCAAAACTTGCTGATTATGAGTTAATTTTGAGTTTAAAATTATTTTCGAGAAACGATAAATCTTTTATATAAAGTAACCATAATACTGTTATTTAGTTTTTTTAGGAGCTAATCCCGCTATTCGTTCCAATCTTTTGTGGCGAACACCGCCACAAAAGGATTTCCACTTCTATCGGGGCTAGGGCAATCATTTTCATAACAAGCTTTTCGTGTAGTTTGTCATCTCGACGAAGGAGAGATCACACACGAAACTCGACAACGATTGGTGATTTAGTTTGCGGAGTTTCTATTGTGATCTCTCCTTCGTCGAGATGACAAGATTGCGCATAATGTAACGTCGCCGTAATCTTTGTCAAAGTTTAAAACTTTGACAAAGTTCTATACATATATAGATTAAAATTTAAACCATACATTTCAGTTGGAATTTGGAATTTTAAAAATATTGGAATTTATTTTAAAAATCTTGTAACCTAAACGCAAAACGTGTCGTCTTACATAATATGAGCACAATAACTGATCAACATTATATCGATAAAATTCTGCAGGGTGATGCGAATGCTTTTGCCGTGCTGGTAGATCGTTATAAAGATATGATCTTTACATTGTCTATAAAAATGATCAAAAACAGAGAAGAGGCTGAAGAGGTTGCTCAGGATACTTTTATTAAAGCGTATAATTCTTTAGTAAAATTTAAAGGAGATTCTAAATTTTCAACCTGGATTTATAAGATTGCTTATAATACGTGTTTGGATCGTTTAAAGAAAAACAAAAAAGAAGACAACAATACATCTATCGATGAATTTTCGGCTCATTTAATAAAAACAATGGATAATGCTTTGAGCGCTTTAGAGGATAAAGAGCGAAAGCAAACCATTCAGAATTGTTTGAATTTATTACCGAGTGAAGAGAATTTCTTGCTAACTTTATTTTATTTTGAAGATCAGAGTTTAGAAGAAATAGGAAAAGTCATGAACATTAATGCTAATAATGTAAAGGTAAAATTATTTAGAAGCCGACAGAAATTAGCTGTAATTTTGAAAAAGCAATTAGAACCAGAAATAATAGAATGTTATGAAAGAAAATGATAAAGAAATAGAAAATCTGATTGAAAAAATGATGAGCGAAAACACTTTGGAAACGCCATCTTTCGACTTTACTTCAAAAATAATGTCTCAGGTTTTAGTTGCTGAGAAAAGCAAAATCAAAGCTTACAAACCGTTGATCTCTAAATCGACCTGGATATTTATTGGTATCAGTTTAGCTGCTTTAACGGCTTATGCTATTTATTTCAATAACGACATTTCTAATTTTGAAATAGCTAAAACATATTCTGATAAAGCTTCTGCTCTATTTTCAGGAATTCATTTTTCTACAAATGTGCTTTACGCTTTATTGGTCGTTCCGTTTATGGTTTTAATTCAGATTGGGGTTTTGAAAAATTATTTTGATAAAAAGTATGAGTTGTAGAATTTATTTGAAAGAATCTTCTAACTAAAATCTTCAATGCTTTTTTCAAAAATAAATATTGTATTTTAAATCCAAAAAACATATTTTAAGCACTCAGGGCAATCAATTTTAATTCATTCATTTACAACAGTTTTAGCTCCGCAAACGATATTCTTTTTTTATGAAAATTTTGCGAACCTAAACCGTTGCAATATTGTAACTTATGAAGTATCTTTGCACCCTAATTCGAAATTCATAAAATGAATAAATTATTGATTGTTGGAACGGTTGCTTTCGACGCGATTGAAACTCCTTTCGGAAAAACAGATAAAATATTAGGTGGCGCTGCAACGTACATTGGTTTATCAGCATCATTTTTTAACTTACAATCGGCCATTGTTTCTGTAGTTGGCGACGATTTTCCTCAAGAACATTTAGATCTTTTAACTTCAAGAAATATTGATATCTCTGGTATCGAAATTGTAAAAGGCGGAAAAACCTTTTTCTGGAGCGGTTTATACCACAACGATCTTAACTCTAGAGACACATTGGTAACGGAGTTAAACGTTTTGGCTGATTTTCAACCAAAGGTTCCTCAAAACTATAAAGATGCTGATGTTGTGATGTTAGGAAACTTACATCCTTTAGTACAAAGCAGTGTTTTAGATCAATTAGAGAAAAAACCAAAATTAGTAGTTTTAGATACTATGAACTTTTGGATGGATTGCGCTTTACCAGAATTACTAGATGTAATTAAACGTGTAGACGTTATCACAATCAATGATGAAGAAGCAAGACAACTTTCTGGAGAATATTCATTAGTAAAAGCTGCCAACAAAATCCAGGAATTGGGACCAAAATATGTGGTGATCAAAAAAGGAGAACACGGAGCGCTTTTATTCCACAACAGAGAAGTTTTCTTTGCACCGGCTTTACCATTAGAAGATGTTTTTGATCCAACAGGAGCAGGAGACACTTTTGCAGGTGGTTTTTCAGGATTTATTGCACAAAGCGAAAACATTTCGTTTGGCAACATGAAAAACGCAATTATTTACGGATCTAATTTAGCTTCATTTTGTGTAGAGAAATTTGGAACCGAAAGGATGGAAACATTAAGCAAAGCAGAAGTAGCGATTCGATTACAACAATTTAAGTCGTTAACTCAGTTTGACATAGAAATATAATGCCCTGAAGCCTCGATAAAACGGGGCTTTTTTATTACGTTATTACGCACAACTTACAACAACAACACAAATACAAAAAACAATGAGCGACGCTTTAAAACACGAATGTGGTATAGCCTTAGTTAGACTTCTTAAACCGCTTGAATATTATAAAGAAAAGTACGGAACTGCTTTCTACGGAATTCAGAAAATGTACTTAATGATGGAAAAACAGCACAACCGCGGACAAGATGGTGCTGGTTTTGCAAGCATTAAACTAGATGTTGAACCAGGACAACGTTACATAAGCCGAGTTCGTTCAAATCACTCGCAGCCAATACAAGATGTTTTCAAACAAATCAACGAAAGAATCAGTGAAGAGCTAAAAGCAAAGCCAGAAATTGGTGATGACGTTGCTAAAATAAAATCTGAAATTCCGTATGTTGGCGAATTATTTTTAGGACACGTTCGTTACGGAACTTTCGGAAAAAACAGCATCGAAAGTGTACACCCATTTTTACGTCAGAGTAACTGGATGCACCGTAACTTAATTTTGGCAGGAAACTTTAATATGACGAATGTTAAAGAGCTTTTCGAAAATTTAGTAGAACTTGGACAACACCCAAAAGAAATGGCCGACACTGTAACGGTGATGGAAAAAATTGGTCACTTCTTAGACAAAGAAGTAATGCAATTGTACCAGGATTGTAAAGCCGAAGGTTATTCTAAAAGAGAAGCCTCTCCGGTAATCGCAGACCGATTGGATATTGCTAAAATACTAGGACGTTCTGCTAAAAACTTAGACGGAGGTTATGCAATGGCCGGATTACTTGGTCATGGTGATGCTTTTGTTTTTAGAGATCCAGCAGGAATTCGTCCAGCTTACTTTTATCAGGATGATGAAGTAGTGGTTGTAGCTTCTGAAAGACCGGTTATTCAAACTGTATTCAATGTACCTTTTGAAAGTGTTCAGGAAATTGATCCGGGAAATGCTTTGATTATCAAGAAAAGCGGAAAAGTTTCGATGGAACAAATTTTAGAACCAACGGTTAAAAAAGCGTGTTCTTTTGAAAGAATTTATTTCTCAAGAGGAAGTGATGCTGAAATCTATCAGGAACGTAAAAACTTAGGTAAATTAATTTTACCTGCAGTTTTAGATTCTATTGACAGCGATACAGACAATACTGTTTTCTCTTATATTCCTAATACTGCCGAAACTTCATTTTATGGTTTAGTCGAAGCAGCTCAGGATTTCTTAAATCAGAGAAAAAACAATTATATTTTAGCTAACAGAAATACACTTACAGCCGAAACTTTACAAGAATTATTAGCAGTAAAAATACGTACTGAGAAAGTTGCTATTAAAGATGCTAAACTTAGAACCTTTATTACTGAGGATAGTAGCCGTGATGATCTTGTTGCACACGTTTACGACGTTACTTACGGAGTGATCAAACCAACAGACAACCTTGTTATCATCGATGATAGTATTGTTCGTGGTACGACGCTTAAAATGAGTATTATAAAAATGATGGATCGTTTAAATCCTAAACGTATTGTAATCGTTTCATCAGCGCCACAAATACGTTATCCTGATTGTTACGGAATCGACATGGCTAAGTTAGAAGGTCTTGTTGCTTTTAGAGCAGCTTTAGCTTTATTAAAAGAAAGAAATCTATATCATATTGTTGATGAAGTTTACGCAAAATGTAAAGCACAGGAAAACTATTTAGATAGTGATGTTGTGAATTATGTTACGGCAATTTACGATCAGTTTACTCCTGAAGAAATTTCAGATAAAATTGCTGAAATGTTGAGTTCTCCTGAAATCAATGCCGAAGTAAAAATCATTTTCCAAAAAGTAGAAGATTTGCATATTGCCTGTCCTAAAAATTTAGGTGATTGGTACTTTACAGGAGATTATCCTACACCAGGAGGTAATCGTGTTGTAAACAGGGCTTTCATGAATTTCTACGAGGGAAAAGACGCAAGAGCATATTAAAAAAATACTAACAAAAGGTTAATTTGTGCATTTCATCGGTTTTTTTTGCCGTTCATCCTATATGTTTGGTAAAATTGAAAAGCTACAATACTTTTGAGATACCATAACATTAGTAGGTTAAGTTTATGGTAGATTTGGGGCAAAAAGGGTGGAAGCAATTCCACCTTTTTTATTGAAATAAACTCAAGTATTTCAATTTAAAACCATTATCTTCTTTTGGTCGGATATATTGACCATTCATCTGAAAAGTTTTTTAAACAAGAATAGCTATCATACATTTACTGAACCATAACAATAGTAGGTTAAGTTTATGGTAGATTTGGGGCAAAAAAGGTGGAAGAAATTCCGCCTTTTTTATTTTCTTTTTTTAGAGAATAGATTATAGAACATAGAATATAGACTCTACCCTCTTTGTTGAGTAATCTTTACTCTATTCTCTATTTTCTATTTTCTATTCTCTTATTCTATTCTCTATATTCTATATTCTTTTCTCTATATTCTATAATCTTTCCTCTATTTCGCTATCTTTCTCTTACTTAGTCGGATATATTTGCCATTCGTCTAAAAAGTTTTTTTCATAAGAACAGCTATCATACATTTACTAAACCATAACATTAGTAGGTTAAGTTTATGGTAGATTTGGGGCAAAAAAGGTGGAAGAGATTCCGCCTTTTTTATTTTCTCTTTTTTAGAGAATAGAAGATAGACTATAGAACAAAGACGAAAAATATAACGACAAAAAAAAGACGAGTACCATTTGGCACTCGTCTTTTTTATATAATCTTTACTCTATTTTCGACTATTTGTCTAAAGCAAATCTTCTTGCAACTTCTGTCCAGTTAATTACACTGAAGAAAGCTTCAATATAATCTGGTCTTCTGTTTTGGTAGTTTAAGTAGTAAGCATGTTCCCAAACGTCCATTCCTAAGATTGGAGTTCCACCGTTACCAGCAACTTCCGGCATTAATGGATTGTCTTGATTTGGAGTACCAACAACTTCTAATTTCCCTCCTTTTTGAACTGTTAACCAAGCCCATCCTGAACCAAATTGAGTTGCTCCGGCTTTAGCAAATTTAGCTTTAAATTCTTCGAAAGTTCCAAAAGAAGCTTCGATTGCTGCTAATAAATCACCTGTTGGTAATCCGCCACCGTCTGGAGACATTACAGTCCAGAATAAATTGTGGTTGTAGAAACCTCCACCATTGTTACGAACTGCTGCGTTTGTTTTATCTAAGTTAATTAAGATATTTTCTATTGTCTTACCTTCTAAATCTGTTCCTGCAATTGCAGCGTTAAGATTTGTAGTATAAGCATTGTGGTGCTTTGTATGATGGATTTCCATTGTACGAGCATCAATATGTGGTTCTAATGCATCATATGCATAAGGTAATTGTGGTAATTCAAAAGCCATGATATTATGATTTTATGATTTATAATAATTTATTTCAAATTTAGACATTTAACTTTGGAATAGAAAATACTATTTCGTTATAATTGAATATAATTAACTGATAATTTGATTATTTAACAGTTAAACAGCTGTAATTCTTTACTTTCCGTTAAATGTAGTCATCGTATTTTCTAAACCGGCGGTTCCAAATGATTTGATAATTTCTGAAGAAACTTCTAAACGTTCCGGCAATTTTGCTTTTTCTTCTTCATCCCATTCTCCTAAAACGTAATCAATTTGCTGTCCTTTTTTGAACTGATCGCTGATGCCAAATCTAAAACGGGTGTAATTTTGAGTATTTAAAACCAAGTTGATATTCTTTAAGCCATTATGACCTCCGTCGCTTCCTTTTGGTTTGATACGAATGGTTCCGAATGACAGGTTTAAATCGTCTGTAATGACCAGAATATTCTCTAAAGGTATATTTTCCTTGTCCATCCAGTATTTTACCGCCTTGCCGCTTAAATTCATGTAAGTGTTTGGCTTAAGCAGGAAGAAAGATCTTCCTTTGAATTTGTATTCGGCCAAAGCGCCCAGTTTTACGGTTTCGAATGAAAGCCCTTCTTTTTTAGCTAAAAAGTCCAGGACTTTAAATCCTATATTATGTCTTGTATTTACGTATTCGGCACCAATATTACCAAGTCCTACGATTAAATATTTTTTACTCACGCTTTTTATATTGTTTTTTGGGTGTTCGTGAACCTCCGGTTTCATATTGTCTGTGTTCTCTTCTTTTTGTATTGATGAAAACAGTTTTGTTATCCATTTTATCATGCTTGCAAAAATAGGGTTAATTAGGGAATGTGCCAATTGGTTGATTAGATAATTATTCTTAACCGCAAAGTTCGCAAGGGTTTTACGCAAAGCTCGCTAAGAAAAAGTTTCTCGCAGATTTTGCAGATTTTTTATCCACATTTTTTGTCAGGCTGAGCGAAGTCGAAGCCCGCGCAAAGTATTTCATTGTAGATTGTAGAGCTTCTGGTCGGGGCTTCGACTTCGCTCAGCCTGACATACTGCAAAATCGCTCTGCTTTGTTCCTTTGAACCTTTGCTCCTTTGAACCTCTCTTCTAATAAAAAACTAAACCTCTCGCTAGCCCTGACAGAAGCGGCATCCTTTTTCTTGCTTCTTTAGCAAGGAAAAGATACAAGTGGATGGCAGGAACGCTGGGTCTTGAAGAAACCGAAAATTTCTGCTTCAAAGAAAAATAAACACAAAACATCAGAAGGGGGCTTCGACTCCGCTCAGCCTGACACTGGATATTTTCTGAGTAGAAATCTTAGAACCTCAGCATCTTAGCAACTTAGAATCTTAAAGCAAAAAAAAAGCACCAATCTTTCGATTGATGCTTTTGTATTGAATTTGAAAAAAATTATTTTTTCTTTCCTTTTGCAGGAGCTTTTGCAGCTTTTGCAGCTTCTTGAGCAGCTTTCATAGCAGCACGAGAAATTCTTACCTGAGCAACAACTGTGTTCTCTGGGTGCATAACTTTGTATTCTGGTTTTCCAACTTTAGTAACGTATAATTTGTTACCCATTTCAAGTGGAGTAATGTCAGCTTCAACAAAATCAGGAAGATCTTTAGGTAAAGCTTTAACTTTTAATTTACGTTGATTTAAACGTAAAACACCTCCTGCAAGAACACCTTTAGATGTACCAACAATTTTTACCGGAACTTCCATAGTGATTTCTTTGTCATCAAATAATTGAAAGAAGTCAATGTGTAAAATTTTGTCAGATACTGGGTGAACCTGAATGTCTTGCAAAATTGCATTGAATGATTTTCCTTTTCCAAGCTCAATCACAACTGTGTGTGCGTTTGGAGTGTAAACCAAGTTTTTGAACGCTGCAGCGTCTGCTGAGAAGTGTACTGCTTGATTTCCTCCGTATAACACGCAAGGAACCGCTCCAGCATTACGTAAGGCTTTAGTTGACACTTTGCCCACGCTTTCTCTTTCTGATCCTTTAATTGTAATCGATTTCATTGTAAAAAAATATAGTTATTAATAAATATTCTAATTCTTATCGTAGTGAGATTGCTTCGTTCCTTGCAATGACTACATTATAAATTTTCCACTGATGGAATTGTTGTGGTGCACCATGTGCATAACTTCGGCAAAAAGAGGCGCACAACTCACTACTTTTATTTTCTTTGATTCTTTCTTTAACGGAATTGAATCGGTAACTATTAACTCGCTTAATTTTGAGTTTTCGATTTTTTCGTATGCGTCACCTGATAAAATGGCGTGTGTACAAATTGCCCTAACGCTTAATGCTCCTTTTTCGATCATTAAATCTGCCGCTTTCGCTAATGTACCACCAGTATCGATCATGTCGTCTACCAATATTACGTTACGTCCTTTTACTTCACCAATTAGTTCCATAGTGTCGATAACGTTGGCTGCTTTTCTTTGTTTGTAACAGATAACTACATCTGATTCTAAAAACTTAGAGTAAGCATATGCTCTTTTTGAACCTCCCATATCCGGAGATGCAATGGTTAAATTGTCTAAATTTAAACTTTTTACGTATGGTAAAAAGATTGTAGATGCAAATAAATGATCTACTGGTTTTTCGAAAAACCCCTGAATTTGATCTGCGTGCAAATCCATTGTCATTACTCTTGTCGCTCCGGCAGCATCTAATAAATTAGCTACTAATTTTGCTCCAATCGGAACTCTTGGTTTATCTTTTCTATCTTGTCTTGCCCAACCAAAATAAGGCATAACTGCTGTAATGTGTCTGGCTGATGCACGTTTTGCTGCATCAATCATTAGTAACAATTCCATCAAATTATCTGCAGTTGGGAAAGTTGAACACACGATAAAAACGCGTAAACCTCTTATTGATTCTTCGTATGATGGCTGAAATTCTCCATCGCTATACGTTGACATCGTTACTTTTCCTAACGGAATTCCGTATTGTTCTGCAATTTTTTCTGCAAGATAAACACTTTGTGAACAAGCAAAAATTTTAGCTTCTGGTTCTAGGTGCGACATTATAATTTGTTGTTTTGTAGTTAGTTGTGTGTGCTTCGTTTTAACGAGGTGCAAATTTAGAAAATTTATTGGACACTGAAAGAAAAAATTTAAGTATTTTTAGTAGAACATTTAATTTTATTTTTTACATTTGCACCGTGTTAAAGGAATAAGCACAGTTATGGCAACATAATTACTTATTCTATTGCGTTAGGATAATTGATTTATTTGATTATTTTTTCGTCTGCTAAGCCCGGATGGCGGAATTGGTAGACGCGCTGGTCTCAAACACCTGTGGGAAACCGTGCCGGTTCGACTCCGGCTCCGGGTACAAAAACCTCTTCGAAAGAAGAGGTTTTTTTGGTTTTATATGGTTTTATAATTTCAATTTTTCAGGATTTTGATACGTATTCCAAAATCTTAAAAGCTCAATTTCATTATCCTCTAAAACTTTATAATACAATGTTATCTGTTTTGTTACCGGCACTTGAAATACATCTTTATAATTCGATGGCTTAAATATCAAGTTTTGCTTCATTAATAACTGGATCAAATCATCCGTTTTATCCATAAAGTTATAGACATCTTGTAAAGTCCACTCACTTTCTAGATATTCAATATTTTTCCAATAGTCATTCCTAGCAATCGTTGTCCAAATTATTTGCACCATGTATTAGAATTATCTTTTGAATAAATGAGGAAACCGTTTTTTTGTTTCGTCCATAACTTCTTGATGAGAGTGCACTCTGCCATTTATTACATCTTCTAACGCTTCATCTATAGCTGCTTTTTGTGCGTTATTTAATAATGATTCATCTTCTTCTTCATCTAAAGGAATAACAACAAAAGAACGACCTTTTCCTCTATGGATAACAAGTTTTTCAGATTCAGCTATATCAAGATATTTCTTAATATTCCCTCTAAACTCTGTCACGCTAACTGTTTTCATAATAATTATTTTTTACAAATGTACGCTTTTCTGTACGTAATAGAAATTTATCTCATATCTATTAAATAACCTCACAACTCGCCTCATGCAAAACAGGAAAATTGCATGAATTGGCAATAAAACATAATTGATTGGCTTTAAAATGTAAATTTAAAGCAAGTTCGATTTGGTCTGGATTTGAGATTTTAACTTTTGGTTTTAATCGTACTTCTGTAAAACGACCGCTTCCATTCTCGGAAACTTCTAGAGTAGCTTCGGCGTTGTCTGAATATTCAAGTACTTCTATTTTATTTTGAGAACAAACATATAAATAGGACATCATATGGCACGAAACCAAACTACTCAAAAGCAAATCTTCAGGATTGTATAATTCCGGATCGCCTTTGAATGCTTTTGCGGCAGAGACATCTAAAACCGGTTTTCCTTCAATTTTTATTTGATGGCTTTTGCTGTAAAACTTTGACGTTGTTTCTTCTTCCTTTTTGGTTGAAGTCCAATTTAATTCTGCTTTGAATAGATGTTTCATTTTGTTTTCGTTTGCTCTTGCTAAATTAAGAATTTTATAAGCTGTAAATGAATTAATCGCGCAAAGCCGCAGAGGTGCAAAGAAAATAAAAAAAGCTCAAAAAACTTTGCGGCTTTGCGACTTTGCGCGATTTAAAAAAACTTACTTTAATTACATTCAAGTTACAAATAAAAAAACCTCGCAAGCGTCACTTACGAGGTTTCTTAAAATTACTAAACTAATAAACAGAATTCTAAAACTATTTTTTTACTGAGAATTTAAAAGTAGTTTTAGTTTTATAATTTTCTCCCGGGTTTAAAACCGTTGTTTGGAAATTTTTCTGATTTGGAGAATCCGGATAATGTTCTGTTTCTAAACATAATCCTGTTCTGTGTGCAAATGTTCCGCCTTTAGGTGTTGGCAAAGTTCCGTCAAGGAAATTCCCAGAGTAAAACTGAATTCCAGGTTCGTCTGTAGTCATTTCCATCACCCTTCCGCTTGCTGCGTGGTATACTTTTGCAATGATTGTTTTTCCTTTTTCAGGATTGTTCAATACCCAACAATGATCATATCCTTTTCCTCTTTCTAATTGTTCGTTTTTTACCTCGATATCTTTTCCAATTAATTTTGGAGTTCTGAAGTCGAAAGGTGTATTAGCTACATCTTCTAATTTTCCTGTTGGAATTAAAGTCGCATCAACCGGAACTAATTTATCAGCATTCAAAGTCAATTCGTGATCTAAGATCGTTTTTGTAAAATCTCCCGATAAATTGAAATAAGAATGTTGTGTCAAGTTTACAACTGTTTTCTTATCTGTTGTTGCCTCATACAAAACTTCTAATTGGTTATCATTTGTCAATGTATATGTTACAAAAACTTGTAGATTTCCTGGATATCCTTCTTCTAAATCCTTACTTAAATAAGATAATTTCAAAGAAGCTGTACTTCCTGATTTTACCTCATCGGCTTTCCAGACAACATTAAAAAATCCTTGTGGTCCTCCGTGCAAAGCATTTGGTGCATTGTTGATAGCCAATTGATATTCTTTTCCGTCTAAAGTGAATTTTCCTTTAGCAATTCTGTTTCCGTATCTTCCGATCAAAGCTCCAAAAAACGGATTCTCTTTTTCGTATTGTGCCAAAGAACTAAAACCAATTACTACATTTTCAGAAACACCGTCTTTATTGGGTACCTTCAATTCTGTAATTCTTCCTCCAAAAGTGATGATATCAACTTCCATCCCATTTTGATTTTTCAGCTTATAACTATCAACTTTTTCTCCTTTTGCAGTAGTTCCGTAAGAAGATTTTTCGATTGTAACTGTAGCTTTTTCATCAGAAGAAACTGTTGTATCATCTGTTTTTTTATCGCTTTTGCAATGAACTGAAATTGCTGCCAAACTCAAAAGGCTGATTCCAAAAAGACAACGTTTTAATACATTCATAAATGATAATTTTGTGGTTATTGTGAAATGTTAGATGTTAAAAGTAATCTGCTAGACGTAATAAAAAACGCTATATTTTGACGCGGATTAAACAGATTCGTTTCACGAAGACGCGGATTTACACGGATTTTTAATATCAAAAATCCGTTTTTATCTGCGCTTTTGCGTTAGCAAATCCGTTTTATCAGTGTTCTATTTTCAAAAAGTTAATTTATTACCCAACAAGTTAAAAGTAACAAAAAAACTTTAGTCCCGATAGCTATCGGGATAGCAACTTAGAATCTTAGTCTCTCAGACTACAATCCGTGTTGAAACAAATGATAATAAGCTTCGTTTGCATTGATCTTATCTTTAAAGTCTCTTACAGTAGTTTTTTCGTCGATAACCAATAATTCGATTCCGGCAATATCTGCAAAATCTTCCATATATTCTGTTGTGATCGCCTGGCTGTAAACGGTGTGATGCGCTCCTCCGGCAAGAATCCATGCTGTTGCTGCGATATCAAGGTTTGGTTTACAATCCCATAAAACTCTTGCAACCGGTAATTTTGGTAAATCTGCTAATGGTTTAATCGCTTCAACTTCATTTACAATCAAACGGAAACGATTTCCCATATCGACCAACGAAACGTTGATTGCATCTCCGGCTGGTGAATTAAATACCAAACGTGCAGGATCTTCTTTTCCTCCAATTCCTAACGGATGCACTTCGCAAGAAGGTTTTGCCTCTGCAATAGATGGACAAATTTCTAACATGTGAGATCCTAAAACATATGATTTTTGTGGAGTGAAATGATACGTATAATCTTCCATAAATGACGTTCCTCCTTCAAGACCCACGTTCATTACTTTTAATGCACGAACCATTGCAGCAGTTTTCCAGTCGCCTTCTCCACCAAAACCATAACCATCGGCCATTAATCTTTGTGTTGCAATTCCTGGTAATTGTTTCCAAACTCCAAGGTTTTCAAATGTATCTGTAAAAGCTCCAAAACCTCCTTCTTCAAGGAAAGCTCTTAAACCTAATTCTATTTTTGCTGCTTCAACCAATGAACTTCTTTGCGCTCCGCCTTCTTTTAAAGCATCAGTCAAAGAATAAGAAGATTCATAAACGGCTAATAAATCATTCAATTGCTGCTCTGTAACTTTCTCGATATGCTTGGTAACATCTGAAGAATCATATCCGTTAACCGACATTCCGAAACGAATCTGAGCCTCCACTTTATCACCTTCTGTAACGGCAACTTCACGCATATTGTCTCCAATACGAGCTACTTTTAAGTTCTGAAGTTCGTCCCATCCTAATGTTACTCTTGTCCAAACGCCAAGTTTGTTCAAAACACGAGGATCTTCCCAGTGTCCAACCACAACTTTACGCTTTTTACGCATTCTTGACATGATAAAACCAAACTCACGATCTCCGTGTGCCGATTGATTCAGGTTCATGAAATCCATGTCGATTGTTCCCCACGGAATTTCAGCATTATATTGTGTATGCAAATGGCATAATGGTTTCTTTAAAATACTTAATCCTCCAATCCACATTTTTGCTGGAGAGAAAGTATGCATCCAGGCAATAATTCCGATACAGTTTTTTTCTGTATTCGCTGCCAAACAAACATCTAAAATTTGAGCAGGAGATTTTACAACATCTTTATAAACCACTTTTACCGGAATACTAGATGATGCGTCTAATCCTTTTGCAATTAGCTGCGAATGTTCTGCAACTTTTCGTAGTGTTTCTTCACCGTATAATTCCTGGCTTCCTACTACAAACCATACTTCTTTTTGAGATATATCAATCATGCTGTTTAATCGTTTATTTGTTGAACTGTTTAATCGTTTGCAGGTTCTAAAAATCTAAAATCTGCATTCTAAAATCTAAAATTATTATTGTCCGTAATACGAATCTTTTCCGTGTTTACGATTGTAATGTTTTTTTATTAGCGAATCTTTTAATCTTGGTACGTTTGGATTTATTTGTAAAGTCAGATACGCCATTTCGGCAACTACTTCAAGAACTTTACTATTATAAACTGCTTTTGCTGCGTTTTTTCCCCAGGCAAAAGGACCATGATTTCCAATCAAAACCATTTCTACTTCTTCGTAAGAAAGATTCTTTTCTTTGAAACAATCCAAAATCTGAATTCCGGTATTGTGTTCGTAATTTCCTTCTATAAGCGCATCAGCCATTGGCGGGGCACACGGAATATCAGCTGTTAAATGATCTGCATGTGTAGTCCCGAAAATAGGAATATCGCGTTGTGATTGTGCCCAGGCTACGGAATATGTGGCGTGTGTATGTGCAACGCCACCGATATTTGGCCAGTTTTTATACAAATAAGCGTGCGTTTTAGTGTCGGATGACGGACGCATCGAACCTTCAATAATGTTATTATCAAAATCGACAATCACAATATCTTCGGGTTTTAAATCTTCATACGGAACGCCACTTGGTTTAATCGCAAAAACACCATTTTCTCTATCGACAGCACTTACATTTCCGAAAGTATATACTACCAAATTCAATGCATTTAACTGCATATTGGCTTCGTAACATTCCTGTTTTAAATCTTTATAAAGAGAACTCATGTTGCGAAATTTTAATAGTTGGATCTTCGTAAGCACTTAATTGATCGTATGCCAAAAGCAGTTTGTGATAAGCTGCTACTTTATCTAATTGAGGGAAATATTCTCCATCAAAATCGCTTCCTATTTTTTGACTTGCTTCAATTACGTTTGGATAAATTCCGGCTGCAACTGCTGCGTAAATTGCCGCTCCTAGAGCTGGAGTTTGATCTGAAGCTGCAATTTTAATTGGCTTGTTTAAAACATTTGCCAAAGTCTGCATGATAAAAGGAGATTTACGGGCAACGCCACCAATCCCGATTACACTGTCAATTTTTACACCTTCTTCTTCAAAACGATCCACGATTTTTTTCGCTCCAAAACAAATAGCATTTACCAAAGCTTTGAAAATATGTGGTGCTTTTGTTCCTAAAGAAAGATTCGAGATCGCACTTTTTAATTCCTGATTAGCATCTGGAGTTCTTCTTCCGTTGATCCAGTCTAAAGCAATTGGAAGACTATCTGAAACAGGAATTTTCTCTGCTTCTTTAGTCAATTCTACAATTAATTTATCACTGAATTCTTCTCTTAATTGTTCTTTTTGAGCATCATTTAAAACCGTCGAAGCAGTTAATAAATGATCTGTTGGCCAAAGCAATAACTCTTTGTACCAAGCCAGTAAATCTCCAAAAGCAGATTGTCCGGCTTCAAGACCAATATAACCCGGAATCACAGAACCATCAACTTGTCCGCAGATTCCGCGAACAGTTTTAGTTCCTACTTCTTCTTTCGAACCTACCAAAATATCGCAGGTTGAAGTTCCCATAACGCGAACCAAAGTATTCTCACCAATCTTAGCTCCAACAGCTCCAGAATGTGCATCGAAAGTTCCCACAGCCACAACTGTATCTGTAGAAAGTCCTAAACGATCTGCCCATTCTTTGCTTAGATTTCCGGCAACTACATCTGATGTATATGTTTCATCATAAAGATTACCACGAAGTTGTGCCAAATAAGGATGTAATTTTTCTAAGAATTCAACCGGAGGAAGTCCGTTCCAGTCTTCATGCCACATCGCTTTATGTCCGGCTGCGCAACGGCTTCTTTTGAATGTTTTTAAATCTTTATCTTCTATTAATAAATAGGTCATTAAATCGCAATGCTCCATCCAGGTGTGCGCAGCATTTCGAACTGCTTCATCTTCTCTTGCAATGTGCAGGATTTTTGCCCAAAACCATTCTGATGAATAAATTCCGCCCACATATTTCGTTACATTTTCCCCGCCCCAGCTTACCGCCAATTCGTTGATTTCGTTTGCTTCATTTATCGAAGTATGATCTTTCCAAAGTACCATCATCGCATTTGGGTTTTCTTCAAAACCTTTTGTCAATGCTAACGGAATTCCTTCTTTGGTTACCGGAACCGGAGAAGATCCTGTTGTATCAATACAAATTCCGCGTACTTGCGAAGGATCGACTTTACTTTCTTTTATAACGGTTTGAATGGTGATTTCTAAACCTTCAATATGGTCTAAAGGATGTTGGCGAAACTGATTTGCAGCTGCGTCACAATATTGCTTGTTTTTCCATCTTTTATAATGAGAAACATTTGATGCCAGCTCTTGCCCATTTTCAGTGTCTATTAGCATCGCTCGAACTGAATCTGTTCCGTAGTCCAATCCTATAACGTAATTTTTCATTCGAAATTCTTTTTATAATAATGACAAATATAATTATAAATAATTTATAAGTGTATAAAAAACACTTAATAAAAATAGACGCTTGAATTTTTACAAATAATGCATCAAAACAAGAGTTTAAGAGCAAAACAAAAAATAAACGTTGGTTTTACATTTATTCTGTTGCGATTATTTCATCTTAATTTTCAAAACGGTAACTGAGTATGCCGGAAAATCATATTGAACCTTGTTTCCGTTTACTTTAAATTCGCTTTCTTTTGGACTAATTTTAGTTGGAGATGCAAAAGAATTCTCATCATTTATTCCGTCTCCTTTTAAGATTATTGCCGTTCCTTTTGAATCTAATTTTGCTCCTTTTACATCAATTGAAGCATTTTGAGCCGTTGCAGAAGCATTCACAATTTTCAGAATTACTTCTTTAGAATTCACATCTTTTACTGCCGATGCAAACAAATCATTTTGTCCCGTAACTGGTTTTCCATCTTTTGTAATATTGATTAAATCTGTTCCTTTATTATTAGAGAATAATTTCTGAACATAATAATTTGGCGTTCCATAAGATTGTAAATTGTTGAACCAAATCATGTCCGGCGTCCATTGCCAACCTTCAACATGAGCTAATAAAGGCGCATAAGATGTCAATTGAACAACCTCAGCATTACGCTCCATTCCGGTCATAAAAGCAGCTTCAGAAAAAGCACATTCCCAGTTGTTTTTATTGTCCGGACTTGCAATCGCTACACTTTGCGCTGCATATTCTCCAGCAAAAATCTTTGGTCCTTTACGATCATAATTGTCGTAACGCGTTACATTTTTACGAAACCAAGCCGGATCTTTATAATAGTGCTCGTCAACAATTTCAGCATTTAGTTTTTTGAGCTCTTTCATGCCATAATCAAAATAATCTCCGTCAGGAAAAGGTCCTGTTCCAGATACAATTGTGATATTTGGATATTTGTCTTTTATCGCTTTTTGAAACACTTTGAAACGCTCGATATAATCTGGTCCCCATTGTTCATTTCCAACTCCAATATGTTTTAAATTGAATGGTTTTGGATGTCCCATATCAGCTCTTACTTTTCCCCAAGCCGTTGTTTGATCGCCGTTTGCAAATTCAATTAAGTCTAAAGCATCTTGTAAATAAGGATCTAACTGATCCATCGGAACTAATTCTCCTGTATTGAACTGACAGGCCATTCCGCAGCTTAAAATTGGTAAAGGTGCAGCTCCAATATCTTCAGAAAGTTGAAAATATTCATAGAATCCTAATCCAAAACTCTGGAAATAATCCGGTGCAGGTTTATGTGCAAATTCCGTGTTCCAACGGTTAATCATTGTTTCCCTGTCTTCAACATTTCCAATCGATTTTTTCCATTGATAACGCAATGCCAATGTTTTTCCTTCTACAATACATCCACCCGGAAAACGTAAAAATCCTGGTTTCAAATCATATAATAATTGTACCAAATCAGCACGCATTCCGTTCTTTCTGCCTTTCCATGTATCTTCCGGAAATAACGAAATCTGATCTAAATCAATTACTCCACTTCCTTCAAAAGTGATTTTAATTTGAGCTTTTGCTTCTGTTGCCGTTGCAGCCAATTGTGCTGTATAATTTGCCCAGTCTTTTGATGTTGGAACAATCGAAGTTTCGCCTAAAACCTTTTTATTTTTATCAATGAATTGAATTTTAATCTTCGAAACATTCCCTGATATTTTGGAAGCTTTTAGCGATAAATTATATTTCAGATCTTTCTTGATTCCCATTCCTCTGAAACCTTCATTGATCAATTCATAACCATTTGCATCGTTTATTGTAACTCGGCAATAATTATGATTTGTTCCTTTTTGAGAATACTGAATAATATTGGCAATTCCAGATTGCTGGTTTAATTTGTGTCGGTCGCTATTTGGTTCGTTCCATCCCATCATTGGAGTTTCGAATTCAAACGATCTGTTCTTGATCATTTCTGCATATAATCCTCCATCAGCAGCAAAATTGATATCTTCAAAAAACACTCCGTACATAGTTGGCTGAATTTTGGTAATCGATTTTGCAACGTCTACCTGAAGATTGTTTTTTTGTGCCGAAGCATAAAAGCCGTTAAGCATCAAACCGCAAAGGGTAATTTTTGTAATTAAATTGGACTTCATTTTTATTATGTTTGTGTTTTTATGGCTCGCGGATTATACTGATTCACTAAAGTGAAAACGCGGATAAAAACGGATTTTTATTTTTTTGTTTCACGCAGATTTTTGCAGATCTGAGCAGATTTATTTTCTAATTTTTGACGTTTTAAACACATAGAAACATAGCTTTTGATTTCTTAAAAAAGGCATTTCATTTATCTAAAAAAACATAGCTATGTGTGCAAATCCAGATTTGTTTTATTCTCTTTTTTATTCATTTAGAAATCTATGTTTCTATGTGTTTAAATATTTCTCTCGCAGATTTTGCAGATCGAGCAGATTTTTTAATCTGTGGCTATTTTTATTTCTATATGTTCAACGGATTAAAATCCGTCGCTACAATATGCTTCGTCCCTCCAGAACTTTTAATTTTTAATTCTTAATTTTTAATTGGTTTTATAATCCAACCAAACTTTCATCTTCCCAACTCCTCTATTTGACCAGCTGTAATACGGAATTGCTTTGAATTTTGAATTTTCAATTACATTTACGCCTTGCAATAAATTAGGTTCTTTTTTTACTTTGAAAGTATCTCCGGATGCTACATTTATTTTGTCGAAATTGTTTTTATTATCAGCTTCTTCAACAGCATAAACGATTGGTCCGTATTCTAAAGCGACTTTGTTTTTATTGGTTGCTACTTTTGCATTGGTTTCAACTTCCTGAACTTCCATTGGAAAATTAAGATTGATTTTGTCTCCTTTTTTCCAATTTCTTGTAATGGTGAAATAACCGTCTTGTGGCTGAAGTGCCAATGTTTCTCCGTTCAAATTAATGGTTGCTTTTTGAGTTGACGCTTTTTTATAAGAATATAAATCTCCCGGCAAAACTTCATTTCTTGCCCAACCCGGAACTCTCAATTTGATTGTAAATTGACTTTCTTTTTTCGGGTTAACCGAAATATTTACTTTTCCGTTCCAAGGATATCCGGTTTGCTGAGAAATCTGTAAATCGGTTTTTCCTAAAGTGAAAGAGGCGTTGTTTGAAGCGTACAAATTGACATAAAGCGCGTCTTTTGATTTCGAATAAATAAGACCCGGAATCGAAGGCACAAATCGGATTAAGTTTGTTGGACAACAAGAACAATCAAACCAAGCCTGACGTGTACAAGATCCTCTATTTGATTTAAAAACGCCATCAGATTCTAAGGCATTTGGATAGAAAAATTCTTTTCCATCTAATGAAATTCCGGAGATTAATCCGTTGTACATGGTTCTTTCGATTACATCAAAATATTCTGATTTTCCGTATAAATTGTGCAATCTGTGATTCCAGTAAACATCGCCAATTGCAGCGCAGGTTTCATTGTATGCGGTTAAATTTGGCAATTCATAATTGTCTCCAAAAGCTTCTCCTTCGTGTCTCGAACCAATTCCGCCCGTGATGTACATTTTTTTATTCACCATATTGCTCCATAAATTATTGACGGCATCTGTATAGCCTTTGTCTTTTGTCATCGCAGCAATATCTGTCATTCCAGCGTACATGTAAACGGCTCTTACGGCATGTCCAACCACTTCGTTTTGCTGAATAACCGGAATATGATCTTGTGCATATTCGCCATATAATTTATGATTGTTCGGATTTCCGCGATTGTCTAAATAATATTTTGCCAGTTTTAGATAATCTTCTTTTCCTGTAATTTGATACAATTTGATCAAACCTGTTTCTACAATTTGATGTCCGGGAACTCCTTTTACCTGACCTGGTTTATCACCAAAAGTTTTTACTAATAAGTCGGCATTTTTGATGGCAATATCAAGGAAATTTCTTTTTCCGGTTGCTTCATAATGTACCACAGCAGCTTCGATCAAATGCCCTGCATTGTAGCATTCATGGCTAATTTGTAATGATTCCCAACGTTTTCCTTCAATTACCGGAACCCAAGGTGCTGGTGGTTTCGCCGGATTTATGGTTCTCCAGGTTGTTAGATAACCATCTTTTTCCTGACCAATTTTTACAATGGCAATCAAGGAATCTAATACTTTTTCAAGTTTTGGATTTGGTGCACTAATTAAGGTATTTGATGCGCCTTCGATAATTTTATAAACATCAGTATCATCAAATGGCATTTCTCCTCTTACTGTTCCGGTTTTTTGTTTTCCTGCAATTAAGAAGTTTTCAAAACGTCCTTCTTCATTACATTTTTGAATGGCATATGCAATCGTAATTTCCTGTACTCTTTTTATAATAGGCAACCAAAAAGAATCGGTTAGTTTTACATTTTGAATGTTGACCGGTTCAATTTCGTAGCCTGCTTTTAGAGCCGATGTTTTATTCGATTGCACTACGCCATTCTTAGTTTCTTTACATGAAACAAAAATTAGAAATGATAGAAAAACTGCTACAATATGGAAAGTGTATTTTTTCATTATATTATTTTTATTCTATTTTAAAACGGGCCATAAATCATTGTCCCAAAGCATTTCTTTAACGACTAATCTTGGTGTTCCGTTGGTTTTCTTTTCGTAAGCATGATAAAAAATATAATCTTTGCCATCAAAAGTATAAGCGCTGTTATGGCCTGCGCCAAAGTAATTTTCATCGCCCTGAACGACTAAACTTCCTCCGCCTTCATTTAAAGATTTTCCGTCTTTATCGACATAAGGTCCTATTACATTTTTAGATCTTCCAACAACGACTTTATAGGTGCTTTTTTCTCCGCGGCAGCATAAATCCCAAGAAAGAAATTGATAATAATAGCCGTTTTTCTTAAAGATAAAAGGAGCTTCCAGCGCGCCATCTCCGGGATCTGAATCTGGTAATTCGAAGGTTCTTTTTCGTTTTGAAATCGTATGCCATTCTTGTGGCTGAGCAATTGATTTTAAATCGGGATTTAGTTTTACTAATTTCAATCCTTCCCAAAAAGAACCGAATGATAACCAAGGTGTATTGTTTTCATCGAAGATTAAATTCGGATCAATGGCATTCCACATATCACGATTGGGTTGCGATTGAATTACAATTCCCTGATCGACCCATTTGTACTTTTTGTCTTTTGGATCTAATGTTGTATTGGTCGCCACACCAATTGCCGATGTATTTTTGGCGAAAGCCGAAACCGAATAATACAGATAATAAACATTGTTGTGTAATGAAATATCCGGCGCCCAGATGTGGTTTTTGAAATCGGCCGCAACGCCATCTGCCCAAACGGGTTTGTCTTTGAAAACCTGCGGTTCCGGATTCCAGTTTTTTAAATCTTTCGAACTAAAAACACTGATTCCGTTTCCGGTACAATACAAATAATAGGTGTCTTTTTGTTTGATGACGACGGGATCGTGAACGACTATTTCCTGCGCAAATGAAACCGAACCAATCAGAAGGATTAGTGCGAAAATTGCGTGTTTTATGTTTTTATAAACCATATAAGTGATTTGTTTGTGAAATGTAAATTGTAAAATGTGACTGCGACTGCGACTGAAAACTTTTAAAATCATATAAGTCAGCTGAAAACTGCCACTGAGACTGAGACTAAAAACTACTGAATTCCTTCAGATGTCATTACAACACGTTTCATGGTTCCGTCTTTGTTATAGTATAATTTATCTACGCAAACTGATCTTCTGAAACTTCCACCATGCGGAATTGATGCTCCGTTGTGATAAATAAAATACGATTGTCCTTTAAAATCTATAATCGATTGATGATTCGTATTACTATTTCCTGCAATTTCATTCAGGATTCCTTTAAACTCCCACGGTCCGGTGATGGACTTACTCATAGCGTAGGCGATTTTCTCCGGAAACTCATAAGCGTATGATAAATAATACCAGTCTTTGTGTTTATGAATCCAAGGTGCTTCGGTAAAATGTGGCAGATCGATGTGCTGAATTGGCCCGTCTAATTCTAACATGTTTTCTTTTAGTTTGGCATAATGACAAGCGGTATTTCCCCAAAACAAATACGCTTGTCCATCATTATCGATATAAACTGTCGGGTCGATATCGTCCCAGCTTATATCGCTAAATTTGGTCATGTCGTTTGTAATTAAGGCTTTTCCTAAAGCATCTTTAAAAGGTCCTGTTGGACTGTCTGAAACTGCAATTCCAATCGATTTTCCATGTACTGAACCATGTTCAACAGTTACATACCAATAAAATTTTCCGTTTCTTTCAATTACCTGCGAAGCCCATGCGTCTCCTTTTGCCCAGGCAAAATCAGAGGCTTTTAGAGGCACCGGATGCGATTCCCATTTTTTCATGTCTGAAGAAGAATACACCACCCATTCATTCATTTTATAAAAATTAAAATCGTTTGGCGCTTCGTCATGACCTGCGTATAGATAGACTTTATCTTTATAAACCAATGCCGCAGGATCTCCTGTATATTGATCTTTGATGATCGGATTATTGAATTTTACCGGGTCAATTTGAGCAACTACTTTGCACGAAGTAATTAAAATTAAAATAGACAGGCTTGTAAGTAGATTTTTCATTCTGATACATTTGTGTTTTTTGCCACAGATTAAAAGATTAAAATGATTTTTTTAACCTTAGCTTTATTTTTTTTGCCACGAATTGCACCAACTTTCTCGAATTTAATTTTTGGAATTAGTGGCTTATTTTCTTGAGCAAATTTTTTAATCTTTTAATCCTTTAATCTGTGGCTATTATTTAATACTTGGGATTTAAGAAATTGGAATTTCTAATTTTCTAATTAATCTTTTTACCCCAAACCGGTAATCCTGTTGCTGTTAAACCTGAGTAACTCAAAGTCACTTTTCTGGTGGCTGATTCCCAATCCCAGGCATCGGTTACATTACATTTTATTCCGTTTATGGTTAAGATTTTTTTGGCGCTGTCGTAAGACCAGATTCCGTTAACATCTCCGCTCACTTTTTTATCTCCGGTTAAATAAACGGTAACTGATTTTTGAATGGCTTTGTATTGATAGTTCATGGTAATTTGTTCCCATGTTCCAATAAAACTAGCTTCAGAAATAGTGGTTGTCGGCACTCCTGCATAACGTTCTGCTTCTACTACAGGCCAGCCATCTTCTGTCCATTGAATACCGCGAACATGTCCCATCATGACTGCATTAGAAACTGCAATTCCGGGAACTCCCTCTGGCAAGCGGGCTTGCGATGCGTAATACCATTGTTTGGTTTCGGGGTTTTGAAAAATTCCGCAATGTGAGATTCCAACCCAACCGGTATGATTTTTAAAAGAGTATGGATGCGTTAACATTGGGAAACAATCGGCTCCGCTTGTAATGCTGGTTCCGCTAATGGTTTGATAAGGTCCCAGAATGTTTTTTGAACGTGCAACACGTGTATTATAAGCAACTGATAATTCGTCATACGCCAGAAATAAATAATAATATTGTGTGTCCGGATTATAAATAATTTCAGGTCCTTCGAGTGCTTGCCAACGATTTGAATTTACATTTCCGCGTCCTGCGATACGTACTCCGTAATCGTCAATTGTTTTTAATTTATCCGGTTTTCCTGTTGCCGGGTTCAGTTTTAAAGCTGCAATTCCGGAATGCCATGAACCGTAAATTAAATACTGATCGCCTTCGGGAGTCTGAATAAAACTGGGATCGATGGCGTTGAATTTAAAATAGGCATCCCAATCGTTTCCTCCGTTTCTAACATAACTTTTTACGCCATCGGGTTCAGAGCAAACGACCATTCCTTTGTCTACCCAATTGTTTGAAGCCAAATCACTTGTTTCGGCTAAGCCAATAAAAGCGCGTTCTGTCCAGGAAGTATTGGTATCTGTTCCTACGATAGGATTTGTTACTACGATGCTATAATACATTCTGTAAATATTGCCCACTTTTCGAACGCAAGGTGCCCAATATCCATAATTCGGATTTGTAATGGGAGGCAATGCAGGCGACATTCTGGCTCTTTTATTATTTAAAGAATCTTTTACCCAGGCAGGAGCTTCGGTCATTGATGATCCCATAAACTCCCAATTGATTAAATCTTTTGATCTTCTGTAAAAAAAATGTCCGTGACCATCTGTTGCATTTCCGTAAGAAGCATCGGTTTGATACATATAATAGTATTCGCCTGATTTTTCTACAGATGGATCGTGCACGTTGGCTAAATTCCATTGTGCTCTGCTTCCCCAACCTGATATTGACGTATAATTATCTGCATATGTTGGCCCGGGAAAAGCGGGTGTAACTATGGGAGGATCTACTACAACCGGAGGGCTTGTTTCATTTGTTGCAGGATCGTCTTTAGAACAACTCACCGCGGCAAGAGCAAATAAAACCAACCCGATGTACGAAGTGATTTTGATTATATATTTTGATTTTTTCATTTCTAGCTTGTTATTTTCCTTCTAACACGACTACTGAGAAAGGAGGAATTGTGATTTCTAATTTTCCTTTTTTATTTTCGAAACCTTTAAAAACTGTTGGTACAATTTTGTTTGGAGCATCGAATGAATTATAATCCTGTAATTTTGCCGATGTTATAATAGTTCCTGTAAAGCCTTTAACACCAAGATCCTTTACATCGATTTCTATTTTGTTTTTATTCTTGGCATCAACATTTACTAATGAAATATGAACCAATCCGCTTTTGTCTTTTGATGCCGAAGCTGAAACTGCCGGAAGTGATTCTCCGTTGAAAGTGTATAATGGTGACTGAAAATCGATTGGTAATAATTTAGCATCCTGATGAACGCTGTACATTTTCATAACATGATACGTTGGTGTTGTAATCATTTTTGCTTTATCTGTAAGGATTACAGCTTGCAAAACGTTTACACATTGTGCAAGGTTTGCCATACGAACTCTATCAGCATGATTGTTAAAGATGTTTAGTGTTGCTCCGGCCAAAACTGCATCTCTCATGGTATTTTGCTGGTACAAGAATCCAGGATTTGTTCCTTTTTCTACTTCGTACCAAGCTCCCCATTCGTCTACAATCATGGCTACTTTTTTCTCCGGATCGTATTTGTCCATAATGGCAGAATGTTTCGTTACCAATTCTTCCATTTTTAGCGCCGATTGCATGGTATGAAAATATCCGTCTTCGGTAAAGTTTACGCCATCTCCTTTTTTAGCCCAGTCGATTACAGCATAATGATGTACTCCAACTCCGCCTAACATATTGATCGGAATGTTTTTCATTAAAACTTCTGTCCAGTTATAATCAGCGCTGTTTGATCCTGATGCAATACGAGTGATTCCGCCTGTGTTTTCCCAATCCGACATAAAAGTGGCATATTTGCGGTATTCATTAGCATAATATTCTGCTGTCATGTTACCTCCACAACCCCAGGCTTCATTTCCGATTCCCCAGAATTTAACTTTCCATGGTTCTGTTCTTCCATTTTTTTTACGCAAATCACTCATTGGGCTTTTACCGCTAAAGTTGGTATACTGCACCCAATCTGCCAATTCCTGAACCGTTCCGCTACCTACATTTCCGGATAAATATGGTTCTGCTCCAAGCAATTCGCACATGTTTAAGAAATCATGTGTTCCAAAGCTGTTGTCTTCTGTTACTCCTCCCCACCATTGGTTTACAATTGTAGGTCTTTCTTGTTGTGGTCCAATTCCGTCTTTCCAGTGGTACGTATCGGCAAAACATCCGCCAGGCCATCTTAAATTTGGAATTTTTAATTCTTTTAAAGCTTTAACAATATCATTTCTAACTCCTTTTGTATTTGGAATTTTGGATGTATCTCCCACAAAAAAACCTCCATAAATAGAGCGTCCCAAATGTTCTGCAAAATGTCCGTAAATATTTTTGTTGATTGTTGGCGCGTCTGCATTGTTTTTAATCGTAACCACTGTGGTTTGATTTTGAGCGAAACTAACCTGACTGAAAAGGGTAAAAAGAAACGTGCTTAAAAGTACTTTTTTCATGATATGTTTAATTTATAAAATCATGTGAAAGTTTTTAAGCTCTCACATGATGTTAAGTATTCTAACTAATTCAAATAAATTCTATTTTTTAGTCGCAGTTTTCAGTCTCAGTTTTCAGTTTAAAGTGGGACTGAGACTGAGACTGAAAACTTAATAACTGTCATTCTGTTTTGTTCCCGGATTATTATCCATTTCTAATTGCGGAATTGGATAAAATTCTCTTCCAGGTGTATAAGAATTAAACTCAGCATCTCTCGATTTTAGCCATGCCAGTTTTGCTGAATTTTGCAACCATCCCCAACGACGAATGTCATCAAAACGGTGTCCTTCAAGTGGGAACTCCAGGAATCTTTCGTGACCTAGCTGCTCTCTCATTTGTTCTTGCGTCATATTTGGTTTTACTGTTGCCAAGTCCGGCAAACCCACTCTGTTTCGTACCATTTGGATATATCCGTATGCTCCTGGAGTATCGCCCGTTTCGTTTAGAGTTTCGGCATACATTAAAAGAATATCTGCATATCTTAATAAACGCTCGTTGATACCGGAACGCCAGTCGTATTCATCTGCAAATTCTCCATCAGAATTTTGGTATTTTCTACAAAATATGTCGTTTAAATCTCCGGGACTTGTAGCATAAAAAGCAGCAAAATCTTTTCCGTACAATTTCATTCCGCCTGGTTTGTTATAAAATATAGTAGCATCTAAACGCGGATCAAGATCTCCTGTTTTTGTTTTTTCATCATGAAATTCATTGAATAATGCCCATGAAGGCTGAACATCTGTCCATCCAAAAGCTCTTGGTGCATAAGTAATCGCACGCGCAGAAGTTTTTCCCCAACCTGATGCCGGAGCTCCTCCCCAACCTAAATCAACTCCACCTGCTTCTCGGCTAAATTGTACTTCGAAAAGAGATTCAGAATTGTTTTCGTTTGCAGTTGTAAAATTATCGCGGTAGTTGGATACTAAAGAGTAAACGCCTAAATCGATTACTTGTCTGAAAGCCGTTTTAGCATTCGCAAAATCTTTATTAAACAAATATGCTTTTCCTAAATATCCTAATGCAGCACCTTTTGTAGCGCGTCCTTTTTGACCTCCGTCTAAACCTGAAATATTATCATACGAAACAGGCAATAAATCGGCAGCAGCCTGAAAATCGGCAATAACCTGAGCCCAGCCTTCTGCTTCTGTTTTCTGCGGATAATATACTGCCAGTTCTGTTGGTACCGGTACATTTTTAAACAAGTTAACGGCATGAAATAAAAATAATCCTCTCAAAAAATACGCTTGTCCTAAAATTCTGTTTTTAAGCGCCTGATCCTGAAAACCTATTTCCGGTACATTTGTTAAAACCTGATTGGCACGGTAAATTCCCTGATAATAGGTTTCGAAAGCCCATCCATAAATGGATGCGTCGGCAACATTTGAGTTAAAGTGACCTGCATTATACATTGAACCCCAAGGGCTATTGGTACGCGCATCATCTGCTCTTGCGTCTAATAATAATGGTGTACTTCTCATGTACGTTCCATCTGTTAATAAACTTCCGTAAGCTGCATTTACTCCTTCAATAGCATCCTGATCTGTTTTCCAGAATGAATCTACTGCATTATTATTTGGGTCAATTTGGGTCAAATCTTCATTTTCAACACAGCTTGTTGTTACAACAGCCAATGAAAAGAAAATCGCTATATAATTATATATCTTATATTTCATTTTAATACGTTTTTAATGGGTTAAACCAGTTTTAGAAATTTACCTCTACTCCTAAAGAAATAGTTCTTGGATTTGGGAAAGATCCTGCATCATATCCTCTTGAAAGCAATCCGTCACTATTAAAGTCGGGATCATATCCTGTATATTTTGTAATCGTCCATAAGTTCTGACCATTAACATATACTCTTGCTTTTTGGATAAATTTGTCTTTCAACGGAATATTAAAACCTAGTTCCATTGTTTGCAATCTCACGTAGTCTCCACTTTGAATGAATCGGTTTGAATCTCTGTTATTTCCGTTAGGATCACCAATTACCGGTGCCGGAACATTCGTATTGGTGTTAGTAGTAGTCCAATAATTCAATTCATCTGTACTGTGGTTTCCGTATTGTCCTGTCATTAAATTACGGTACATGGCATTAAAAACTTTGTTTCCTCCGCTACCTTGCCAAAACATTGAGAAGTCAAAATTTTCATAAGAAGCACTGAAATTCAATCCAAAACCATATTTAGGAATCGATACTCCCTGAAAAGTTCTGTCAGCATCTGTAATAATTCCGTCTCCGTTTACGTCTTTAAATTTCACATCTCCCGGAGCTGCACCAGTTTGTGTTGGAGAAGCTGCAACTTCGGCTGCGTTTTGAAAAATACCAACAGCTTCCCAGGCATAAATTTCTCCTACAGATCTTCCTAATTGTGTTTTTGAAACTGCTCCGTAAAGAGGATTTCCGTTTACTCCAATTTTGGTTACTACATTTTTTAAAGTTCCAAAATTTCCTGAAATGTCGTATTTGAATTTACGGTGATGATTACTATATGACGCTGTAAATTCGAAACCTTCATTTTGCATATCTCCTGCATTAGTAAAAATACTAGCCGGGAAAGCACCATTAGAATATGGTAAAGGGACATTCACCAACATGTCTGTTACTTTTTTCATAAAATACTCTCCTGTAAATTGCAAGTCGTTATCTAAAAACCCTAACTCTAATGCTATATTTTTACTGGTTGTTTTTTCCCAATGCACATTAGGATCAAGTGCTGCAACAACAGTTGTTCCCGGAGCAAGTGAATTATTAAAATCATAACCTGCAAAACTATTTACTGTCGAAGCAAAGAAGTATTGCGGAATGGTATTATTTCCGATTGTACCATAACCTCCTCTAAGTTTAATATTGCTCACCCATTTTGGTAAGTGTAAAAACTTCTCATTACTAATTTTCCAACCTCCTGAAAAAGAGTAGAAGTTTGCCGAATTATTGATCTCACTAAAAAGAGAAGTTTTATCTTGTCTGAAATTTGCCTGTAGCAAATACCTGTCATCATAAGCATAGTTTAATCTGCTGATGTATGATATTCCTGTAATAGTAAATTTATATTCGCTCGCATTTCTTGCATCAGCAAACTGAAGCATTGGTATTTCTCCAGGCGTATAACCTACACCTCTTGAATTATATCTGTGATGGTCTCTTCTTTCCTGAATCAATCCTGCAAGAGCATCAATTTTATGTTTCCCTAATGAAATTTCGTAAGTCAATAAATTATTCCAGAACGTTCTTAACTCATTTCCAGTTTCTGTATCTAAAGAAGCCTCATCGTTTGTCGTGATATAATACCATCCTAAATCACTTGGCGGTATAAACTTTCTGTTTTCCCAATCTGTTCTGTCATAACTTACATCCAATTTGTATTTAAGCCCTTTAACAATTTCAATTTCGCCCCAGATGTCTCCAATAAAACGGTTTCTTTTACCATTATTTGTGATCAAATTATTATATCCAATAGGGTTCATTGAGATGGCTCTTTGTGTCAGGTTATCTGTTCCTCCGTAACCTCCTAATCTGTTAGCGTCGTAAACCGGCATTGTTGGTACAGCACCTAACATATCACTGATAAAGGTTTGTCCTGCATTATATTCGTTAAAAATTTCCTTATCAGATTGTGTATAGGCAATTTTCGCCCCGTATTTGAATTTTCCTTTTTTACCATTCAAATTCAAATTCGTTGACAGCCTTTCATAATCCTGTGGCGTTTTTAAGTAGCTGGTGTTTTTGAAATAATCAACATTAAAGCTGTACGCAATATTTTCAGCACCTCCAGAAAATGTAAGTGCCTGATTTTGTACCACACCCGTTTTCATCGATTCTTTTTGCCAGTCTGTATCAACATTTGAAATGTATGATGAACTTGCCGGATTGTTTCCGGGAGCAATATTTACAGGAACCCCTGCTCTAATGTCTCTGTTTCTTTCGGCCTCACTGGTAATTTGCTGATAACCCAAACGATCTGTTACATCCCATCTTTTAGTAACATTCTGAAGTCCCACAATAGATTTGAATTTAACGTCTGTTTTACCTGCTTTACCTTTTTTAGTTGTAATAATTACCACTCCATTTGCTCCACGAACCCCATAAATAGCGGCCGATGATGCATCTTTAAGAACCTGCATAGATTCAATTTCTCCTGGTGCAAAATCATTTGGAGCATCCACCATAATTCCATCAATAACAAAAAGAGGATTGTTATTTGTGAATGAAGTTATCCCTCTAATTTTGACATTTACAAAACCACCCGGCTCTCCTGAAGATTGTACCGTTACTCCCGGAACCTGTCCCTGAAGCATTTTTGCAGCATCGTATGTTACGTTTTTTTTAGCCGATTCCATATTAACAACACTTACAGATCCGGTTAGATCTGATTTCTTTTGTGTTCCGTAACCAATTACGACTACTTCATTTAGTTTGTTCGTGTCTTCGCTTAAAACTGCATTTACTTTAGATTGATTTCCTACCGTTAATTCCTGATTTTGAAATCCTATAAATGAAAAAACTAAAATATCGTTTGGAGATGCTTTAATCGAATATTCTCCATCAAAACCTGTTGTCGAAACGGTTTTGGTTCCTTTTATCATAATATTCACTCCCGGCAAAGGCAGTTTGTCTTGCGCCGAGGTAACAATTCCGGTAATCACTTTGCCCTGAGCCGACATTTGATTTACGGAAAATAATAGCATCATAAATGCTACAAGCCATTCTTTTTTTGGCAATAAAAAATTGCAGTAAAAAAATAATTTTTGGTTTGTTATCATACTGGTTAGTTTAAGTTGGTTAGCGTATAATTATAAGTGTTAATTTTACATTTGTAAATTTAACTAAAAAAAAAGCTTAAAAACAAATTAATATGGCAAAAAAAGGACTCAAAAAAAACGCATATCATAAATTAAGTGTAAAAACAACATTTAAAAATTAATGTTATTTTCAAAAAAAAGAGCTTTTTGATCTATAATTTGTGTAAAACCAACACTTTTTATTAAAAAGCAACTTTTTACTCAAAAAACGGCATTAGAAAAAAATTTCACATTTGAGTTATTTATTGAAGATTATGAGCATAAAATTTTGTTATTTTTGTAAATAAAATCCTCTTTAGGCTCTTTTAAATTTTGACAGAAAGATTGTTTTTTGATGAAATCGAAGTTTTTTCATTCCGAAAACGATTGAAAAAGATAAATCGTGATCTAAATTTGACTATAAAAAACTCATTATTGAACTTCTGGAAAAAGACTAATTTATTAAGTGTAAAATCTACATTAATAAATTATGAAACGTATTAGGAAGTTTATATATTTACCAATAAAAAATTGAATATGCTAAACAGTTATAGTTCTGCAGATAAAGTCTTATTAGCAGTAGATTGTATCATTTTTGGATTCGACAGCGAAGGGTTGAAAATCCTTTTGATCAAGAGAGACTTTGAGCCTGAAAAGGGAAAATGGTCTTTGATTGGAGGTTTTTTAAAGCGTGATGAAGTATTGGATGATGCTGCGATTAGAATCTTGAATACTTATACAGGTTTAAACGACATTTATATGGAGCAACTATATGCTTACAGCGAAATTGATCGTGATCCTGTCGAAAGAACCATTTCGGTTTCGTATTATGCTTTGATTAATATTGAAAATCATAATGCTGAACTGATTAAAAATTATCATGCACAATGGTTTAGTATTGCTGATGCTCCTAATTTAATTTTTGACCATAACGAAATGGTTCAAAACGCCATTAAAAGACTTCGTTACAGAACTTCGATAAAACCAATTGGTTTTGAGTTGTTGCCTGAAAAGTTTACCATGCGTCAGTTATTAGAATTATACGAAGCAATTTTGAGTAAGGAATTAGACAAACGTAACTTTATCAGCAAAATTAATTCTTTAGAAATTTTGAATAAACTGGATGAAAAAGACATGCAGTCTTCGCGAAAAGGATCTTATCTGTATACTTTTAATAAAGAAAAATATGAAGAGAAATTACTTAACGATTTCGTATTGAATTTGTAAAAAGTGGTTTGCCCACGGATTTTACTGATCGAACTGGTTTTCGCTGATTTTTTTTATAGGCAACTCTAAAAAATTCTCTCGCAGATTTGGCAGATTAATAGTTTAAAAAAAATCTGCTAAATCTGCGAGAGAAAAAAAAGAAAAAATCCGTGCTAATCTGTATCACCCGCGCAATCTGTGGGCCTATGATAAAAAACAAAACCCTGAAAGCCACAAACTTTCAGGGTTTTTTCTTCAAAAAAACTACAATTAAAAACTAACAAATTATCTTGTAAGTTTTGGTCACGGATTAAGCAGATAAACAGACTGATTTTATTTTATTTATCAATTGATCTGATAAATTTTAGTTTTGCTATCCCATTTTTTAAAATTAAAATCTGTGTCAAAACATTTACCGTTCAAATCCGTGCGCCAAAAAGTATTCTGATTAGCTATTTCCTTTTTGATAATCAGCAAGGAAAGTTGCAAGACCAATATCTGTTAAAGGATGTTTTAGTAAACCTTCGATGGCACTTAATGGGCCGGTAATAACATCTGATCCTATTTTTGCACAATTGATAATGTGCATTACGTTACGAACAGAAGCTGCCAAAATTTGAGTTTCGTATCCGTAATTATCATAAATTAGTCTGATATCTTCAATTAATACCATTCCGTCAGTCGAAATATCATCTAAACGGCCAATAAATGGCGAAACATAAGTTGCTCCGGCCTTTGCTGCCAACAAAGCCTGACCCACAGAAAATACCAAAGTACAGTTGGTTCTGATTCCTTTATTCGAAAAATACCTGATGGCTTTTACACCATCTTTTATCATCGGGATTTTTACCACAATCTGCGGATGCAATGCTGCCAGTTTTTCACCTTCAGCTACCATACCTTCAAAATCTGTTGAGATTACTTCGGCACTTACATCGCCATCCACCAATTCGCAAATTTTTATATAATGGTCTAAAATATTCTGAGCTCCGGTAATACCTTCTTTTGCCATTAAGGAAGGGTTTGTGGTTACACCATCTAAAACGCCTAAATCATTGGCTTCTTTAATATCTTTTAAGTTTGCTGTGTCTATAAAAAATTTCATGTCGTTCTATTATTTTAATAAGTTGTAATTATTATTTTCTAAATATTTCAGGATTTCTTTACGTGCATTTTCGCTGGTAAATCCAAATTTCTGATCTAAAACTGATGCGGGAGCCGAATAGCCAAAATGGTCTAAACCAAAGACTTTTCCTTTGGTACCTACCAGATTTTCAAGATTTACCGGAAGTCCGGCGGTAAGTCCGAAAACCAATGCGCCTTTTGGAATAACACTTTCCTGATATTCTGCCGACTGAGATCTAAAAAGTCCTTCAGAAATAATAGAAGCTACGTTTATATTTAATTTAAAATTCTGCTCCAGCTCATTTGCTGCCTCAATAAGTGTCGCTACTTCAGATCCGTTTGCAATTAAAGTAATATCAGGATTTGAATTTGATTTGACCAGATATCCTCCCTTTTTGGCCTGAGAAGCTTCATCAAATCTTGAATTTCCGCTTGTTGGAATATCCTTGATATCTTGTCTCGAAAGAATTAAACCTGTTGGTGTTTTTTTATTTTCGAGTGCCATTTGCCAGGCTACAGAAGTTTCGACAGCATCTGCCGGACGTAAAGCCAATAAACTCTGATCGCCGGAATGGTTTTTAATTTTTTCTAATAATCGAATTTGTGCTTCCTGCTCGATAGGCTGGTGCGTTGGACCGTCTTCGCCTACGCGGAAAGAATCATGTGTCCAGACATATTTTACCGGTAATTCCTGAATGGCGGCCAAACGAATTGCTGGTTTCATATAATCAGAAAACACAAAAAATGTTGCCACAACCGGAATTACTCCGCCGTGAAGCGCGATTCCGTTTGCAATTGCTGCCATCGTTAACTCGGCAACACCGGCTTGCAAAAATCCTCCGTGAAAATTATTCTTTTGTAAAACCGATGATTTTTTCAGGAAACCATCTGTTTTATCACTATTCGATAAATCGGCAGAAGACACGATCATATTCTCTACGTTCTCTGCCAGATATCCTAAAACTGCTGCCGATGCATCGCGTGTTGCTGCATTGGCTTTTTGAGCAATTGTACTGAAATCTAATGCCGGTAAATCTCCATTAAAAAACTGTTTTATCTTTTCAGCTAATTGTGGGTTTTGTTTTTCCCAGGCCGAAATTTGCATTTTTCTGGCTGCTGATTCTTCTGTTTTATTTTTTAAAATTGCTGCATAATGCAATGCTACATCATTATAAACCGCAAATGAATCTTCAGGATTCGCGCCTAAATTCTGTAATGTTTTTTCGAAATTGGCATTTGTAGCGCCAATAGGTTTTCCGTGCAATTCGCATTGTCCTTCGTACATCGTTCCCTCTGCGGTTACACAACCTTTGCCCATTATGGTGCGGCCAATAATTAAGGTTGGTCTTTCTAATTCGGCGTGGGCTGCATTCAATGCTGAACGAATATGAGTATGATTATGACCGTCGATAGTAATAACTTTCCATCCCCATGATTCATATTTCATTGCCGTATTTTCGGTCGTAACCTCATCTGTCATAGACGAAAGCTGTACATCATTCGAATCATAAAACATGATAAAATTGTTCAGTCCTAAATGTCCTGCAATTCGTCCTGCTCCTTGCGAAATTTCTTCCTGAACACCACCATCGGTTATGAAACCATAAATTTTATGATCGAATAAATTTTCAAATCTTGCTGATAAAAACTTAGCCGCAATTGCTGCTCCAACGCCCATTGCATGTCCTTGTCCTAATGGTCCTGAAGTATTTTCGATACCTCTTTTTACATCAATTTCAGGATGTCCCGGAGTTACAGAACCCCATTGTCTGAAATTTTCAAGATCTGTTTTTTCATAATTACCAAGCAAATGATATTGTGCATACATTAAAGCCGAAAGATGTCCGGCATCCATAAAAAAACGATCTCTGAAAATCCAGTTCATATCAGTTGGATCGTATTTTAAATATTCAGAATATAAAATATGCATGAAGTCTGCACCTCCCATAGATCCTCCCGGATGTCCGGAATTGGCTTTTTCGACCATCGAAATAGCCAAAGCTCTTATATTATCTGCCGATAATTGGTCTATTTTGTTGTTCATTTCTAAAGTTAATTTTAAGTTGGTTGGTTTATTTAATAGCAAATTTGTTTTTGTCTTTACTTCATTTTAAAACAACGCTTGTGCCATTTTTATAAAAGAAAAACAAAACAAATTATAAGTGTAAAATTTACATTTACAAATGTATGTAAAATAATTCCACAAAAACAAAAAAATTGTTTCCCCGTTTTTTTAATTAAAAAATTGGGAATTTAACAGATTATGTGTTTTTATTCTGAGACATTGATTTTTTAGATAATGGAGATTGGAAATTAAATGGGTATGTCTTTGTCATGGCACGCAGATGACACGGATTTGCTTCGCAAAAACGCAGATTAAAAACGGATTTTTATTCTTTTTTATTTTTTCAACATAAAATAACTACAATCTTGTCATCCTGAGGAACGAAGGATCACACTAGTAATTCCGCAATCTTTGTCATAGCCCACGGATGACACGGATTTGCTTCGCAAAAACGCGGATTGAAAACGGATTTTTATTCTTTTTTATTTGTTCGTAATCGCCAATCTTTGTGGAGTTTCTTGTGTGATCCTTCGTTCCTCCTTTAGATTTGTTTTTTGAAATTTAATTAAATTTATGATTGAGAAAGGAAGCAAAAGTAAACTGTTCGTTCCTGCGAGTTCGTGACTCATATCCTGATTAAGACTTTCGCTTCCTCT
>NZ_CADCSU010000022.1 GCF_902804475.1 Flavobacterium bizetiae
GTAAATATTAATGTAAGGTAATTTTAAAAATGGCATAACCTCCGTTTTAATAATACATTGTTTTTTTGATATAAAAATTTTTTTATGGAAAATAACAATGATTTAAGCAGAAGAAGGTTTCTTAGAAATTCTTTATTGGCCGCTGGAGGAGTATTCATCGCTCCACTTATTGAAAGCTGTAGTGACGATGATAAATCGGATAACAGCGGTGCGCCGGATGGACTGAAAAATGAAGGATTTGAGACTGGAGTAGCCAGTTTTGATCCGACAGAAACAGGAGTGATTATCTGGACAAGATATTCAGTAGGTTCAGATGCTGAAATAACCTGGGAACTAAGTAAGGATGCCGGATTTTCTCAAATAATAAGAAAAGGGCAGGCAGCGGCATCATCCATAAATGATTTTACAATAGCGGTAGATGTTCAGAACATTACCTCTAATACAAAATATTATTATAGATTTTATAATGCCAAAACCAAACAAGTAACGGTTATTGGTGAAACACGTACACTGCCATCTAAAGCAGATAGTGTAAATGAAGTAAAAATGGCTGTTGTTTCCTGTTCTAATTTTCCGGCTGGACTTTTTAATGTGTATGGTGCGATCGCTTCCTCAGATGCAGATGTAGTGGTTCATCTTGGAGATTATATTTACGAATATGCACCGGGACAATACGGTACAAACCCATTTACCAATTCGCTGGGCAGAGAACATAAACCCGCCAGAGAGATTTTAAGCCTAGGTGATTACAGAGAGCGTTACAGACAATACAGAGGAGATAAAAATCTTCAGCTTCTTCATCAGAAAAAGCCTTTTATATGTGTTTGGGACGACCATGAGTTTGCCAATGATACTTATAAATCAGGTGCAGAAAATCATCAGCCTGCCGAAGGAGATTTTCAGATGAGAAAAATGGCCGCTTTTCAGGCTTACAGCGAATATATTCCACTTAAAACAGGAAAAGATCTTAGAATTTACAGAAGTTTTAATTTTGGTAATATTCTTTCGCTTTATATGATGGATACCCGAGTTATTGCCAGAGATAAGCAGATGAGCTATTCTGATTATATTGATAATGTGGGGAATTTCGATCAGACAAAATTTAGAACCGATCTTTTAAGTACCAACAGAAAATTGATTGGAAGCGAACAAATGACGTGGCTGGGATCACAGATTAATGCAGATACTGCTAAATGGAAAGTATTAGGACAGCAGATCCTGATGACAAAAATGCTGATTCCTGCAGAGTTGCTGCTGCTTTTGAATCAGGTTTTAGCAGAAGTAGATCATTTTGGAAGCGCACAGCCGGCAACTATGCAGGCGCTTATTGGTGCAATCTCTGAACTTGTTGTAATTAAAATGAGACACAAACAAAGTGATCCGTCTTTAACTGCTCAGGAAATTGCGAGAGTTACGACAACCTTGCCTTATAATCTGGATGCCTGGGATGGTTATTTTGCAGAAAGAGAACAATTGTATGCTATACTTTCAGGAAAAAATGTTGTGGTGCTGGCCGGAGATACACATAATGCCTGGATGGGTAAACTGACCAATATGCAGGGGAATTTTATAGGTACTGAAATTGCCTGTAGTTCTGTTTCTTCGCCAGGATTAGAAGCTTATCTTGGAATTACATCCGATCCTAAAAAGGCGATAGAATTAGCACAAGCATTTACCGTTTTGATAGATGATTTAGAATATGCCAATTTGTACAAGCGAGGATATACCTATCTTAAATTTACACCATCTGGTTCTGAAGCTGAATGGCGATTTGTAGACAGTGTAACAACGGAAACTACAACTACTATTACAGAGAAAAAATATACGATAGCATAGAAATTTCATTTAGTATTAATTGATTTTTTCAGAAGTCATTTCTTCACTTTTTAAATAACTACTAAAATTTTAAAAGCCATCTTAGTAATGAAAACTGAGATGGCTTTTTTTGTTTATTTTGATGAAATGTTTTAAAAATTAACCCATTTTAAACCTAGCATAAACTCCAGTTTTTATCCAGAAATTCATCCTCTCCAGGCTCTTCTGTTTTATAAGCAATTGCTTCCGGAATAGATGTTTTAGGTATGTTTACATGTATAATGGTATTTTCTTTAATATCGTCAAGCTGCTTTATAACGTCCTCGAGTTCGTCGAGAGTATTGACTTCAAAACCTTTACCTCCAAATACATCAACAAGTTTCGCATATTTCCAACGGTGCATTTCGTTGTAATCATAAACATTGTTTAAATCGGGAACGCTATATTCAACTTTGTCCGCACCACGAAACGGATTTGGATTAACAAGCATTTGTTCGATTCCATAAATACCATTATCCAAAACAAAAACAATGGTGTCGTGTTTCAGTTTATTCTGTGTAGAAATGGCCTGACAAGTTTCCTGAAAAGCACCGTCTCCAACAAATACTACTGGCCTTTTATCAGGTCTGGCACATTTTATTCCGGTTGCCGCAGGAACAGAATAACCTATCGAAAGCCATGAGGCCTGTGCTACGAAACCGTTAGGTTCTGCAATACGAATACCCTGAGCACCCAACAAAGGAAAACCCGCATCGGCAACCACTATATGCTTCTCGTCTATAAAACTATTAATTCGGCTGAAAAATGAATCGTAAGTAAGCGCTGGTTTTCCTCTTTTTGTTATCTTGTTATTAGCCAGAAAAAATGACTCAGGCAGCTGCTCTGTATCATACATTTCGTAAGCACTAAAAGTAACTTTGGTAAGTTCTTCTTTCAGGAATATCATAAAATCTCTTAGCGATACATTAGCAATATATGAAGCCCCAATACGTACACCGCTATGATTGGCAAGTACAGTATCTTCTTTCCATACATCAAAACCGCCCAGATTTTTGCCGGTCGTCCACACGCCAAGACCGATTTTTAGTTGGGCTTTTTCGAATCGTTCCTTGACATCTTTTGGCGATGCCTTGCCATTAAAAACTCCTTTGAATTTAGGATGATTTTCAGAGACGATTGATTTTCCGAGTATAGAAGTTACAAATTCTGTATCGGTAGTTTCAATCAGATCCAGGAATTCTTTTTGAATGCCATAGCGCTGGATTTCGATTCCGCCCCAGAAAATAATTTCTTTTCCTTTTGCCATTGCAGCGACTCTTTGAGCAGCTTTTCGTGCACTTGTTTGACATTTAGACGCTTCTCTTTCTACTAATGGAGCGACAGGCGGATTGCATTCCATTCGCCATACATCTTCAAAAACTTCAAGATAAACGGGTCTTCCGTATAAAATACAGGCGTTTAAAACGGAATCAATTTTATAAGGAGCATCTGATGAACCTGTAACTTGTTCAGCCGCAACGGTAACATTTCGGAACACATTGATATTGCTGTACATATCACCAGTCATATGTGATGCCAGCATACCCTGAACAAGGCTTCGCTGCTGATCTTTATTAGTCGGAGCTCCATTAATGACAAGCACGGGACAATGTTCTACATAAGAACCCGCAACTGAATTAAGCAGCGTAAATGCTCCCACGCCATACGTTACGGCTACTGCGGCGAAGCCATTTTGACGTGCGTAGGCATCAGTACAATGTCCGGCATTTATTTCATTCGTGTCGTTAACGATTTTAATTTTTGCATTTTTGTCTTCTTGAATCGTATTCAAAAACGGCGCAGTATAATTGCCTGCAATTCCAAATAAATGGGTGAGTCCTAATTGTTCCAGACGTATTTGCAGGTATTTTGCAACGGAGATTTTTTGCTGTGACATCTTAAATAGGATTATTCAGGTTACCAGTATTTTCGTTGACTTCTAATGCTGTACGGATTCCAGACTCGATGGCACCTTCAATCCAGGCATGTTTTAGCGAAGTATGTTCTCCGGCAAAATGTGCTTTTCCGTTCCATTCCGTTGAGATGATATGACGCTGTAATAATTGTAACTGTCCCGGATTAAATATCGCCGCTTCACCATAAGCATACGGGTCACGCATCCAGCTTTGCGTTGCTCCACCTATTAATTTTCCGCCTTTCTTTTTATAGTCTTTTATGCTCGAGGTAACAACAGCAAGGTCAATAATGCGCTGCTGTTCTTTCTCATCATCAGAATGCATGATAGCCAGGTTTTTAAGCGCATAAAAATATCTATCGTCGTCATCCATAGAATCCCAGCGGCTTGCTTCATCAGACCAGCAATACGATGCCAGTACAACGCCATGTCCTTTAGCTCCCAAATCATTACTTGGATAATAAGTGAAACGGTTTGAAAAATCAGTAATCGTACCTCCACCAACAATATTATAAGGAGCTTCCTGCCACCATTTCTCGCGAAATTCCAACAATATTTTAGTAGCAGAATCGTAGTGTAGTTCTCGAATTGCTTTTCGTTTAGGTTGTTTGAATTGAGGTGTTACATACACATGTCTTAATGCAGAAAAGGGGATGGTGACAATTACTTCATCAAACTCCAGATCACTCACTGGCGTTTTTAATGCTTTGAATCCTGCGTCTTCATAAAACTGAAAGTCACGTTGTACTTCAATATCCACTTCTATTTTTACCTTGTTGTTAACGAGCATCATTTTGGTCATTCTGCAATCAAAATAGGTGTTTTCTTCAAGATTATGAGCTTTAAAAAATTCATTTGGCAGCAGATCGCTTCCGCCAACAATTTCCAAAAATCGAGTAGAATCCTTGATGATATTTTGCTCAATAAAACTTTGTATAAAATCGTAAGACATTCTGGATTCAAGATTTTGCAACACTCCAATCATTTCGATAGCATTCTCTGAATACATCGAATTTTCTTTTAAGAAACGACGCATCGAATATTCTCCGTAACGCTCGATTAGCAAAGGCCAGTTTTTCTCAGGATCTTCTGCAATAAAAGCCTTAAGCGGATTAATAATATTAGCCATTAATTGGTCGGAACGCATGTTTTCGCTAGTGCCCAGATGAAAGTCCAATAGTTTGTTTACATCGACTTTAGCTCCATCTTTTCGGATATATTCATTCTGCACAACGCGTTTGCGGTTAATGTAGAAAAGGGAATTCCTGGTAACCTCAGGTTCCGGTTTAGCTGGGTCTGCCTGATAGGCGATGGCTTGTTTTTTATCTACAGACAGATAATAAAAGGGCTCGGTTTTGAGTCCGAGTTTATCAATGTATTTGAGCACCATCTGGTGTATGGTTGGTATACGCATTGCACCGGCTTCGCCATAAACTGTGTCGTCTTCAAAATATTTTTTGTTTTCAGAATTTCTGAAAGTCTTAATTCTGCCGCCAACACGCGTATTTGATTCGACTATCGTAACATTATGTCCCCCTTGTTTTAACAGACTTGCAGCTACCATTCCGGCCATTCCGGCACCAATAATTAATACGTCTTTTGCTTTATCCGTACGCGGGATTCCGTCGTCAATGTACTTTAAGTATTGCTGGATAATAGCGTCGTTGTCTTCGTCGAGTAAGCCGTGTAAATAGTTTTCCATGATGAGGTGGTTTAGTTATGGGGTTTATTTTTTGTTTTTGAATGGAATTATTTATGAATTAATTCAGTGAAATTTGATTTTTTAAGGAGAATTTTATCTGTTTTTTTGTAGAAGATGTGATTTTGATGTTTCTACTTAAACTCGAAAAAAATGAGCAGTTATCCAGGATTCCTTCCAACTGTTCCAAACTTCATCAAATAAATGAGGACTTTCTTTATATTGAGTTTTAATGAGTTCTTTGGTTTCAGTAATATTGTTTCCTTCTTTCAAATAAGTCAAAAACTCAAATTGTTCTTTATGCAAATCATAAATTGCTAATTTAAATTTGTGTCTCAGGACTACACAATAACTTTCGCTTTCAGAAGGCAAGTGGGGTTGTTTTTCATTTTTAAAATCAGAATAATATTTTCGAACAGGAAATCGAAATTGAAACAACTCACATATTGGTACGAGTTGTAGTTTATTTTCATCTGTATTGATGGTAGCTAATGGATAATCTTCTTCGGCTTTCATTTCGAAAATAACGCCAATGGCATATTCAAATCGGGCGAGTTCAATCATGAAATCAATCCAGTTTTCTTTGATATTTTCTTGGGCATCGGGTCGGTTGGTTTCGAGATAGTCTGCAAAATGAGCTCCTAAATACGCTAAATTATAATTCTGCGAAGGCTTTGAAGCGAGATAATCATCCGCGAAAGCGCAAAAAAGAGCCTCGCCTAAGGCATATTCTAAGGCGCTAAATTGCTGTGACATACAATTTCGCAAACGGGCAATATAGCTTCTTTGGTAAATACCCAAATGTTCCTGTGCGGTAAGTTTTTCAGAATGACAAATCACATCTTCAATTGAAGCAGCATTTGATTGATCCGAAAGTAAATCACCGGGATTGATTCCCGTTTGCTGGAAAGGATCCAGTAGAAGTTGCTGCATCCATTGCTGGAAATTTTTTAATGGTATTTTGGCCGTTTGCTGCATTTTTTGTGCTTATATAAATTTATTCATTTCAAAAAGATTCAATGGATTTGAAACCTGTTCTTTATCCATAAACCGAACTTCGTTATCAACTCCAATAAAGGTTTCATCCATATATTGTTTTGATTTAAGTAATTCGGAATGATAAATATCGAAGGACGGAATATTACCATCCCATTCTAATAAAACCGATGCTTCGTTTGCCAGTTGATAAGCCAGTTGAAACAATTTCCATACTTGAGAATTTACTTCTCTATCGTGTGTATCAATAATATAATTGCCACAATTTTGATGACCTGCCAAATGCATTTGTACAATTTTATCATGCGGAATTCCTTTGATATATTCTACGGGATCAAAATCATTATTGAAAGAAGACACATAAACGTTGTTGACATCCAGAAGTAATCCGCAACCCGTTTCTTCGGTCATTATTCGTAAAAATTCCCATTCCGGAAGTGTAGAATTATTAAAGGCTGCATAAGTGCTTGGATTCTCGACAATCAGTGGTCGTTCTAAATAGTCCTGCACCTGATTGATTCGGTTACAAACATGCTTTAATGATTCGTCATTTAGCGGAAGCGGAAGTAAATCGTGCGAATTGGTCGTTAAGACTCCTGTCCAGCACAAATGATCGCTAATCCAGACGGGTTGTACCTCGGCTGCCAATTGTTTTAAGCTCTTTAGGTAATCCAAATTTAGCGGATCAGTACTTCCAATAGACAAAGATACCCCGTGCATGACCACGGGATATCGTTCTGCTATTTGATGTAAAATGTGTCTTGGTCGTCCGTGTGAGTCCATGAAATTCTCAGAAATCACCTCAAACCAATCTACGGCAGGATTCTTTTTCAGAATATGCTCGAAATGCTGGCTTCTAAGTCCTAAACCCAACCCTAAATTGGGTAATCCGAGTCTAGTTGCCATTGTTTTTTGGTTTACAATTTGAGAGACTTTCCGGTAGTTTTTTGGCACTTTCCTGTTCCATTTTCAAAACTCTTAGATCAGCAGCAATCTTTCTTTCGGCAGGATTGTTGATGTAAGAGCAAGATCTTGAACCACTTTGGCCGCAAGAAGAATAATCGACACCTGTTGTATGGCGAATGGTATTTACGTAATCTTCACTTGGTCCGTATGGTAGCGGAGCTGGGCCAAATTCCTCACCATTTTCTTTTCTTTGTTCTTCAAAACGTATTCTGGCTAACTGCCAAACGCTAAGTCCTTTATTGGGACCTTGCGCCATAAAACGAGAAGATAAAATGGGTACACCACAGCTACCCTGATAGCGGCATTCGTTTTGACCCGGATGACAAAATTCTTCGGTAGTGCCAAAAATACCGCAACCACCTTGTCCTTTGCACTCGTTTAAAGTGTGGCAAGGATGACCAACTGCTGTTGAGCAATCTCCCTTTCCTGCACAGTCATTATTTCCTGAATATCCTGCATTTTTGCATGAATTAAGCCCCATACATACATGAAGCTCTCTATTTACTAGTTCTGACATAATATGTTTTTTAAGATTGGTGGGTATATGGGGTACTTGGTACTTTAGGCACATCGGCTACAATGCTATAATCTAGACCTACATCTGGCAGAGCTGGAAAATAATTGTCGTATTTGGGATCTGTTGCCCAACTCCAGTTAGGATCTGCTTTAGCCAATTGATCGACTAAATTCATAATTTGTGCTTTAGGTCTTAGGGAACTTTGCTCAAATAAATAAGGCTCAAATGTCAGAGCGCCTTGATAGGTTGTATTGTCTTTAGTATAAGTGTATTTATTGATTTGATTTCCAACACCACTCAAAAGCCAGATCATCGATTTATGAATACCGTACATGAATAGATCGTATTGAGTGCTTTCGTCTTTGTAATAGCAGGCTTCAATCATTAAAAGAATATAAGCAAAAACGGCATTACCTAATTCTGAGCATAATGCCAATGCCTCGTTACCTGAAGCAGTATAATCGGCTGTTTGAGGATTAGCATCAGTATTATATACAAAATAGCTAAAGAAATCGTCTAAGCCCTGAATTTTACTAAACTTTTCCTGATAGTAACCACCAAAACTGTAGACTTCCAGGAATTTGGCAAAGTGAGCCAGTTCTTTTCCGGTATCATCATAATCACCTGGCCAAAAAACAGCCTTTCCATCAACAATTTCCAATGGAACAGGCATTTTATTTTCACCCCATTCTAAGATATGTTGTTGGTCATCACTTTTTCCTTCTCCTTGTTCAATAATACGTCCTATAGCTTCAATTGCTGAATTAGCATCATATACTCCAAGAAGTCCGCCACTTTCATCTTCATTTGCAAACTGAGGATTGTGGTCTCTGTCATAATGCACAGTATTCATGGAATTTTGAGAATAGAATGGTCTCGCACCTCCTGAATCATCCGGAGGAAGCAATTGTGGTCTGTAATTATAGGGTCCGGGAAAATCTTCTTTTATACACGTAATAATTAATTCGTACAAGCGACCAATAGTCTTATATTCAATTGTATTTAATAATTGTTTGTCTTTGTAAGGATCTTCAAACGGTTCAGGGCTTTCTATCTGTAGGAAAGTAGTCAATTGATTTAACGATAATTTTGCAGCATTAATTTGAAACTCGGGGATATGTCCGTCTAATTGTGTTGGAAAAGATAATATTTTTCCAATTCCCATTAGATCGGGAGCGATTTGACAAACAGCTTGTTTCACATTGCATGCAAGAGCAAGATGCAGCATTTCTTCGATAACAACACTCATAATTAAAGCTGCTGCTTTATTAGAATAAACCAATACGTCGACTTTCAGTTCTTGTGCCAATGCATCAATTTCTGCAGGATTAAGTTTGCCGGCTTGAGTAAGCTGAGCATGAATTTTAGCGTACAATGCGTCCTGATTCTGTGCTCTGTTTATCGAATAATAGGTAGATAAATATGTTGGGATAGTAGCAAGTTCAAGCGCAATTGCTTGCTGCATTACTTCCGGGATATTTTCTTTTGTTACCGTATCCGAAAATTTAAAAAGTTTTTTTGTTTCCATGTAGTTATTTTTTTTTGGCAATAGGTTTATTTGTAATCTTTCTTGTTTTAAATTTTTATACGTACCTGTAAACTGCGAATGTTATCGGTTTATCCAGTTCCATATTCAGTATTCAGGTTTGTGCAAATGTTTATACCTTTTGCAAAGTATTGGCGTCAATATGTAGAAATTGAGTAGGAATACCATTAATCAAAAACTGTAAAACAATATTTTGAATGTATTGCAACTGAACTGTTCCGTTACTCAAAGTTTCAACATACCAAGTTGTTTCCATTGAAATTACCTTTCCAAAAGAATTTTCAAAATTGATATTATTTACTCCGCCACCATGATTATTAGTACTTACCGTAATACTGGAATAGCTTGTAACTGTAATTCCGTTAGCATTTAATGAACTCAATTGCTGTGTGAGATAGGTTGACGGATCAATAATAGATTGGTCTGTAAAAGGTAATTGAGTTCTGTCGGCGGTTGGAAAAAGTGGATTGCCTGTTCCGGTAACAACTGGTCCTCCAACCATTAAAATGGAAACGCCGTGTGGTACCGAAATTTGTTTGTTGTATTGAGTCGTTGGATCTTGTGTTGGAATAATAGTATTGTCAGCAACTGTACCCGGACCGTAAGGACCTTCCAGTTGAGGTTGTATTGCGTGGTAAAGCCAAGTGCCATTTTCGGCATGAATTAAAGTGTTTTCTATAGGTTGTGCTCCGTTTGGATCGGCATTGTTAGCAATGTAAACTCTTTGTTCATAAAAGAGTACGCCACTTGTTTGTGTGTATCGACCCTCGCGATTTGGTGCTCCGCCTGCTATAGCCGAAAAAGAAATTTCTTCAAAATAAGGGAAGTTTTTAGTGATATAACCACTTGGAACATCTGCCTGAGGTAATGGCATAACATTGTAACCCGTAGCTTGGACTCCCGTGGGACTATTCCAGGTACCAATAAAATTATTTAAAAGTCCGAGATTGGATGTACCAATAACTGTTGGCTGATTGGTCGTTGTTACAATTGGAGTTGTAATGTCTGGTATTACAGCTGGTGTCGAAGCAGCTTGTTGCGCCAGATAAGGGCAAGTTTGTGTTTCCTGGTTAGTTGAATTTTCCATGTTGTAGGTTCTTGTTTAGATTGCTTTTTGGGGTAATTATTTATTCATAAAATTACTACGATGAAAAAGCTTAAATAAAAAAAAAGACATGAGTCCCGGATTTTTATGCATAAGAGACTGAAAAAGCTGTATGGATTTTTTTTGGGGTTTTGAAGCGTAAATGATTGAAATAAGATTTAGTTTCATTTAATAATTTGAACCTAACCGCTGTATTGCTTTATTTTACTGGATTTCGAGTTTCCGGAAGATTTTTTTTTGAATTTTTAGCAATGAAATATTACCATAAAAAAAAAGGCCTAATGAAAATTAGGACTTTTTTGGTGAGGGGAGTGGAATGATAACCACTAAATATATTGGGATATTAAGCAAATCACGGATTTTTAAAAGTATATCCAACCGTGACAAAGAAACTTTCGTTGTAAATCTTCCATTGTGGTTTGGTATTGGCATTTTCGATAAGCGGAACAAATCCTTTAATGTATCTGCCGCCTAAACGAATACCATTTGAAAATTCATAGTTTAAACCAGCGGTAAATCCGGCATCTATTTTTTGACTGTATTTACTTGGCGTTGTACCGTTTCCGTAGAGTGATGTATCGGTATATAAATTTCCGTCGGGATCTTTGCGCTGTAAGGAAGCATTTAGCAAAATTCCAATATACGGACCTGCAAAGAGCTGTATTCCTTTGTAATAAAAAGCAGGACTTACGGGAAATAATTCAATATACTGCCGTTTAAATTTACTTTTATAATCGCCGTTTAATGTATCATTTAATTGAAGCGAAACCAATTTCCGGCTGTAAAATACCTCGTGTTTTAATCCAAAGTATTTTGATATTTTATTGTCAAGTGTAATTCCAATGGTTTGGCCAGTTAAGCTTTTTGGCGCTCCGCCTGTTGATAAACTGTCAACATTTTGACCATTTAATGAGGATCCGTTTATACCAGCGCTAATGCCAAAAGTAAGCCCAGTTTCCTGTGCATTAACTTTTAACAGAGAACAGAGCAGGAATAATATTATATAGATTTTTTTCATTGTTACAGATTTTAAAAATTAATATCCCAGATACCCGCTGTTTTTTCCAGTTCTACTAAAGATGCAGCATAATTGTACAGGGTTTCATGATAACTAAGCTGTGTTTCGTTATAAGTTCGCTGTGCATTTAATACCTCAAGTAAAGTGGTTTCGCCGCGTTTGTAACTATAAACTTTTCCGTCCAGCAGTTTTTTTGCATCAGCCAATAAACCGGTATCAAACTGTTTAACTTGTTTTTGTGCAGTGAGATAAGCAAACCATGCTTTCCGAACTTCAGTTTGAATTTGTAACTCCGTTTGTTTGTACACAACGTCGGCTTGCTGTAAGCTGTATTCGGCGGCTTTTAATTCTCCTTTGTTTCGATTTGAAAATTTAAGAGGAATCGTAATTCCAGCAGAAACGGCGTTAGAAGATGGAGTAGGAGCCACAACATTAGTAACAACAGAAGCATTTTCTAAACCAAAACTCAATCCCAAATCCAAAATTCTATTGGCTTTGGTTAATTTTAAAACTTCCTGAGCGACATTTTTGTTTTTAAGAGCTGCAAGCAAGTCGGTTCTATTGTTTTGAGCCGTAACGATAAGTTCATTCAAATTAAATATGCGTTCAAATTTTGTCAAATCACCCGAAGGTAAATACAACGTATCTGCTTTTTGATTTCCCAGCATTGTACCCAATTCCAAAAGAGCTGATTTCCAATCGGCTTCACTTTGGTACACATCATTTAGCATTGAATTGGCTTCCAGTTTACTTTGACGGGCATCAATCTCCGTAATACTTCCTAGTTTAAAACGGATGCTGTCTGTAGCAGCAATATTTTTAAGAATAGTATAGGAGTTGAACTGCACTTTAAAAATCTGTTTCTGTTTTAATCCGGTTAAATAATTTAAAGTAGCCTCGGCTCTAAGATTTCTAAAATAATCTTCTAATAAAGTTTTGGTTAGTTCTGCTGTACTTTTGGCCACATTTATTCGGGCCTTTCTTTTGCCTCCCAATTCAAGCGTCCAGCTTAATTCGGTAGAAAAACCATAACCCATCTGCATTCTGCGCTGGCCATTATCACTTGCACCAACAGCCAGTTCCGGATCCGGAAAAACTTTTGAAGCTTCAGTATTAGCCTGTGCCATATCTACATTAAATTTTTCGGCTGCATATCCCAGATTATTTTTGCTGACCAAAGAAAGAAAATCAGGATAGTTCATTTTTGCCGAAACGAATGTCGTATCAATCTGGGCATTTAATACTGCCGAAAAAGACAGCAGTATCAAAAGTGTTACCCATTTTTGTTTTATATTTTTAATCATAAATATCATTTTATTGAGAATCAGTTTCGTGTTGTTTTGCCGTTTCTGCCCAATCAAATTTTTTCTCGATGAGATAATAAAGTGATGGCAAAGCAAAAAGGGTCAGGATGGTAGAAAATAAAAGTCCGTAAACAATAACCGTTGCCAAAGGTCTTTGCACATCGCTGCCTATTCCTGTTGCCAGTGAAGCAGGTAATAATCCTAATACCGCCACTGTGGCTGTCATTAAAACAGGACGGAAACGCTGTTTTGCACCATTGGTTACAGATTCTATAAGCGTCATTCCGTTTTTGCGAAGCTGATTAATATGAGAAATCATGATAACTCCATTTTGTATGGCTACTCCAAATAAGGCTATAAAACCTACTGCCGAGGAAACATTTAAGGTCATACCGCGAACATTTAAAGCCAGCATTCCGCCAAATAATGCCAGAGGAACGATACTCATTAACAATCCAGCCTGACGGAATTTTCCAAAAGCACCGTACAGCAGTACAAACATAATGGCAAGCGCTAACGGAACGATAATAGCCAGATGACCGTAGGCACGTTCCTGATTTTCAAATTGGCCTCCCCATTTTATTTTAAATTCTTCATGATTGTATTTTACTTCTTTTTCAATTCTGGCTTGCGCTTCTTTTAGAAAAGAGCTCAAATCATTGCCTCGCAGGTTTAAACGAACGGTTAGATGACGTTTGTTCGTTTCACGGGCAATGGTGCTTTCTCCCGTATTGAGTTTGATATCGCATACTTGTGATAAAGGAATTTTTACGCCTTCGGAATTTGTGAGCATTAAGTTTCCTATTTTCTCCGGATTATTACGGCTTTCTTCATTGTATCTTGCTGTAATATCATAGACTTTGTTGCCTACAAAAATCTGTGAAACGGCTTTTCCTCCCATAGCCACTTCTATAAGTTCAGATACATCATCTACATTTAAACCGTACTGCGCAATTTTCTGACGGTCTGCAATTACTTGTATCTGTGGTAACGGCGGTTCCTGATCGATAGCCAGATCAACAGCACCTTTAACGTCTTTCAGCGTTTTGATGATGTCTTCGGCAATTCTTCGGGTTTCTTTATAATCTTCGCCATATACTTTTACAACCAATTCGCTGTGTGCTCCCGAAATTTTATCCATTACGCCATCAATCATAGGCTGCGAAAAACCAATATTATAACCGGGCATCGTCGCATATTCAGCAGCAAGTTCTTTGATTAGGTCTTCTTTCGTTTTTCCTGATTTCCATTCGCTGTAAGGTTTTAAACCCACACTGCATTCATAGTGAGAAGGTGTCCAGGCATCGGTTCCGTCATCATTTCGTCCAGCCTGCACCATCATATAAGTTACTTCTTCGTGTTTTAAAGTTCTGTGACGCAGGCTATCGCTCATTTCTTTAGATTTCTCTAAGGTGATTCCCGGCGGTAACGAAACTTGGAGCCAGATTGAACCTTCGTCTAAAGGCGGTAAAAAATCTTTTCCAACCGTTATAGTAAGTACTAAAGCAAGTGCTAATACGGCTATTAAAGGCGCAAATACCTTTTTGGGCGCCTGCATTATTTTTTGAATTCGGTTATGATAAGCGCTGGTTAATTTATCCAGCCATTTGTTATGATACATTTTTTGCGGCTTTCGGTAAATAAAATAAGCCAATCCCGGAATTAGTAATAAAGCAACCAATAAAGCACCGAAAAGCGCATAACCAACAGTAAATGCCATAGGCGTAAATAACTTTTTCTCTACTCTTTCAAAAGCAAACAATGGCAAGTATGCTGTGATGATGATAAGAGTGGCAAAGAAAATGGGACGCGCAACACTTTTTACGCTGCTGGCAACGCTATTTTCGGTGAGTTCTTTAGTTTCGTCATCTTCCCGTTTTTTCAGAATAGTTTCCATCATTACGATCGCGCCGTCGACAATAATTCCGAAATCTATTGCGCCAAGCGAAAGCAGATTGGCCGGAATATTCGTGAATTTCATTAGAATAAAAGCAATCAAAAGCGAAATTGGAATCGTAATTGCTACTAATAAGGCGCCTCTCCAACTGCCTAGGAATACAATTAATACAATAATTACCAAAGCCATTCCTTCCAGCAATGTATGCGAAACGGTAGTAAGGGTAGTATTTACCAAATTGGTTCTGTCCAGAAAAGCATGAATTTTAACGCCTTCCGGAAGGTAATTTTTGTTTAGATCGGCTACGGCTTCGTTAACGCCTTTTAATACCACTGATGGATTTTGGTTTTTTAGCAAAAGCACAATTCCTTCAATATTATCTGAGTAATCAACGCCTCGTTTATCGGTATATCCTAATGCGCCTTTGCGTTCCAGATTTCCGTATTTTAGTTTTCCAATATCATTTAGATAAACCGGAACTCCGTTAACAGATTTCACTACAATGCGCCCCATGTCATCCAGATTTTTCACCAGACCAATACCGCGTACGACATACGACTGATCACCGCGGTTAATGACGCTTCCGCCTACATTGGCGTTGTTTTTTTCGATCGTTTCGGTTATTTCACTCAGCGATAATCCGTATTGTTCTATTTTGCGCGGATCCAATTCAATTTGATATTGTGTTGTGATTCCTCCAAAATTGGTTACATCGGCAACACCCGAAACCTGTTTTATACGAGGTACAATTGTATATTCCTGCAATTCACTCAGTTTTCGCAGATCATAACCTTTACTTTCAATTATGTAGCGATAAATTTCACCCGTAGGAGAGGTAAGCGGATCTAAACCCGGCGCTGCTGCATAAGGCAGTTCAACATCGCTTAAACGTTCCTGAATTCGGGTTCGGGCAAAGTAATCTTCGACACCATCATCAAAAACAATGGTAACCATAGATAAGCCAAAAGTACTTTTGCTTCGCATTACATGCATTCCGGGTAATCCGTTAATGGCACGCTCGATTGGAATCGTAATTTGCTGTTCAACTTCTTCTGCGGCAAGTCCGGGAACCTGCGTTACAACCTGAGAAGTAACATCGCCAATATCGGGATAGGCTTCAACTGAAAGCTGTGTCCACGAATAATAGCCAAATAAGGAGAGGAGCAGAAATAACGCCAGAATCAGCCAGCGTTTTGCTATTGTTGTTTCGAATATATTTTTTTTCATTTTTTTTGAGGTGCTGAGGTGCTGAGATACTAAGGTTCTAAGTTGCTTTGGCTCTAAGGTTTTTGCTTGCTTGCTTTGCATTTTTTAGCCACTCCCGATAGCTATCGGGATAAAAGATTTTAATGATTTTAACTTTGATCCCGATGGGTATCGGGATTGGGTTAATTTTCAGATTATTTTGCTTCAAGGAGATAAAAGGCTCCTTCGCTTATAATGGTTTCATTTGGTTGTAATCGTGACTGGATGGCTATTTTCCCGTTTTGCGATACTCCGGTTTCTACATAACGACGTGCATATTTTCCATTTGCTAATTGAACAAATACAAAGCTTTTGTCGTTAAATTGCAGTACGGCTTTTGCGGGAACAAAAAGCGTATTTACGGGTGTGTCGGTAAAATTTACAGATACATACATGCCGGGTTTAAGCAGATGATCTGCATTGGCGCATTCAATTAAAACCTGAACGCTTCGGGTCGTTTCGTCGATTATTTCATCAACGTGGAATATTTTTCCTGTGATTTTCTTGTCAGGATAAGCTCCGGCCTGAATTTCGGCTTTATCTAATTCATGAATAAACCGAATGTCTTTTTCCTTAATCTGCCCTGCAACCCATACTTTTTTCAGATCGGCAATTTTGGCTTTGGGAGCATCTTCTTCTTTTAAAAATTGTCCCATAACCAACTCATTGGTAATTACTTCTCCGGCAATGGGAGAAGTAACTACTAATGGCTGTCCAAAAACTAATTTGTTGATATTAACTCCAAATATTTTTAAGCTTGCGGCTGCATTTTGATATTCTTTTTCGATGACTTCAAAACTGGTTTCTGCTTCCTCCAAATCCTTTTGAGAACCTACGCCGTGAGCTTTTAAATCCTGCTGGCGTTTTAAAGAAAGTTTAGCAGTCTGATAACCGGATTTTGCCTGAAAAAAGTTTTTTTGTGCATCTGTAAAATCAGGTGAAACCATTTCAAAAAGGGGTGTTCCGGCCTGGGTTTTCATTCCCAGTTTTAAAAATACTTTGGTTACTCTTCCGGAAAATGGTGGAGCAATCTCGGCATACGAGTTCGGAATTGCCTTAACTGTACCGGCAGTTTGTAATTCAAATTCATAAGGTTCATTTTTTACGGTTTCCAGTTTTAATTTAGAAGCAATCATCGATTTTGCCGGAACTACAATGGTATCGCCTTGTAAAGAAAAAGCCTCGTTTTCTTTCATTTCGGTTTTATTGTGACAGGCTGTTAATGCGGCTGCAGCAATTAGTGTTATTAAGAGATTTTTGCATTCGAATTGTTTACTGTTTTTAGTTTTTAGTTTCATACGTTTAATTTTATAACCACTGATTGAATTTTTTGATAAACCATGTTTTAACAAATTGTGTAAGCAGGCAATAGCAGGTTAGTATGCCAAATAAAAATGGGAAATAGCTTAACGGAAGTGGCTGCATTTTTAACATGGGTGCCAATGGCGAAAACGGAATCGCGATACCCACCAGCATGATTAATGTTGTTAAGGCCACTACAGGTGTTGCTGCCCAGCTTTGTATAAATGGAATTTTTTTGGTTCGTATCATGTGAATAATCAATGTTTGAGAAAGCAATCCTTCTATAAACCAGCCGCTTTGAAAAAACGATTGGAGTTCCGGGCTGTTTGCTTTGAAGTAAAAGAACATCAGAGCAAATGTTGCAAAGTCAAAAATGGAACTGATTGGACCAATGAAAAACATAAATCTCTGAATACTTGAAGCATCCCATTTTTTAGGTTTTTTCAAAAAGTCTTCATCCATTCGATCCCACGGAATAGCGGTTTGTGATATATCGTATAATAAATTTTGAGTTAATAATTGTACCGGAAGCATTGGTAAAAAAGGCAGGAAAGCACTTGCTCCAAGCATGCTGAACATATTACCAAAGTTGCTGCTGGCGGTCATTTTGATGTATTTGATGATGTTGCCAAAGGTTCTACGACCGTAAATAACGCCTTTGCGCAATACCATTAAATCTTTTTCTAATAAAATAATATCGGCACTTTCTTTGGCGATATCTACAGCAGTGTCTACGCTGATTCCTACATCGGCCTCCTTAAGCGCAGCGGCATCATTTATACCATCGCCCATAAACCCAACGGTGTGTCCTTTTTCGCGTAATGCTTTTACAACTCTTACTTTTTGCAGTGGACTCAATTTGGCAAAAATGGAAACATCATCAATACGGTCTGCAAGTTCCTGCTGTGTCATGGTTTCTAACTCGGTGCCCAGAACAATGTTTTTTACTGGAATTCCAACATCGTTACATATTTTTTTGGTTACGATTTCATTATCGCCGGTAAGGACTTTAACTCCAATTCCTAATCCCTGAAGCGCTGCAATACTTGGTTTTGCCGATGGTTTTGCAGGATCAAGAAAACCAATAAATCCAGTTAAGGTTAGATTGTTTTCGTCTTGTACAGAATAGGTTAGGGGATGTTTTCCGTCAAACTCACGTATGGCAACTAATAAAACTCTTAAGCCTTCTTCGTTCATTTTTTTAGAAGTCTGCAAAACCGTATTGTGCATCTTTTTATCCATTGGGATTACTTTGTCGTTTTCAAGGTGAAGCTCTTTGTCTTCGCCTGGATCGAAACTGTGAGAACACAAATCGAGAATTTCTTCGACCGCACCTTTGCAGATTAAAAGATGATTTCCGTTTCTCATTTTCAAAATAACCGACATACGTCTGCGTTGAAAATCAAAAGGAATTTCATCTACTTTCATGAAGTATTCTTCTACTTTTAAATAATCATGAAGTTCAACATGCTCCAGAACAGCTTTGTCGAGTATATTTTTTAATCCCGTTTGATGAAAACTATTCAGGTAAGCCCATTTTAAAACTTCGTCATCTTCTGCTCCCAAAACATTTAAATGTTTTTCAAGTACAATTTTATCCAGAGTCAGCGTGCCCGTTTTATCTGTGCATAGAATATCCATCGCACCTATATTTTGAATGGCGTTTAATCGTTTTACAATCACTTTGTGTTTGCTCATATTCATGGCGCCTTTGGCCAGATTAGCAGTCACAATCATTGGCAGCATTTCAGGAGTTAATCCCACCGCAACGGCAATGGCAAATAACAAAGCCTGCATCCAGTCTCCTTTTAAGAAACCATTTACCAGGAAAATTACAGGAACCATAACCAGCATGAAACGAATCAATAGGTAACTAACTTTGTTTATCCCGATATCAAAAGCAGTTTCGGGTCTGTTGCCCAGAATAGTTTTACTGATACTTCCAAAATAAGTTCGGTTTCCGGTTGCCACCACAATCGCCATTGCCGTACCACTTACGACATTGGTTCCCATAAAACAAAGATTATTGAGTTCTACAGGTTGTTTAGTATCGGCATCACGAATGGGCAGAAATGTTTTTTCTACCGGCAAAGCTTCTCCTGTCAGCATGGATTCGCTGATAAATAAATCTTTACTTTGCATAATACGGCAGTCAGCAGGCACCATATCACCGGCAGATAAGAAAACAATATCTCCCGGAACCAGTTCTGTCATGGCAATTTCTTTTTTGCCCATAAATTTTCGAAGCACTGTGGCCGTGGTTTTCACCATGCTTTTTAGTTTATCTGCAGCCTGATTGCTTCTAAACTCCTGAAAAAACCGAAGCAAAGCACTAAAAAGCACCATAACTGCCACCATAATAATGGTTTTATAATCGGCTTCTCTCGGTGCAGCAAGCCAGACATCTACAACAAAAGATATGATGGCTATAACCAGCAGGATGAAAATAAACGGATTAATAAAAGCTTTAAATAATTGCTTTAGCCATGAGGGTGCCTTGTCATGCTGTACTTCATTAGGTCCGTATTTTTTAATACGTTCGTTTGAGGTTGGCATGCTGATTCCTGCTTCTGAACTCTCGAGCATAGCATAGACAAAATTAGAATCGCTTCGGGAAGCGTTTCGCAATTTTGTAGATGTTCCTTCGTTCATTCCATTGTTGGCCAAGGAATAGAAGGGGTGCTTAATTTTCTCTTTTGCACTCATTGTTGTAATTATTAAATAGTATTGATTAAAAAAATTATGACTCCGCTGAAAATCATAACTATGGCTGAAATTTTGATTAATTGAATGGCCTTAACCGAATTGAAATATTTTAAAGACCAGCCAATCAAAAGGAAAAACAGTAAACATGGAATTACGGTTTTGTAAATAGTAAGCGGCTCAATCTTTAAGAGACTTAAGGCAAAACCCAGCACAAAAAGATATACTGATGAAGCAAGGGCAATGTTTAAAAAGTCGTCTAAGTCCGGAAAGGTTTTATGGTTTCGTATTACTTTTATTTTAAATTCCTGAATCATCTTAACGGCTATCGAAAATAGCATGGTTACCGCGATCCATTTTTCCTGATTTTTTATGCTGCTTGTTACTAATGCTGCGGTCCAATACCCGTATTTTATAACCTGTAATTGTATCGTAAACAAAACAAGCTGCAACAGAATTGTTTTTTTTGATTTGGTAAAAGCAATCGTATTCAGACTCATTTTAGACAGCAGTAAATTATCTGCAGTAATCCCTAAAGTGATTAAAAGAACTGCAATAGAAATGGATAATGTCATGATTAAAGATCTGTTTGAGTTCCCATAATTTCCCAGCTCACTTTTGTAACTTTTTCTTCAATAGTTAATCGGCTGGCCATTTTTTCCATAAGACTGTCCTGCGATGTAATGGCTTTTATCTCTGCTGTTATGATTGCTATTGAGGGATCATCATTGTCATCGCTTGTCAGTGATTTTAAAAGCAGTGAATCTTCGTTGCCTAAATGCTGCATTAACATTATTCGCAGATGGTTTTCTACTTCTGTTTTACATTTTATGGTAAAGAGATAATCTGTTGGGATATTGAAGGATTTTAACGACTGTAATCGGTTTAGTGTTAAGCCTAGCGGGCGAAGCAGTACATGTGTAATCATTACCGCAGCGCTTACTATGATGGCTTCTCCGTACAAACCAATCCCTGTAAGAGATCCTACTGCTGCTGAACACCAAATGGTTGCGGCAGTATTTAATCCCTGAACGCTTAATCCGTCTTTCATGATAACTCCTGCTCCCAGAAAACCAATTCCGGAAACAATTTGTGCGGCCACTCTGCTTGGATCGGCTCCGTTACCCAATGAAACGGAAAGCAGAATAAAAGCAGTAGATCCAAGAGAAACAAGGGTGTTGGTACGCAGTCCGGCATTTTTCTGACGCCATTGTCTTTCGATTCCTATTGCTGCTCCTAAACTTGCTGCAAGTGCAATGCGGGTTGTAAATTCGTAAGTTGTAATCATGATAAACCTCCTTTTCTTCTAATCGGGTTTCAGTATTTTTGAAAACCGGGTAATTGTCTTTTTCGCTTTAATTTCTGATTATATAAAAACAACGGCGAGTACTGTTTCATAACCACGGTGCAAAATTAGACCAGCCTTAAAGAAAAGGCCATTAGAGATGTTTTAGAAAAAAATTAGAATTTCATTAGAAAGAAAATCAAGTCGTTTTTGTATCAGAAAAACAGGTTGAAAATGATAGTAAATGAGAGGTGAGAAAATAGAGGAAAGAGAATAGAGGAAAGAGAATAGAGGAAAGAGAATAGAGGAAAGAGAATAGAGGAAAGAGAATAGAGGAAAGAGAATAGAAGAAAGAGAATAGAGGGAAGAAAAGAAAGCTCCGGAGGAGCTAAATATTTATAGCACAATTTATTTTCATGCATAAAAGCTCCAGAGGAGCGGCATATTTTCGAATAATATATATCGCTCCTACGGAGCTTAAAATCACGGGGTGTATAATTTGCTATAAATATTATGCTCCGCTGGAGCATAGAAACTAAAGCGAATTGAACTGTACTGTAAAAGTTGTTCCTTCATTTTTCTTTGAAGAAACAGAAATAGTTCCTTTATGAAGCTGAATAATTTTCTTTGTTAACGAAAGTCCAATACCATTTCCGTCGGCGTGGGTTTTGTTTGAGCCTCTGTAAAATGGAGTGAAAATATGTTCTAATTCTTCGGTTGAAATTCCGATTCCGTTATCAGAAAAGTTAAGTTTGATTTTATTTTTTTCAAATGAAATGGAAACCAAACTCTGTTTATCATCAGAAAATTTACAGCCGTTTTCAAACAAATTAACAAATGCGACTTTTAGCAGATATTCGTTTGCATTGACCGAAATCTGATTGTCATCTTCAAAATCATTTTCAAAATGAATGGCAATATTGTAATTCGGATTTGATTTCTGAACCTGCTGGCGTGCATCTAGTAACACTTCGTCGATACGAACTTGTTTAAATGCAATTTCAGACGGATCGTAATTTGCTTTAGCCAGATCCAGTAAACTATTAGAGAGTTTTGCCAGTTTTTTGGCGTCCTGTAAAGTGTTTAGGATAACTGTTTTATATTCGTCAACATTACGTTCTTTATGAGTCGAAAGCTCGAGTTCAGCAATAATGGCGGAAAGAGGCGTTCGTAATTCGTGCGAAATATTAGAAACAAAATGTTTTTGCGAATCAAAAGAATTCTCGAGGCGGTTCAGCATTTCATTAAAAGTCGAGGCCAGTTCCGAGATTTCGTCTTTACTTTCGTTGGTGTCCAGTCTAAGATCAAGGTTTGTAGCCGAAATCATTTTTGCTTTATCGGTCATATTAACAATGGGTTCAAAGGCTTGTTTAGAGAAAAAACGACCCGCCATAAAAAGGACCAAAATAGAAATGATAAAGACAACAATACAAGTTTCAATAAGGTTGTAAATTTTCACATATCCAAAACCATCGTAGGCAGCGGCGGTAATAATATACTTTTTTCCTTCAAATTGATACGTGGTTCCTATAACCTGCCATTCTTTTTGATAGAATTGTATTTCGCCTTTTTTAGCGATTTCATCGATCATGGGTTTGGTTTCTTTTACCACATCTATATCAACAGCATCGTGGTATAAAAGTTTAAATGAAGGATTATAAATGGCAACTTCAACTTCATTTAGTGTTGCTCGGTTGTTTCTGTAGATGTCTTGCAGCGTTTTACTGTCTATTTCGGCATTTAAGATCAGATTTGCTTTGGTAATGGCTTCTTTTTTCAGTTGGGCATAAAACTCTCTTTCCCTGTTTTCTTTTGCAGAGTATATGATAATAGCAGCAAATACCAATAAAATAGTGGCAGTAACGAGGGTAAATAATATAGTCAGCCTGGTTCTGATTTTCATTCTGCTTTCAAAATAAATCCCATTCCTGAACGGGTATGGATGAGTTTTTTATCGTAATCCTTATCAATTTTCTTTCTCAGATAATTGATATAAACATCTATAAAATTTGTTCCGGTATCAAAAAGTGTATCCCATACTTTTTCGGCAATTTCTGTGCGCGATAAAACACGCTCCTGATTTTGGAGCATATATTCTAAAAGTTTGAATTCTTTGGGAGTAAGGTTTATTTCAACCTCATTTCGTTTGACACTTTTAGTCTGCAGATTCATTTCGAGATCATCGTATTTCAGAATAAATCCCGAGGTGTTGGCAGTACCGTTATTGCTTCGTTTTAGTAAAGCCCTGATACGAACGAGAAGTTCTCTCATTTCAAAAGGCTTGGTAAGATAATCATCGGCTCCGGCATCAAATCCTTCTACTTTATCATCTGTTGAGCCCAAGGCAGTCAGCATAATTATAGGCAGATCCGGTTTTATCTGGCGCAGTTCTTTGCATAAATCCAATCCGTCAAGCTTGGGTAAAATAATATCTGTAATAACCAGATCGTATTGATTATTAAGGGCCAGTTTTTTTCCCGAAAGACCGTCATAGGCAACCGTAGGAGAAAATCCATGTTCATGGAGTCCTCTTTGGATCAACTCGGCTACTCTTTGGTCGTCTTCTACTATTAAAATTTTCATCTCTACAAAGTTATAATATTGAATGTATATTATCAGGAGAAAATTAATTAATAATTGAGGGGGAAGAATTATGGACAACTTTTGAATTTTCATCTCTAAAATTTATCCATAAAAAAAGTCCTAATTTTCATTAGGACTTTTTTTGTGGGGAGAGCAGGATTCGAACTTTATGTGTTGAGATCCCGTCTTTGCTACGTTTTTATAAATGTCTGGAAACTAGTGCACCGATTCTGCACCCAAATTCAAATGTTACTTTTTCAATATTAAAAGATACTCAAAATTTTAAGTACTAACGAATTAATAGACAGTAGTATTATTCTTTTTGTTTTACAAATATATTATAAATATTTAAAATGAAGAGTTTCCGTGAATTTTGGCTTTTTTTTGTAGAATTTGAAAAAGTTTCCTTTTACTCCATCCGCAGAGAAAGAGGGATTCGAACTGTAAATCCAACAACTCCTTTATATAGTGCAATTCATAATATTTATACCAGTTTCAAAATCTAGTGCGCCACGATTCTGCCACGAAACTAAAAATATCAATTTATAACTATGACAATTTGTTTTAAATGAGTACTATAGTTCTATTTGAAATCAAATTTAAATAATTTTTTTGATAAAAGTATAAAATAAACTGCCTTAACTTTTTTGTGGTGAAAAAGGTATCTACTCCACTTTTCGGACAGCCTCTTTTTTACTTTCAAGAACATGCTATTTATAGTTATTCTCGATTTTTATCTATTCCTACTAGGGGTTATTTTATTTTATCAAAGGCCTGTTGAAGATCTGCTTTGATGTCATCAACATGTTCAATTCCAACAGATAAACGCAATAGCCCCACAAATACACCTGCTGCTTTTTGAGCTTCGGCACTTAACTGCTGATGTGTTGTGGCTGCAGGATGGATAATCAAGGATTTTGTATCACCTACATTGGCCAGATGACTGATTAGTTCCAAGCTGTCAATAAAGTCATCTGCTTTGGTTACATCACCCTTTATTTGAAATGATAGGACCGCACCATATCCCTTTTTAAAATATTTTTGGGCGTTGGCATAACTTGGCGAACTTTCAAGTCCCGGATAGTTTACTTTCTCGACCTGCGAGTGTCCCTCCAGCCATTTGGCAATTTCCAGTGTATTGTCTACATGGCGCTGAACACGAAGTGATAGTGTTTCTAAACCTTGTATCAATTGGAATGAGTTGAATGGGGAGATAGCGGGACCGAAATCACGAAGGCCTTCAACACGGGCACGGATAGCAAACTGAATATTACCAAAGGGGCTCTTCACACCAAATGCATCAGCAAAAACCAATCCATGGTAACCTTCTGAAGGCTCAGAGAATTGCTTGAATTTTCCATTGCCCCAATCATAAGTACCTCCATCAACAATAACACCACCTATACTTGTTCCATGACCTCCTATCCATTTTGTTGCAGATTCTACCACTATTGATGCACCATGATCTAGGGGTTTAAATAAATAACCACCCGCTCCAAATGTATTGTCTACAATCAGGGGCAGATCGTGTTTTTTTGCAACAGCTGCAATATTATCAAAGTCAGGAATATCATAACTTGGATTGCCAATTGTTTCCATATATAACGCTTTGGTATTTTCATTGATTAGTGATTCAAATGCTTCGGCTGTTGTCTCTTTTGTGAATTGAACTGTAACGCCGATTCTTTTGAAGGCTACCTTGAATTGGTTGTAAGTGCCGCCATATATATTACTACTTGAAATAAAGTTATCTCCGGCTTCTAAAATGTTGTTTAACGCAATAAATTGTGCCGCCTGACCAGAAGCAACAGCTAATCCTGCAATACCTCCCTCTAATGCCGCGACACGCTTCTCAAAAACATCAGTAGTTGGATTTTGAAGACGTGTGTAAATGTTTCCAAATTGTTTTAATGCAAACAGGTTAGCGCCATGCTCAGCATTTTCAAATACATACGAGCTTGTTTGATATATGGGAACTGCCCTTGATCCTGTTGTTGGATCAGCGACTTGTCCGGCATGAACTTGTAGTGTTTCGAATTTTAAATTTTTGGTTGTTGACATTGCATTTATAATTAAATAGTTAGAAAATTTGCATTGAAAAATAGGAGTGGAGCCTTATCACTTGGGGAGATGCTTGTAATTACTCAATAGGTAAAATGTATAATTAAAAAAAAAATAAAAGTGTTCCTTTCACGAGTTTTGAACTGGATTAAGAAATATTTTTTTATAATGTGGTAGGATCTACCTTTTTGTTTTGATGTAGTGATCATGTCGTTTTATTTATATTCTCCAAAACAATATTGGTTTTGGAAGGAATTGGCATCTTTTCAAATATATTTTGAAAGTTGACAGTGGGTCAATCAGCAAGTCTCTTGCAACTTCTTGTAAATCAAGACCTGATCAAAGGTATTGATTAGATGCAGTTCAAGTTGAACTCTTTTGTAAATATATATCTTGAAATTTATAAACCAAAATATTTTGAGTTGTTTATTTTAAAGGGTAAAGTAGGTAGAAGTTGGAGATTGGATAATACCTATATCAAAGTAAACGTTATTTGGTTTTATTTATACAGGGCTGTTGATAAATTAGACAATATAGTAGACTTTCTTTTGACCAGAAAAAGACATAGAACGAGCACTAAGTCATTTCTTTTTAAAGCAATTAGTAATAACAACAGGCCAAGAGTAATAAACATTGATAAAATTGGCTCTAATACTCCCGCTATCAAAGTCTAGAACAAGGGTTCGTTCTCAAAGATTAAAATCCGACAGTGTAAATTGAAGTTGTACATATGCTGGGGAAGAATCAGATGGTTAGATCAGGGATATCTATGTTTAAATCATTCTGTAAATTGGCGGACTAACTTTAAAATTTCTTAAAGTCTTATATTTAATTCTGACAGATGCGAGAGCACCTGATAAATCTAGTATAGCACTTTTTAATAAAAACAGGAATTTGTTAAAGTAAATTCTGAATATTAATTTATACAAGGGTAATGCCTTTCGAATGTGCTGTTTGTAAGAACTGTATTTAGCCTAAAGCTCCAAAGATTTTATTTGAAAAATTAGCATGATAAGGCTTTGGTTTTTGTATTGCTGATAGATTATATATTATTACTTTTGCATCATGAAAATTAAGGGAGAAATAATAGTGATAGAAGATGACCAGGATGATAGGGATTTTCTTATGGATATTTTTGAGAGTTTAAATTATCCCAATAAAATTGTCTTTTTTGAAGATCCTACTAAAGTTTTGGATTACTTGTCGGATGAAAAAGTAAAGCCTTTTATCATTATTTCCGATATCAATATGCCTAAATTAAGCGGCTTTGAATTAAGGAATATGGTACTCAAGGATAAGATAATAAGTGAAAAATGCCTGCCTTATATTTTTTTATCCACCTCACAGGATCCTGAAAATATAAAGCAAGCCTATGGCCTTTCCGTGCAGGGGTATTTTAAAAAGCAGGAAATTTTCTCAGAGTACAAAGAAATGATCAACAAGATAATTCAGTACTGGCAGGTGAGTCTTACACCGGTATTGCAGATGTAATTTTATCTCTGAAAGAATGAGTATGGATTTAAAAAAGTTTATAATGGAGAAAGCAGTACAATTAAAAGTGAGCAAGGACTTAGAGAGCCATCAGCAGTTAAAAATTATCAAATTAAAAGGAAGTTTAATAGCTAAAGGCTATACCGAAATCATACATATTCTGGATCAGGATGATGAGTTTCATATCAATTCTTTTGAGACGCCCGCTGCATATAGAAATGAAGTACATGATTTTATTTCTGCATTTATAAGTAAAGAAAACTTAGAAGATATCATTACGCTTTGCATATAGCCTCCCTGCAGAAGGCTTAGAAAAGTGTTGCTTTGTAAATAAAAACTCAATTTCAGTAAGTTCTCATTTATTAAAGCTAGATTTTAGCTCTTAAGTATATTAAAATGCAAGATGGTACAGTAAAATATTTCAATGAAGAAAAAGGATTCGGATTCATAAATTCAAAAAATGGGGGAAAAGAAGTTTTTGTTTATCCTTGAGGTCTATCAGAAAAAATGCGTGAAATCGATGAAGTACGATATGACGTGGAGGTGGGACATAAAGATATAAATGCAGTATACGTAGTGGTAGGATAATCATACTATAACAGTTAGCTTATAAGGTACCTGTTTGAACATTTGTCTTTTTGTTTTATATATATGGTGTAATACTGCATCTTCATCCACATTAATGTAGAGTGAAATGACCTTTGTATAAGTATTGTTTTGTATATAAATTCTAGTACGATAGCTGTAGGGCAGGGAATAAATCTTGGGATCCCTTATACTACTACTACTACTACTACTACTACTACTACTACTACTACTACTACTACTACTACTACTATTGACATAAATTATTACATCTGCTGTATTCAATATCTCTTTAGTAAGTTTTGGTACATTGCTATTTGAATAATAGCCTATTGTATCAATAGTCCCATTTCGCTTATAGATTGTATCAGGTTTAAATTTTACATCCAGCCATTCATAGTAAATTGCACTGCCAGAGCCGCTTTCACCTTTTGGATCTGCAGCTCCTGCAGCGTCCGTTGGCCCTTGAGGTCCTTGAGCTCCATCTGAGCCATCACTGCTGCAGGAAATTATAGTTATAGCAAAAGACACTATTGAGAGCAGCCACAGTGGGGTAAAGAGTTAACGTTTTTTTCATAGTTTGTGTTTGGTAAGAGTATCAAGCTTAATTGTTTAATGCTGGGTTTATATACTGTTATTTTACAGTATAATACAGCCTTTACTTTTAAAGGCTGTACAAATTAATTTTAAGCGGTTTAAATTAGAAATTATTCAAATTAAAAAATCAAGTTGAAATTTTAAATCATTGTGTAAATAGGAAGGCAAACTTTTAAATTACTAAAATTCTTATTTGATTCTGACTAATGCGACGCAACCAAATGGAGTCAGAAAGGAAAACTCTCCTAATTTTTACTCTACTTATTGTTTGAATATCCATTTTTTTTTAAGTTAATAGATGCGATAGAATAAAGAAATACTCATGTAGTTTTTTTTTTACAAGAAACAGTAATGTGTGAGTTTTTTTTGTATATTTGATTGAATAATAAGTCTTTATAGTATCTGATTATTACTGTAAACTTAGTATTTTTTTGTGTTTATTAGAAATGAAGTGGAAATATTTTATTACATAGATTTTTAACTATTAATAAAGAAAACATGAAAGTTAGAAAATTAAATTTAGTAGTATTAGTTCTTTTTATTGCTTTTAACAGTAATGCAGCTAATCCTCCTCCTCCTCAACCTGCATCTATTCCACCTCCTGTGGGGGCTGAATTACCTATAGATTCTAATATATCTGTATTGTTTTTAATTGGTACAGCATTTGGTTTATTTTTTATTTCACGAAGAATAAATCAAAAACAATAGCAAATAGTTTATAAAATTTCCGTGATCAAAATTACGTAAATTCAAATTTTCTTGAGTTGATTAATAATTGTAAGATTGAAAGTTATGAAGAAAACAATACTTATCTTTTCATTGCTCATTACTAACAAAAGCATTTCGCAAATTTATTTTAGTTCTAATGACTACATGTATGTAAAAAATGAAGTGCTGTATGTAAAGCAAGATATAAATTTGGCTTCTAACTCCAATTTATATTTAAGGAATAATGCGCAGCTAGTCCAAGGAACTATAGGTACTTCAAACAATACGGGTGCAGGTTTATTGTCTGTTTATCAGCAAGGTACTTCTGATAACTTTGAGTATAATTATTGGTGTTCTCCTGTTGGAAATGCTTCTGCTTCTTTAGGAAATGAAAACTTTGGTATTACGATGTTAAATCGTCCTACAACTTCCATTGCTTCAACGCCAATTACTGTTTTGCCAGCAAGCAATTACAATGGTACTGCAAGTCCGCTATCAATATCTTCAACTTGGATCTATAAATTAATTAACGCCAACAATTATTCGCAGTGGATTTATGTGGGAGGCACTAAAACATTGGTCCCAGGTGAAGGTTTTTCTATGAAAGGTACCAGCGGAACTGATGCAATAGATCCCGAGGGAACGGGTACAACCAATAATCCAGGAGCAGCACAAAGGTATGATTTTAGAGGAAAACCCAATGACGGTGATATAACTATTAGTTTAGGTATTAATAACGCAACCCTAACAGGGAATCCCTATCCCTCTGCCTTGCATTTAAATGCTTTTCTTTTAGATCCTTCCAACGCAGCAACTGGCGGAGTAGCTTATTTTTGGGAACAAGATAAAACTGTAAATTCACATTACCTCACAGATTATAAAGGAGGATATGGCAGCTATTCACCAGTAAGTTTAGTCTCAAATGGTGTATATGTTCCGGCAACTTTTAATTCTTATAACCCGGATGGTTCTGTAAATACTACAGGGGCCTCATCAGGACTTGTCATAGAGCGTAAGTATTCTCCTGTTGGTCAAGGTTTCGTAATTAGTGCTACAGCTACTGGAACCGCAACCTTTAAGAACATCCATAGGGCTTTTTATAAAGAGGGAACCGGTTTGTCAAAGTTTTACAAACACACCTCAAAAGAGAGCGTTTCAAAAAAAGGAGATTCTAAAGAAAGTAATGTAGAGCAGGTTTCACATTTTAAATTAAATGCAATAATCAACAATCAGTTTACAAGACAGTTGGCATTGGCTTTCGTGCCGGAAGCTACAGATGGTGTAGATTTTGGTATTGATGCTTTAAATATGGATCAGGCGCTACCTAACGATGTTGGTTTTTGGATAGAAAATGATAATTATGTGATTGAAGGGATCAATTTTGATGAAACCAAAAAGGTGCCATTGTCAGTAAAGGTTACAACAAGTACTACTTTTAAATTTAGTGTTCCTGAGGTAATAAATTTTAATGTAGCACAACCTATTTATATCTACGATAGGCTTGACCAATCTTATCATGAGATCAAGAATGGTCAATATGAGGTGACAGTTCCTCCTGGAGTATATTCTGATCGCTTTATGATTACATTTAAAAATCAAAATTCACTTGGAATCGACCAAAATATTACAACTCAATTTTTTATTTATCAGGACAATACCAATAGTAAGTTAGAGGTCGCAAATCCAAATATTTTAGTGCTAAAATCATTTAAATTGTATGATATGCTCGGTAAAGTTGTATTATATGAAAAAGATATGGGAGCTGAGCAAAATTACATTTTTTCAACCAGCAGTTTAAGCGCCGGCGTTTATATTTCTGAGTTACTAACTATTGATAATGAACGTTGGACTGAAAAAATTGTTATTTTAAATTCAGGTAAATAAAAGTTCGAAAAAAAACAAAATTTAAATATCATTTACTTAACTAAATATTAGAAATTATGATCAAAAAAATCACGCTCCAAGATCAAAAAAAGCTATTATTTCTATTTTTCTTTTTATTTACTTTAATAGGAAATGCACAGATCGGAATTGGGACAATAACTCCAGAGATAAGTTCCATTTTGGATATTACTTCGACTACAAAAGGATTATTAGCGCCTAGAATGACAACGGTTCAAAAAAATGCCATCACTTCTCCTGTCGATGGCTTAATAGTCTATGATACTGATCTGAAATTATTTTATTATTATTCAAGTGGTACTTCGACATGGATGCCAGTTCTGAGTAGTTCCTCAGGGCGTATAAATTTTAAACGTATAAAATCGACGGATGTTTTGGCTACTGTTTTAGCCACAGAACTTGCAGCGGGAGGCGGGGCTAAGTACGTTTTAAGCTCTAATACATTGTATGAAATAAACGGAACAGTTGTATTTAATTTTCCTATAGATTTAAATAATGCCTATTTGCAAGGAGTTGATAGCAACGATGATATCATAGTTAGAACATCTGGGAATATTTTTGAAGGATCAACCGGTGGTAGTATTAAAAATTTAACCCTTATTGCATCAGGAGGAAGTGTTTTTAATATTAACGCTGATGCAACCAAATACTTAACCTTTAGAGATTGTATTGTTGCCAATTCAAGTTCGGTCGGTACACTCTCAGGTTTTGGATTAATATTTAGCAGTATCGTGCAATTTACAGGAAATTCAACTGGCATAACTTATAACAATATTAATCAATTACTATTAAGCAATATGGGTTGGTTTGGCACCAATTTAGGCACTTACGAAAAATTTACAGGTACCTTTAGCCTTATTGAAAAACAAGGAGGTTTTAGTCAGGTTGACGGAAGTGCTATTGGTTTGGATGTCTCAACTGCAGGTTTAACAATAACTGGTGATGCTGTTTTGGAATCAGTAGTTTTTACAGGTACTAATACTGCTGGATATATAAAGCCATATACTGTAGGTACTTATACAGGCTATAATTTTAATAATAGTTGGACGGTGCGAGCTGCCGGTATACCTACCGAAGGTGATTCAAATGCTGCGGGAGATTTCTCTGTCGATTATCCAGTTGGGTCAGGTGCTTCAACTACTTTTAATAATTCCAATCCTAGTAATATTGTAAAGGTCAGCGGAAACTCAGTATCTACTAATTTATTTAGGTTTGCATTAGATGCAACACCTAATAATAACAATAGACTAAGGTATACTGGAAAAAAGAAAAGAATTTTCCAGGTATCAGGTTCTATATCCTTTCAGGTTCCCGCGCTAGGTACTTACATAATATACATTGCAAAGAATGGAACTGCATTGACGCAATTTAAAATTTATGGTAGAGGATTGGCTGTTAATGATATATTAGTTCTTCCAATAAATGCTTCTGTTGAGTTAGCTAGCAATGATTATATTGAGGTTTTCGCGCAGCGTTATACAGGAGGACTGACTGATGCTATAATTGTGCCTAATATGACAATTACCATTAGATAATTAAATTTAAATGTTAAGAAAGGTAGAAAAAAGACGCTTTAAAAAAGGTTTAAGTCCAACTTTAATTATCGTGATGTAAAAGAAATAATGATAATTAGGGGAGTGCTTTTGGATCATGCTACGATTCAGTGCTGGCTTTATAAGTTTACACCTTTGCTTGCCTCAGAGATGAAGCAGAGAAAAGCCACGGTGGGGATAAGCTAGAGATTGGATCAGACCTATATCAAAGTAAAAGATATTTGGTATTATTTATGTAGAGCAGTAGATAAATTAGGCAATACGGTAGACTTTCTTCTGACCAGAAAAAGAGAGAATTAGCGCTGAGTTATTTCGGATCAAACGCAAAGCTTGGGGATTAGGCAAAAAGATTAGATAATCTAAATAAGAAGAAATCTACTTTACGCACACCTCTAAATTGACTTCTAAACGCTTTTTGCAGTCCACTTAAAAAATGAAAATAATTCCTTGGATCAAAAGATCGAGTTTATTGAAAAAGTGTTCCAAATTGGACAGTTTACGCAGAAAATAAG
>NZ_CADCSU010000023.1 GCF_902804475.1 Flavobacterium bizetiae
TTAAACAAGAAAATTCGTGTTAAATAAAATAAATAAAAACATTTTTTTTTAAAGTATAAAACAAAAAAGGCCGGAAGAATAATCTTCCGACCATGACTACTCAAATGAGCGGTTTTTATTTTATATGAAATATCCAATGAATTATTTGCTTAACAAAATACTCCAGTCAGCTCCGCTGTAAATTTTATGTTTTGCTGAGAAACTTCCCTGATTAACAGCTAATGAAAAATTTAAAAGACTATTAAAGTAACAAACATCAGTACCCACCTGAACCTCTCCAAAAGTATGTACCAGTTTCAATTTTCCTTCGTATGCTTTTTTAGTTCCGTTAAAGATTTGGATTTTAACGAAATCACCCGCTTTTAAATCCAGATTAGCGAAAGTTTTCTTGTCGATATTCGTCCAAACGTTTCCGTATTGGATATCTAAAATCGGAATTCCGCCTTTGATGATTCCTTTTTCGAAAACCGGTTTTTGGTAATCAATTTTTACTACTTCGTTTGGTAATTTTGGTCCAACTTCTTCAAAAGTAATAGTTTTAGATGCTAAACGAGCTCCTGTAAAAGCGTAAACATCACGACCATGAAAAGTATACGATTCGTTTGAATTCTGACGACGGTTTTTTACTTCATCAATCTCACGAATTTCCTGAATCCCTAATTGTTCTGCAATTAAAGTTAAAGTTCCGTTATCCGGAGTTACAAAATAATGACCAGATTTAGTTAACAAAACTACAGAATGTCTTGCTGTACCTACTCCCGGATCACAAACAGATACAAATACAGTTCCCGCAGGATAGTATTGAGCTGTTTGCGACAAACGATATGCTGCTTCCCAAATATTAAATGCCGGGATTTCATGAGTTACATCAAATATTTTAATATCGGTCGAAACTCCCATTGCAACCCCTTTCATAGCAGATACTGCTCCATCTTTCAAACCAAAATCTGATTGAAAAACTAATACATTATTTTGTGCGAAACCATTAAGAGTAATAGCACACAAAAAAAGTAATAAACGTAATTTCATTTTTTCTCTTTTTAAATTTTCAGCAAAGATATTTCATTAAACTTAAAAATTGACCCTAATATATTAGAAATAATATCATTTTATAAATCGATTTTGATTATTTACAATTACATTTGCATTTTATTCATTATCCTATGTAAATAGTAGACAAATAACTTTTCTATTGGATCTTTTTGAATAATTACTAAATCAAATACAAAACTAAATTATCAATGAGAAAAAAATTAAAAATTGTCATAACAGCAATTCTTACTTTATCCAGTACTTTATTTTTTGCGCAAAGTCACGAGATAAAGGGAACGGTTACGAATGAAAACGGAAATCCTTTAGAATTTGCTACAATCTTAATCAAAGGAACTCACATTAATGCTACAAGTGATGCTTTAGGAAAGTTTACCATTAACGCTTCTACAAATAATCCAACGCTTATTGTTTCGTTATTTGGCTATCAAACCAAAGAAATTGTTGCAAAAGATCACGTTATCGAAGTACAATTGGCTTTAGAAAACAATAGTCTTGACGAAATTGTAGTCGTAGGAAGTAGAAATCCGAACAAAAGTAAATTGGAAACAGCAGTTCCGGTTGATGTTGTAAATCTGGCCAAAATCAGAAATACAACTCCACAAACTACTACAAACGATATCCTTACGTATTTAATTCCGTCATTCAATTCAAACCGCCAATCTTCTGCCGATGGTACTGAACATATTGATCCGGCTTCTTTAAGAGGTTTAGGTCCTGATCAGGTTTTGGTTTTGATTAACGGAAAAAGAAGACATACTACCTCAATTAGTAAATTATCAAAATACAGTTGGAAACGGTTCTGTTGGTACAGATTTAAGTGCAATTCCTGCTTCGGCCATTAAAAGAATTGAGGTTTTACGAGATGGTGCTGCGGCTCAATACGGTTCTGATGCGATTGCGGGTGTTATTAATCTGGTTTTAAAGGATAATGCAGGTTTAGAAGTTAATGCCACTTATGGTTCGACATCAAGAAATGATGGTCAAACTACAAATGTGAACTTAAACTACGGTACAAAAATTGGCAATAAAGGTGGTTTTATCAACCTTTCGGCTGAATTTAATGACCGCCAGAAAACAAATCGTTCCCAAAATAATAACCTGATCATTTTCGATCAATCGGCTGAAGATAATTTCTTTGCTTATGATTTTGCTAATGATCCTGCACAATCACGTCAGATTGATGATAATTTATTAGCTCAAAATGGTTTAACACGTGACGATTTTAATTTTCAGATTGGAGATGCAAAAATCCAGAATATTCAGGGATTCTTTAATGCATCGATTCCGTTAAACGATCAAATTGAGTTTTATGCAAACGGTGGTGTGAGTCATAGAGAAGGTACTGGTTATGGTTTCAGACGTTTGCCAAGTGAGACTGAAAATGTTGTAGCGTCGATTTTTCCTTTCGGATTTCAACCTGAGTTGAACTCTGTAGTAACAGATCTTTCTTCTTCAGTTGGTTTTAAATTTAAATTTGGAGAATGGAAATTAGACGTAAGTAACACGATTGGTGAAAACAAATTTGTTTATGATGTATCGAATACCAACAACGTTTCGCTGGGAGATAACGGACAAACTGACTTTAAAGCCGGAAACCACTCTTTCTTGCAAAATACTGTAAATGCTGATATCTCGAGATTGTACAAAGATATTTTTCATGGTTTGAATGTTGCTTTTGGAGGTGAATATCGTTTTGAAAAATACAAAATCGTTCCGGGTGAAGAGAACTCTTACATCAATGGCGGAGCACAATCGTTTCCTGGATTTTCTCCTTTGAATGAAGTGAACGAAAACAGAAACAGCGTTGGCGTTTATGCTGATGTTGAGGCTGATGTTACTGAAAAATTATTGATTGGAGTTGCGGGTCGTTACGAAGATTATACTGATTTTGGAAATACGATTAACGGAAAATTATCTGCGAGATACAAAATCTTAGATAATTTATTTGTTCGTGGAGCGATTAGTTCTGGTTTCAGAGCACCGTCATTGCACCAACAATATTTCAACAATATTGCAACTGATGCTGTTGACGGACAAATCCTGAACTCAGGTATTTTTAGAAATGATAGTCAGGTAGCGAAAGAATTAGGAATTCCGAAATTAAAAGAGGAAACTTCCAGAAACTACAGCTTTGGTGTTGTTTATTCTCCAACGAAAAAATTACATATTACGGCTGATTATTACCACATTAGAATTGACAATAGAATCATTCTTACAGGAAACTTAGGAAATGACGCTGAAGGAAATCCTGTTCCGGCACTTCGCGATTTGTTTGCGCAATACGGCGCACAAACGGGTCGTTTCTTTACCAATGCCATCAATACCACTACAAACGGAGTTGATGTTGTGATTGATTATGATATGAATATTGGTCCGGGAAAAATGAATCTTTCGTTATTGTACAACTACAACGACAATAAAGTTGATGATCAGTTGAATAACATTCCGCCTTTATTTGCAGGTCAGGAAGATGTATACTACGGACCTCAGGAAAGAAGTCTAATCGAGACGAATACGCCAAAACACAAAGGTACTTTTGCCATTAATTACAGTTTAACAAAATGGAATTTCTTATTGAGAAATACTTATTTTGGACAAGTGATTCGTGATGGTTTCCCTTTTGGAGGCATCCAGAAACATAACGGAAAAGTAGTTACAGATATTACGGTTGCTTATAAACTGACTCCAAAAATTCAGATTGCTTTGGGAGCGAACAACTTATTTGATATTTTCCCGGACAGACAAATTTACGAGAACAGTTATTATGGCGTATTTAAATATGCTCCTGTTCAAATGGGAACTACCGGAGCTTATTACTTTGGTCGTATGAGTTTTACATTGTAAATTATTTAACCGCAAAGTTCGCAGAGTTTTATATACTGCACGATTTAATCTCGCAAAGGCGCGAAGTCGCAAAGTTTTTATAAAAATAAAGCCGCTCAATTAAGCGGCTTTATTTTTATACTTACTGATTCTGCAAATTATCTTTGCGACTCTACGCCTTTGCGGTTAAAATCTAAATTGCCATTTCAGGAATTTCTCCTTCAATAATTAAATCAGCTTCAGTCGAAGCGATGATGTGCTCGACAGAAACACCTGGCGCGCGTTCTAAGAGCTTAAAACCTTTTTCTGTTACTTCGAGAACTGCTAACTCAGTTACGACCTTTTTAACGCATCCTACACCGGTTAATGGCAAAGTACATTTTTTTAATATTTTAGATTCTCCTGCTTTATTCACGTGCATCATGGCCACGATGATATTTTCGGCGGAAGCCACCAAATCCATCGCGCCTCCCATTCCTTTTACCATTTTGCCCGGAATTTTCCAGTTGGCAATATCTCCGTTTTCAGAAACTTCCATCGCGCCCAAAATCGTTAAATCTACTTTTTGACTGCGAATCATTCCAAAACTAAAAGCGGAATCAAAGAAACTCGCTCCCGGAAGTGTGGTAATGGTTTGTTTTCCTGCGTTGATAATATCAGCATCTTCTTCTCCTGCAAAAGGAAAAGGTCCCATGCCCAAAACACCGTTTTCACTCTGAAACTCAACCGCAATATCTTCGCGCACATAATTCGCAACCAAAGTCGGAATTCCGATTCCTAAGTTCACAAAATACCTGTCTTTTACTTCTTTTGCAATTCGCTTTGCAATATCTTCTTTTGTTAACATATCTTCAATGTGTCAATTTGGAAATTAGATAATTAGATAATGCATTACTTTGCGCAATCAATATCAATTATCTAATTATCACATTTTCTAATTATCTAATTTGTTCTGTTTTCTTTACGAAATAATCCCAGGTTGCTTTTGTAATATCTGCAATTATTTTTTCTGTATCTTCTTGTTTTTCTGTGATGTTTTTTAAATAAACGGACAGAATAAAATGTTTCCCATTTTGAAGTTTTACAATTCCAATATCGTTCATTGCTACTCTCAAATTATCATCATTGGTTCCTGAAATTCCTGTTCTGTGTGCTAGTTCCGTATTTTCAGGAAGTCCGGCTTTCATCCAGGTTAAACCTCTTGATGTTTCAACCATTATTTGATACAAATATTTTGTGGTGCTTTCTTTTAGAATTTCTCCTTTAAAAAACTTTTCAAGCAAGGCTGTTGTTGCTAAGGGAGTGGTTGTATTTACATAAAGATTTTTCCAGCTTCTCATTTGGTTTTCGTTTACTTTAATCACAAAGTCCTTAATTCCTTGTTGATTGATAAACTTTTGCACAACTTTTGTTCCTCCAACCAAATCAATAAGTATATCACATCCATTGTTATCACTATGCGAAACGGTATATCTTAATAACTTATCTAAAGTTAAATTCACATTTCCATCCGGATAATCTTCCCTCATTGGGCTCCAGGTATTTTCGTGTAAATCTTTCTTTCTAATAAAAACTTCCTGTGTTAATGAAAGTTTTCCTTCATCTACTTTGTTTAAAACTGCCAAAGCAATATGAAATTTAAAAACACTCATCATTGGGGCTTTCAGGTTTCCGTTGATACTTAAAGTATCTTTATCTTCAATACCTTTTATCGAAATTCCGACTGTTGCATTTTTAGACGAAATGATCTTATTTAATTCTTGTCTCAATTCATTTTTTGATTGCCCAAAAGCCGAAAACGACAGTACTGAAAACAGGATTATATTAAAAAGCTTTGTCATAGTCTATTTTTAATGTGCCAATTAGTCAATTTGATAATTAGATAATTTTTTACTTAAAGTAATTAATAATAAAAGCCTAATTTTCAAACATTAAACAAATTAAAGCAACTTTATTGCAATAATGTTTTTAATTATCTAGTTGACAAATTATCTCATTATCTAATTAAGCTTTCTGTCTCACAGTTCTTTGTTCAATACGCTTTTCAAATTTTTCTCCCTGAAAGATACGCTGCACCATTATTCCCGGAATATGAATTTGATTAGGATTTAAAGTTCCAACCGGAACTAATTCCTCTACTTCGGCAATGGTGATTTTTGCGGCGCCCGCCATACATGCATTAAAGTTTCTGGCTGTTCCTTTAAAAATAAGATTTCCGGCTTCATCTCCTTTCCATGCTTTTACAATTGCGAAATCAGCCTTAAAAGCTTGTTCCATAATATGCATTTTTCCGTTGAACTCGCGAACTTCTTTTCCTTCGGCAACTTCGGTTCCGTAACCTGCCGGCGTAAAGAAAGCTGGAATTCCGGCTTGAGCGGCACGACAACGTTCTGCTAAGGTTCCTTGTGGAGTCAATTCAACTTCAAGTTCACCTGAAAGCATCTGACGTTCGAATTCAGCGTTTTCTCCAACATAAGACGAAATCATTTTTTTGATCTGTTTTTTCTGCAAAAGCAATCCCAAACCAAAATCATCTACTCCGGCATTGTTCGAAATACAAGTTAAATCTGAAATAGATGTGTTTACTAAGGCTGCAATTGTATTTTCGGGAATTCCGCATAAGCCAAAACCACCAAACATAATGGTCATTCCGCTTTCGATTCCTTGTGTAGCATCCTGAACGTTATTTACTTTTTTTGTAATCATAACAAAAGGGTCTTTATTACTGTATATTTTTGATAAAAATAAGATTTTTAGATTAAATTATAACGATTTCGTAAAAAATAAATCCAGTTTTTAACCGCAAAGTTCACAAAGACAAAACCGCAAGGTTCGCAAAGTTATTTTATAAAATGCAAACTGAGCGAACCTTGCGTAAACCTTTGCATTCTTTGCGATTAGATCTATACTCGTAATTTCTATTTTTAAAATTATCAGAATTTAATCCAAAAAAAATCCTTTTGCTTTCTTCTAAATTAATAGAAGATCACAAAAGGATTTTTATATTATAAAGAACTTAAACTACAGTTCGAATTCGTCTGTATTTTGTTCTGTTGCTGTTGTATCTTTTACTTTTGGAGCGCTATAGCAATCTACTTTTATCGAAAGATTTGCTGGTCGCTCAAACTCTGATTTTGAAACCTGAAGTCCAGGATCTGCATAACAAAGTTTCATGAAATAACCCCAAATTGGTAAAGCAGCGGTAGCACCTTGTCCGTAAGTTAAACTTTTAAAACGAGCCGAACGATCTTCGCAACCCACCCAAACTCCTGTTACTAAGTTTGGCACCATTCCCATAAACCAACCATCAGACTGATTTTGTGTTGTTCCGGTTTTACCCGCAATGGCGTTTTTAAACATGTACGGATATCCTGTCCAGCGATTATCTCCACTTCCTCCGCCTTGCGTACGTAAACGTGCACCAGAACCGGTTTCAGTAACTCCCTGAAGTAATTTTATTACTGCAAAGGCAATATCTTTATTTAAAACGTCGTGAGACTCCGGAATTGGCTCGTAAATAACCTCTCCGCTTTTATTCTCAATACGGCTTAAAAATTGTGGTTTTACATATACTCCCTGATTGGCAAATGTACCATAAGCAGCAACCATATCTTCAACCGTAATATCTACTGCTCCCAAAGCAATCGAAGGCTGTGCAGGAATCTCAGTTTTAACCCCTAATTTGTGTGTTAATTCAACAACAGCTTCAGGTCCTACACGGTCTATCAATTTAGCCGAAATAGTATTAATAGAGTTCGCCAAACCTTGTTTTAAAGTTACCATTCCGCGGTATCTGTTGTCGGAGTTTCTTGGCTCCCAGTCAGCAGTAACATTATGACGCCCTTTGTGAATCATAAACGGTCCGTCAAGAATAGAATCGCAAGGAGACATATTCAATTGTTCAATAGCAGTTGCGTAAACAAACGGTTTAAATGTAGAACCTACTTGTCTTGCTCCCTGCCCTACGTGATCGTACTGAAAATATTTGTAATTGATTCCACCAACCCACGCTTTGATATTTCCTGTTTGAGGCTCCATCGCCATTAAACCAGATTGTAAAAAGTGTTTGAAATAACGGATAGAATCAAGTGGTGTCATTACCGTATCACGTTCTCCTTTCCAGGTAAACACACGCATTTTTGTTTTTACTTTGAATGAAGCAATGATATCATCTTCGCTTTTATCCATATCTTTCATGATCGCCCAACGCGTAGAATTTTTCATCGCCTGCATCATGATTCTATCTGTTTCAGCTTGCGTAATGTTTACGAAAGGCGCATTTTTATTGGTTTTCATTTCAATAAAAAATTGCTGCTGAAGGTTTTTCATGTGTTCAGAAACTGCTTCTTCGGCATGTAACTGCATTCTTGAATCGATAGTAGTATAAATTTTCAGACCGTCTTTATAGATATCATAATCAGATCCGTCTGGTTTTTTATTTTCTGCAACCCATTTTTTCATGTAATCACGAAGATATTCTCTGAAATAAGTAGCAGTTCCTTCGCGGTGACTTTCTAATTTGAATTTTAAAGCGATCGGTAAAGCTTGTAATCTTAATTTTTCTGCAGTCGTAATCATTTTTGCTTTTTCCATTTGAGAAAGCACTACGTTACGACGATTTTTTACTCCTTCAGGATTACGAACCGGATTGTATAAACCAGAGTTTTTGAACATTCCGACTAAAATAGCCGACTCGTCCATCGTTAAATCTTTAGGATCTTTTGAGAAATAAGTTTGTGCTGCAGAACTTACTCCAACAGAATAATTTCCAAAATCATAAACGTTGCAATACATGGCCAAAATTTCATTTTTGGTATATTGACGTTCCAGACGAATGGCAATAATCCACTCTTTTATTTTTTGTACAATCCTGAACGGAAGAAATTTAGATCCTTCTCCGTGAAACAACTGTTTGGCTAATTGTTGTGTTAATGTACTCGCTCCACCATTGGTACCTAAACTAAAAACAGCTCTTAAAGTTCCGCGTCCGTCAATACCTGAATGTTCGTAAAAACGCGCATCTTCAGTCGCTACCAAAGCTTCGACTAAACTTTTTGGTAAATCTGAATATTTAAGTTGTGATCTGTTGGTTTTAAAATATTTACCAATCACTACTCCATCAGATGAAATGATTTCTGTTGCCAGATTAGAATCCGGATTTTCTAAATCTTCAAATGAAGGCATTGATCCGAATAATCCCCATGAGGCAAATAAAAAGAAGGCTAAAATACCCAATAAGGTATAAGCAAAAACTCGCCAGAATTTCTTTTTATAGTAGTTAATATCCTTATTACTATTAGGTTGATTGTTTTTCTTGATGGCCATATAACTATTTTTCTAATCTTTTTGTTCTATTCTAAAACCTACATCTGTAATACCTTCTAAAGCCTGAACTCCAGGGATTTTTCCTGATTCTCTAACAGCTTGTTTGATGTGTACTTTATATTTTCCTTTAAACTTTACATCTTCTTTATAATAAAGTTTACTTTCTTTTATATCAGTAAAACCGTTTCCTAACAAGGTTCCGTCCGGCTTTGCCATTTCATATTCTAAAGTATCTACTTTAGTGAAACCGCTAGGTGTTTCTATAGCCACAATTAAAAACAAATTTTTGAAAGGATAATTATTGTTGTCCCTTAAATTTATAAATAAATTGTACTTTTTGGTTGAATCTAAAACTGGCAGATCAAAGGTTACAATACTGTCTTTGTTCCAGGCACTTCCAACAGATTTGTACTCATCGAATACTCTTTTTTTATCACACGAAAAGAAAAGTATCCCTACCAAAAGAAGAATCGCACTATTTTTTATTCTCATTTTTAGTAATAATTATAGGTTTTCTAGGTTCAGCCGGTTTATTCTCATTCGTGTTATTCGAATTGTTCGGTTTATTCGAATTGTTCGGTTTATTCGGCTTGTTATTATTATTCGGTTTGTTTCCTTTGTTTGGATTATTCCCTTTATTCTGATTTCCTCCAGCAGGTTTGTTTTGATTTGAAGCTGCCTGAGGTTTGTTTGGAGTTGCCACAATCGCTGCTTCGGCATTTGGTTTGCGTTTGCGATTTGGTTTTTTCTTCCTTTTTGGCTGATCAAAACGTGTTAAACTTTCCTGACCCATTGCATTATTAAAGTCTTTTTCAGGTTCTGAAACTACTTCGATCGCAAAATCTTCAAGAGATGAAACTTTGTTTTTCTGTTTGTTCTCCGCAATAATTTCTTTTACCTGATCAATTTTTAAAACATGCCAGTTAGCAAAATTATTCGTGTAAGCAAACCACATTAATCCTTTAAAAATATCTTGTTTCTGACAGATTGCATCTCCTTTTTCAGTCACTAATTTAGTGTCATAATCCGGAAAATCTTTTAATGCATCCATGTAAGTATCAAGCTCGTAGTTCAGGCAACACTTTAATTTTCCGCATTGTCCTGCCAATTTTTGAGGATTCAGCGAAAGCTGTTGGTAACGTGCCGCTGATGTATTTACACTTCTAAAATCTGTTAACCAGGTAGAGCAGCAAAGTTCTCTTCCGCAAGATCCAATTCCGCCTAAACGAGCTGCTTCCTGACGGAAACCAACTTGTTTCATTTCTACTCTGGTACTGAATTCTTTAGCAAAATCCTTAATTAAAAGTCTAAAATCGACTCTGTCATTTGCCGTGTAATAAAAAGTTGCTTTAGATCCGTCTCCCTGAAATTCGATATCAGAAATTTTCATCTCTAATTTATGCTGAATTGCCAATTCACGCGCACGAACTTTCATAGGTTCCTCACGATCACGTGCTACAGACCAGATATCAATATCTTTTTGAGAAGCTTTTCGGTAAATTTTAGGTACTTCGTTACTTTCAGGATTTACCCCTTTTTTCTTCATTTGAATTTTAACCAATTCTCCTGTCAAAGTAACAATACCAATATCATGTCCTGGTGATGCAACAGTTGCTACAATATCACCTATGCTTAATGTTAATTTTTCTGAATTTCTAAAGAATTCTTTACGTCCGTTTTTAAAACGAACCTCAACACAATCAAAAATAGCCTCTCCATTAGACGGACTCATGTTCGCGAGCCAGTCAAAAACCGTCAATTTATTGCAGCTATCGGTGCCGCAAGTCCCATTATTTTTACAACCCTTTGGTGCGCCACCATCTGAGGTTGAACAACTTGTACATGCCATAATTATATATGTAGTGTTGCATAAAAGCAACTTAAGTTCATAAACGTTTGATCGGTAAAGATAGTATTTTTTTTAGTTTGCTTTTTATGCATTAATACTAATGCTTCGTTAAATACAAAAGCGTGCAATCTTTAAGGCAAAATAAGATTTTTTTATAACAGTATTAGACTGAATTTCTCAAACGCAAAAAATCTTTTACTTACTATTCTTTTGAGACTTTCCTCTAATAGCACATTTTAGTTATTTTCTTTACAAAACTAAAAAATTACCTACAGAATACTATATTTACACTTAGTAAATACACGATTAGATGAAGTTTTTTTCTATACTTTTTTTCTTAATTTTTAATTGTTCTTTTGCACAAACAGAAAATGATTCTGTCCAGCATCTCGTTTTTAAAGTCCATTTTCCTCCTGCTTCATTAAGCGTCGAGGATATTGATTTTACTAAAGAAAAGCCTGAATGCGAATTTGAATTAAAAGGAAAAATTCCGCTAAAATATTCTTTTCGTTTACAAAATGATTCTCTTGTATCGCTTTATCAATTAAAAAATAAAGAATTTACATTTCAGGAGAATATGAGTTATCAGCCATTTTTTTGGCTTTTTGATAATGATCTTCTTTTTTCAAATTTTAGAATTGTTGATTTTGATAATGATGGCGATGAAGACCTCTTGTGTTGGGTTGCTTCAAATGTAAATGGAAATCAATGGACAATCATTTTTATTAATGACCAAAGGCAGCAAAAACTCGTTAGACTTTACAATACCGCTGACGATACAGATATTTGGAGCAAACCTGAATTTGACAAAGAAAACAATGTTATAAATACAGAACTTTATGGAAGTGCTTTTGGAGTTTCTGAAGAAGGTAGTTATAAATTACAAGAAGATCTGAGCATTATACCATTAAAAAAACATTACCAGGATCGAACCGGAAAAAAAACATTTGATTATGAATATGTGGGGAAAAACAACAAATGGAAATTAAAGTCCAAAACCAAATCAAAAGAATAAATAAACATACGCCAAATAATCCCACAAACATCTGAACATGAAATCAAAAATTTGCTTTATACTCTTTCTTTTTGCCGAAATATATACCCTACAAGCACAAAAAGCTTTCACAATTAATGATTTCACAAAAGGTTATACGTTGTATTTTGCCCAACAAACAGTAAAATCAGAAATAAAAGAATATTACAGGCTGACAGAAAATGAAAGTAAAAAAGTAGTACTGGAATACGGCTCGAAAGAACTTTCGAAATCTCAAATAAGTAAAACAGCAAAGACAATAGCATTCAAAAGCCTTAAAGATATAAACATCCGTGTACTCGGTGATGTGAATTTTGACGGCAGATCCGACATCATTATTTTTGGAACAGCAATTAATGATGACGAAGGCTGCTACACACCGCAACCAAACGTATATATTTTTATTAATACACCAAAAGGTTATATTCCTAGTGCAAGCATAAGCGATATTTATTATAATGCTTTTTGTGTACGTGGTGGCTCATTTGATATTGACACTAAAAACAAAAGACTTATTACCTGGAGCAGTGGCGGAGCTGCACTTCATGCCGGAGCATACTACAGCGTTTCTGGCACCGAAGTAAAACTCCTTTCAGACTTTGAAGAAGATGGTTTTACACAAACGCCTTTTTATAAAATAACGGGAAAGAAATGGGAAAACAACAAATATGTTCCTTTTACTTCTTTATCTGTTTATGAACCTAATCTGGATACATTACTTGTTTTTGATACCAAAAATGGCAAAGGCCGCATATTATTATTTAAAGCAAATAACGTTTTGTATTATGCTTTTCGACAAAACGACGAATATAAATTTGTGTCTTTTGCACATCCTTCTACTCCTGAAAAAGCAAGTAAGGCCATATTCAAATTCAGAAAACAAAATACAGGTAATGAATTGGAATTTAATAGTGGAAACATAAAATATACCTTATACGAAACATCAAATTCTGTTGGTATTAAAATAAATGTAAACGGAAAAATATCTGACTGGCAAGGTGTAGGTAAAAAAGGAACTTTAGCTTCATTATCAAATGCTAAGTTTGTAAATCTTGTTAAAGAATAAGGATTTAATTCCAGTTAAAATAAAAACATTATTAAATGAAAAAGAATTTATTGCTATTATCTCTAATTATGATTATATTTTCTTGTCACAAAACGGAAGTCATAAAAATTGCCATCAAAACCAACAATAAAAAAACTACTACAAAAGACACAATTGATCAAGCTCAAAAAGATAAAGTTGATGATACTGTAAATTGTATTGATGTTGTTATAGAAATTTTGACAACTGCTCCTTCTTATGTAGAAGACACAAAAGGTCTATATGAAGCAGTTGTAAAAAATGGAGGAACTTCTATTGGAATTACAATAGAAGGAAGTCCTAATCCAGAAAGAGATAAAGCCCTTGATTACTCCAAAAACTATGTATTAAGTCTTCATGAAACTTATCCTGACCGAATGCCTACAATAGCAAGATATACATTTGATCCGTCTAAAAATGAGCTTTATGAATATAACACTGCAGAAGATTCTTTAATGCCCATTACTTTTAATAAAGATCTGCTTTTAAAATATCACAAAACTTGCAAATAAAACAAAAGAGCCACAAATATGTGGCTCTTTAAATTTATATTAAACAATAATCTACGTTTCCTTAACCGTAATAATCTTCACCGGACAAGCTTTTGCTGCCAGCTCAAAACTTTCAACAATGGCATGATTATTAGATTTTAAGGTAAAAAATCCTTTTGCATCTTTCGAATGAATCAATACCGATTTCCCGTCTTTTTTAGACATTTGAAAATGTACCGGATCCATTTCGACGCAGTAATTACAGCCAATGCATTTATCTCTTTGTAGCGTTACAATAACCATTATGCCTCCACGATTTTATATAATTTGTCCGACATTCTAATTCTAAACGGAAGTTTGAAAGTACAATCATCGCCTTTTGTAGCCTTTTCAGAAACCAAATCATTTACCAGCATTTCGTTGATAATCATTTCTTGCGCTCCTGTACTCGGCCCTGTAACTAAAATTCTATCGCCAATTTTAATGTCGTAAGCTTCAATTTTAAATTGCCCTACTTCTACTTTCGGGAAATAATGTGTTCCCTTCCCTACGTAAACCTTCTTTTGCGTTGCTGCCGATCCCGGTATATCGCTCCATTCTCCTAATTCCTGCCCTAAATAATATCCTGACCAAAAACCACGATTGTAAACTGTGTTTAAGGCTTCCATCCAAACAGCAACTTTTTCTTTAGAAAATGTTTTGTCATAATAGGCATCAATTGCTTCACGATACGTTTTAATAACCGTTGCCACATATTCTGGCGCACGACCACGACCTTCTATTTTTAGAACCTGAATTCCAGAATCAATTATCTGATCTAGAAAATCTAGCGTGCATAAATCTTTAGGTGACATTAAATATTCATTATCAACTTCGATTTCAAAACCAGTTTCCTGATCGATAACGGTATATTTTTTTCGGCAATTTTGCTTGCAAGCACCACGATTTGCAGATGAATTATGCGAATGCAAACTCAAATAACATTTTCCTGAAACTGCCATACACAAAGCACCGTGACCAAAAATCTCAATTTCTACTAAATTGCCATTCGGACCTTTTATCTGCTCTTTTTCTATTTGATCTGTAATACTTTTTACCTGTCGCAAGCTTAATTCACGGCTTAAAACCATAGTATCTGCAAACAAACTATAGAATTTTATGGTTTCGATATTCGTTACATTCAATTGTGTTGAAATATGAACTTCCATACCAATTGTTCTTGCCATTGCAATTACGGCCTGATCAGATGCAATTACAGCTGTTATATTGACTTCTTTGGCTTTGTTTAATAATGTTCTTACAACGGACAAGTCATGATCGTAAATAATCGTGTTTAAAGTCAAATAGCTTCGTACGTTTTTAGCTTCACAACGATTGGCAATTTCCTTTAAATCATCAATAGTAAAATTCACCGTTGAACGCGCGCGCATATTAAGTTGTTCTACGCCAAAATAAATCGAATCTGCGCCATTATCGAGCGCTGCCTGAAGTGACTCAAAGCTCCCGGCAGGAGCCATAAGTTCAATTTTGTTATTAAATGTCATTTTTATTTGTATTGTTTCCTAACGATTGAAATCATTAGTAGTGTTATTGTTGTTGTTGTTGTGGATTTTCTTTTTTTCCTGTGGTTGAAACCACAGACTATGTTTTTTATTTGCGTATGTTTTATCAATATAGCCTGTGGTTTCAACCACAGGGGAAGTATCGTTGAACATTTTTACAGCTTGTATTCTCGTTGTCGATTTTCGTTGCGTTCCTGTGGTTGAAACCACAGGCTATGTTTTTTCTTTGCGCATGTTTTATCAATATAGCCTGTGGTTTCAACCACAGGGAACGTATCAATAAACATATCTTATAGCTTGCATTCTCGTTGTCGATTTTCATTGCGTTCCTGCGGTTGAAACCGCAGGCTATGTTTATGCATTGTTCATGTTTTTCCAATATAACCTGTGGTTTCAACCACAGGGAACACACCGTTGAGTTTAGCAATCATTTATTTCCCAATCCATGTAATTTCACAAAATCATCAAATTCATCTTGACCATTCTTTTTAAGATGATGGTGTTTTTGATTTTTGATATAATTGAAAACAATATCAAGCTGAGATTCACTAACAGAAAACGCGGCAAAGCCTCTTTGCCAGGCAAATTTTTCAAGGATAAATTCTCCTTCATTCATAAAATGAGAAGAACTTCCTTTTATTTGCTTTACAATATCTGAGATAGTTTTTTGTGGATTTTGTAAAAACAGAACATGTACATGATCCGGCATTCCATTAATGATTCTAACAGGGCATCCAAGGTCAGTTAAATCTTGACAAATGAAATCATAGAGTTTTTTCTCAATTGAATAATCAATTAATTCCTGACGGTTTTTGGTTGCCCAAATTACATGAGTCCATAATTTGGTAAAAGATTGTGACATAAATAAATTAGCATAAAATTTTATGCTAATTTACAATTTTATACAATTTATCTGACAAACGAATACGGAAAGGAACTTCAAAAGTAACTCTATCTCCAATTTTAGCAGTAGTGGCTTCTGCTTCGTTAACGATCATTTTTTCCAGAATTAATTCCTGATTTCCTGTAGTAGGTCCTGAAATTAAGATTTTATCACCGCTGTTTAATTCGTGGTTTTCAATAGTAAAGAGACCAACTTGCGCTTTTACATAATAATGTTCTGCTTTACCAAGAAGTACTTTTTTTACTTTTATTTTTTGACGAATATCTAAGGGCTTTTCGGCTGTAGCCAAAGAAGTATTAGGCAATTCACCAGAATGTTTGAATTTTAAACTATCTGATTTTCCTTTTCTAAAAACCTTGTTTCCAACTTGTTTTCCGGTCCTTAAACGAACCTGATCAACGAGAGGCATGTGGATAATGTCCAGACATTCTGTAGAACAACAATTTTCCATTGCAGCTTTACATTCATCACATTGAATAAACAATAAATGACATCCGTCGTTTTCGCAATTGGTGTGATTATCGCAAGGTTTTCCGCATTGGTGGCATTGAGAGATAATATCTTCGGTAATTCTTTCACCAAGACGATTATCAAATACAAAGTTTTTACCAATAAATTTGCTTTCCAGACCTTCTGCTTCAATTTGTTTGGCGTAATTAATGATTCCGCCTTCTAATTGATAAACATTTTTAAAGCCCTGGTGTTTAAAGTACGCACTCGCTTTTTCGCAACGAATTCCTCCGGTACAATACATTACCAGATTTTTATCTTCTTTATGGTTTTGAAGTTGATCGTTGATTATTGGCAAACTCTCTCTAAAAGTTTCAACATCTGGAGTAATTGCGCCTTTAAAATGTCCTACTTCACTTTCGTAGTGATTTCTAAAATCTACTACAATCGTATTTGGATCGTCTAAAATTTCGTTGAATTCTTTGGCTTTCAAGTGAACGCCAATATTAGTTACATCAAAAGTCTCATCATTCAAACCGTCGGCAACGATTTTATCACGAACTTTAATGGTTAATTTTAAAAATGAATGATCATCATGTTCAACCGCTTCATTCAAACGAATGCCTTTCATGAAATCATATACTTCCAGAGTTGCTCTAAAAGTTTCCAAATTTTCTTCAGGAATACTCATTTGAGCATTTATTCCTTCAGTTGCAACGTAAATTCGGCCTAAAGCATCGAGCTTATTCCAGGCTACAAATAAATCATCGCGAAATTTTTTGGGATCTTGAATTTTGGCATACGCATAGAAAGACAACGTGAGTCGTTGTTTACCGGCATCATCGATCATGATGGCTCTTTCTTCTGCGCTTAAAGTGTTATACAGTTGCATGCTATAAACAGTTTTTAAGTTTAGAAATTATTTTTTTGAGCGGCAAAGGTAGAGAAAAAGGTTCAAAAAGACAAAGGTTTTGTCAGGTTGAAAGGTTTTGAGATACTTTATAAAAACAAAAAAGCATCAGCCGCGGCTGATGCTTTTAAAATCTTTGTACCTCTGTACCTTTGTTACTTTGAACCTGAATTAGCAAAACTCGTTAAACGCATCTTGCAAGTTCTCAGCGATTAATTCAGCTGGACGACCTTCGATGTGGTGACGCTCTAACATGTGAACCAATTCTCCGTTTTTGAACAAAGCCATAGATGGCGATGATGGAGGAAAAGGAAACATATGTTGTCTTGCAGCATCTACAGCTTCTTTGTCAACACCTGCAAAAACAGTAATTAAGTGATCTGGTTTTTTAGCGCCTTCTAAACTCATTTTTGCTCCCGGACGTGCGTTTCTTGCAGCACAACCACAAACAGAGTTTACAACAACTAAAGTGGTACCTTCAGCTTTGATAGCATTATCTACAGCATCAGCACTATGTAAATCTTGAAAACCTGCAGCAGTCAATTCAGCTTGCATTGGTTTTACCATTTCTTCTGGATACATATCTCTTTATTTTTAAATTTTACTTTTGATCTGCAAAGTTACAAAGTTTACTCGCAACTAGTTAATTTCAGGTATAAAGTTTTGTTATAGTTCGATTGATATTTTACTGTTTTAGAAATTGCCCACAGATTTGGCGGATTTAGGCTGATGAACACCTATTTTTATTTGAATTTTCTACTAATAAAAGCGAAAAGTCAGTTTACTATAATTTGCAGTATCTGCGTGAACCAAACTTTTTCACTTAAATATTACCCGAAACAAAGCTTTGATAAATGGCATTTTAGGGCATTTTAAAATTACTTTAAGATCCTCAATCAAACTAGTTTCTTCATCCAGAAATTTAAAGATCAAAGCCGGCTTTCCTTTTTTGAACATTGAAGAAAAAATAGCACTTCCTAATTCGTTATGGCGATAAAGTATGTCTAAAAGCAATAAATCATAAAACCAGAATCTACTTTTTTTATGAAAGGAAAACATTTTCATCGATTGCGAAGTTTCGGAAGAAGCATTACTAAGAAACTCAACCAATTCAGATGATTTTTTATCCGAATTTCTAAAGGTATAACCCGTACTTGCTTTGGTCCATCCGCCGGCGGTTCCTATATTTAAAACTCTTTTGGTGTTTTTCTTCCAAAACGGAAAACAGGTCATTGGAATACTTCCCTGCTCCTTCTCTATAATCTTATATTGATCAGCATCTAAATTCTTTAAGTAGATTTGAATTTCATTTTCGTATTCTTCCTTTTGGAGAAGATTTTCAGAAAATAAGGTATATTCGACTAAAGCTTCGGTTTTAGAAGTTGGCAGAACATACATAAAACGCGTATTCCCTTTTTGTTCTAACGAAAAATCCATGAAAGTGGCTTGTTCCGGATTGAAAACCTCAGCTTCTGTTTTCACCGACCAACCTATAAAATGTTGTTGTAAAACGGGATATTTGGTTTGACTTTCGGCGAAAGCCTTTGTATAAATACTATTGAATAAGTAATCGCAGGTAAATCTACTTTCTTCCGTCCCAACAAAAACATGGGTTTCGAGTTCGTTAATATCGGTTACTTTTTCATTTAGAAAAGTAATATTCGAGTGTTTTGAAAGTTCTTCAAAAATAAAACTATAAAAATCTAATCCCCGAATTTGATTGTATTGATAAGGCTTCAGATCTAAATCACGTTTGAAATTTTCATTGGCAAACAAAGCCGAAACCCATTTTTTGGAGATAACTGAATTCCATAATGTTTCTTCTTTTGCCCAAAAACACCAGGTTCTGTCATTCGTTTTTTTCGAATCTTGATCTAATAACAAAATCGATTTATCGTTGAATTTTCCAGACAAGACCATTTTATAAACGGTCATCAAAGCAGATAAACCCGCTCCGGTAAAGATGTAATTGAAATGCTGGATTTGCGAAGAATTCATTTTCAAAAATAAACAATTTTATTCTTTTAGTTTTTCTAAAATATTCTAAAAAAAGCTTACAATCATTCTTAAAATAAATCTATATTTCTTTTGAAATTATTCCCCTGCTTTTAGCTTATCAATATCTTCCTGCTGTTTTTCAAGTAATTTTTGTTGACTAACTAATTGGTTCTTCTGTTCAATCAAAGTTTTATTTTGATCAATTAAATACAAAGTAAGTTCTTCTACTTTTTTCAACAAAGTCTTATTCATCTCCCCCAGCTCTAACCCGTTCTCAGCAACTTCTTTTGCTGTGGGAACCTCTGGAAGATGTTTGTTTATTTTTACAAATTTTTCTAAATATTCTAATGAAGTAATTTTATAATCTTCCTCAAAAACATAATCCGGCCAATTCGTAATTTCTACTTTTACTTCTTTTGATCGAATATTCCCGTTTACTGAAAGTTTTTCTCTAGGATTAAGAATTCCAATACCAACATTCCCATTGGCACTTCCTATTGTATTGAAAGAAAAACCATTTTTTGGATCTATATAAATTTGAGCATAATTTGTTTCATCTCCATTCATAGAGGTTTGAAAGCGTAATTTATCCTGCTTATTTATTTTACTATATTGTTCAAAATAAGTTCCTAAATCATCCTGTCCTGAGTATACAAAATTTGTTACCCCTCCCCATCTTATCGTTCCATTTACATCTAATTTATATTTTGGAATAATTCCTATCCCAACATTTCCATTCGCTTCGAAAATGTTTGTTTGCGAAAACAATGTATTTGCTGCAAGCAAGAATACAAGTAAAAATCTTCTCATCATTATTTAGTTTAAAAAAAAATTAAATAGAATATAATAGAAATATATCCTTTAATAAATACCCCATTATTTACTACTTTTTAGCGTATCAATATCTTCTCTCTGTTTAAGAAGTAAACTTTGTTGTTCAATTAGAGTTTTATTTTGATCAATCAAATACAAAGTAAGTTCTTCTATTTTTTTCAACAAGATCTTATTCATCTCCCCTAAATCTAGCCCGTTGTCTGTAATTTCTTTTGCTCTTGGAACTTCAGGAAGGTGTTTATTTTCCTTTATGTATTTCTCTAAATTGTCCAATGATTTAATTTTATAATCTTCCTCAAAAACATAATCCGGCCAATTCGTAATTTCTACTTTTACTTCTTTTGATCGAATATTCCCGTTTACTGACAATTTCTCTTTAGGATTAGCAGTACCTATTCCGACGTAACCATCATTCAAATTTAAAATTAAATCATTTCCCAATTCATTAATTCGTAGAGCTTGCCCTCCATGTGCTTGTATCCATGTTTAATTTGTGTTATAACCCATTCTTAAATTTGCTCCCGTATTCTCATTCCCCAAAATAAAAGTATCACCACCTGAATCTTGCGGAACATTAACAACGTTTAACCTACCTCCTGGTGTTGAAGTACCTATTCCAACATTTCCTTGAATAGGAAAAACATTTGTTTGTGCAAAAGAATAGGTCCCTACAACTATAAATAATGCGAATATTATTTTTTTCATCTTTATTTTAATTAGTTTATTTTGACTGTAAAGAAACAAAAAAACTTTTTCATGCAAATAATCTTACACATCATTAAATAGGCAATTTTATTCTTTTAGTTTTTCTAAAAACAGTTTAAAATCTTTTGGACTGAGATAACTATTGTACTGCAAAATGATTTCTTTCTTCTCATTCAGAACACACAAAACCGGATATACGATCTGCTTGTTGATCGTTCCTAATTGCAAGGCCAGTTCATGAACGCCTACATTATTTCCCGAAGGTTGGTATTTAAAGGTTTGTTTATTGAATGTTATATCTCGTTTTTCTTCGGCATTAAAATCAATAAAATAGAAATCTGAATTTAATTTCTGGATGATTTCCTGATTTTTAAATGTTGTTTGTTTCATTCGCTGGCAAAATTGACACCAATTGGTATGAATGAAAACGATTATTTTTCGTTTTTGAAAATGTTGCAAACTATCAACTTCCTCAAAAGTTCTGGTTTTTAATTGACAGAATCCTGTTGAAGTAAATCCGAAGAAGATGATAAATAATATTAGCTTTTTCATTTGTTAGTTTTTTTGCCACAGATTAAATGGATTAAAAGATTTTTTTGCCACGAATTTCTCGAATTTACACTAATTAAATTTGTGGTAATTTGTGCAATTCGTGGCAAACTCTATTCTAAACAATAATCTTTTTAATCTGTGAATCCCGATAGCTATCGGGAATGGCATTAACTTATTTATCTCAAAGTATATCTCAACCCTAAAAATCCACGGATGGTTTGATTTTGTCCATACACATAAGTCGTATCAAAAGTTAAACCGTACGGATTATCCGGAGTATCGACTATTTGCCCCTTTGGAACAACTTTTCCATGAATACCAACATTGGTTCCGTCAGAAGTTTGCACATTTTTATCGAAAGGATCATTGGTTCTTGAAATCAAAAACGGATTATTTCGCTTTGGCGTAAAGTTCAGTAGGTTTTTTACTCCCCCATAAAGTTCGAAATTTTTCCATCCAAAATAGGTAAACTGAATATTCTGAATGCTGAACCACGGAGAATTAGGACTTCTTGGATCATATTCGCTAAGCAAAGGCAGTTTCATTGAACTATAGACATTTCCGGTATAATCCAGCAACAAATTCCAAGGTTCTATTTTGTATGAAACGCTCCAGGTTCCCGTAAAATTCTCGGTTAAAAAAGGTCTTTCTGAAATTCCGTCCTGAACATTTTTATTATCTAAAATCGTCGCTCCCAGAATAAATTTTAATCCGTTGGTGAAATTCAAATCAACATTTGTGCTGATTCCCTGACTTATCGCATAACCATTAATGTTGTCATAGATAATTTTGTTAGGATCAGTTTCGTAATCGGATATGATCTTATTGCTAAAACGGGTATAAAAAGCTGTTGTTTCGATCCCCATAAAGGTTCCGTTTGCAAAATTGATCTTCTGAATATAATTCAGATTTGCATTTACTGATCGTTCCGGTTTCAAATCACTTTTTATCACTACATCTCTCGAGCCTGTAAGCGCTGCGTGATCTTCGGTAAATAAATTAACAACACGAAATCCGGTTCCGGCATTAAAACGGAAGATCGTATTATCATTTGTTTTCCATCTATACGCCACTCTGGGTGTATAAATCGAACCGTGAATCGAATTATAATCATAACGCATTCCTACCAAAACCTGGCTTTTTGGCGAAAGCGTAATCTCATCCTGAATAAAAATTCCCGGTAACCAAGTACTTTCTGCTTCTTTTGTCGCCGGTGTATTATCATCGTAATACGAATATCGAGTCGCGATTCCGGCAAGAAAATCATTGCGGCCTATCTTTTTATCCCAGGTCAGTTGCAGAAATCCTATTTTCTGATTCGCGATATACGATGTTGTTCCATAGCGGCTGTCCTGATAATGCACATTTCCGGAAAAGGACAGCATCAATTTTTCTTCAAAAGGCAATTGATAACTTCCTATCAATTCTCCTCTTTTGGTATAAATACTTTCGCCATAAATTTCATCGCCGCCTCGGTATTTTTTCTCCCAACGCACATCTCCGCCCCAACGATCTTCGTACATTCCGCGGGCAGCGATCGAAAACAAACGATTATTTTCTCTTTGAAAATTCCACTTATTAAAAACTGAAATTCTTTGCGAAAGTGTCACATCTGTAAAACCATCTTTATCTTTATCTACAACCTGATTGTAATCGAAGTAATTAATTCCCAAAAGCGTTGATGATTTTTTAGTTGGGTTAAATTTCATTCCCAAATCAAAATTGGTTTCTAAATACGAAGTCGTAAAAACATCAGCCGAAAACAAAGGCGCGTTGGTTGGGTTCTTCGTGATAATATTGATCAGACCTCCAACCGCTTCACTTCCGTAAAGAGAAGATGCCGGACCTTTTACGATCTCGATACGTTCTACAAGTGAATTGGGAATTCCGGATAATCCGTAAACGGTTGAAAGACTACTTACGATTGGCATTCCGTCAATTAAAACCAAAGTATACGGGCCTTCCAGTCCGTTAATGTGAATGTCGCCCGTATTACAAACACCACAATTAAGCTGTGGCCGAACGCCGTTGATGTTCTGCAATGCTTCGTAAATACTTGGAGTTGGATTTTTCTTGAAGAAAACCGGAGAATACACCTCAACAGGAACAGCACTTTCTAATCGTTTTACGGCTTTTAAAGTTCCTGAAACCACGACTTCATTCAGTTGGTTCTCATTATCTGTCAATTCAAAATCATACGACTGGATAGAATCTTTAAGAACTTCTATTTTCTTTTTTATCGTTTGAAAACCTATTTGAGAGATTTGTAGCGTATAATTACCAACCACAACATTTTCTAATTTATAATATCCTAAACTATCCGTAATCGTTTTGTGTTTGGTGCCCACTAAATGAACATTCACCAACTGTAATTTATGGCCTTCGCCGGAAATAAAACCCGAAACAGAACTTGTTTCTTGTGCGAAAGAAATTTGCAAACCAAATAAAAGCAATATCAAAAAAAGTTTTTTCATTGTTATAAAATTAAATTTAGACAAAACTAAAAATTAAATTTGATAAATAATGTTTCTAGAGCTAAAAACTTTTAAATTGATTTTAATTCAATACTTTATGGATATTTTAAACACATAGAAACATAGATTTAAATCTTAGTTTTTTGGAAAATAAAAAGAAAGCAAGCTTTCTAAAACATAGCCCCGCAAATGTGAAAATAGATCGCATTTTTTAAACGTTTGCGGCAACTATGCTTCTATGTTTTTAAAAGATTTTAAACAAAATCTTCATCAAATAATTCTTTATTAAATTCATCGAATCTCGAAATATATTTTATTGTGCCTCTAGGCACTAAATGTTGATAGAAAATATGAATTAAATGTACTGAAGCGTGCCGTAGGTACACAACAAAACGATAGCTGTCACGTAACTACGGCACGCCAAACGAATTCCGAACTAATAACTACCAATATGTAGTACCTAACGGTACATTCAACCCTCGATAATATCTATATGTATTTAAAGATTTTAAACAAAATCTTCGTCGATCAATTCTTTATTGACCATCGCTCCGGCAAAAGAACCTGAAGAAACGGCCAATGCAACTGATCTTGCCTGAATATGGCAATCACCGCTGGCAAAAACTCCGAGAATAGTGGTTTTCTGAAAAGCATCTACTTTCAACAAACCATTTTCGGTCAATTCGCAGCCTAAAGATTCCGGTAAGGGACAATGCTGCTCAAAAGGAGCTTTGAAGTAAATGGCTTTAAGCTCGATTTTAGATTTATTTTTAAAAATAATCTGCTTAATCTTTCCGTTTAGATGTTCTAAGCTTTCTATTTCATCCTCAATAATTTGAACATTGTGTTGTTGTAATAATTGAGTTTGTTCAATTGTTAGCGTTGATTTTCCATTCGTTAATAATCTCAAATCTTTTGTCCAGTTTGATATCATTTTAGAAAATTCAAAACCCATATCGCCATTGGCTACGATCGCGGTTTTTTCTTTTTTTACTTCATAACCGTGACAATACGGACAATGTAGAACCGAAATCCCCCAACATTCAGCAAAACCCGGAATTTGTGGCAATAAATCTTTTACACCAGTAGCAAAAAGTAATTTTCTTGCTGTAAAAATTTTTCCCGAACTAGTTTCAATTTCAAAGCCTGATTCTGTTTTAATGGCGTTAATAGCAAGTCCGTTATAGAATTTAACCGAATCATAAAATTCAACCTGGGTTTTGGCTTTCGCCGAAATTACAGCCGGTTTCTCGCCGTCGTGCGTGATAAAGTTATGCGAATGTGGCGTTTGTCTGTTGCAAGGCAAACCATTATCAATGACCAAAACGTTTCGTAAAGAACGCCCTAAACTCATTGCTGCCGAAAGTCCGCTATAACTACCGCCGATAATTATAACGTCGTATGTATTATTGTATATCATAGTTTTATGTGTTTATTAATTTCTCGGAATAGGAAAAGGATCTTTTGTAGAAAAGAAACCGTCATGATAATCTACAATTTCGTCCTCTGTACAAAGGCATTTATTAAGTGCTTCCAAAATTTTAGTTTCATTTATTTTCTGACCAATAAACACGATTTCATTCAATCTGTCACCAAAATTAGATGTCCATCGTTCTTCAATTACATCCTGAAACTCTACGAAATTATTAAATGCCATTCTTTCGCTTAATGGCATACTGGCCCACCAAACTCCTGCTCCTTCTGCTTTCATCGATCCTCCGGCCTGACTCCAATTAATGGCTTGTTCGGGTCTTGACGCCATCCACAATAATCCTTTGCTTCGAAGGACGTTGGCCGGAAAATCAGAAGAAATGTAATTCCATAATCTATTGGGATGAAAAGGTCTTGGATCACGAAATACAAAAGAATTAATTCCGTATTCTTCTGTTTCAGGCTTGTGAATTCCTTCTAATTCTCTGATCCAGCCTGCAGAATTTTCGGCTTCTTCGTAATTGAATAAACCTGTATTTATAATTTCGTTCGGATTCACTTTGCCTAAAACCGACTCGATTATTTTTGCAACCGGATTTAGTTTTTGAATCGAAGCTTTCAATATTTCTAATGATTCTGAGCTGATTAAATCTGTTTTATTCAAGATAATAACATTGGCAAATTCGACCTGATCGACCAAAAGATTGACTATTGTCCGGTTGTCATTTTCAATATCCGACAGCTTTTGTTCCTGCAATGTTTTAGCTGAGCCAAAATCTTTAAAAAAATTAAAACTATCCACAACCGTAACCATCGTATCGATATAACTAAATCGCGACAAATCAATGTTTTCATCTTCATTTACAAACGAGAAAGTTTGCGCCACCGGAATGGGCTCACTAATTCCGGTACTTTCGATCAGCAAATAATCGAACCTGTTTTCTTTTGCCAGTTTTTCGACCTCAAGCATTAAGTCTTCGCGCAAAGTGCAGCAAATACAGCCATTGGTCATTTCTACTAGTTTTTCTTCGGTTCTGGACAAAGTAGATTCGTTTTTTACGAGTTGCGCGTCGATATTGACTTCGCTCATATCGTTAACGATTACAGCCACTTTTAGTCCTTCTTTATTGTGCAAAACATGATTGAGCAGCGTAGTTTTCCCAGCTCCAAGAAATCCGCTTAGTACAGTTACTGGTAATTTTTTCATCGTTGTAGAGATTTATGATTTCTATAATTTAAAATATGTCCGATGATCATTCCGATTCCTCCAATAAAAATTAGATTCGTATGAAGATCTAACAGCAATTCGCACAAAACACTGATCCAGATCAAAGCCATTGAAATAATCAGAATACTTATCACTAATAAATTTGAATCTTTCGTAATTTTGATAATTGCAAAAAGACCAATCGTAGCAAATAGCAAATCGATATATGGATTGTGACTTATACCCAACGGTAAAATCGTTAGGAGCGGAAAAACCAAACAATGAACCAAACAAATGCCCGCGCTTGAGATTCCTAAAATATCGTAAAGAGGTGTGGTAGATTTCTTCATTTTCAGTACTTTTGCTTAATGCAATTTTGTTGCAAATATACAAGATTATTTTAATTGCAACATTGTTGCGATAATATTTTTTAATACAATAAAATGAAAACAACAAGAAATACAGCAGCAAAGACGGCCGTTTTAGAGATATTTGAGAAATCTAAAACAGCGCTGTCTCATACCGAAATTCAAAAACAAACAGGAGATTTGTGTGATCGCGTTACGATTTACAGAATATTAGATCGCTTGGTCAATGACGATATCATACACAAAATTGTAAATCTTGACGGAACGGTAAAGTATGCAAAATGCCATCATCATGCCCAAAGAGTACACATTCATAATCATGCTCATTTTAGTTGTGAAAAATGTTTAGAGATTACTTGTCTTGAAAATGTAAAGCCGAGTTACATTATTCCGCATAATTATAAAGTAAACGACATAAACTTTACATTGTCAGGTTTATGTCCAAATTGTTTGAATTCTAACATTTAAGATTTAGACTGGCCTAAAAATTTTGTTGTGCGAATATAATTTATCCCTATATTTGTTCAAACAACATTTTTACAATGGGTAAATCTTTAGAAGAAGTTCATCAATCGGTTGCAACACAGCATAAAAAAACAGGTTTTAGAAAAATATTAGCCTTTTTAGGCCCAGCCTACCTGGTAAGTGTAGGATATATGGATCCGGGAAACTGGGCCACAGATATAGCCGGCGGTAGTCAATTTGGGTACTCGCTACTTTGGGTTTTGTTAATGAGTAACTTAATGGCTTTGTTGCTTCAAAGCTTAAGTGCACGTCTTGGAATTGTAACGCAGCGCGATCTGGCGCAGGCTTCTCGAGAAACGTATTCTAAGTTTATCAATTATATCTTATACTTTCTGGCCGAAATTGCCATTGCGGCCTGTGATTTAGCCGAAGTGCTAGGAATGGCGATTGGTATTAATCTTCTTTTTGATATTCCGCTTATCGAAGGTGTTTTGATCACCGTATTAGATACTTTCTTGTTGCTTTTCCTGATCAATAAAGGAATTCGAAAAATGGAGGCTTTTATTATTGTATTGGTAGCGATTATTGGATTTTCTTTCATTTTTGAAATGATCTTTGCAGAACCAGAACTGGACAAAGTTTTTTACGGACTTATTCCGTCAATGCCTAATTCTGCTGCTTTGTATATTGCTATCGGAATTATTGGAGCAACTGTAATGCCGCACAACTTGTATCTGCATTCTTCTTTGGTACAAACCCGAAAATTCGATCGTACGCCAGCCGGAATTAAACAGGCTTTAAAATACAATCTTATCGATTCGACAATCGCTCTGAATCTTGCTTTCTTTGTAAATGCTGCCATTTTAATTTTGGCTGCAGCCACATTTTACAAGAACGGAATGTTTGAGGTTGCGGAAATTCAGGACGCACATCAATTTCTGGAACCTCTATTAGGAACCAAATGGGCGCCTATTTTATTTGCCGTTGCTTTGATCGCCGCGGGACAAAGTTCGACTGTAACGGGAACTTTGGCCGGACAAATCGTAATGGAGGGGTATTTGAATTTAAGGATTCAGCCTTGGGTACGCCGAATCATAACGCGTTTAATTGCTATTGTTCCTGCTGTTGTCGTGATTTTAATTTATGGCGATAGCGTAACCGGGAAATTACTGATTTTAAGTCAGGTTATTTTGAGCTTACAATTGGGCTTTGCGATTATTCCGTTGATTCACTTTGTGAGTGACAAAAGCAAAATGAAGGGGTTTCATATTTCGAAAACGACACAAATCGTGGCCTGGATTATTGCTTTGATTATTGTTTCTCTAAATGCAAAATTGGTTTATGACGAGATTACTTCGTGGTTAGAAAACTCAGATCATCCTATGATTCTTTGGTTTACCGTTGTTCCGCTTGCTTTTGCGTTTCTGGCGTTATTGTTATACATCATTGCAAAACCGTTTATTGCCAGAGCCAAATCGAATATTGAAAATCATTCGCCTCATCATTTAAAATTGGTTTATACTCCAAAAGAAACTTACGGCAAGAAAAATATAGCCATTTCAGTCGATTTTTCGAAAGCCGATGAAGCTGCACTTAACAATGCGTTCGAATTGGGCGGAATCGACGCGCAATACACCTTAATTCATATTGTAGAAACGGTTGGCGCATTAATGTACGGCGGTCATGTTGACGATCACGAAACGACTATCGACGAAAAATTATTATTAGAATATAAAGAAATGCTTTCGCAGAAGGGCTTCAGGATCGAAACGGAACTTGGTTTTGGAAAACCTAACACCGTGATTCCGAATATTATTAATGCAGGGAATTTTGATATTCTGGTGATGGGAACCCACGGCCACACTGGATTAAAAGATATTTTATTTGGTACAACGGTAGACAAATTGAGACACAAAATTTCAATACCTTTGTTGATTGTTAAATAAAGGGACTAAGGTTCTGAGTTGCTAAGGTTCTAAGGTTTTTCTTTAGATACTTAAAAAAAACTTAGCAACTCAGAATCTTAGAACCTTAGAACCTTTCAAAAAATGACTTTTTCAGAAGAAAACTATCTAAAATCGATATATCATCTTACTACTTCTAATGATTCAGAAGTGAGCACGAACGCTATTGCGGAAATGATGGAGACTAAAGCTTCATCGGTTACGGATATGCTTAAAAAGCTTGCGGAAAAGGATTTGGTAAATTATAAAAAGTATCAGGGTGTTTCTTTAACGGAAAACGGAAAATTAGCGGCTAAAATGATTGTGAGAAAACATCGCCTTTGGGAAGTATTTTTGGTTGAAAAACTGAATTTTTCCTGGGATGAAGTTCATGATATTGCAGAACAGCTGGAACACATCAAATCGGAACAATTGATTAATCGTTTGGATGATTTTTTAGGAAATCCTACGGAAGATCCGCATGGTGACCCGATTCCGGATGCCAATGGAAGAATTGTTAAGATCGAGAAACATCTACTTTCTGAATTAACTGAAAACCAAACCGGAATTTGCGTGGGTGTAAAAGATACTTCGTCTGAATTTTTACAATATCTGGACAAACAAGGAATTGCTCTGGGTTCTCAAATCGAGCTTTTATCTAAAGAATCTTTTGATTTATCTGTGAAGATTAAAATTGATGGTCGTGAATTGTCAATTTCGAATAAGATTGCTTCGAATTTGTTTGTGAAGCTGGTTTAAGGACTATTTCACGGAGAAGTCTGCTTATTTTTGTCATCCCGAGGAACGAGGGATCTCCACAAGAAACTAACGCAACGAATTTTACTTTGTCGAGCTACTCCTGAAGATCCCTCGTTCCTCGGGATGACAAAAATGCGGTTATGCTCATAAAGATGAATTATAACAAAACAGGGCTTCGACTTCGCTCAGCCTGACAAACGAGGCATTATACTTTATGTGTTAAAAGTTTCATCAACGTCGGTTTTTAGCCCCGATAGTAGCGACATCCTTTGCTTGCCTTCTTTAGGCAAGTAAAGATATAGCGGATAGCGGGATTAGCTCCTAAATCCAATAAAAGTTATTTAAACAATTCCTTTCTCGATCATTTCTAACATTACGGGCGAAGCGTTCTTGAATGTTGGTTCTTGCTCGATAATACTTCCTGCGTTTTTTTTGTTTACTTTAAAAGTCACATCGTTATCTGTGGTAAACAATAAAGCGGTCAAAAACGGATTTTTGATATAGGTTCCTAAAACCAATAAAGCTTCGTCTAAAGTATGTGTGCTTTCGATTTCTTCGGTTTTATAACGGGTTGTTAAGGCGATGGAATAGGTATTGTCTTCGTTTATCGCCAAACGGAAATAGATGTTTTTGATCTCGGTATCACCGATGGTTTTTGCTAAAGTAAGTTTGGCAAAAGTTCCGGCTTTGATGCTTTCTTTAACGCGTTCGCAAAAAAGGGCGAATATTGGTTCGTATGACATTTTTTTTTAAGGTTCTAAGGTTCTGAGATACTAAGGTTCTAAGTTTTTAAAACCTTGTCTATGATATTTAACCGCAAAGTTCGCAAAGATTTACGCAAGGATCACTAAGTTTTATAAGTTTCTTATGTGCTTTGCGTAAATCTTACTCCCGATAGCTATCGGGATTGGTTAAGGAAAAATTACTTTCCTGTAAATTCAGCTTTTCTTTTCTCTAAGAATGCCGTTGTTCCTTCTTTAAAATCCTGAGTTCCGAAACATTTCCCGAATGATTTTATCTCGGTTTCGAAACCGTCTTTTCCGTCTTTATAATTAGCGTTGATGGCTTTTATAGCTTTATTTATGGCAAACGGAGCATTTTTAATGATTTTTTGAGCAATTGTGGTCGTAAATGCTAAAAGTTCTGATTGTGGCACTACGTGATTTACTAAACCGTATTGTTTGGCTTCTTCAGCAGAAATCATGGCTGCTGTCATGATCATTTCCATCGCGCGGCCCTTACCTACTAATTGTGGCAAACGTTGTGTTCCTCCGTAACCTGGAATTAATCCTAAGGTTACTTCCGGCAATCCCATTTTGGCATTGTCTGATGCTACTCTAAAATGACACGCCATGGCTAATTCCAGTCCGCCGCCAAGAGCAAAACCGTTAACGGCTGCAATTACGGGTTTCTTTAGATTCTCTATATGATCGAATAGTTTTTCTTGTCCTTCGGCCGCCAATTGCGCTCCTTCGATAATGGTATAATTGGCAAATTCTGAAATATCGGCTCCGGCTACAAATGCTTTTTCGCCAAATCCGGTTAATATAATTACACGAACATCGTCGTTTTTACCTAATAATTTAATGGCTTTACTCAAGTCGCTGATAGTCGCTTTGTTTAAAGCATTTAACTTTGTTGGTCGATTAATGGTTACGGTCGCAATTTTTTCTTCAATTGAGATTAAAAGATTTTCGTAGTTCATGACGGTTAGTTTATGAGTTTGTTATGGGTAAAGAAACTCTAAATGTGGTTCCTTTTCCGTATGTTGATTCAAAGGTAATTGTTCCTTTGTAATTTTCGATGATGTTTTTTATAATTCCGAGTCCAAGTCCCATTCCGCTGGTTTTGGTGGTGAATTTTGGTTCGAAAATTCTGCCGATATCTTGTTTCTGAATTCCGATTCCGTTGTCTTTTACCGCAATTTCTACATTATTGTTTCTGCGTTTTACAGTTACGACGATAGATTTATGAAACTGACTTTCCGGAATGGCCTGCGTGGCATTTTTAACGAGATTGGTAATCACACGGATCAATTGTGTACGATCCATTTTTGAGATGATTTCTTCTTCTTCGCTTTCGAAAACAATATAATCTTCGTTAAAAATATCTAATGCTAATTCCACCACTTCAACCACATTTAAGGTTTCGTTTTGTTGCGCGGGCATAGAGGCAAAATTCGAAAATGCCGATGCCACCGCTGTCATGGTATCGATTTGCTGAATTAAAGTTTCGGAATAATCGTTTAATTTTTGTTTTACATCCGGTGCAGTTGGATCGAACTTACGTTGAAAACTCTGCACGGTTAACCTCATCGGCGTAAGCGGATTTTTAATTTCGTGCGCGACTTGTTTTGCCATTTCACGCCAGGCTTCTTCACGTTCGCTTTGGGCTAGTTTTATGGCGCTGGTTTCGAGCTTGTCAACCATTCCGTTGTAAGCCTTTATCAGGAAGTTGACCTCTTTGCTATTGGCTTCTAATACGATTTTCTCGTTTTTCTGATCCAGATTGGTTTCTTCTAAACGATCTGAAATGGTTTTTAGTGATTTTGTAATATAAGTTGAAAGGAAATACGCCAAAGCAAAAGCGACAACCAGCATAAACGAATATACTTGGCTCAAACGAATCAGGAAAGTATTTAATTCGTTGTCATAATAACCATCGTCTTCTAAATATGGAAGATTTAGGATTCCAAGTGGCTTGAATTTTTCGTCTTTGATTAAACTGTATGAAGATCTATTTTTAACTCCGTCGATGGTTTTAATGTCTACAAATCGCTTTTCGATAGAAGAACGAACCAGTTTCAGGATATATTCCGGAATTGGCGGCGCTACTTTATCTACGGCAAAGGATTCTTTTGAGGATTTTAGTAGTTTCCCGTCAAGGCTATAAATATTGATTTCGATTTTGTGAATCTGGGCTAATTCGTGGATTTTATCTTTAAAGATAAGATCGAGATTTCCTGTTTTTAAAGGATAAGTTGTAGTCGAAAGCACATAATTGATGTGTTCTTTTACTGCATTTTCTTTACGTTCGAGACGTTCCTGATGGTATTCTTTTGCCTCATTCTTGAACTGAATTATCGAAATAGAGGCTAATAAAAAGGATGCTACAACTATCAATACAATCATCGAAAGGAAAATCCTAACACGCAATGAAAGCATCGACATTTTGAAGTTGTTAAGCATATATTTTTAGTATTCAGTCTCAGTTTTCAGTCTCAGTCCCCGCATAAACTGAAAACTGAGACTGCGACTGAAAACTATTTTCTTTCTCTTATTCTTTTATAAAAACGGAAACCAAGCATTATTAAAACCGAGAATACAATAATTCCGATTACGCCGAAAATCCAGTTGATGGCACTTTTTAAAATTACTAAAAAAACCACAGCAAAAAGTATAATCGTTGCGCCTTCATTCCATAAACGCATAAAATTGTTGGAATATTTTACTTCATCATTTTGCAATTGCTTGAAAATTTGATGACATTTTAAGTGGTACAAATACAACAAGAAAACGAAAGCCAATTTTACGTGCATCCATGGCATTTTAAGCCAGGCCATTCCTAAGTCTGTAAAAAACAACATCCAAAAAGCAAAAATACTTGCCAAAATTGCTGATGGCCAGGTAATAATGTACCACAAACGGTATGACATTATTTTGTATTGTGCTTGTAAAATTTCCTTTTCAGGCGAAGGTTTTTCGTTGGCTTCTATTTGATACACAAATAAACGCACAATATAAAATAATCCCGCAAACCAGGTTATTACAAAAATAAGATGTAATGATTTTAAGTAGTTATAGTATTCCATTATAAAGTCTTTTTTCTTTACGCTCTATTTTCTTTACTCTTTGTTCTATTTTCTATTTAGCCCAATCGTTAATCCAATTTCCAACGGTCTGGCACCATTCATCGTCGTCATTCAAACACGGAATTGCTAAGAAATTCCCGCCTCCGTTTTTCTCGAAGTCTTCTTTCGCGCGCATTGCAATTTCCTCCAGCGTTTCTAAACAATCAGAAACAAAAGCAGGCGTAACAACCGCAAGATTTTTGATTCCTTTTCCTGGCATTTTGTCGATTTCAACATCTGTATAAGGCTCTAACCATTTGTCTCCTGCTAAACGCGACTGAAAAGTCAGACTGTATTTATCTTCAGGAAGTCCTAATAGTTTCACCACTTGTCTGGTTGTTTCGTAACATTGGTGACGGTAACAGAAATCATGTGCAGGTGATGGTGTATTACAACAAGAACCATCAATTTTGCAATGTGATTTTGTTACATCGGTTTTGCGAATATGACGCTCCGGGATTCCGTGGTATGAGAATAATAAATGATCATAATCAAAACCAACTAAATGTTTCTGAATAGAATCCGCCAAATTCTTGATATAGTCCGGTTTGTTATAAAATGCCGGAACATCTGTAAAAGTCATTTGAGGGAATTTCTTTTTACGAATTTCTTCTGCTTTTACTAAAATAGTCAAAGTCGAAGCCATTGCGTATTGCGGATATAACGGGAAAAGTAATACCTCTGTAACTCCTTTATCATGCAATTCCTGAAGTCCTTTTTCGATTGTCATGCTTCCGTAGCGCATTGCTAAAGCAACCGGAACATTTACTAAAGGCTGCACTTTTTCCTGCATTCTTTCAGAAAGTACTACTAACGGAGAACCTTCGTCCCACCAAATTTTTGCGTAAGCGTGAGCTGATTCTTCTGGTCTTTTTCTTAAAATAATACCACGAACCAACAAAGCTCTCAATAAATACGGAACATCGATCACGTATTTATCCATTAAAAATTCGTCTAAGTATGGTTTTACATCTTTTGGTGTTGGACTTTCCGGAGATCCTAAGTTTACTAATAATACGCCTTTCATTATAATTTTATTGCTTTAGGCTTTAAGCTTTGGGCTTTAAGCATTTGTTTAAATTTTCGTCAAAAGTATTGTATGTAACTTTTTAGAAATATGATAATTATTATTTTTTATTTATACCTTGATTTGTAAAATTGATTCTGGATCAGTTTAGAATGTTTGTCTTACCTTTTCGTCTGTCACACATTCAGTTTCTCCATTTTCTATAGTTACAAAAGCAATTTTATTTTTTCCGAATAAAACTTTTAACCTCTCTGATCTTATAGAAACAGAGGTAATCTTAGCTTTTCTTTTTCTGCAATTCTTAATGACATCTGCTTTCCATTTGATACTATCATTCTGAACTGCTATTAAAATTTCACTATTCTTTTCTATATAAAATGTTATTCCTCCCGAATATTCCATTCCTTCTAGCTTTATCATCTGACTATAATCAGCTTTTGATGTTTTTTGAACGTTCATATCTTGAAATCCCAATAAAGCAATCAGTATAAGAAAAGTGACTTTTTTCATTAACTTAGACATTCGTATTAATCGACATTAGATATTTCTTTGGAGTCGTAGCAAACTTTTTCTTGAAAGCCGCTATAAAGTGACTTCCCGTACTGTAGCCAATCTTCAACCCTACTTCGTTTACATTATATGATCCGCTATCTAATAATTTACGTGCGAAATCCATTTTATAATCAAATAGAAAACCATAAACTGTATCGCCGTAAATTTGTTTGAAACCCATTTTAAGTTTTTTCAAATTCAAACCAATTTCATCTGCCAATTCCTGTAAACCTGGAGGTTCGGCCATATTCGCGATAATGATTTCTTTGGCTTTTCTAATTTTTAGAACGTTATCTTCATCAATCAAAAACGGACATTGTTCTGCGTTTGGGTCTTCGGTTCTATTAAAATATAAACTCAGCAATTCGTATCCTTTTCCTTTATAATAAAGATTTTTTATCGACGGATGTAAGTTATAATGAAACAGTTGACTTAAAACAATCGCCATCGACGGACTAATATTTCCTTCGTTATAATACTTTTTGTCTTTATTGTCCGGACTTAAAAAAGTAATATAGTCTGCTTCTGCAGAAAACAACGCGTGAAATTTCTTAATCGAAACAATTACAGAGATTACCCAAGAATTTGGAGCCAACTCTAAATTCAATGGTAATTCTTTCTGCGGATTGTATAAAAGCAACGATTTTTCTTCTTTCAAATCTAAAGCATAACTACCCTGATTGAACAAAAATTTGGCATTGCCTTTTATCCCGAAATGAAACTGTATCAGGCCACTACCCACTTCGTGTTGTCCGAAAAAGGATTCTGAACTGTCATTCTGAAAACGAATAAGCGTAAAGTCGTCTTCAATTTTAATAATTTCCTGAGAACTCATAGCGATATTTTTTTAGTACAAAAATCAGGACAATTGCAATATCTTATTTAGAATCACTCTAAACAAAACATTTCTAACGAGCTGATTTTGCTACAAAAGTACTTCTTTTTGCATAAAAACAGATGTTTAGAAACAAAAAAACATGTAGCGATACAAAAAGTACTTTGAGCGTTACTTTTATAACCACTATAGTAATAATTTTGTTGCACTTTTATGAAAGTGAATTTATGGAAAACAATAACGTACCGAAACATCTCTATTTTTATTCAGTTGGTTTAAGCTATAAAAAAGCTGATGCTGAGGTAAGAGGTCAATTTAGTTTGGATGCAATTGCAAAAACGCGCTTGCTGGAACAGGCTAAAAGTGAAGGAATAGAAAGTTTAATTGTCACTTCGACTTGCAACAGAACCGAGATCTATGGTTTTGCTGAACACCCATTTCAATTAATAAAACTAATTTGTGATAACAGCAACGGTTCTGTCGATGCTTTTCAGAAAGTTGGTTTTGTCTATAAAAATCAAGAAGCTATTGGTCATATGTTTCGCGTAGGAACTGGTTTAGACAGTCAGATTTTAGGCGATTTTGAGATTATATCTCAAATTAAGACCAGTTTTGCACATTCAAAATCTTTAGGTTTAGCGAATGCTTTCTTAGAAAGATTAGTAAATGCTGTAATTCAGGCGAGTAAAAAAATAAAAAACGAAACGGAGATTAGCTCAGGCGCAACATCAGTTTCTTTTGCATCGGTACAATACATTCTTAAAAATGTAGAAGATATTGGAAATAAAAATATTTTACTTTTTGGAACAGGAAAAATTGGAAGAAATACTTGCGAAAATCTTGTAAAACATACCAAAAACGAACATATTACTTTAATAAACAGAACAAAAGATAAGGCGGAGAAATTAGCCGGAAAACTAAATTTAATTGTTAAAGACTATTCAGAGTTACATCTGGAACTTCAAAAAGCCGATGTTGTGGTTGTCGCTACAGGTGCTCAAAACCCAACGGTTGACAAAGCAATTTTAAATCTAAAGAAACCTTTATTGATTTTAGATTTATCAATTCCGAAAAACGTTAATGAAAATGTAGAGGAATTAGAAGGCGTAACTTTGATTCATATGGATTATTTGTCGCAATTGACAGATGAAACTCTTGAAAACAGAAAGTTACATATTCCTGCTGCCGAGGCTATTATAGAAGAAGTAAAAGAAGAATTCATTACCTGGACAAAAGGAAGAAAATTTGCTCCAACTATTAATGCTTTAAAAGAAAAACTAAACGAGATTAAAGTTTCGGAATTAGATTTTCAAAGCAGAAAAATTGCAGATTTTAATGAAGCTCAAGCTGAAATCATCAGTAACAGAATTATCCAGAAAATCACTACACATTTCGCAAATCATTTAAAAGACGACAGCACCATGGTCGATGAAAGCATCGAATGGATTGAGAAAGTCTTTAAGATAAAAGCATCTTAATAAAATCAAATTTTAAACCATATAAGTTATATAAGTTCATTTAATAAAACTGATGTTTTTGCACAAACTGCTTAAATTTACTTATATAACTTATATGGTTCAAGAAACAAAAAATGGCTGAAAAAACAATCAGAATTGGAACTCGCGATAGCGAATTAGCACTTTGGCAAGCACATACTGTCGAAAAAAAACTAAACGACTTAGGTTATAAAACCGAAATTGTTGCGGTAAAATCTACAGGCGATATTATTCTTGACAAACCTCTTTACGAACTTGGTATTACCGGAATCTTTACTAAAACCTTAGACATTGCCATGATCAATGGTAGTATCGATATTGCGGTACATTCTATGAAAGATGTTCCAACGGCTTTACCAAAAGGTATTGTTCAGGCGGCAGTTTTAGAAAGAGCCAATGTTTTAGACATTTTAGTTCATAAAGGCAATCCTGATTTTGCCAATCCAAGTACGATTGCAACCGGAAGTTTACGTCGTCAGGCGCAATGGTTCAACAAATATCCTAATCATACAGTGGTTGATTTACGTGGAAATGTAAACACTCGTATGCAAAAACTTAAAGACAATAATTGGGACGGAGCTGTTTTTGCTGCTGCAGGTTTGGAGCGCATTAACCTTAAACCAGGAAATTATATCAATCTTGACTGGATGATTCCTGCACCGGCACAAGGCGCAATGCTTGTTGTGGCGATGGAAAATGACAATTATACGCTGGATGCGCTTTCTCAATTGAATCATATCGAAACTGAAATTTGTACGTATATCGAACGTCAGTTTTTAAGAACGCTTGAAGGTGGTTGTACAGCGCCAATTGGAGCTTTAGTAAATTACAATGAAGACGAAGATACTTTGCATTTTCAAGGTGTTTTACTTTCTGTTGATGGAAAACAAAAATTGGAAATCGACAAAACGGTTGACATTTCTGAATGGAAAAAACTAGGTTTCTTCGCTGCTCAGGAAATCCTGAACAATGGCGGAGCCGAATTGATGGCATCTATTAAAGAATCTTTAAAAAAATAATGAGTAAATCAATTCAAATATTATCTACAAAAAAGCTATCGGGCGAACAAAAACAAGCATTGGTAAAAGCCAATATTGAAGTTATCGAAGCTGATTTTATTCAAACTCAAAACAAACCTTTTGAACTAAAAGACCTCAACGAAAATCTGATTTTTACGAGTCAGAATGCGGTTCATAGCGTTTTATCGAATCCTGATTCAGAAAAACTGAAAAGCAAAAATGTGTTTTGTGTGGGTTTAAAAACCAAAATTCTATTATCTGAAAATGGTTTTAATGTTGTGGCTTATACAGGTTATGCCGCTGATCTAGCAGAAATTATCACTTTGATTTACCGTAGCGAAAGCTATACTTTTTTTAGCGGAAACCTTCGAAGAGAAACATTACCAAAAGCATTAAAAGATGCTGATGTGAAAATGAATGAAATTCAGGTTTATGATACGTCACTAGTTCCTCAGAAAATAAAAAATACAGTAGACGGAATTTTATTTTTTAGTCCTTCTGGCGTTGAAAGTTATTTGAAAGACAATACCATTAAGAAAGAAAAATGCTTTTGCATAGGAGACACAACCGCAGAAGCTTTAGATAAAATTACCAAAAACATCATCATTGCAGATCAGCCTACAGTTGAAGACGTAATCGAAGATGTAATTAACGAATATAAGTAAAAACCTTTGTGACTTTGTCCCTTTGTGGCTTTGCACCTAAAATAAAAAACATGTTAAAAAACGACCTATTTTTAAAAGCATTAAAAGGAGAAACTGTTCAACGTCCGCCAGTATGGATGATGCGTCAAGCCGGAAGATATTTACCGGAATTTATCGCTTTGCGTGATAAATATGATTTCTTCACTCGTTGTCAAACTCCAGAATTGGCTGCTGAAATTACTGTTCAGCCTATTCGCAGAATTGCTCCGGATGCTGCAATTTTGTTCTCGGATATCCTGGTTGTTCCGCAAGCAATGGGAATCGAAGTTTTAATGAAAGAAAATTTTGGTCCGTTTTTACCAAACCCAATTCGTTCATTGGCAGATGTTCATAGAGTTTACGTTCCGGATATTCAGGAAAGTTTAGGTTATGTAATGGATGCCATTAAATTGACTAAAGAAATGCTGAACGACGAAGTACCATTAATTGGTTTCGCTGGTTCGCCTTGGACAATTTTCTGTTATGCTGTTGAAGGAAAAGGTTCTAAAAGTTTTGATACTGCTAAAGGCTTCGCCTTTTCGAACCCTGCTGCAGCACATACATTATTACAAAAAATTACAGACACTACTATTTTATACTTAAAAGAAAAAGTAAAAGCGGGAGTTGATGCTGTTCAGATTTTTGATTCTTGGGGAGGAATGCTTTCTCCGGTTGATTATCAGGAATTTTCATGGAAATACATCAACCAAATCGTTGAAGCTTTGGCTGATCATGCTCCGGTTATTGTTTTCGGAAAAGGATGTTGGTTCGCTCTTGGCGAAATGGGTAAAAGTAGAGCTTCGGCATTAGGAGTTGACTGGACATGTTCGGCTAGAAATGCTCGTTATTTGTCTGGTGGAAATATTACTTTACAAGGAAATTTCGATCCGTCAAGATTGCTTTCTCCAATTCCAACCATCAAAAAAATGGTTCACGAAATGATCGACGAGTTCGGAAAAGATAAATATGTTGTAAATTTAGGTCACGGAATTTTACCAAATATCCCTGTAGATCACGCAAAAGCGTTTATTGACGCGGTTAAGGAATACGGGAACTAACTAGTTTTTTAGTAATCAGTCGCAGTTTTCAGTCTCATTTTAAAACTGAAAACTGCAACTGAGACTGAAAACTAAAAAAACCATATCCTAAATGTTTGCAAACATAAGCTTCACCAGAAATTCTCCATTTTCTTTTATAGAATATGCTTTTCAGGCATATTATGCGACGGTATTTTTGATGGTTTGGTTACATCCCGAAGAACATAACGTAAGTTTTATAAATGATTTAGCTATTTTAATGGCTTTTGAGTTTATCATGGTACATTCAGGAGTTTTTATGGCAGTTATGCCTAAAAAGCTATCGCTTTTCGTGTTTTTCCCCATGTACGGACTATTTGCATTAGCATTTCATCATTCTGTAATCAATACAAATATTTTATACATTTATTTGTTAACGGTACTTAACCGAATGCGGTTTGCTTTTTCGGATGTAAGTCCTGAAGTTCGCGCTTTACAAATAGGAAAATCTGTTGCTAAAGCAATGTTTTATTTCTTTTTAATTTTTGCGGTATCTTTTGGAAATGGAATAATTCCGAAATTTGGATTAACAGATGAATTTTTAGAAAAATCTCACTATTTTGACACTGTAAAATCAAGCGGATTATTTATAGAAAAGCCATACGTACCAATATCTATGGGATTTATCTATTACTCAGTTCCGGTTTTGTATTTTATTTACCGAACGATTAAAAGCTTTGGCAGAAATAATAACAATTCTTTTCAGGAAGAGAGATTAATCTTTAGTAAAACAACATACAGTCAGAAGTTTAAATCGGATAAAAGATAAGAAATCATGCTCAACAAAGGTTTAAGAGACGAGGAAAGTATTAGAATAGAAAACACGCTACGAACTTTGCATGCGTTAATTTTTGTTCCAAAGTTTTGGAATGCCGAGGATACTAACCTTATCGATGAGCAACTTAAAAATTTTGGTTTAAGCTTAGAAAGAACTATTGAAATCCCTGAAGAAGAGTTGATTCTTTTATTGCAAAGATGTCACCTCGACTGGAATCAACAGGAGGAATTTGCAGATATTTTAATAGGCTTATCTCATGAAAAACAATTTGATTTTCTAGCAAAAGCACTTGCCATTTACCAATACATTCAGCAGGAAAGCAAGGTTTTTTCTTTTGGAATAAATACTAAAATTGCTTCACTCAAAAACAAATAAAGATGAGTTTTACAGATTTCAAAATAGAAACAATTAACGATATTCTTCCGGAAGAGTTTTATAACCTTATCGAAAAGAATAGAGCTTACATAGGAAATACTTTTCCGTTTACGCTTACTAATTGTTTAGATTTAGAAAAAACAAAACAATTTATCACCTTCTGTCGAGACAAGGAAATTAATAAAGAAAACTATTATTTTTATGCCAGAGATATAAAAACCAATGCCTTAATTGGTTATTTGTGTATAAAAAGCATTGATAACGATAAAGCAAAATGTGAATTAGGTTATTTTGTTGACAAAGATTATCAGGGAAAAGGAATCACCTCGAAAGTAGTTTCAGAAACATTAGATTTTTGTTTTAATACTTTAAAAATGAATAAGGTTTTTATTTGTACTTCAAAAATCAATACTGCAAGTCAACAAATTGCTTTGAAACACCATTTTAAACAAGAAGGAATATTACGCGAAGAATTCAAAAACGGTGACGGAATATTAGAAGATGTCGTTTACTTTGGATTGCTTAAATCAGAATATAATAACGATGAAAGTTAAATTTTAGAAAGTTAAAGATGGCATCTTTTGAGAAAATTTTAACCGCAATCTTAGATTTTGATTTAAAAAAATTGAATCCATTATATCAAGGTTTTTTTTCGATGTGCTGTTTTGCAATATTTGTTAGCACTTGTTCCTATTTTTCCAATGAAGCTAAAATTAGTAAAGAGGCTTATAGTTATATGTTTAATGAAAAATATTCAGGATTAATTGTAAAAAAATATTTAGATAAAAATAACAGAATGTCTCGGACATTTAAACTAAAAGATTCCAGTAAAATATATGGTTATTCTGCTCTTTGGAAAAAGGCAGAAATAGGAGATTCATTAGTAAAAAAAGGAAATTCAAGATTTGTAAAGATTTTAAAAAAAGATACTGTGATAATATTTGATATGAATGTTGAATTCAAATACCATGATACTTTCCCAGAAAATAAAGAATAATAACGATGAAAGATAAATTTTACGCATACATACAAAAGCTACAAGATCAAATTTGTGCCGGACTAGAAGCCGTTGACGGAACTACAAAATTCCGCGAAGACCTTTGGAAACGTCCTGAAGGCGGCGGCGGAAGAACCCGTGTTATTGAAAACGGAAATGTTTTCGAAAAAGGCGGTGTAAACATTTCAGCCGTTCACGGAAAATTACCCGAAGCCATGCAAAAGATGTTTGGTGTTGGCGAAGCTGACTTTTTTGCCTGCGGATTAAGTTTGGTTTTACATCCAAAAAATCCAATGACTCCAACAGTTCATGCCAATTGGCGTTATTTTGAAATGTATGATGAATCCGGAAAAGTAATCGAACAATGGTTTGGTGGCGGACAGGATTTAACCCCTTATTATTTGTTTGAGGAAGATGCAAAACACTTTCATCAAACTTGTAAAACGGCTTGCGATAAACACAATCCGGAATTTTATCCAAAATATAAAAAACAATGCGACGCTTATTTCTGGAATGCCCATAGAAACGAAGCACGCGGAATTGGTGGTTTATTCTTTGATTATTGCAAAGCAAATGAACAAATGTCGATGGACGATTGGTACAATTTCGTAACCGAAGTTGGTAATAGTTTCCTTGAAGCTTATGTACCGATTGTAGAAACAAGAAAAAACCTGGAATATACTCCGGAAAACAGAACATGGCAGGAAATCCGCCGTGGCCGTTATGTTGAGTTTAATCTGGTTCACGACAAAGGAACGTTATTCGGTTTAAAAACCAACGGAAGAATCGAAAGCATTTTAATGAGTTTACCGCCGCATGTGCAGTGGGTTTATGATCATCATGCCGAAGCCGGAAGTGAGGAAGAAAAATTGGTAAATGTGTTAGAAAATCCGATTGATTGGGTTTAATATATTTTGTTAACGCATAGAAACATAGATTTTAATTGTAATTTAGAGACAGATTTTAAAATCCTATGTTTCTATATGTTAAATAATCATAGATGAACTCCAAACTGATTTACATAGCGTTTTTTGCCAGCATTTTTGGGTGTTTTGCCCAAAACGATTCACTGCAAAATCCCTATTTTAAATCGTATAATGATAAAATTACTGGAAGCATTTATTATTTAGATACTTCAAACAGTTTTCAGATTGCTTCAGGCACTCAGGATTCGGAAACATTTGTTAACCTTATACCGAATAGAAGGGAACAGATTGGTTTTAATCTGAATTATAAAATCATTGATATCTCTGTTGGTTTTGCACCAAAATTTCTAAGTCAGAACAAAGGCGATTCTCACTCCAAGCATTTTAATTTCAATACCCGTTTTTACTATAAAAAATGGATGCAGTCGTTTACTTTTATCAATCAAAAAGGATTTTATATCAGCGATGATAATATAACGGCACAATTGCCCGATATGCGTACCACAAAAATTGGCGGAACGACGGCTTATGTTTTCAATGATAAATTTTCTTTTAAAACTTTGGTAAGTCAAAACGAATGGCAGACCAAAAGTTCCGGAAGTTTTATTCCTACTTTCTCGTTTTATTACACCAATATCGACTTAAATACTCCCGATGCATCTCCCGGAGATATTTACGTTTTTACTTTAGCCCCATCCTATTTCTATAATTTTGTAATTAGTAACAGGGTTTTAATTGGTGCCGGAGTTGCTTTAGGCGTTGGACTTAACGATATTAACGGAGATTCATCAGCCTTATATCAAGCCGATTTCAATTTAAAACTGGCATACAATAATGATCGTTTCTTTGCTTTTGCAAGTATTAATTCTACAAGTTTTGCTCAGGACGATAAGGTCAATCCGCGGCTGAATGATAATATCGCTACTTTAAAACTTTCTGCAGGTTACCGATTTGATCCTCCCAAAAAAGTAAAAGAGGTTTATGACAAGGTAAATCAGAAAATAGGTCTGTGATATTCATTATCTTTAAATCTTCATTCTAAAAATCTAAAATATAACGATATGAAAAATAGAGAAAGATACATAGCACAGTTAAATCGTATGCATTCCGGAAAAGGATTTATCGCCGCACTGGATCAAAGTGGCGGAAGCACTCCAAAAGCTTTAGCTCAATATGGCGTTCAGGAAAGCAGTTTCTCTAACGACGAAGAAATGTATACACTTGTACATGAAATGAGAACCCGCATTATCAAAAGTCCTGCTTTTGATCGCGAATATATACTGGGTGCTATTTTATTTGAAAACACGATGGATCGCAAAATCGACGATCAATGGACAGCAGATTATTTGTGGGAAAAAAAAAGCATCGTGCCTTTTTTAAAAGTCGACAAAGGACTTGCTGATCTTGCAAATGGCGTGCAACTGATGAAGCCTATTTCTAATTTAGATGAATTGCTGACACGTGCCGTAGAACGAAATGTTTTTGGAACCAAAATGCGTTCTGTGATTAAAGAAGCAAATGCAACGGGAATTCGTGAAGTAGTCGAACAGCAATTTGCAGTAGGTTTACAAATCTTCGACAAAGGACTTATTCCTATTATCGAGCCTGAAGTTGATATTTATAGTGCTGATAAAGCAAAGTCAGAAGAGATTTTAAAAGAAGAAATTAAAAAACAACTTGATTTATTGGGTAAAGAGGTAAAAGTAATGTTGAAATTATCGATTCCAACTGTGAATGATTTTTATAAAGAATTAATGTCAGATCCACATGTGGTTCGTGTTGTAGCATTGTCTGGTGGATATGGACAGGATGAAGCCAATGAAAAACTGTCTCAAAACCACGGATTAATTGCCAGTTTTTCAAGAGCATTGTCTGAAGGACTTACAGCTGGCCAGTCTGATGACGACTTCAACACTAAACTCGGCAAAACAATTAAGGAAATTTATGCTGCTTCGATCACATAATCGATTCATCTTTACATAAAAAAATCCCCGAAAGTATTTATTTTCGGGGATTTTGCATTTTATAGATTTAAAACTACTTAGAAGATAATTCCTGCGCGAAATCTAAAGTTTGCAGAATGATATTTTTATCTGATTTCACAGCATTCAACTTAAACGCGAAAACCAATTTATTATTGATTAGCTTTTTAGGAGATTCAATTGTTACATCTGAGAATTGTTCCGAAAACTTACTGAATTTCCCGAAATCCGAAGATTTAATTTCACCTGATTTTCCGAATGCATTTATTAGTTCCGCCATATTCAGTTTTCCGAACATATAATTTTTCTTCAAATCCTTTTTGGCTTCACCGGAAAATGTACCGTTTCCGGCATTAAAATAATCCGGTGTATTGGCGATTACAATCACATCTTTGTCTTTTTTTATGAAGATGTCTCCGTAATCTTGTGTACCCGCAATAATGTATGAATTCCCATTTGGAACTAACACTTTTTTACGAACGCCTAATTGCATCAATTTATCAGCAAAAGTAGGATGTGTCGAAGTAAAGATCACAGAAAATAACGGAACCGATTTTTTAGTTTTTTTATCGGTTATTTTCTCTTCATAATTTTCATCGTATTCGTATGATTTGGTTACAACCTCAATTTCCTTGAAACCGTATAAAAATGCGCTTAAATCACCATCAAAAAGTGTTGCCGTGGCTTCTTCATCAACAATTGTCGAAATTAAATCGGTAATAATAGCAATATCTTCTTTTATCAATTTTGGACTTTGAAATATATCTGCTGTCAAAGACGGGAAATTTTCCAACGCCGCTCTTGTATTTAAATGATAAGACATATAACCCAATGGTTTTTGAGCCGGGAAATAATTAAACACATTCTTGTTGATCTTTTTATTGGTGATTTTGCTAACCACCTCAGCAAGTTCCGGCGAATATTCGACAACCTCCTCTACTCGCGCATTATTGTTGTCAAAATAAAAGTCAAGGTTAATGCCTTTTATAAAATTACCAAAGTTTTTCTGCATTGGCAAAAACTTATCATAACCTCCAAAAATCGACATTGGATAATTGTATACAGAATATAAACTTGTCATTGCAGCGCTGTAATTTATCCAGGACGAAATATCAGCATTTGCATTTATCTTTTCTGAAGTTGGTGCAGTAAATCCGTTTTCGAATAACGATTTTATAATCTGATTCAATTTTTCTGTTTGTTCCAAATCAAAAGTGGCTTGCTGAATCGTGTACGGTGCGCTTGCAGTATAGTCTTGTTCCCCATTGTACGGAACGGGAGCTTCTTCAATTGCAATTGGAGCATCATTTGCAGGAGTATCAATCGTAATTGTATTTTCGTCAGATTTATTTTCGTCATAAACCTCATCAACAGCAATAGAATCCTGCCAAACGGTTTCACTTTCGGTGGTATAAAAACGCGAAGGAAGCCTTTGGGTTAGTTCCAAAATAACCAGGTAATTGTCGTTCCAGGCGAAGATTTTCTTTTTGGCTTTTGCATTAAAAACAGCATATTTACCCAGATCCTGAATCTGCACATTCCCTTCTAAATCGTTTCCAAATTCTTTTATGATAAACTGTTTAACGGCTTCTTTACTTTTTACAGGAATTGTAACCTGATAATACGGAATACTGTCTGAGAATTTTCCGTGAATGGTAATTTTTTGATCTAACTGAATAAGCGAAGTATATTTAGTAAAATCTAAATCTGGTTTTTTAGCGCTGTATTTGGTTATAATTGGATGATTCAAAATCTCTGCAACGCTCACTTTTTTAGAAAGCTGATTTCCGTTAAACTGAACAAAATAATCGTATTCGTTTTTATTGATCTGACCAAAAGTCAAATACGTGGCAAGTAATAAAAGTAAAGTATAAAATTGCTTCATAATCAAGGCGTTAATTGGATTGTATTATTCATTAAAGTCGATTTTTTTAAAACGCTGTACATACTTTGTTTTAAAAAAACCGTTTTCTTATTTTTTGAAATCTTGCTGTTGGCATTCTCTACAGACTGAACATCTTTATCGAAAGTATAAATGGCAATAATATTCGCCTCTTCAAGATCTTTCTTTTTCTTAGGATCTTTAACCACTTTTTCGGGAACGGGATAAGAGGCAATTCTTTCGAAATTTTTTACGCTTCCGCTAAAGTGAATCTGATCGCGCTGATTGTTGATCGTATTCACCACGGCGTTGAGCGCTTTTAGATTGGCATAATTCAGTTTGATGATAAAAACATAGCTATCAAAATCAGCTTTTGTGGTTACATTCGAAATTCCGTCAATTTTTAATGCCTTAGTTTTAAAGTCTTCCAGCTTCTGGGAGATTTCCTGTTCGTTTGGGATTTTTACGCCATCGACTTCTTCGAGAAAAATTGCGGATTTTGTTTTAAACCATGATTTCGAAAAGTCGACCATCAAAGTATATTCACCACTTTGATCGTCGTGATGTTTGATTCTTTCTGTTATTTCAAAACAACTTGTTAAGAGCAAACAGCAGCAGAAAGCGAGAAATTTCTTCATTAGACAAATTTAGACCGAAAATATTTTAAAAACCAAATCTTAGTAAATTTCTTAAAATTAAATACCCGAAAACTCTAAATTTTTAGATAATATTAACGGATTCAAGGTTGGCTAACGTCCTTATTCTGTTCCTTTTTCTTTAACTTTGCACTGCTTCAAAAAAGTAAAACAATCTTCAAAAAAAATAAAAAAACAACTGTAGTTTTTAGAACAAGGGTGAATCGATCTGTTTTCAAAAAAAATCAGGTTAGAAAATCTGAAATCTAAAATCTAAAAATCTAAAATTGTATGTTCCCATTACAAAGAAACCGCCGTTTAAGAACCAATGAGTCTATTCGTTCTTTAGTTCGTGAAACCAGTTTGAGTCCACAGGATTTTATGCTTCCTATGTTTGTTGCCGAAGGAAAAGACGTAAAAGTTGCTATTCCGTCAATGCCGGGAATTTACCGTCATTCGTTAGACAATACGATTAAAGAAGTAAAAGAAGCCTGGGATTTAGGAATCAAGGCGGTGAATATTTATGTAAAAGTTAGTGACAATCTTAAAGATAACAAAGGTGTTGAAGCCTGGAATAAAGATGGTTTGATGCAACAAACGATTCGCGCGATTAAAGATGCCGTTCCGGAAATGATTGTTATGCCAGATGTAGCTTTAGATCCTTATTCTATTTACGGTCATGACGGAATTATCGAAAATGGTCAATTGATTAATGATGCGACAGTTGACGCTTTAACAAGAATGAGTTTAAGCCATGCAGAAGCGGGAGCTGATTTTGTAGCGCCAAGCGACATGATGGACGGACGTGTTTTAGCGATCAGAAAAGCATTAGAAGAAAACGGACATCACAATGTGGGTATCATGAGTTATAGTGCCAAATATGCTTCGGCATTTTACGGACCGTTTCGCGATGCATTAGATTCTGCTCCGGTAGATTCTCAAAATATTCCTAAAGATAAAAAGACATACCAAATGGATTATGCGAACCGAATTGAAGGAATTCGCGAAGCATTATTAGATGTTGAAGAAGGTGCAGACATCGTTATGGTAAAACCAGGAATTGCCTATTTAGACATTGTTCGCGAGATAAAAGATACGGTTCATGTGCCTGTTGCAGTGTACCAAGTATCTGGTGAGTACGCTATGGTAAAGGCCGCAGCCGAAAGAGGATGGTTAGATCACGACAAAATTATGATAGAGCAACTTTATTGCATTAAGCGTGCGGGTGCTAGTATCATCTCTACTTATTTCGCAAAAGAAGCTGCTTTACTATTAAATAAATAATGATGAAAAAACTATTATTCTTATCTGCCGTTTTAGCATTTGCATCTTGCAAAAAAGAAGCAACAGAAGATCCGGTTCAGGATCCGACAGAAAATTATTCAGAAGGTCATTCGGCGGAAGCCAAAACTCCGGAAGCATTAGGAAAACAAATTTTTGAAGGACAAGGAAATTGTACTTCCTGCCATCAGGTAGATCAAAAAGTGATTGGGCCAAGCATCAAGGAAATTGCTAAAATCTATAAAGACAAAAAAGGCGATATGGTCACTTTCCTGAAAGGAAATGCTGAACCAATTGTAGATCCAAGTCAGTTTGCGGTTATGAAAACCAATTTACCTGTAACTCAGGCAATGTCTGACGACGAGTTAAAAGCGATTGAGACTTATATTTACAGCCATTTAAAGTAATATTTATAGTTTCTGCTGACATACTGTTGTCATTGCATCATTTTACATTTACAGCTTAACGAAAATAAAGCAAAATGATAATTCAAAAATTCAATGTAATTGGTATTTCGATAAGAACTACAAACGAAGATGGCCAGTCAGGAAAAGATATTCCTGCACTTTGGAACAAATTTATGACGGAAGAAATTCAGGGTAAAATTCCAAATAAAGTTTCGGGGGATATTTTTTGTATTTATACCGATTACGAAAAAGATCATACAAAACCATACACGACTATTTTAGGCTGTAAAGTAGAAAGTTTAGATAACATACCTGAAGATATGGTGGGTAAAACAATTGAATCCGCAGATTATGAGGAATTGATTGCCAAAGGAAACTTATCAGAAGGGATTGTTTATAATAAATGGCTTGAAATCTGGAATTCAGATTTAAACCGAAGTTTTACAGCAGACTTTGAGATTTACGGAAGCAAAACCCAAAACCCGGAAAATGCAGAAGTAGACATTTATATCGCACTTCAATAATATAGAAACAAAAAACGGCGCTAATTACAGCGCCGTTTTTGTATTTTATACATTCCGGTATTCCAAAGGAGCATTTCATCGATAGAAAATCAAATTGTAATCGTTATTTTACGTTTCGTAGGAAAGTTTGTTTTTGACATCATCTTTTTTTTTAAACAATCTAAAATATCAAACGTTCCTACGGAACGTAAACGCCATTCGTTAACATTTTTCTACCGACGAAACATTCCTACGGAATGATAAATTGGTGTAAAAAATGAAACGCTCAGTTTTTGTCTTTGCATTCTTTTGTTCCATAGGAACATTTCATCGGTAGAAAAATCATATTGTCATCGTTATTTTACGTTCCGTAGGAACGTTTGTTTTTGGCATTATCATTTTTTAAAAAACAATCTAACATATCAAACGTTCCTACGGAACGTAAACGCTATTCGTTAATATTTTTCTACCGACGAAACATTCCTACGGAATGATAAACTGGTGGTGAAACACTTTGTTTTCATGATATAATCATAAAAAAAAGGGCTGTCTCAAAAATTGAAACAGCCCCTCTTTTATATCATCAGTAAAAAATTACCAGATTTTAACTCTCTTCTCAGGTTCAACATACATTGCATCTCCTTTTTTGATTCCGAAAGCTTGGTAAAAAGCATCTACGTTTTGGATAGGCACAACTGCTCTGTACATTCCTGGAGAATGCGGATCAGTTTTAACCTGGCTTTTGATAGCCTCATCTCTAGATTTAGTTCTCCAAACTGTCGCCCATGAAATAAAGAAACGTTGTTCTGGTGTAAATCCGTCGATTAAGCCTGGGTTTCCATTTGCTTTCAAATACAATTGTAATCCGTCGTAAGCAGCGTTAATTCCACCTAAATCACCAATATTTTCACCTAAAGTAAATTTACCATCTACGTGAATTCCTGGCAACGGCTCTAAAGCGCTGTATTGATCTGCTAATTTTGTACCTAATGCAGTAAATTGTTTCAAATCATCAGCTGTCCACCAGTCAACAAGGTTTCCGTCTGCGTTGTAACGCGCACCAGAATCATCAAATCCGTGAGAAATCTCGTGACCAATTACAGCTCCAATTCCACCATAATTAACGGCTTCATCAGCCTGGTAATTGTAGAAAGGAGGTTGTAAAATCGCCGCTGGGAAAACAATCTCGTTATAAGATGGGTTGAAATAAGCATTTACAGTTTGTGGAGACATTCCCCATTCTGTTTTATCAACTGGTTTACCTAATTTTGCTAAGTTTTCTGCGTAAGCCCATTTTGATATATTTCTTGAATTATCAAAATAAGTTCCGCCTTCATTAACATTCTTAAGTTCTAATTTAGAGTAATCTTTCCATTTATCAGGATATCCAATTTTAATGGTCAGTTTCTTTAATTTTTCGATTGCTTTTGTCTTAGTTTCTGCAGACATCCAAGGCAATGCATTGATTCTGTTTTCGTATGCTAACATTACATTCGCAATCATATTCTTTGCTTTGTCTTTTGCTTCAGCAGGAAATAATTTCTCAACGTAAAGTTTCCCTAAAGCTTCTCCCGTTGCACCGTTGATTACTTGTAAAGCTACTTCTTCACGCGGACGTTGTTTTAATGCTCCTGTTAATGTTTTTCCGTAGAAATCGAAATTAGCATTTTCAATATCAGTTGTTAAAGTTGAAGCTGTTCTGTTTAATAAAGTCCATTTAAGGTATTCTTTCCAGGCCTCTACTTTTTTCTCTGTTAACGTTTTTTCTAGAGCAATCATATAACGTGGCTGAGCTACATTTACTGTATCCAGTTTTGTCATACCAATTCCTGCGAAATATTTATCCCATTGAATTGAAGGTGTATTCTTTTTTAAATCAGCAACAGCAGTTGGATTGTATTGTTTTCTACGATCTCTACGCTCAACACGGTCTAATCTCGGAGCAGACAATTCAACTTCTAAAGCCAGGATTTGTTTTGCACTTTCTTTTGCTTTTGCAGGAGATTCTCCAAGATATTGCAACATTCTTGCTACGTGTACTTCGTATTTTTCACGTTTTTCTTTCGAATCTTTATCATCTGCATTGTAGTAATCTTTGTCAGATAATCCTAAACCTCCAGGGCTTAAGTTCACTGAGTTTTTGTTACTGTTTTTTGCATCAGCACCAACATAAACTGCGAAGAAACCAATTCCGCCCTGAGGTTGCATTTCGATAAAGAAATTTTGCAAATCAGTTACGTTTTTAATCGCATCGATTTTCTTTAAATAAGGCTGAAGTGGTTTGATACCGTTTTTGTTACGGCCAACCGTATCCATAATCGTATTGAACAAAGCAATTGCTTTACCCTGATCTGTATTCGATTTGTACTTAGGATCTTTTGATGCTTCTTTTAAAATTGCAAGTGCATCGTTATCTGTCTTTTGACGTAATTCATTAAAACTTCCCCATGAGTTTCTGTCACTTGGAATTTCAGTTTTATCTAACCAGGCTCCGTTTACGTAACGAAAGAAATCCTGACCAGGACTTACTTTTGTATCCATATTAGAAAGGTTGATACCCGGTTCTTTTGGTTTTGCATTTTGCGCCTCCATAGTTACGCAGCATAGCATTGCTGAAAATGCACAAAACACAGATTTGTTAAGCTGTTTTATCATTTTTATTTATAGTATTAGTATATATACAAACATATTGTTATTATTTTGAATTCTATGTTAAATTTTATCAATAATTGATTCGGGAAATTACGATACAATTAAAACGCTTATTTTAACCCAAATTGTCTTCTAAAATTTTTAAAAGTTCACTTTTTCAAAGAATAACTTAAACAAAAAACGACGCTAATAAAGCGTCGTTTTTTTAAATTTTACAGATTACCAGATTTTAACTCTTTTATCTGGATTAACATACATTTTGTCTCCTTTTTTGATACCGAAAGCATCATAAAAAGCATCAACATTCTGAAGCGGAACGTAAGCTCTGTACATACCAGGTGAATGCGGATCTGTTTTTACCTGATTTTTAATTGCTTCGTCTCTCGTTTTAGTTCTCCATACGGTTGCCCAAGAAATAAAGAAACGTTGTTGTGGAGTAAATCCGTCAATTAATCCAGGATTTGGATGTGATTTTAAGTACAATTGCAAACCATCATAAGCTGCATTGATACCACCTAAATCTCCAATATTTTCTCCTAAAGTAAAATTACCATCTACGTGAATTCCAGGTAATGGCTCTAAAGCACTATATTGATCTGCTAAGGCTTTACCTAATGCTGTAAATTGTTTTAGATCTTCTGGTGTCCACCAGTCTACTAAATTTCCTTCGGCATTGTAACGTGCTCCTGAATCATCAAAACCATGAGAAATTTCATGACCAATAACAGCTCCAATTCCACCATAATTTACTGCTTCATCAGCTTGATAATTGTAGAAAGGTGGTTGTAAAATTGCTGCAGGGAATACAATTTCGTTATAAGATGGGTTGTAATAAGCATTTACAGTTTGAGGTGACATTCCCCACTCTGTTTTATCAACCGGCTTGTGTAGTTTTTCGATTCCTTTTTTGAAATTCCATTTGCTTAGGCTGCGGGCATTATCAAAATAACTTCCGCCTTCGGCAACGCTTTTAATTTGAAGTGCTGAGTAGTCTTTCCATTTGTCCGGATAACCTACTTTTATCGTAATCTTATTTAACTTTTCGATCGCTTTAACTTTAGTTGCAGCAGACATCCAGGTTAAATTATTAATACGGTTTTGGTATGCCAAAATAATATTATGAATCATATCTACTGCTTTTGCTTTTGCTTCTGCAGGAAATACTTTTTCTACGTATAATTTACCAAGCGCCTCACCAACAGTTGTATTTACAACTTGTAATGCTTTTTCTTCGCGTGGTAATTGTTTGATAGCCCCTCTTAACGTTTTGCTGTAAAAATTAAAATTAGCAGTTTCGATATCTGTTGATAATTTTGTAGCAACGGTATTTAATAAATCCCATTTTAAGTATTCTTTCCACTGCGCTACTTTATTTTGAGTAAAAACAGTTTGCAAAGCTTTCATATACTTTGGCTCCATTACCACCACTGTATCTAATTTTGCCAAACCAAGACCTGTAAAATAAGCATCCCACTTAATAGCCGGTGTTATTTTTTGAAGTTCTGCAATTGTCATTGGGTTGTATTGCAAACGGCTGTCTCTGCTTTCTACACGATCTAATCTAGGTTTAGATAATTCTGTTTCTAAAGCTAAAATTGCAGCTGCACTTTGTTTTGCTTTTTCTGGAGATTCTCCAATAAACTGCATCATCTTCGCTACATGAAGCTCATATTTTGCTCTTTTTTCTTTAGAATCTTTATCTTCAGATGTGTAGTAATCTTTGTCTGGTAAACCTAACTGACTTACACCAAGAGTTACAGAGTTTTTAGAACTGTTTTTTTCATCGGCACCAATATAGATTCCGAAAAAAGCAGCTGTACCTTCCGGTTCAACCTCAACCAAATACTTTTGTAAATCAGCTACATTTTTAATAGCATCAATCTTTTTAAAGTAAGGTTGCAGAGGTGCAATTCCGGCTTTATTTCTTCCTACTGTATCTAAAATAGTAGAGAATAAATTAACGGCTTTTCCCTGATCAGTGTCGGATTTGTATTTTGGATTTTTTGATGCTTCTTTCAGGATAGACATTGCATCTTTGTCTGTTTTCTTAATCAATTCATTAAAACTTCCCCATGTCGTACGATCACTTGGAATTTCAGTTTGATTAAGCCAGGTTCCGTTTACGTATTGAAAAAAGTCCTGACTTGGACTAATTTTGGTATTCATGTACGAAACATTGATACCTGGTTCTTTCGAAGTTGCATTTTGAGCTTGAACAGCTGTAAATGAAACTGCCGCAAAAAAGGCGCAGAACAAAGGTCTGCTAAGTTGTTTTTTCATTTATATCTAAGTTTTTGGTCTTTATACAAACGTATTCCTAATATCTGAAACGCTATGTTAAAATTATTGAAATAATCGCAAAAAAATGCATTATCCTCAAATTTTAATAGATATCATCAAATATTTTCATGTATAAATCACGGGTTTCTAACTGAATATTAGAATACTTTTTGGAATATTTGTTACAAATAATTTCAATAAAAGTGAGAGCAAAAATACAGAATGCAGTTTCCGGAAAAATAGATGCTATTGGTTTACCTATATTGGCGTTGTTTTGGGTGAGTTTCTTTTGGGGCACCACTTGGCTGGCCTCAAAAGAGGGTGTAAAATATATGCCTGCTTTGCAATTGGCTACTATACGCCAGTTTGTTGGCGGGATTCTATATGTTGGTTATTTTATACTAAAAAAGGAACCCTGGCCAAAAGGCAAACAATGGACTACGATTTTTATTTTGGCCATTTTAAATTTTGCCTGTAGTAATGGTTTAAGTACTTGGGGCGTTCAATATATTAGCAGTGGTTTGGCCGCTATTATTGCTGCTATTTTCCCAATCTGGATTGTTGTAATTTGTTTTTTTCAGGGACAGCGAATTGCTAAATTGGCGATTACGGGTTTACTAATTTGTTTTGGCGGAATTTGCATTATTTTCATGGATCATTTAGGAGATTTTCTAAAACCTGATTTTCAATTTGGAATTTTCTTATCTGTTGCATCAACGATTACGTGGGCTTTTGGGATTTTACATACCAAGAAAAAAGCAGCGAGTTTTAATCCGTATTTTAGTTTAGGATTGCAAATGTTGATTTCCAGCTTTTTACTTTTTGGAATTACGGAGGCTTTTGGAATGAATATTTCATTAAAAGAAATTCCGTTAGTATCATGGTGGGCGATATCTTATTTGATTGTCATTGGTTCTATTCTAACTTTTGTTGCTTTTATTTATATGTTGCAACATCTTCCCACAGAAATTACGGGTATTTATGCTTATATGAATCCAATCGTGGCTATTATTTTAGGAGTTATTCTTTTTGGTGAAATACTGACTCCGGCAATCGCTGTTGGTGTTTTTGTGACTTTAATGGGATTGTTTCTGGTGAATAAATCGATTAGAAAAACAAAATTTAAAACGGTACGAGATGGCACACGGATGACGCGGATTTGCTAGCGCGAAAACGCAGATTTACACGGATTTTTTTATTATAAAACTTTAATAAATCGGCAATCTGCTTTGTGGTCCTTCGACTTCGCTCAGGATGACAAGCTTGGGTATAAAAAATTGCGACTGTGCAAATTTGCGAGATTAATAGCAAAAAAATCCGCCCTAATCATTCCTTTTGCGCTAGCGAATCCGTGTCATCCGTGTACTATTCCGCAATCCTGTCGTAAGAAAGCTCTTTTAAACTGTGGGTCTTCTGTTAAAAACAACACGCAATTAGCTTTTTAAAAAGTGCTTTTTGTATTTTTGCGGCAAATTATTTTTATGAAATCGTTTCTTTATAAATACCGCAAATTCTTTATTGTTTTATTCGTTTTTTCGGCTGTCACTATATCCTTATTTTATTCGGCTTTAAAGCCACAAAAAACATTACCGATATTTAATCCTGCTGATGTAAATCCTGAATTGGTTGATAGTACGGTACAATACAAAAGTAAATACCATACGATTGCTGATTTTAAATTTGTAAACCAGAACGGTGATACGATTACTCAAAAAAATTACGAAGGAAAAATTTATGTTGCTGACTTTTTCTTCACGACTTGCGGGTCTATTTGCCCAAAAATGACAACGAATTTAGAAGATGTTCAAAAAGCAATTTTAAATAATCCTAAAGTAATGTTGCTTTCTCACACCGTTTTTCCTGAAGTTGACAGTATTCCGGTTTTAAAAGCTTACGCTATAAAACATAATGTTGTGGATAGTAAATGGAATCTGGTTACGGGAGATAAAAAAGAAATCTACACAATGGCCAGAAAATCGTATCTGGCTGTAAAATTAGGAAGACCAGATCAATTGTACGATATGGTACATACAGAGAATTTTGTTTTGGTGGATCAAAAAAGACGCGTTCGTGGTTTTTACGACGGAACGAATAAAGAGGAAATTAAACGCCTTTTAGAGGACATCAATTTCTTGTGTCAGGAGTAAAATCCCTTATTTTTAGAAACATTTAGCATTTACAAAAGTGTTAAATGCCTTGAAATAAAGAATAATTGCCTACTTTTGCAATCTAAATTCAATCTAAATAAGCTTTGCAAAATACTATCCACACTCTAAAAAAAGGCGAGAAAGCCATTATCAAAGATTTTGATATCGATCTTATTCCTCTAAAATTATTAGAAATGGGTTGCTTGCCAGGCAACTTAGTCGAATTGCTTCAAATTGCTCCTTTTGGAGATCCATTATACTTAGATATAAATGGTTCACACGTAGCCATTCGTGTTGAAACTGCTCGTGAAATTGAAGTTGAACTTATCAAAACCAATTTGTAATGAGCATTCAAAATATCAATGTTGCCCTTATTGGGAATCCAAATACAGGAAAAACTTCCGTTTTTAATCAGCTTACAGGACTAAATCAACAAGTGGGGAATTATCCCGGAATTACGGTTGAGAAAAAAATCGGGTTCTGTAAATTACCTCACAACATCAAAGCCAATATTCTTGACTTACCGGGAACTTATAGCCTTAATGCAAGTTCTATGGATGAAAGTGTGGTGATTGAACTGTTATTAAACAAAAACGATAAATTATATCCGGATGTTGCGGTAGTGGTTACAGATGTTGAAAATCTGAAACGAAATCTACTGATTTACACGCAAATAAAAGACCTTGAAATTCCGACAATTTTAGTCATCAATATGTCTGATCGTATGGAAAGCAAGGGGATAACTTTAGATATTCCGTATCTTGAAGAAAAACTAAAAACGAAAATTGCTTTAGTAAGTTCACGAAAAGGTTTAGGAATTGAGGAATTAAAGGAACTTATTGTTTCTTATAAAACGATCCCAAATGAACCTTGCATGAATGCTTCGGTTATTGATGAGGAATATTTTCAAAAATTACAACATGCTTTTCCTAACCAATTATTATACAAATTATGGTTGGTGATTACGCAGGATGTGAACTTTTTGAATTTAGACCGAAATGAAATCAGAAGTACTTTTACGAAATCGCATTCTGAATTAAAGCGTCTACAGCAAAAAGAAACGATAAAACGTTATCAATTTATAAATGATGTTTTAAAAGAAGGTTTAAAAGTTGATGCCTCGATGGCAAAAGACTTTAGAGCTAAACTTGATCGTGTTTTAACCCACAAAGTTTGGGGTTACGTGATTTTCTTAGCTATTTTATTTTTGATTTTCCAATCGATTTTCAGCTGGTCAACTATCCCGATGGATTTCATTGACAGCACTTTTGCTTCTTTAAGTACCTGGGTGGCTCAGGAATTACCAAGCGGAATTTTAACTGATTTACTTTCGCAGGGAATTGTGCCGGGAATTGGCGGTGTTATTATTTTTATTCCGCAAATTGCCTTTTTATTCTTGTTTATTTCTATTCTCGAAGAAAGTGGTTATATGAGTCGTGTTGTGTTTTTGATGGATAAAATCATGCGCAAGTTTGGTCTTTCCGGAAAAAGTGTGGTGCCTTTAATTTCAGGAACTGCTTGTGCAATTCCGGCAATTATGGCGACTAGAAATATCGAAAACTGGAAAGAACGTTTAATTACCATTCTGGTAACGCCATTTACTACTTGTTCTGCGAGATTACCGGTTTATACGATCATTATTTCATTGGTTATTCCTGACGAACGTTTGTTTGGTTTCTTAAACGTACAAGGTTTGGCCTTGATGTTATTATATTTAATAGGTTTTGGAACGGCAATTCTATCGGCTTATATCTTAAATAAAATATTAAAAATAAGTACCAAAACGTATTTCGTTGTCGAAATGCCAAGTTATAAATTGCCACTTTTCAAGAATGTTGCGATAAATGTTGTCGAAAAAACAAAGGCTTTCGTAGTTGGAGCAGGTAAAATTATCTTAGCGATATCTGTTATTTTATGGTTTTTAGCATCGTATGGTCCTGGAAAAGATTTTAACGAAGCAGAAACTATCGTAAAAGAAAGATTTGTTGACACGCCTCTTGACGAAGTTCAATTTGAAAATGAAGTAGCGTCTCAAAAATTAGAGAATTCTTATATCGGACTTATGGGAAGAGCGATTGAGCCTGTTATTTCTCCTTTGGGTTACGACTGGAAAATCGGAATTGCATTAATTAGTTCATTTGCTGCACGTGAAGTTTTCGTAGGAACGCTTGCCACCATTTATAGTGTTGGAGATACTGATAACGAATCTACTATAAAAAGCAAAATGCAGGAAGAGATTAATCCGGAAACGGGTAAGAAAATCTTTAATTTTGCTTCTGGAATTTCTTTACTTTTATTTTACGCTTTTGCCATGCAATGCGCAAGTACGCTTGCTATTACTAAAAAAGAAACAAATTCATGGAAATGGCCTGCAATGCAGCTTTTCCTAATGAGTGGACTTGCTTATTTTGTAGCGCTTTTTGCGTATCAACTTTTAAAATAAACGATCATGGTACAGGAAATTATTGCCTTTGTCATTTTATTTATCGCTATTGGTTTTTTGATTAGAAAATTCTTTTGGAAATCTAAGAAGAAAAAAGATTGCGGTGACGGGAATTGTGGGTGTTCTTAGAGAAAGGTTCTAAGGTACTGAGAGGTTGAGATACTAAGGTTTTGAGCGACTTTGTCTTGACTAAATCTTTGAATGATATTTTAAAAAATCCAATTTAAAAAATGCCAAATTTCATTTATTGTTTATTTTTCATATTCTTAAATCTATCTCTATTTTTAATACTTTCTAAAAAAGTCCTTTTAAATCGATACATCAATTTAAGCATTATAGCCTTTTTTATAATTGTATATTTAATACACCAATTGAATCTCTTGGGATATCAAATAAATCCATCTGCTTTTAGAAAATTATGCTTTTTTAGTATTGCTCTGATATTTTGGTTTTACCTGAATTCCTTTTTTTTAAAACAAATGGAGACTAAAAAAAACGCTTTCAATCATTTTAATAAAAGCATATATATCTTAGTAAAAAAAGATTTTCTAATTTATTTCCTTTTTGTGATGACAACAATAACTCAAATAGACTGGGTTTATCGTATAAAATAAGGGTCAAACAAATATTGATGAGTCAGACTGAGCGAAGTCAAAGTCCGCAAAGCTATATCTAAAACTAAATCATAAAAAAATGGCTTCATTATGAAGCCATTTTTTATTACTGAAAACCGAGACTGAGACTGAGACTGAGACTGAGACTGAGACCGAGACTGAGACTGAAAACTATGACTGTGACTGAAAACTACTTAATCCCCTCCCACTCTGCATAAAACTGAGCAAGGAACAATTCCATAAAACGATGTCTTTCGGCAGCGATTTGTTTTCCGGTTTTGGTATTCATTTTATCTTTTAAGAGTAAAAGCTTTTCGTAAAAATGATTTATCGTTGGCGCATTATTCTTTTTATATTCTTCTTTGGTCATATTGGTTATTGGTGCAATTTCGGGATCATGAAGGGTTCTGTTTTTAAAACCTCCATAATTAAACGCTCTTGCTACTCCAATCGCGCCTATTGCGTCTAAACGATCCGCGTCCTGCACGATATCCAATTCTATAGACTTGAACTTCTTTTCGAAATTTCCGCCCTTATAAGAGATGTTTTCGATGATGTTTACCACATGCTGAATAATATCTTCTGAAACACCTTCACTTTCCAGAAACAAACGGGCTGTTTTTGGTCCGATAGTTTCATCTCCGTTATGAAATTTACTATCAGCAATGTCATGAAGCAAAGCTCCTAACTGAACAACTATGAGATCACAATCAGTATCTTTTGCAATTAAAAGCGCATTTTTATAAACGCGTTCGATATGAAACCAATCGTGTCCTCCTTCGGCATCGTTTAATTTTTCTTTTACAAAAGCAATTGTTTTGTTTATTAATTCAGTTGTACTCATAATTTGTTATGTATTTATCTGGGTGATTTATAGCACACAGATCTTGCGGATTAAACGGATTGACACAGATTACTATTAATCTTCTCTTTCGAAAATCCTTATTGAATAAAAAATGTTGATTGCTAAAGTTTTTCAACCTTAACAATCAACAATATGTTTTAAATGTCAATATCAAATATTAATTGCGAAATCAATTTTAAATCTAAAATCAGAAATCTGCAATCTAAAATTTTTTATAATCTAGCTGGCTCAACCCATTTGAAGATATGTCCTTCTTGCGGAATTACTAATCTTTCTGAGATTCTTGCCATACGAGCTGGTAATTTCATTAAGTAATCACGCGCTTTTTCCGCTTCATCAGTTAAATTGGTAACCTTATCGATTTCCCATTTATCAATTAATTTTTGCATGATATCTACATAATCGTTGGCTGTATATACTCCAATACGTTGTGCAGAATCAGAGAATTGTTCGAAAGCAGAACTGATCTTTTGACCTGATTCTCTTAAGAAATGTGCCGGCATAACGATTTTTTGTTTCATCATGTATTGAAACGCCAACATCATTTCGCTAGGATCTACTGCAAAAATACGCGTAACAAATTCGCTGTATGCATGGTGATGACGCATTTCGTCACCAGCAATCATTTTACACATTTTAGACAATTTGTTATCGCCAAATTTCTTCGCGATTTGTGCTACTCTGTTGTGCGACACATAAGTTGCTAATTCCTGGAAACTAGTGTATACAAAGTTTTTGTACGGGTCAGTTCCGGTTCCAATATCAAATCCGTCGTTGATTAAGTGCTGTGTTGTCATTTCGATTTCACGCATGTTTACACGACCAGACAAATACAAGTATTTATTTAGCAAATCTCCGTGACGGTTTTCTTCTCCGGTCCATTGTCTGATCCATTTAGACCAGCCGTTTCCACCATTTTCGATTTGATCAATTCCTTCTACATCCATTAACCATGATTCGTAAGTTGGTAAAGCTTCCTCAGTGATAGTGTCACCTACAAGCGTTACCCAGAAATCATATGGTAATTCTTTGGCAATTTCACGTAACTCTTTTACCTCCTCAAAGAAATTTTCTCCTTCAGAATTAGGCAAAAAGTCTGACGGCTGCCAAATTTTTTCCACCGGAATTAAATACTGTTCAACGAAGCTATCCACGTTTTTTTCCAAAAACTGCATTACTTCTAATCTAATGTTTTTTATAGACATTACTTATTTAAGATTGGGATTTCTGTTTCAGTTTAATTGCTGAAATCAAAAATCTATTTATACTCGTTTACTCCTTCTACAACTGCCTTCTCTGTCATCTCCATTAATTCGGCAAAATTATAGTCTTTTACGGCTAAAGCCTTATGAGCGGTAAAGGTAAGGCGATTTCCTAAACCTACAGGAAAAAAACCATATTTTACCATTTTCCATGAATTGTTGATACTCACTGGTACTATATACGCAGAAGGTGCGTATTTGCATAGAATTTTTACACCATTTTGAGCAAATTCTTTCGGTTTTCCTGTTTTACTACGTGTTCCTTCAGGAAAAATTACTGCAGATCTCTTATATTTTTCAATATATTCAGACAAACCTTTTATTGCCGGTATTGCCTGTTTTGGGTCTTTACGGTCAATTAGCACAGATCCCCCATGTTTTAAATTATAAGACACACTCGGGATTCCGCTACCTAACTCTTTCTTGCTTACAAATTTACAATGAAAACGTCTAAAGTACCAAATCATTGCAATGATATCGTACATACTTTGATGATTAGAAACAAAAATAATAGGAACTCCCGTTGGGATGTTTTCTCTATTTTCGATCTTATAAGTTGTTCCCACAAGATTGGTACATCTTAACAGGCAAAAATTTAAATAATCTACACTTTTTTTATGAGCCTGATAGCCAAAAACATTTAGGCAAATCCATTGTATTGGATGAAATACAAGCAAACACAAACTAAAAACTAGATAGTATATTACTGATATTGGATAGGAAATTATTTTTTGCATGCTTAAAAAATTAATGCCCAAAAGTAATAAATAAATTTTTAGCTCTATAAAAATTATATAACTACCAACAAATATGGTGTTTACCAAAATAAACCTATTACAAATCGTACAAATTTAGACTCATTATATTGGCTTTATAAATTGAATTTTACAAATATAACCAAGATAAGATCGTGAATGCTTACAGAAAATCAGGTTTAATTTATAAAAACCACATCAATATCACAGAAATTTAAGACCTCAGCACAAATTTGAATACAAAGTAATTGCCTAAAATCGCTGGCATTTGCAATACAATTGTACCTTTGTCTTAAATTGCAATTTTTTTCTGAATTAAATGAACTTCACTTACCCTAAAAATGAACGCTTAAAGAGCAAAACAACAATAGGTTTACTATTTTCGGAAGGAAAATCAGTTTCTAAATATCCGTTGCGTTTGGTTTACCGTCAAGCGGAAGTTGATGCCGCAGAAAAAATTAAAATTGGTGTTTCGGTTTCTAAGAAATATTTTAAAAAAGCGGTTGATCGTAATTATTTCAAACGCGTTTTAAGAGAAACGTATCGATTGAATAAACATTTGCTTTTAGATAATATTCAGGAACCTTATTCTTTGATGTTTTTTTACCAAACCAAAGACAAATTATCTTACGAAGAAATCAATACCAAAACGATTCAACTTTTCGAAAAATTCCTTCTTCAGGTAAACAAAACCAGCGATTCTGAAAGTAAAACTGATTTGTAATCCTTCGATGACAACTTTATTGATCAAATTAGACTAAGAATTATAAAAAAATTGTAGTTTTAGATTTAATTTGAAATAGATATGAAATATATTTTCTTTTTATTCTTTGTCCTTTTGACGTTTTCGGCTTGTGGTAAACACGAAGAACCTTCTGCTAATATGATGGTGAGTGCAGTTAAACTTCCTCCAAAAAATGAATCTGCTGCAGATGCAGAATCTGATCTTGCTGATCCTGCATCTCCTCAAATTCCTCAAAAAATTATCAAAGAAGCTTCTCTTCGATTTGAAACTGATGATCTTGAAGATACTTTTAATAGAATTCAAGTTGCAATTACTGCAAATAAGGCTTCGATTCAAAATGATTCTGAAGGAAAGGATTACGACAACGTTTATAGAAATTTAACCGTTCGTGTTCCCAGCCAAAATTTTGATTCTTTTATAAGTGCCATTTCAAAAGGAGTTTCTTATTTTGAAAGAAAAGATATTTCTGCTCAAAATGTTACTGAAGAATACATTGATCTAACTACAAGACTAAATACCAAGCGTAAACTCGAAGCTCGTTACTTAGAGATATTGCAAAAAGCGACAAAAATTAGTGAGATTTTAGAAATCGAAAAACAAATTTCGGCTATTCGTGAAGAAATTGAGGCGAAAGAAGGACAATTGAAATATCTCGAAAATCGCGTATCAGAAAGTACTGTAACCATTGAATTTTACAAAACCATTGCTCAAAAAGAAGGTGTTAAAACTTCGTACGGATCTAAAATCTGGACGGCAATTCAATCCGGATTTTATAGCCTTTCAGATTTTTTAATATCCATTATTAGCCTTTGGCCATTTATTATACTATTTTGCGTATTCGCCTATTTTATTAGAAAAAGATTTAAAAGAAAAAAAACATAGTCATGTATCCTTATCTCAAAAAGAAATTCATCATACCTACTGTTGCGGCAGGATTTTTATTTATTGGAACCAGTTTCAAAGACGATTTTTTTGAGATTGCCAAACAAATCGAAATCTTCACAACGTTGTTTAAAGCTGTAAACACTAATTATGTCGACGAAACGAATCCGGGTGATTTGATGGATAAAGCCATTAAAAGCATGTTGGGAAGTTTAGATCCGTACACGGTTTACTTTAACGAACAGGATGTTGTAAATTTTAAAATCAACAATACAGGAGAATATACCGGAATTGGCGCTTTGATCGCGCGCAAAAAAGACCGATTGATTGTTCGCGAACCTTATAAAAATTATCCTGCTGATAAAGCCGGACTAAAAGCAGGTGACGAAATTATTCAGATTGGTGATGTTTTGATTGCTGATTTTAAAGATGATGCTTCGCAATTATTGAAAGGAACGAAAAACACTAAAATTCAGATTAAATACCTGCGTCAGGGAAAAACCTTTTCTACCGAATTGGTTTTGGATGAAGTGGACATTAAATCGGTTCCGTTTTATGGAAAAATTGATGACAAAACGGGTTATATTGTTTTGGCACACTTTAGCCGTAAGGCATCAAATGAAGTAAAAGATGCTCTTGAAAAACTAAAAGCAGATGGAGCCACACAAATTGTTCTTGATTTAAGAGGCAATCCAGGTGGTTTACTAAATGAGGCCATTGATATTTGTAATTTATTTGTACCTAAAAATGAAGTAATTGTAACGACAAAATCAAGAATTGAAAAACATAACAATACGTATAAAACGACGAAAGAACCTGTAGATACACAAATTCCGCTGGCTATTTTAGTAAACGGAAGAAGTGCTTCTGCGTCTGAAATTGTTTCCGGTGCTTTGCAGGATTTAGATCGTGCCGTGATTTTAGGAACGCGTAGTTTTGGTAAAGGTCTGGTACAACGTTCTGTTGATTTGACTTACGGAACTCAATTAAAAGTAACTATTTCTCGTTATTACACGCCTTCTGGTCGTTGCATTCAGGCATTAGATTATGCGCATAAGGATAAAAATGGTGTAGCTCAAAAAACGGATGCTAAAAACTTTAATGCTTTTAAAACCCGTAAAGGAAGAACGGTTTATGATGGTGGTGGAGTTTTGCCAGACATTGAATTAGACGAATCTAAAATGAGCCCAATTACGACAGCCTTATTAAAAAATGACGGAATTTTTGATTACGCGACAACGTATTATTACAAAAATCCAAATTTGGGAGATAAAATCCCCACAATTTCAGATGCTGACTATGCAAGTTTTAAACAATACCTGAAAGCCAACAAAATTAGTTTTGATACTGAAACGGAGGTTGCATTGAAGAATACTTTGGCTGCAGCCAAAAATGAAAAAATCGATGAAACAATAGCGCCGGAATATCAGCAGTTATTGGCCGCTCTTGAAAAAAGCGAAACGACTTTGCTGGATAAAAACCAAAAAGAGATTCGAAACCTTATTCAGGAAGAACTAATTAAAAGATATCAATATCAGGAAGGTTTGTATCAATATTATATCAAAAATAACTCTGAGATTAAGAAAGCGGTTACTGTTTTGAATAATCAAACGGAATATAAATCAATTTTGAAAATGTAATTTTAAAGACCTTATAAAAATAAAAGCCTTTGTTAACGTTTATCGCTAACAAAGGCTTTTATTTTATTGTGCAAGATACTCTTTTGCTTTTTCCAGGACTTCGTCTCTACCTTCCTGAATTCCTTTTATTGTAGGGCACACTTTAATATCAACCTTAACTCCTACTCTTTGTGTCGGGGTTTCGTCAGGATAAAAAACTCCCAAACCGCTAATGGCAGATTTAAAAGTTAGAAATTCAATTCTGGATATATCGCCATCCGCTCCTGCCGTCTGACTTCCAATAGTTACTACATTATCTCCTATTTGCAAAATCATTGTCGAATACTCTGCCATACTTTGGGTTTGCTCATTTACCAACACCACCACTTTGCCGTTATAGTATTCATTTTTCACCGGATCAATAGTATTTGTTTTTTTCCAAATATACTTTCCCGGATACGTCAAATCAGGTTTTATAAGTTTGTTGTATGCTTTGTCTTGTTTAATTAATCTTCTCGCTATTAAATAGGGCATAAAAGCAGGATAATTTCTAACATCAATAATTAAACCTTTCGTTTTATTTATCTTTTGCATGATTACATCTTGATCCTTCATTTCTAAATTATCCAAATTAATATAAGCAATGTTATTTTCGTCTACAGTAAATTTGTCTTTATTGTGGGATACTCTTGGCTGAAAATCAATCCCATAATATCGTTTAACTATTTTATCTAAAATCTGATTATCTCTTCTTATTTTAATTTTTACAGAATCTGTTGCGCCATTAAACATTAGATAATCGTAATTTTTAGCTTTGGTATTATTGTTTGAACCGTTTACATATTTTTTACGGTCTGACATTATTGCTAAAGCATTCTTTCCGTTTACTTCTTCGATAATATCTCCTATTTTTATATCATTCAATTTTGCCAAAGAATCATTGTAGTATCCTACCACTACAACTTTGTCTTCAACGAGATTGATGAATGCGGGAATATACTTTCGTCCAAAGAAATCAAAATTCTTATCAGAATAAAAGCTTGCATGTGTATCGTCAAGTTTAACAACGGTTTCCTGCATTAGTAACTGATATTCTAATGCATTTTTTGCGCTTTTATACCTTGGAATCATTTCGATTAAAACCGCATCCCAATTTTGATCTGTTATGTATTTGTAGGGAAAGAAATATTCAACCGTGTTCCAATATCGAAATAAGCTCAATAATCTATGGCTTTCGTCAGGGTATTCAAAATCACTATAGGTAATTTCATTTCTAACTTTTATATTGTCTTTTGAGGTAGCAGTAACATAATAATTATCTGAAATCTGTTTTCCTGAATGTATTTGAGTTTTTGAGAAAGTTCATTGGTGAAAATAGCAGCATTTTGTGTCCAGGAGAGATCAAAATTTTTATCGAAAGATTTTTCTTTTGAAGTTTCTTTACAGGATTTACATTCTTTTACAACGCCCAAAGCAGCAATCCATTCTAAATATATTCTGGATAAATCGTCTTTGTTTTGGGCTTGCTCAACTTTTGGAATCATTTGAATTAATTGTTCATCCCAATTAAAATTTCCTTTTGCTACATTGGGATGATAATATTTTAGAAATCCCCAGACTTTTGCCAGACTCGCCAGATTTTCGCTTTTTTTATCGTCTACTTTAGTAACCGAATGATTCTGACCAGAAGTCACAAAACCACAAATACAAAACACAAAAACCCATTTTAATTTACCCATTTATTAGACTTTTTCTTAAAAATTAATAAAAACTAAAATAAAGAAAGTGTCTTTTAGAAAATGTTATTGTAATCATAAATGTGTAAAAAACAAGAAAGCCTTCATTTGTTGTGTAAACAAATGAAGGCTTAATTGAAAAATGAAAAGGTTTTAGAATGTTAAAAACCTGATTTTATCTTTTTTAGAAATTAACCACGAATCATCTCGATATGCGGAATATCATCTTCAAGATACATTTCGCTGCTTTGCACAAATCCGTGGCTTTCGTAGAATTTCTTTAAATACAATTGCGCGCCTATTGTAATTTTATCTTTATCAAAGTGGATTTTTATTGCGGCAATGGCTTCACGCATTAAGTCATGTCCCCATTTTCTGTCGCGGTAATTGGCATCAACAACAACTCTGCCTATTGATGCATTATCAAAACTAATTCCGGCATCGAACAATCGTACATAAGCAACTGTTTTGCCATCATATTCACCAATTAGGTGTAATGCTTTCTTATCTTTTCCGTCAAGATCTAAATAGACGCAATTTTGCTCTACTACAAAGATCTCACTTCTTAGTTTGAGCAAATCGTATAACTCATGAACCGTTAGTGTCTCAAACGGCTTTATTTTCCATTTTAATTCCATTTAATATTGTTTGTTGTTTTTGTATTGATTTCTTGAGTAAACCTCAACATGGAAGTTTTTAAACTTAAAAACAAAATCTTAGCGTTTGTCTATTTTAACAGATTTAATAATGGCTTCTAAATCGAACATTAAATCTCTTTCCTGATTTGAAGGTGAATAACAAAATCCTTCAATAACCAAAATACGATTGTACATTTCGTCTACAATAGCATAATTGATAAATGGTCCGGACATAAAATCGTTTTTCAGTTCCCAGGTTCCTTTGGTTTCATAGGCTTTTTTTCCGTCTAATGTTGTATTCGAAAAATAAGGTGCATAGGCTTCGCCGGTTATCATTCTCGTATTGGGTTCGCGGCCTTTGATATAGAAACCAACTGAATCGCGCATTTTGATAATATTTCCAACTAGGTCTGAACTTTTCTTAAAGCTACGAATGGGAATCTGGTAGATAAGCAAACTGGTATTCCCGCTTATAATATCTTTTTTAAGCCAAATGAAATTCTTTTTGTGCAACATGTATTCGTAACCGGTCGGGATTTGCAAATCGATGTGGAACTTGTTTTTTATCACAGTAGGATTTAACAATGATTTGCTATTGTCTTCCTGTACTTTTTCAATTTCGGTATCGCGAATGATTTTGATAATTTGTGCCGAATTGAGTTCAATACTGCAAATAATATCATCGACAGATTTTCCGTAAATACGAAATGTATTGTGGGGTAAAGATTTGCTATGGGTAATTTCGAATTTTTCTGTAGTTGCTTTTTTCACTACAATAATGCTTCGGCTATCGGTCACAAAACCTTCAAGCAAACGGGCGGGATATTGATTTATGGTAAATAAGGGTTCCTCTTGAGTGAGGCCCAAAACGGGTGAAGCAAATTTATTTCGGATACTATCTCCTACTTCTCCGTACCACAACTGATCGTCTATAATAATAGAAATCGAATTGGTTTTGCCGGATACAGGCTCAGGTTTCTCGCTTTTAAAACAAGAAATCAAGAGAAACGGAATTAACAGCAATAAAAAATGGGTTTTATTCATTTTCTTAATTTATGAAATAAAACCCAAATTTATGTAAGATTTTTTAACTATCCGTTTATTTTAAGTTTCATTCCTGGTTTAATTTCTCCGTCTTTAATGTTATTCCACTTTTTAATATCCGAAATGGTAACTCCAGGATACTTTTTAGAAATACTATACAACGAATCTCCTTTTTTAACGTAATAGTCTTCTCCAAGATTTTTGGTTGAAGTAGCTTTTTTCCTGAATGAATCAATTGACGAATTTGAAGCTATAGCTGTAGTTACATTTTCCTCGATAATTTCAGGAACTGCTTTTGCTACTACTAATGTTTTACCTAATCCAATGTTATTTGATGTCAGACTATTTAGTTCTTTTAACTCCGCAATAGTCGTACCGAATTTTTTAGCAATACTTCCTAAATTGTCTCCGGCTGCTACAACATATTCCTGCGGATGCGCATTGTTCTTATCTTTATCATCCGCTGAAGCAATGGCTTCTTCTGATTTTTTCTCAACAGCAATAGTTGATTTTAACTCTTTAAAGCTTTTAGTAACCGGATCGTAATCTGTTTTAAGTTTTAGATTTCTTCCTAACGCAACTGCATTTGATTTAAGATTATTCCATTTTTTCAGTTCAGGAACAGTCACATTATATTTAGCTGCTATGGTTCCTAAGTTGTCTCCTTTTTGAACTTTATACCATTTAACATCAGTATCTGTTGGCTCTATTATTTTATCCAGTTTTGCTTTTGCTTTAGGCGTAACTTTTAAAGCCAACTGAGCAGGCATTGTTTTATTTTGTGACTGGTACGCTACGTAGTCGTAAATTTTATCTTCGTTTGAAACGAAAGTAGCAATTTTATCTTTTGGTAAGCGCAGGTAATGTGCTTCGTTTTGATAAAAAGGTACTACGTTTAATTTATACGAAGGGTTTAAAAGTTGTATTTGAGATTGTGGCATGTCTAACAAATCTGCGATTTGCTTGAATGACATTTGATTTTTAATCTGAACTGTATCTGTTTCAAAGTTTTTAACTACAGCTCTTTGCGGATTAATTCCGTGTTCTTTATGATATTCAAAAAGATACATTGTAGCTAAGAAAGCGGGAACATAACCTTGAGTTTCTTTTGGAAGATGGTTACGAATGTCCCAGTATTTTGTTTTTCCGCCAGAGCGACGAATGGCTTTAGTAACATTTCCAGGTCCTGAATTGTATGAAGCTAAAACTAACTCCCAATCGCCAAAAATGTTGAACATTTTACTCATGTATTCTGAGGCAGCGGCTGTAGCTTTAAGTGGATCGCTACGTTCGTCTACATACGAATCTATTTTCAGGGCGTATTGTTTTCCTGTTCCGTACATGAATTGCCAAAGTCCTGTGGCGCCCATTTTAGAAACTGCTTTAGGATTTAAAGCAGATTCTACAACGGCTAAATATTTAATTTCTAAAGGCACATTTTGTCTGGCAAAAGCGTCTTCGAAAATTGGGAAATAATATTCTGATAAAGCCATTAATCGAGAAAACGATTTTTTACGATTCTTAAGAAATGACTTTATTATATTTTCTAATCCTTGATTGTATTCAATATCAAAAGGTGATTTTTCATTCATTGCCTGAAGACGCTGTTTAAGCAATTCTGTTGGCAGTTCTTCATCTACAGTAACATCTGTGTTGATGGTTTGAATGTCTTTTGTAAGATCATCGTAAATATCTAAACTTACTAATTCGTTCATCCAGAGACTGTCAACGCGTGTTGCCATTTCATCTCTTTTGAAAGTATTTTTAACAGAATCTAAATACGATATCTTTACAACTGGCTTAATTTCTACTTCTGTCTTCGCAATATCTTGCGCAAACATCGACATAGAGAAAAATGCCGTGACCACTATTGATATTTTTTTTACAATCATATAACATTTTTTTAAAATTCTATAATTCAAACAATTACAGAAACCTTACTTTTGCAAACTTAACCAGTTTATGCATGTAAACTATCTAAAAAAATGTTAATTGTGATTTTTTAGTCTAAAATCGCAGCGATTCCAGGTAAAACTTTTCCTTCTAACATTTCAAGCATAGCCCCACCACCGGTAGATACATAACTCATTTTATCTTCGAATCCGAATTGTTTTACAGCAGCAACTGAATCTCCACCACCTACTAATGAAAACGCTCCATTTTCTGTAGCTTCGGCGATATAATCACCTAATGCAATTGTTCCTTTTGCGAATGATTCCATTTCGAAAACTCCTAAAGGACCATTCCATAATATAGTTTTTGATTCTAAAATTACTTTTTTGAAATTCTCTAAAGATTTAGGACCTGCATCAAGACCTTGCCATCCGTCAGGAATTGCTGTTACATCTACAACTTGTGTGTTTGCAGTGTTTGAGAAATCATCAGCAGCAATTACATCAACCGGAATATGAATCTGAACTCCTTTTTCTTTAGCTAATCTTAAAATTTCAAGTGCTAATTCTTGTTTGTCATCTTCGCAAATAGAATCTCCAATTTTACCACCTTGTGCTTTAATGAACGTAAAGGTCATTCCGCCTCCAATGATCATGTGATCTACTTTGTCTAAGATATTTTCGATAACGGTAATTTTTGATGATACTTTAGATCCTCCAAGAACTGCTGTTACCGGTTTTTCGCTATTTTTAAGTACTTTGTTTAAGCTTTCTATTTCTTTTGCTAACAATGTTCCGAAACATTTTTCTGTTGGGAAAAACTGAGCAATAATAGTTGTTGAAGCATGCGCTCTGTGAGCTGTACCAAAAGCATCGTTTACATAGATGTCTCCTAATGATGCTAATTCTTTTGCAAAAGCAACATCTCCGGCTTCTTCTTCTGCATGAAAACGTAAATTTTCAAGTAATAAAACTTCGCCTGGTTTTAAATCTTTGGCAGCAGTTTGAGCTACTTCTCCAACACAGTTTTCAGCAAACTTCACCTGAACTCCTAAAATTTCTGAAGCTGTTTTTAAAATATGTTTTAATGAATATTTTTCTTCTGCTCCTTTTGGTCTTCCTAAATGCGACATCAAAATTACACTTCCTCCTTGTGCCAAAATAGCATCAATTGTTGGTTTTGCAGCTTCGATACGTGTAGCATCTGTTACATTAAAATTTTCATCCAATGGTACATTAAAATCTACACGGATAATTGCTTTCTTATTTTTAAAGTCGAAATCGTTTAAAGTCTTCATTTTATAGTTTTTTTAGTTTTTTTTGAAAGAAAAACAAATATAGAACTTTTAAAGTATCATAAATATAAAAATAACCGATCTATAACAGCGAAAACGTTATAAGTTAAGAAAAAAAACAAATTAGCGCTTAAAATGATGAAATTGTACCTTAATCGTGAACCGGACTTTGCGTACAAGGACAGTTACTGATTGATTGTAAGAAATCGAAACCTATGGTTACCGAGTGCGTTCCTGTATTGTAGTTCCCTAAATCGTTGAACATTACCTGATACGAATATCCGAAGTAAAATTTAGATTTCATGAAACCTACCATTGGCCCAACTGATAATGGTTTTGGGAATTGGTCGTTTAAGAAACGGTATGAAACTCCTATCCAATAGTAATCTTCGTAACGATTGTAACGTCTGTACTTGAAGTTAAAATCGGTTGTTGAACGTCCGTCACTCGCAAAGTATTGATAGTAAACAGATGGTTCGTATTCGATACGGCTGTTTTCTCCGTCTTTAAAAACATAACCGGTATATACCTGATAGTTGGAAAGTAAATTAGGTTCTACTCCACGGTATTTATCGGTATTTTTCTTTAAAACGTTATTGGCATTAAAACTTAAGTAGAAACTTTTATTACGATATAAGGCACTAATATCAAAGTTGTTATTGGCGTTATAACGATTATCTGTTACAGAAGGATCTATCACAGGATGCTCGATTGTAGTATTGAATTCGTCTGTATCGATACGAAATGTATTGAAGTTATACGAAAGTCCAAATGACAAATACTGCTTTGAATAATAATCTAAAATGATGTGGTGCGCAAAGGAAACTTTAGCTCCTGTCTGACGCGTATAACCGTTTCTGTCATTATAAAGCGAGATACCAACTCCGGAACGATCCAGAACTCTAAAATCAGCATAAAGTGACTGGTTTTGTGGTGCATCTTTAATACCCACCCATTGTGTAAGACCGTTGGCTCTAACTCTAAGGTTATCCCCAATACCGGCAAAGGCAGGTGAAATAACAAAAGGGTTGTCTGCTAAATATTGTGTAAATACTGGTAGGTTTAACTCTTGGCTGTAACTTGTTGTTACAGCCAAGAGTACTAAAGATAAAATAAACTTTTTCATTGTAATTAATTTTTTAGACAACATCATTAGGGGCTCTTATTTTGTTATCTGTATAAAGTGAAATGTCCTACAAACTCTCTGTCATCCTTCGCATCATTCAATTTAAGAACATACCAGTAATCTCCTGAAGGTAAATCTGCACCGTTGTATCTACCATCCCATTTTTGACCGTAGTGGTACTTAGCAATTACACGACCGTATCTGTCGAAGATTGAGAACTCAAGGTTGTTGTAAATATTAGTACAACCAGGACCCCATGTTGTGTTTGTAGCACCACCAGGAGTAAAGTAATTATCAAGACAAATGTCTGTGTAAATTCCAGGAAGAGTTATTGTCGCAGTACATCCGTTTCTATCTCTTACAATTACAATATAATCTGCAGTTTTGTAGATTTTGTATTTGTTTGAAGATGTAAATGGCTCTCCGTTGAAACTGTACTCATATCCAGGCGCTCCACCAGCAGCAGTAACCGAAAGGATATTCATTTCTTCCTTACCAGGAGTTTTTATAAGTGTTAACGGATCGTATGCTTTGATATCGAAACTTGCCGTTGGTACTTTACATCCGTTAGTATGTCTTGCTACAATGTAGTGTTTTCCAGGAGCAACATTTGTAAAGATGTTACTTGGTTGGAAAGGTCCCACATCACTATCAAGTGCATAATCTACCTGAGAAAGATCAGTATTACTCTTATCAACTGTAACGGTTACCATATTAGATTGTGAATTGTTTACACAATCGTAATTGATATCGAAAGTTGGGTTAAGGATTACTGGTTCCGGCATTCTGATTTCTACTTTACTTGTACATCCATTACTATCTTTAATGTAAACATTATGTGTACCACCAACTTGATTTAAATAGTCTTTAGTAAGGCCAGTTACTGGTAAGTATGGTCCTTTTTCATTATCAAGACTTTCAAAGTATGGAGCTGTTCCACCTTTTATTTGAATAAAGAATGCACCGTCTTTATCGTCCTTACAAATCTCAGGGATCATTGAATTAGGAATTTCAGAAGCTATTAAAACAGTTGGTTCTTTTATCTCAATGTCTTTATATATCACGTTACAACCTAATATATCCTGAACAATTACAGTGTAGAATCCTGCCTCTAAAAATTGGAAATCTCCACTTTCAACAAACTGATCTAAGTATGGTGAAATAGCATATTTGATAACACCTGTACCACCAGAAGCAGTAATTTTGATTGCACCATTCTTTTCACCAAAACATTTAACAGGTACTACATCATAACTTGACGTAAGCGGATTAACCGGCTCTGTTACTGTTGTAGCAGTTGAATTCTGCGTACAATCACCACTTACTACATGTACTGTATATGGGCCATCAGCTGCATTAAGAGCGGCAAAAATACCATCCGCTTGCGCTGGTCTTATTTCTACACCGGCACCATTCAATAATGAATATTGATAGTTACCTAAACCTCCTGTTGCTTTTGCAACAATCATTGCTATAAATTCTCCTGTACAATTAACTGTTGCATTTCTTAAATCTAATTCTATTGCTAATGGCACAACTGGCTCAATTTTCACATCATTAGAGATAACGCTCACACAACCTAAATTATCTTTTACAAAATAACGGTGTGTTCCTACAGCTACAGAGAAAGTAGTGGAATTATTGAAAGGTACACTATATGTAGTTCCATCTTCACTATATGTATAAGGACCTGTACCACCTGTTGCAGTTAATGTAAGTGTAGCATCAGTAAGACAAGTAATATTGTCTTTTAATGATAATTCTGCTTCAACTTTTGCAGGATTTACAAGTGTAATTGTTGTAGGCATGATGGTTTCACAACTAAAACTATCACTTACGCTTACGGTATATGTTCCTGCGCTTAATCCTGTAAAGACATTAAGTTCTTGTGGTCCTAATACCTCAATCTCACCGTTTTCCATTGTATAAGATAAACTATAAACATAGTTAGCACCTTCACCTCCTTGTGGATTAGTAACTGTAATTACACCACTATTATCTCCGTAGCAAGTTAATACTGTACTTGTTGCAGCGGCATTGAATGTTATTGCATCTGGAATAACTAAGTGTACAACCTCTGAAACAATACAACCTTTACTATCTCTTGCATTAACAGTATAATCTCCAGGAGTTAATTTTTGGAAATAACCAAACTCTGAATAATCATAACTTACCGGACCAACCAATTCGTATTGATAAGTACCTTCCCATCCGCCTTCAGCAAATACATTAATCGTACCGTCATCGCTATTTGCAGATGCACAAGTAATACGTGTATGTGTTACTGTACTCTTTAATGGAGTTGATGGCTGACCAATATCAAAAGTTGTACGAACATCACATCCAGGGCTATTTTCTAATGTAGCTACAACTTCGTATCTACCGGCCATTAAGCCTGTTAATTGAAGTGGTCCCGCATTCGTTGTTTTTCCTGTAATAGGAAGAGGCATTGGACCTGTAATTGTATATCTAAACGCACCAGCTTCATCAGCAGGATAAGGGCGATTATCTACAAGAGTTAACTCAACATTTCCTGTTGATTCACCATAACAAATATCTGCTCTTATTGCATTAACCTGGAATCCAAACGTATTTGGATCAAGTACCTGATGATTTTGTGAAATAGTACAATGAGTTGCAGTATTTAAAACTGTTACTAAATAGTTACCAATTCCTACTGTGAACTTTCCGTCATTATTTACGACTGGCGCAATAGCCGTTCCATTAACATCTGTACCTGTTAATGTATATTGTAAAGGTGCCGTTAAAGTTCCTTTTGTAGCCACAATTGCCTGAATAGTTTCTGGTGTAACACATGTAATTGGCGTTACATCAAAAGTAATATCTAATAAAGTAGCAAAAGGCGCAACACTAATAGGTGCTGTAGAAGAACCTAAACAGCCATTACTATCATATACATTCACAACATAATTCCCAACTAAGTGATCGGTTTGAGTGTATGTTTTTGAATCACCAATCTGAACTTCAACACCATCTCTCATAAACTGATATGTAACATACTTACCAGAACCACCTGTAACATTATCTACTGTAATAATAGCATTGTTATTAGTGTTGGTATTTGGTGTACATTCAAAATCAGTATTACTTGCTGTTACAATAATAGCATCAGGTTCTGGAACAAAAACATCTACTAATTGCAATTCACAACCTCTTCCTGATTTTACTGTTATAGTATAATTACCAGAACGCAAATTATTAAATTCCGGAGAAGTTTGATCTACTATAGGTGTAATACCCATACCTGAGATACTATATACGTATTGCGGATTGATATTGGCCGCTGAAAGACTTACAGAAATACCACCATCAGCAGTTCCTTTACATGAAGTTTTTCTTGGTGTTGCCACCGCATCTATAATATCTGCTGCTAATGTGATTTCTTCTTTAATTTCTTTATAACATCCTGTAACGATATCAGTTACCCTAAATACATAAATTCCTGCACCTAAACCAGCAAACTGATTACTTGGCTGTGGAGCACCACCATTCTTAGTATAAACATAACTGCTAGGAGTAGAAACTGTTCCTCCATCTGCGAATAAAGTAATTACACCATCAGAATTTTTACAGATTGGTAATTTAACTTCTGCATATAATGTTAATGGTTTTAAAACAGTAACAGATACAGGGGCTGTAACCGGGCATTGGTTTTTATCCCAAACCCATACTTTATAATCTCCAGGAGCATTAACCTCAAGAATATTACTGTCTTGATAGATTACACCATCTAAACTATATTGTAGTTTCAATAATCCATCAGCTGTAACTTCAATTTCATACTTGTCAGTAGTAGGACATTGATTCAACACTTTTACATTTGTAATGGTTGGCAAAGGATCTAACGAAATGTTCACTTGCTTAGATTGTGGACAGCCGTTAGCATCTTTTACATACACTACCCAAGTATCAAAATCTGCTGGTCCTACTTTTAAAGTCTTAACTGATTTAGTTGCTACTTCTGAATAATCAGCATCTGTAACTGCCTGCGTTATAGGTAAAATTGCAAATTTATAATTACGCGTTCCTCCAACAATAGAATTTGGATCTACAGTAATAGTACCGTCTTCATTACAATTTTGATTTTCAACTTTAATATCAATTCCTGTAATATCTAATAAATCTGGTTGTGTAATAGTAACCGGATTTGAATCAACATCACATGATGGATAATCTGTTTGAGTAACTTTTACAATATAATTTACTCCTGCAGCTAATCCTGTAATCGTAAATGGATTGTTTGTTGTTGCATTTATGCCTGTTCCGTTTGCTACGGAAACTCCGCCAAGAAGAACATCATAATTATAGTTCTTAGTATAGTTTTCGATGTTAATTGTAATTGCACCATCACTTAATCCGTTACAAGTCACCTGTGAAGATGCTGTAGCAAATACTTTCATGGTATTATACAAAGGAACATCATGAACATTAGTAAGTATTGTACACAATGTGTTTACATCTGTAATTTTAAATTGATAACTATGTCCTGCCGGCGCTAAATAATTAAATGTTGATCCGGTAGTTATTGCCGTTGCCGGTGTGCTATATGCTGCACCATCGATAGAAACCTGATATTCAAAAGCACCAGTTCCGCCAGCAATATCAACTTTAATAGTTTCAACTCCTAAATTTGGACAATCTGCAGCAATAAATAATTCAGCTTTAGCAGAATCCAATACCGGGAATGGGTTGATTATAATCTGTACATCATCAACACAACCGTTTTTATCCTTAACATAGTAAGTATATGTCTGAGGTGTTTTTGGAGCATCAACCGTAAACTCATTGCTAAGATACCAACCTGTTCCGTCGCTATAGGTATAATCACTAACTGCGCCTGTACCTGAACCTGTTCCACCATCACCTGTTACGGTAACAATAGTTCTTTTGATTGCATTAGCAGGTTGTGTACATTCAAATTTAGCTGCTAATGCTTTCGCTTCTACAGGAATTGGAGCTGTTATCTCAATATTAGATTTTGTTAGAGGACAATCTTTCTCTGATTCTACTGTTACTTCATACATACCCGCAATTAATCCCGTAAATAAACCTGAGCCAGTCTGCACTACAGGAGTTCCTGTTGTAGGCGCGGTTCTGGTTAATGTATAGGTATATGGAGTATTTTCTGTAACTCCAGTTAATGTTACTAATATCTGACCATTAGAAGCATCACCTTGAGCCGGTACTTCGATACAATTTGGTGAAGTTGGTACTGCATCAAAATTAATTGAACTTGGAGGAACCATTTCTACCGCAGGAATATCAAACGAACATCCTTCTGTATCTGTAACTGTAAATTTATAACTTCCTGAAGCTGTAACAATGTAATTTGTTGTACCAGGATTATCAAATGTAAACGGACCTGTTGTTGTCGTTAAATCTTTAGTAACAGTATAGCTATAAGCTGGATAACCTCCTACTGCTTCTAATTTAATTATACCATCAGTTGTACCTGTACAATAAAGCTCTTTCTCTTTTGTTGCCGAAGCAAGTAACTGACTGTTAATTTTAACTGACACTGGTGTAACTGCTTTACAACCAAATTGATCTCTTACAGTAACCTTATAATCACCAGGAGCTACATCTGTAAAAGTATTTCCTTGCCATGTTTTACCATTATCAATACTATACTGATAGCTTGGTGTGTATGCAGGAGTACCCGGAGTAGTTGCATTAACTACTATAGTTGCACCTTCACCAACACCCGTACCTGTATAACAATAAACAGATGAAACATCTATTGTTGCTACTGGTTCTATTGGAGTAAATAATTCGAACGTGTCTGTTAATATACAACCTTTTGCATCTTGTACTGAGAAATTGTATACACCTACTTTTTTAAGTCCTCCGAAATCACCATCAGTCTGAACAGGTAAAACTGTACCATCTGGTTCTGTCAATGTAAACAAATAACTTCCCCATCCTTTATCAGCTGTAATAACAACTTTTCCATCTGTTGTACAACCTAGTGGTGTAACTGTTTTATCAATAACTAAAAGCTCAGCTGGGCTTTCAATTTTGAAATCAATAAACTTAGAACAATTCGTTGCGTTATCAAGAACAGTAATTCTATGATCACCAGGAATCAGATTTATTAAATCAATCTTACCATCTGCAGGCCCTGCTACGGCAGGATCAGTATCAAGTTGATAAGTATAGGTAGCCGTACCAAAACCAGTAACTAAGAAACTAGCCTTTCCGTTATCTGCACCGAAACAAGTAATATCTGTTAAAGATTGTTCTTCAATATTAATTTTAATAACGTCTTTAATTTCTTTAGATAACTGTTTAGTACATCCTGTATCTACATCAGTAACTAAAAATACATAATTACCAGGGGTTAAACCATTAAACACTCCCGTTGCACTAGTAGTTACAATTGGAGATGGTGCTATAGTTGCATAAGTATATGCTGCTCCCGTTCTTCCAATTACATTTGTGATAGTTGCTGTAATAAATAAAGTACTACATGTAATTGGTCCTGATAGATTAATATCAAAATCAGATGGCTTAACCAATTTAGGAATTAACACTGTACCTGTTGCATCTGTACAACCATTAGCATCTCTAACTACATAAGGAATATTTCTATCGGCATCTGCTTCATTAACGGTATAAACTTTTTTAGTAGTGCTGAAATCACTTCCGTCAAAACTATATTCATATATCCCTGTACCACCTGTAGCTGATAATTCTACTTTTGCAGGTTGAGCTGCATTTCCTGCGCCACATGTAAATTGTGTTACATCAGCTTTTGCAATTAACGGATCTGTTGGTTCACCAACAATTTCGCCTGTTTTTACAGCTTCACATAATTTACTATCTCTAACTGTGATAGTATATGTTCCTGCCGGCAGATTATCAAATCTGTTTGTTAATTGATATGGATACGATGCCGTTGGAGCATCTGTTTTATCTAATTTATATTCTACATCAAAATCTGCTGAAGTTACATTTACAATAATAGTTCCTGTAGACTCAGATTTACATTTTACATCGATAATATCAACATCAAAAACCGTTGGTATAAGAGGATTTACAGTAACTGTATTTTCGATTATACAATTTCCGTCAGTAATTTCAAAAATATAATTACCCGGAGCACTAGCACTTGTATAATCAAATGTAGTACCTGTTATAGGAAATGCTGAACTATATGTTCCACCTGTTCCGAATTTTACTCTATAAGAGTAACCTGTTCCTAATCCTCCTGCAACTTCACCATGAATCGTAGCATCTTTAACTGCTTTACAACTAAGTGGTGTTTTTACATTTAAGTCGACAGTAATTTTATCGCTTACAACATATCCTACTTTTGCAACGCAATTATTATCATCTTTTACAAAGAATGTATAATTGCCAGGAGCTGTTATTAAGAATGATGGAGTCGTTCTGTAAGCTCCCGCAACTGCAGTTGCCGGAAGACCGTTTCCGATACTATATGAAATCGAAGAACCAGTAAATACAGTTCCGCTAATTGTTACTGTTTTTGGTAAATCGGCAAAACATATTGCTGCCGGTGGAGTTATCTGAGGAGCGTCATCTTCAAGTACAGTAACAAAGGCTGCCTTAATACAACCATTAGCATCTCTTACATATACGATATAATCTCCTTTTTCTTTATAGAAAGTACTTAGTTTATGTAATGGGTTACTAAATGTAGCCGAAAAAACTGGATCAGTTAATACTGGATCACTTCCATCTATTACACCAACTACGCCATCATCCGGGAAAATTTGGTATAAATAAGGGTTGGATACAGATGCTGTCCCATTATTGGCAACTGCAGTAATAATTCCTGCATTTGCAACACATGTATTAGCATTATGTGTGCTTGAAGCATCTAGTCCTAAAGCAATTTGAGATTCTGTAATATTGAATGGATCAGAAACCACACTACAACCTGCATTTGTAGCTGCACCCACTTCTTTAACCAAAACAAAATAATTACCAAAATACAAACCAGTTATTGGCCCAACAGGCAATGTTCCTGTCGCCGGAATAGTAACTGGTACAGCAGGCCCAACAGGTGCTAATGACTGAGAATCTAATAATTGATAGGTAACTGGTGTAGCAACACCGTAAGGTGTTGATAATTCAAAGCTAAAAGTACCATCATGATTACCTTTACAAGTAATATTGTGTGCAACTTCTTTATCAATTACAATCTTAGAATTTGTTGGTACCGGAGTTTCCGAAGTCTCATAGTAATAACAGCCTGTTTTACTATCATACACTATAAACGTATATAAAACTCCTGGTATTAAACCTGAAATTATTGCGTGTTTACTACCTAATCCATCTTCTGGGACCCATAATGGAGATAGAGGATCATAAACCATTCCTGGTCCTGTGTAAAGAGCAAAAAAGAATGGTCCAGGACCAATCAATCCAGCTGGATCAGGTATTGTAATATCTGCAGTTCCTTTTGTTGCCGATGCGCAATTAACAGTACTGTTAATAACAATATCTAAATCTTTTACATCAGAAGCTACCAAAACATTTTGTACTAATTGCGTACAACCTTTTGCGTCTACAACTCTAATTTGATATAAACCAAAATCAACTACGTTGAATTTTACAGAAGTTGTTCCGTCATTATTTTCTTCTTTTTCACTATAACCATTTACTCCTGTAACATAGTAGTTGTAAGGTTTTGTTCCTCCAGTACCACCTACAGTATTTATACCATCTGTAATTTTATCAATGATAATTGATCCTTTAGACATATTTACTCCAGTACCTGTTCCATCATCTACACAAGTAATTGGCACTTCATGGTGCTCAATTAGAATTGGTGTTGGACCAACAATATTTTTAGTTACAGAAGCAGAACATCCTTTTGCATCTGTAATTGTAACTGTATAATTACCTGCAGCCAAACCTGAGGTTTGTGACTTATAATCATGTCCAGTTGTATTGTTAAATACATTAAAAACGTATGGCTTTTCTCCTTTTGTATTATCGTAGTCAATTGTTATAGAAGCATTTTCTTCTCCAAAACAATTAATTGCCGATGCTGTAAAATCATTAATAACTGGTTGAACCGGAGTAGTTATTTCAATCACAGAAGTTTCTACTTTACAACCTCCTGACGTAACCTCAAAAATATATTTACCAGCCGTTGGAGTAGTAAATACCGGACCTGAAAAACCTATATAACTTCCGTATCCAGAACCTGTATCTACTTTATACTGATAAGTATATGTACCTGTACCACCATTAGGTGTTATAGTAACCTGAGCACTAGGTGTGAAAGGAGCAACTGCAGTACATGTTAGATCTTTATCTAAAATAGGATTAGCAGTTAATTGTTTCGTAACGATATAATCAACAATATCAGATATACATCCGTTATCATCTTTTATACTTAATTTATATGTTCCTTCTTTAGTAATATTTTTAACAGGGTTTGTGTCATAAACACCATTTATACCGTACAACTTAGTTGTAGATCCTGTATAAACGGTTCCTGTTATAGTAATATCAAATGCTACACCTGTAAAACATTGTGGTGTTAGTGGATCGATTGTTGGGGATACATTTTCCTTTATAACTAAAGGAACTTGTTTAGGACAGCCTTTACCATCTGTTATATAAACATCATACAGTAAACCTTCTCCAACTGGAGCCGGACGAGTATCTTTTTCAAAAAGTCCTGTTGTGTTATAATCACCAGCAACTGGAGTTACACCCTGTTTTACTACAGCATAATTCAATGTACCAGTTCCACCACTTGCAATTATCGTAATATTTGTTTTTCGTTTGTCACAAAATACCTTAGTTCCATCTGCTTTAACAATAGTAATAGCATCCGGATCGCCCAGTATTACATCATCTGTAGCTGTACAACCTGTTGCTGTATTTGTTACTGTAAATGTATAAGTTAAACCACCTTTTAATCCTGTATAAGTAACAACACCTGCTACATCATTTCCAACAATGTTAGTTGGTGATGCACTACTTACTAAACCAAAAGTATATCCTCCTGCGGTATTTCCTGAAATTGTAAATTTAATTACTCCATCGCTTAATCCATTACAAGTTACATTGGTTACAATACTACCAACTGCGTTAATAGGATCAACAGGTTTAACATAATACTCATCAACAACTGTACAACCGTTGTTATCTGTTATTTTAAAGTGATAATTTCCAGGATATAATCCTAAAAATGTATGATCCTGAGTTGCAATTCCTGTCACTACAGGATTTGCAGGAGCAATAGCTGCATCTGTACTTGTTATCTCGAATTTAAATGGTGCTACACCATTTGTTACAGTAACTTTTAAATCTGTCGTTTTTTCTGATGACTTACAGCTAATAATAGGATCTTGTGAAAAAGACAAAGCTGTAGGCGATTTTAAACCTTTAATTTCAACATCTATAGGAGTTGATAAAGAACAGTTATTCGCATCAAATACTTGTACGGTTACAGTACCTGAGTCAGTTGTAGTATAAACATTTGATACTACCGGAGGCATAACTCCATTATAGCTGTATCTGTATGGATTAATACCTGGAAATGGTGTTCCGCCTGTTACAGTAACTGTAATTTTAGCTGGTTTTGCATTATTTGAGGCATCGCACAATAATTCAGTAGTAACCTTAGCATCTACCGTTAAACCAATAGATGGTTCGTTAATATCAACTGTTTTAGCATCTGATTTACATTTTTTAGCATCTATAACATAAATGCTATATTTTCCTGCCTTTAAATTCTTAAATATATTAGTTGTTTGTGTTACTTCTACGGTAGCCGGAACAGTATTTAAAACATATGTGTAAGTTCCTAGAGCAGGTGTAGCATTAACTGTTATCGTTCCTGTATTATCTCCTTTACATTTTACATCAACTTTGTCTGTTGTAAAATCTGGTTTTACTGTCGCATCTACTTTTTGAGAAACTATTACAGTACAACCTTTGCTATCTGTAATCTCAAAATAATATGTTCCCTCTAAAACTGAATGACTAAATTTAGTTTGACCAGAAGAAACATTAGTATATGCCTCTGATGAAAAAACACCTGTAGTATTTACTCTATATTTATAATCTGGATATCCGTTAAAAATTGAAACTTCAATTTTTGCTTCAGGACTAGTAGGATCACAAGTTAAATCTGCTTCTATTCTTGGAGTTGCTGACAAAGGCTGAGCAATTGTTTGTTTTGCTAAAACATCTGTACAACCAGTAACAATATCTCTAACTGTAATGGTATAATCACCAGGTGTTAACCCCTTAAAAGTTCCTGAAGGCTGATAACTACCGCTGTTAAGTTTGTATTCGTAATTAGGGTTTGGATTTGGTGCCGAAGTTGGTTCTGCAATTAAAGTTGCACCTAAACCTCCTGCACAATAAATAGTGTTTACACTAATTTGAGCTGATGGTTTAACGAAATCATTAATTACAAAAGTTTGACCTGCAACTATACAACCTCTCAAATCGCTTACAGAAACACTATAAGTACCAGGCGCCAGATTAATAAATTTGTTATTATTAACCTGAACTTTTGCTGCACCTGCCGGTAATGGTAATGTACGAGTTATGGTGTATGTATATGTACCCCAACCATCTACAGCATTTATAGTAGCCGTACCCTGATCTTTACAAGTAACATGAGTAAGATCCGGAGCATTTAAAGCCAGAGCAGCTGTTGGCCCCTGAACTTTTACAATTTCTGTAATCGGGCAATTTGTTGTAGAGTTTGTTACTACAATTTTATGATCACCTGCTGCTAACCCCGTAATTACAATATCAAATGGGCTGCCTGTTGATGTTTTAGTTTCTAAAGGTAGTGCGTCAACTTGATAAGTATAACCAGTACCAGCATCAATTCCGGTAATTGTAAACGTTGCTGTACCATCTGTACTTCCTGTAAAACAAGATACAGGAGTAGACTTACTACCTACTGTAAAGCTTTTAGGTAATGGTATAAAATGTTTGTCCTGAACTTTACAATTATTTGCATCTCTTACTTCAAAAGTATACTCTACATCAGCAGCAAGATTTGTAAATGTATTATTTGTACTAAATGTTCCTGCAGTTGGTGAAACCATTCTGTACTCTAAACCAGTAGTTAAAATAGTACCTGCAGCATTTTTTACATCTGTAATAGTTATTGTTGAACGATTTGTTGGGCATGTAACTGGCGAATGATCAATTTTCATTGAAGCCGGTTTGTTCAAGGCAGTAATCGTACCTACTGTTATAGTTTTTGAACAAGAATTAGCATCTGAAATAACAACTTTGTATTCGCCTGCAATACTTAAATTACTAAAAGTTAAACCATCTTGTGGTCCTGCAACCACTACATTATCTAATAATAATGTGTATTTATATTGAGGTGTTCCTCCCTTAACTTCTGAAACGGTAATTGTAGCCGCATGATCACAAGTATATGCTGTGCTTATCTCTGCTTTTCCTGAAATATCTTCAGGCTGATAAATTTTGAATGAATATGATTTAGTACACTCATTGGCATCTTTAACAATAAAAGTGTAGTCAATTCCTGCAACAGAACCTTCTAAACCGTCGTAATGTGTTTTATTACTGAAACCTCCTGTACCATTAAATTCAAAAGTATAAGGAGCTACTCCTGTTAATCCTTTTAAATCAACATAACCATTTTTAGTTCCAAAACAAGTTGCATTATTAGGCTTAGCTTCTGCAGTAACTTGTATTTTATCACTAATTTTTTGTAATATTTTTATCGGGCATTTATTAAAATCAACAATCTCAAAAGTATAAGTATCTGAAATTGTAGTAGTAAACTCAAATGTTGATGTTGTAGTAGTTCCTTCATCTACTTTGGTTCCTAAACTATTTTTAACGATATAATTAAACGGAGCTGCACCCCCTTCAATTGTAACTAAAATAGTAGCCGCAGCAGCTGCACCAGCTTTACAGCTTAATGCTGCTTTGATAGATGGTTTTGCACCAAATACCGGACTAATAGTCTGACTTACCGCATCGGCAGAACAACCATTTGCATCTACAATAATAAAATCATAAATTCCTTCTTTAGAAACCGGATATGTAAAAGTTGGACCATCAAAAAGATCACTCAAGTCACTGTAATTACCTCCGTTGAATCTTACTTTGTATTGAAATTTTCCTTTACCACCTATAATTTTAACCACAATTGACGCTCCTGTAGTAGCATTAAAACATAAATTTGAACTTGCATCAATTTCTGCTTTTATTGCAACCGGGCCATTTACTTTTAAATTTGTGATTTGACTTGCAGGACAATTTTTTCCATCTACTCCTGAAACTGTATAATTACCCGGAAGAACATCTCTTACTTTATACTCCCCATCTACCGGATCAACAACAAAAGGTTGTTTTGTTCCATCTGCCGTATTGGTTAATGTAATCGCATAAGTTGGTCCTGTACCTCCTTCTATTTTAGCTGTAACGATAGCTTTTGTGCTACAAGTTGCATCAGTTGCGCTAACATTTAATTTAAATAAATCAGGTGATTTAATTATAGTTGGAATTGTATAGCTACAATCTGTTGCTGTTTTATTATATCTAATTCTGATGTCATAAGTTTTAGCAACGATATCAGGAAAAGTAGCATTTGGAAATTTAACTTCAGCAACTTTTGATGTATACCATTTAACTCCTCCATCTATAGAATATTCATATCCATTTGTAGTATCAAAGTTTTCTGCTTTTATTGTAAAAGATCCATCTTTGCTTCCAAAACATGAAACAGGAGTTATTCCTTCAACCGTTCCTATAAACTTAGGTGGTGCATTGATAGTAAAATCCCATTTAAATTGTGCTCCACAAACTCTTGGAACCTGATACACTTTAATGTCGTCTATTGCAACGTCATTTCCATTATCATCTCTAACATTAGAACGAACAATAAATCGTAACGAAGTATGTGCTCCAGGGTCAAGAGTGATGGCTGTTTTTGGAAACTTTTGCCAGTCAAGATCATTATTTGATCTGGTAATAGGTCCTGTCGCAAACCATGATATTTCGGTACCGCTATCATCTACAAGTGCTATCCTTAAATTAGCATCTGCTTTACCAGCTCCCGGCATCATTAAATTCATCGCATAAAACTCAAAATTAATAGGCTGATTTGGGATCACATCATTAATTTGTTTTTCATACAATATCGTCGTTACTGGTATTTTATCTCCAATATTAACTGCTAGGAATCTACCCTTAGGATCTTTTCCGGCGCTAGTATTATCTCTTGGATATCTCCAATTCCAGCCAGAAGTTGCTGTTTGATTAATATAACTCGTTACAGAATAATCACCATCGTTTATCGCCGGACTACCATTACACCAGGTTGCACTTTGACTATTATCCTGTATTTGTCTTTCAAAACAATAATAAAAGGTATTAATACCAGGTGAAGTAGTATTCTCGCCACTTCCAAAAGTTTCTGTTAATAAATTACTGGATGTAGTAGCTGACTTCACATTATAATCAACTGTAATAAAGTGCTGACCTTGTGGAATATTTAAGAACACGTTAGGCTGCGCCGTATTAGGATTAGGATAACCATCAATGTAATATTGAAAAGTATATCTTGGATCTCCAGCACCACCGTTGATAATAACGGATTGATTAGCTGTACCATCACAATTAAAAACCAAAGGACCACGTTTAATATCAGGAGCAGTTGGTTTAGCATCCATATAAATATTTCCCATATCGTAAGTACACAGTGATTTATCTCTGATAACTACTGTATATGGACCTCCTTCAGGCAAATATCCTTCATTTGTTTTCTGCCAACCGTCGTCCTTATTAAACCAATATTCATAAGGAGCAGTTCCTCCCTGAGGGTTTGTAATTCTTACAATTCCTTTTACTCCATCAGGAGCACAACCGGCTAATGCAGCAACTCCCGCAGAAGCAGTTAAGCCTGTTGTTGTACCAATATTAACTATAGTAAATGCATCTGTACAATAAGTTTTCGTACTACTACTAGCTTTATATCTAACACCTATATTATATTCACCTGCAACTAAATTTGGATAAGTATAATTATTTAGTGATATTGTTTGCCAAGAAACCCCAAAATCTTTACTGACCTCAATGACATTGTTGCCATTTTTATTTGTTACAGTAATATTAATAGTTCCCGTTGGATTACAGTTTCCACTTGTTGCTGTGGTTATTTTATACTCTGGTTTAGTAACATCATCAATTACAAATTTTTTATCAGCTGTACAGCCGTTCAAATCTTTAACTCGCATTTCATAAGTTCCTCCTTTACTAACAATAACTTTACCGTTAGGAACAAGAACAAAACCGGCATTATCTATATTAACATAATAATTATATGGAGGAGTTCCTTCAGCCGCACCACCAGTAATAATTCCGGTAGTACAATTATTCATTACAGCAGTAATAGATGAATTATTTAGCAGTTTAGTTTTTGATTTAATAGTAATTTTTTGTGTATCTGTTGCACAAGTACCTTCTATAGTAGTTACAATTACATAGTTTCCATCAGCTAAACCTGTAAATTCGTGCTCCGCAATAGATTTAGGTCCCCCAGTGGCAATTGCATTTTTTAAATCAGTGTCTTTAAAAATTTGATATACAAATTGATTGTTTAGTGTATTAGGTCTCACAATCACACTACCTTTTTCACCATTACATGCCGGCTGAGTTTCGACTACTGTAGAAGCAAAATTAATTTCACTAACCACAATACCTTTAACATTAAAAATACAACTTCCTGTTATTCCTCTCAATCGAATAAAGACATTATACTTATCTGCTTTTGTTACCTGATAAGTATTACTATCCTGCCAGGTATTTGCATCAGGATTTGTAGTAAAACTGTATTCATATGCAGCACCAAAACCACCTGCAATAATCTTACCCGGAATTACACAACCTGTGCCGTCTTTTACGATATCACTTTTTATAATTCCTGTAGGGTCTACTTCATTTGTATAAACATTAAAGTAAAAAATAAACTCTGTTTTATCAGCATATCTAATTTTTACTCTAAACTCACCAGCAGCACTAGCATTATAGTCAGGTCCGCTGGCAACATCTGCCCACGTACAATTATCTGCATCATTAGCACAATTACCATTTAAGTTTGGCGTACAACCTCCTGTACGACGCTCCCATTGAATTGAAATTGCATCTGTAATACCAGTTTTGATAAGTCTGGAATCATTTTTTCCGCATAAAAATAACTTTGGTAATTTTTTACCATCATTAGGACATTCAGAAACAACTCCTGCGTACTCTCCCTGAGCATATTTAATAACGGGATTTTCAATAGCCGGAACTGCTACTTTTGCATTATTTGGATCCGTGTTAGTATCTAAACTAAAAGGATTTTCAAACTGATTATTTGTTTTTAAGAATATATTCTCATTCAAGTTTTTGGGAAACTTGGAGTTATAAGCGATTCCATTTTGCGAGTAGGATGCAAAATTGAATAACATGGCTAAAACAAAAATCAGCGTTCTTAAAATAGTAGGTTTTCTCATAATCATTTTTTTGTTTACTTACATTTTATCCTCTAAGGGGCATTAGTGAATAAAACAATTAGTATTCTATAACATTTATTATTATGCCCTCCTTAGCATAGGTTAAGGAGGACCGACATTACTCTTATTCTGTATTAATTCTCGACTTTTACGATAGCCATTTTTCCGTTATATGGTTTTGTTCCTTTTGCTTCTAATGCTTTAGTTGCTTCAGATAAACCTTCGAATTTCTCGTAATAGATATAATACTTACTTGTTGTTACGTTGTAAAAGAAATTAACATCTGAACGTCCTGCCGCGACTGCTTTAGTCAGGAACTGATCACGTTTTTCTACACTGTTGTGAACGGCAATAATTAAATAATAACCACTATCAGAATTTTTAATATTCTTGATAATTTGCATATTCGACTGGTCTTCACCAAAATCAAAGTCACTTGCGGTTAATGGCGTACTGCTTATTTTAGTTGTTTCTTTTATACGTTTTAGAGCGGCAACGTCCTGTGCATATCTTCCCTGATCGTTCTCGTAAGCTGCACGTTTGATTCTACGTTTTTTCTCAATTTCAGTTTCAGCTTTAATACGTTCTAAATTCGAAAGTAAAACAGCACTGTCTGATTCCATTTTTAATTGTGCTGCTTTCAACTGATTGATCTTATCCAGATACGCCTTGTTTAAAGCATCATTTTTATTCGGGAATTTTTTAAGCCTTTCGTTATATAAATTAGTCAACTTAGCGATTTCATCTTTTTGAATTCTATTCGCATCCGCAAGTTGTGCTTTTAAGGCCTCTAACTGACTATTTTCAGCCGCTACACTTTTAAAAGGTTTTGGCTCTTTATAAATTCCTTTTTCACTTAAATCATTCTCTTCTTTTAAGTCATTAAGATCTCTTTGTTTATTAGCCACAGTAGTATTAAACTGAGACAATAAGTCTTTTTGATTTTTAACCGAATTTTCGATAGATTGTGTTAAATCATCTATTGCTTTTGCTGTATCATCTTTTGGAGCTGAAGCTGCTTTTGCAAGTGCATCTGCTGCTAATTTAGCTTGCAATGCTTCTGCATCGGCTTTCGCTTTGGCATCGGCCAATAATTTTGCTTCAAGTGCCTCTTCTGCTAATCGCAATTGTCTTGTTTCTTCCTCAGCCTGTAATTTTTCAGTAGCTTCTGCATCCGCTTTTGCTTTTTGATCTGCCAGTAACTTCGCTTGTGCAGCCTGCATATCAGCTTTCGCTTTTGCATCAGCAGCTAATTTTGCTTGTTATGCTTCTGCATCTGCTTTTGCTTTTGCATCAGCAGCTAGTTTTGCTTGTAATGCTTCTGCATCCGCTTTTGCTTTAGCATCTGCAGCTAATTTTGCTTGTAATGCTTGGGCATCTGCTTTCGCTTTTGCATCTGCAGCTAGTTTTGCTTGTAATGCTTCTGCATCCGCTTTCGCTTTTGCATCAGCAGCTAGTTTTGCCTGTAATGCTTCTGCATCCGCTTTTGCTTTAGCATCAGCAGCTAATTTTGCTTGTAGTGCTTGAGCATCTGCTTTGGCTTTAGCGTCAGCGGCAAGTTTTGCCTGAAGTGCTTCTGCATCTGCTTTGGCTTTAGCGTCAGCAGCTAGTTTTGCTTGTAATGCTTCTGCATCTGCTTTAGCTTTTGCGTCAGCAGCAAGTTTTGCCTGTAATGCTTCTGCATCGGCTTTCGCTTTAGCGTCAGCAGCTAATTTTGCCTGTAATGCTTCTGCATCCGCTTTTGCTTTAGCGTCAGCAGCTAATTTTGCTTGTAGTGCTTGAGCATCTGCTTTGGCTTTTGCATCTGCAGCAAGTTTTGCCTGTAATGCTTCTGCATCTGCTTTTGCTTTGGCATCAGCAGCTAATTTTGCCAGACGTGCTTCTTCTGCTTCTTGTAATTTTTTCGCTTCGGCATCAGCTTTCGCTTTAGCAGTTGCTTCTGCATCAGCTTTAACTCTTGCATCGGCAATTAATTTTGCCTGTAATGCTTCCATATCAGCTTTTGCTTTGGCGTCAGCAGCAAGTTTTGCCTGTAATGCTTCTGCATCCGCTTTTGCTTTAGCATCAGCAGCTAATTTTGCCTGTAGTGCTTCTGCATCCGCTTTTGCTTTAGCATCAGCAGCTAGTTTTGCTTGTAGTGCTTCTGCATCAGCCTTAGCTTTAGCATCAGCAGCTAATTTTGCCTGTAGTGCTTCTGCATCCGCTTTTGCTTTAGCATCAGCAGCTAATTTTGCTTGTAGTGCTTCTGCATCAGCCTTAGCTTTAGCATCTGCAACTAGTTTTGCTTGTAATGCTTCTGCATCAGCCTTAGCTTTAGCATCTGCAACTAGTTTTGCTTGTAATGCTTCTGCATCCGCTTTCGCTTTAGCATCTGCTTCTATTTTTGCTTTTGCAGCAGCTTCAGCATCAGCCTTAGCTTTTGCGTCAGCAGCTATTCTTGCTGCTCTTGCTTCAGCATCAGCTTTCGCTTTGGCATCGGCAGCTAATTTTTCTTTTAATGCAGCATCTTCAGCAGCTTTTGCTTTAGCATCTGCAGCTAACTTAGCTTTGTTCGCGGCATCAATGCTTACTTTTGTTTTTGCAGCAGCAGCGGCAGCAGCTTTGGCTTCAGCGGCTAATCTTGCCTGATAAGCATCTGAATCTGCTTTTGCTTTAGCATCAGCAGCTAAGATTGATTGTAAATCTGCCGCTTCAGCTTTTGCTTTAGCGTCAGCTTTACGTTTTGCTTCCGCAGCATCTGCTTTTGCTTTAGCATCTGCAGCTAATTTTATTTTTAGGGCTTCGGCATCGGCCTTAGCTTTATTATCGGCTTCTAGTTTTGCTTTGGCAGCAGCTTCAGCATCGGCTTTAGCTTTTGCATCTGCAGCTAGTTTAACTTTTAGCGCTTCTGCATCCGCTTTTGCTTTATCAGCAGCTAATTCAGCTTGTGTTTTTTGTGGTGTTGCAGTCGTTGCAGCTTTTGCTTTTGCAGCTGCTGCGGCATCGGCTTTAGCTTTATCTGCAGCTAACTTAGTTCTCAATGCTTCAGCATCTGCTTTGGCCTTATCAGCCGCCAATTGTGCTTGAGTTTTTTGAGTTGCTGTAGCAGTAGGTTTATTTGCAATTGCTTGCGCTCTCGCAGCAGCAGCAGCATCTACTCTCGCTTTATTGTCTGCAGCTAATTTTATTCTGCGCGCTTCAGCATCAGCTCTCGCTTTGTCTGCAGTCAGTTGTGCTTGTGTTTTTTGCTCTGTAGCAACTGCTCTGTTTGTTGTTGCAGTTTGTGCTCTTGTTGCATCGGCTTTAGCCTTCGCATCAGCAGCTAATTTTATTTTTAATGCTTCGGCATCGGCCTTCGCTTTATTATCGGCTTCAAGTTTTGCTTTTGCAGCGGCTTCGGCATCAGCCTTCACTTTTTCTGCAGCAGCCAGTCTTATTTTAAGTGCTTCAGCATCGGCTTTAGCCTTAGCTTCTGCAGCTAATCTTGCTGTTTCGGCCCCACTTACTCTAGTTACCGGTGCAGCTTTTGGTTTAGCCATTACTGCTTTTGGTTTCGAAGGATCTATTAAAGACCCCTCTTCATCATCACCATAGTAATAGTTTCTATTTTTGAATTTATAAGCAATAGCAAATTCATGAGAGCCTCCCAGATTTGTAAAATTCCCCATTCCTCTTTCGTAGTTGTACTCAATGGCAATACTCGGAGAAATATTAATTCCTAAACCTGCTGAAATTCCGTATAAAGTATTATAACCTGCCTGTGCCCAAACTCCTTGTGGAATGGCAATCATGGCAAGTCCTGAAATGATCGTTTTATCTTGTTTGATTTCTGTTTTTACAATTCCTGAGAATTTACTACGATCAAAAAAACCATAGCTATCCAGATATCCTGTATACATAGCATGCAATTCAATTGCTCTTTCCGGATCATCTTTCACGATACCTGAACCAAAATTGTAAAGAATTAAATTGTTTACAGAAACTCCAAAATCAAGAAATGCGGTTCCGTAGTTAATACCAGGATTAACGGTAAGTAATGTATTTGAAGGATAATCTAAATTTAAAAGATTTGGATCATCAGATATGATTTTCCCTTTATTTAAACCACTTTGATATACGCCAACGTTCATACCAAAAGTTAAGTTACTATCTTGCTCTAAAACAATATTGTGCGCAAAATTTCCTATTCCGCCAAAGACGGTCATTAGACCATAATTTTGTTGAAATAAGCCAAAAGCAAAAGCTTCATTTTCTCTAAAACGTCCTGAATAATTGGCTAAATAAGTATTTGGCGCATCTTCAAACTGCACCCATTGTCTTTTATTATAAAAACTTGCGTATGCATTTGTTTCGCGAACAAAACTAAATGTTGGGTTGATTAAATATCTATTAAACTTTAAAGAATTTCTGATAGGTAATGAAAACGAAACAACTCCATTCTCAGGTTTGTCCTGGGAATAGAGTGTATTTGAAAAACCGTAAAATAAAGTGATGAATAGTAAAATTTTCTTCATATTATCTTATCACAGTTATTGATCCTTTTTTCTCACCTGCGTCGCCTTTAATGACATAGTAATATACTGGATTTACATTTTTAAAATCGATTGAAGTCTGAGGCCAATCTCCCTGATAATTGGTAACATCAAGAACCATATCGCCATTAGAACTTATAATCATAACCTTGGTATTGGCATTTTTGTATTCATCGGGGATATTCCAATAAGGGCTTAAACCACTTAAACTTATTATGTTTGGAATCACTGATGAAGGACCTGCTTTTCCTTTGGCTTTAAAAGTAAATTCTTTAGAAGAAATACATCCTGAAGATTGCGATATACGTACTTTGTAAATACCAATAGCCGCCACCAGATAACTACTTGAAGTAGCTCCCGAAATAAGATTGTTGTTTAGATACCATTCATAAGTTGGGCTTGTAGCATCTGTTGTAACCGTAACGTTTAAAGTTTCTCCTTCTTCAAGTTGAAACTCATCAGCAACATCAATACTGGAATTAAAACCGTTACTTTTCAGGTCGATTGATCCTGTAGCATTACATCCTCCAAAGTCAACTTCTACCGTATAGATACCGGATTCAGTTGCTTTTACGGTACGGGTATTACCTCCAAATGGAGCGCCATCTTTTTTCCAGGTATATTTATTACCACTACTTGCAGTTAAAACGGTTCCATCTGCACTTGCACAAAACGGATTACCTAAACTAGAACTAATAACTACAGCAGATCCGGATGATGAACTTGCAACGTTTACACGATTAGAACTCGTATTTGGATCGGTACATGCACCATATTCAATAACAGCATAATATTCTCCGGCTGAATTTACAACTAACGTTTTATCACTTTGTCCTGCAATAAGAGCACCGTCCTTAAACCATCTGTATTTAAGATTTGGGTAAGTAGCAGGAGAAGATCCTATTACGCCTGGAGTATCATTATCAACTGAAAGAGTTAAATTACCACCTGAACAAATAGTAGCATTACCAGATTTTCCATTAACGGAAAATGATCCCTCATATGACTTATAGTAGGCAGGGAAATCTGTAGCACTTGTGATTGCATTTTTATATCGCACACTTGTAACTCCGGTAGAACTTTTTATTCTTATACCATAAGTTTCTGAACCTACCAAAGTAACTGGCAGCGAAAATTTTATGGTTTGTTTTGTTGGAGAAACATCTATTGGAGCTCCCTTTATAATAGTAGCAATAGGGTTATTTGCATTGTCTAAAAGTTCTACTGCAAATGTTGTTCCCGGAGGAAAATCAACATAACTAAATGTAGCGTTAAATTCATTGAAAGCAGGACCAGCACAAAGTTTCTCTAAACCATCAAATGGCTGAGGAACTATTGTTTGGGCATACATATTCGATTTAGCTAAGAATAAAAAGCCAAATAAAATGAGAATTTTAGTAAAACTTAAAGTAATTTTTCGAATCATATAGTGCGTTTTCGGGCCAGATCTATATTCTCAAAAAACAAGATGTCTATAAATGTTTCAGAAAAATCATATCGGTAGTTCTCAATAATATCTTTTGCAAGAAGTGAATAAGAAGCTGCTAATGATGAATTATCTTCACATTTTAAAGTAGTCTGATCGTTCGAATCAACTGCAATAGGAAGGCTATCCTTGGGGATGGATAGCCCTGCTATAAACTGATTAGAATTCTCTAATTTGCTGATAATTTTAGTATCAGCCGTATCGTTATTTTGGTTATTTGACGTAGTCATATGGCAAACCGTAGCAATAGAAGTTGTAGGCTTTTCTATTGAACTTTGTGCATATAGACTTAACGTAATAGGTGAAACCAAAAATATTATATTTAAAAAATATTTTTTTCTAGATTGAGCCATTATGTTTTGATCTTTATTTGGTCCTGTTTAAGACGAATACATAAATTGTGTCTGGGGACTTTATTAATAAAATTTACGCTTTGAAATAAAAATCTAAGTCTATTATCTATTGCCGCTTGAAGCTGTAATTTTTCCTAATTGTAATCTAAAATCTGGTTTTTTAGCGTTAGAAATATCAATGAATGTTTCTTTGTTATCACTTTGAGAGTAAACGTTAAAGAACACACTATTTCCGTACCAGCTCTCTAAATCTTCGTTGTTAGAATTGTACTCTGTAAAGATATTTCCGTTACATAGGTTGAAGTACATTTCCTCAAATTTGATTTTTTTAAGGTTGGCGTCATTGATTTCTGTTTTGCTGTCTAATAATACTGCCGGATTAAATCCTGAGATCACACTTCTTTTCATTTCAAGAGAAGCATTTTCAGCTACATAAACAGCCTCTTTTACTAAACCTGCCTGAATATCAGCTTTGATATTGTCGCTGTCATTAAGCATTGTAATATTAGTTGCAACTACTAAAGTTTGTTTTTTAGTAAAATCTGTTTCGCTTTTCTTTTCGTAAGATTTTACTTCCATACAACGAGATCCGTCTTTAGTACTTGAGAAGTAAGAAGATCTAACTGCCAATGAGTTATAGAAACGACATTGTACACCTTGAGAAAATTTAAAATCGTCGTTGATTGATTTATAAGAAACAAATTTTGTGGCATTTATATCTCCGCCAAGGATACCAAAAGAATCTCCTCCGGCGTAGCTTACCATAATGTTTTCTAGTATAGTTTTGCTACCAACACCAGCTAAAGTTAAACCGTTGAAAGTATCAACACCTTTTACTTTTTTTCCTGCAAATTCGATTCTCACGAATCTTAAAATTCCAGAATTTGAAGCTGCATTATCTCCTCCGTAAGTAGTAAGAGTTGGATCAAGATCTAAGTTATAAGACCCTACGTTTCCAAATTTATTAATTGGAGCATCACCAAGAATTACAACTCCACCCCAGTCTCCAGCTTTTTTCTGGCTGCGGTTTGAAGTAAATACGATTGGATCTGTTTCTAAACCATCTGCAACAAGTTGAGCACCTTTTGTAACTACCAATGTTCCTTTTGTTTCGAAATCACCAATAATCAAAGTTCCCGGTTCAATCGTTAAAACAGCGTTATTTGTTACATAAACATTGCCTTGCAAAACATAAATATTCCTCTTCAGCAATTTTGTATTAACAGAAATGTTTCCTGCTAAGATTTGATTTGCTTCTCCATACTCTACTTTGTGAGGCTTAAATTCGGTCCAGTTGTTCAACCAATTGTTGTAGCCCATAATTCCTTTTTCTTGTTGAGCACTCATACTAGTAACTGTCAAAAGAACGCAGATCATTTGAGTAATTTTTTTCATGATAAGGGGGTATTACGGTTAATAATAAATTTGGGTATGCGTATGCTTAAATGATAAAAACTCATCCCGAGTTTTCTGATAGTAGTCAGAACCCACGAGAACGAGTTGTTATTTTTATTTCTTTTTTTCATGGCGTAAAAAATTTAACTCATCTACGCAAACACTTCAAAAAAGGTTTTAAAAAATATTTTATAATATTACATTTCGTTCAATTCGTTGAACTCATGTAAAGATTTCAATGTGCTTTCGTAAAATAAAATTGCTGCAATAAGGTTTCCTTTGTCAGAATACGGCATCATTTTTCTTTGAAATTCTACTGTAGTATCTAAGAAAGTAGTTGTACCAACAGCCTGAGCATCTAAAACTTTTTTGTGCTCGTTATCGTCCGGAATACCTAAGTCTGCCATCGTAACACCTGGTTTTGTAACCAAAGCAATGTAAGGGAGAGTTTTTACTAAAACTTTAATACGCTCAATGTACAGTTCCAAAAGTTCTCCTTTTTGCATACCGCTCAATTCTTTTTGATCATGGTATTTGCGAATAAGAGCTGTTGTACTAATGATACTTCTTGGAGCATTTTTAGCCTGTGCTGAAATAGCACCAGTTGTCATTAAAAAAAGTGTACTAAATAAAATAATTTTCCCTTTCATAGATTCTTATTATAATGGGTTGTTGATGCAAACAAAAATATGTAAATTAACTTAAATTGCAACTTTATTGATTTCTTTTTTCAAAAAAAAACCTTAAAAAAACCTTAAAAATCAGTCTTATGTCGGGAAAATGTGCGTTTTAACGGGCTTTTTGTTAAATTTGTTAAAATCAAAACCGTAAGATATTACACATAAAAAAAACAAAATCATTTAAAATTATAACCAAAAAAACCTTACGTTTATCATTTTTTCGAAAAAACTATTAACAAAAAACTGCTGATATCTACTCGATTTATCCTCGTTATTAACAAAAGTTGGTTAACAAACTTCAAAAAATTCGAGAAAAAAGCTTTATAACAAAATAAATAAAATACCAGATAGAAACTTTTGAACGAAAATTTTTGACTACATCATTTTCTTCTATCTTTGCTTCATGCAATTTTCTCAAATTTTAGGTCAAGATTACATTAAAAGTCACTTGATAAAAAGTGCAGCTTCCGGACGAATTCCGCACGCACAATTATTCATTGGGCCAGAAGGAAGTGGCACACTATCAACGGCCATCGCTTATGCGCAATATATTTTGTGCAGCAATACAGGAAACGAAAATTCTAACGGAAATGATTCCTGCAATTTGAAGTTTCAAAACATTTCGCATCCAGATCTGCATTTTATTTATCCAACGGTTACTACCGAGGATGTTAAAACAAAACCAAAAAGCTTAGATTTTATTCAGGACTGGCGCACTTTTATTCAGGAAATGCCTTATGGCGGATTATTTGACTGGTATAAAATTCTGGGCGTTCAGAACAAACAGGGAGAAATTCGTGTCGAAGATGCAACAGAAGTTTTAAAATCACTTTCGTTAAAATCTTACGAAGGCGGTTATAAAATCATGATCATCTGGATGGCCGATAAAATGAATATCGCAGCCTCAAATAAGCTTTTAAAATTATTAGAAGAGCCATCAGATAAAACCATTTTTATTCTGATTTCTGAAAATGAAGAAGATATTATTCAAACCATACGTTCTCGTTGTCAGGTAATTCACTTTAACGGACTTCCGGAAAAAGTAATTGCTGAAGCTTTGGTTGCTCAAGAAAATATAGATTCTAATTTAGCTAAAAAAATTGCACATCAGGCTCAGGGAAATTTTAGCAAAGCCTTACATCTTTTAAAAGAAGATGACTCAGAATATCCTTTTGAGCAATGGTTTGTCAACTGGGTTCGTGCCGCATTTAGGGCCAAAGGAAATGCTGCCGCTATTCAGGATTTAATTTCCTGGAGCGAGGAAATTGCAGCTCTTGGACGTGAAAGCCAGAAAAAATTTATTCAGTTTTGTATTGAAATGTTTCGTCAGGCACTTTTGCTTAATTATGAAGCTCCAACTTTGGTTTACATTGAACCTAAAGTCGAAAAATTCAAACTCGAAAATTTTGCACCATTTGTAAACGGAAACAACATTCACGAAATTTTCAAAGAACTTTCAGATGCGATGTATCACATTGAAAGAAACGGAAATGCAAAAATAATTCTGACCGATTTATCTATAAAACTGACTCGTTTAATTCATAAAAAATAGTTTCAAATGAATAACAATGTTGCCTCCATTTTACTATTAGCATTTTTAGCCTTAACCTTCTTACAATCAGGATATGAAAAAATATTTTATTGGAAAGATAATGTCGAATGGCTTAAAGGGCATTTTGCCAAAACACCACTAAAAAACCAGGTACCTCTCGCCTTACTTCACCTTTTAATTCTTGAATTAATTTCTGGAATTTTATGTGTCGTTGGAGCTATACAATTACTTACAAATAGTGGTCGTGAATTTGGTTTCTACGGAGCTATTTTCTCTTGTATTTGTTTGCTAATGATGCTTTTTGGGCAAAGATTAGCCAAAGATTACGACGGCGCGAGAACCATCGTGATTTATTTTATTCCGGCCGTTATGGCTGTTTATTGGTTGAATTAAAAATAGGCCACAGATTAAAAAGATTATAAAAATCATTTAAATTCTTTTAATCTGTGGCAAAAAAGTTCGCAGAACGGACATGAAAAATAAAATTTTACATTAAAAAAATGAACTCAAAACACCCTTCAGAATCCTTAACCATTTTAACCGATTTAGTTTTACCGAGCGAAACAAATCCTTTAAACAACCTTTTTGGAGGTGAATTATTGGCCCGTATGGATCGTGCAGCAAGTATTGCAGCCCGCAGACATTCTCGCCGAATTGTAGTAACAGCATCTGTAAATCACGTTGCTTTCAACAGAGCCATTTCGTTAGGAAGTGTGGTAACTGTTGAAGCAAAAGTGTCAAGATCTTTTAAAAGTTCTATGGAAGTTTTTATCGATGTTTGGGTAGAAGATCGTGAATCAGGAAGCAGAACAAAAGCAAACGAAGCTATTTATACTTTTGTGGCCGTTGATGATACCGGAAGACCAGTTGAAGTTCCGCCAATTGTGCCTGAAACCGAACTTGAAATACAGCGTTTTGACGCCGCTTTACGTCGTAAACAATTGAGTTTATTGCTAGCAGGAAAAATAAAACCTTCTGACGCTACAGAATTAAAGGCTTTATTTTTGTAGTATAAATTTGGTACAATTTGGAACAATTTTGGGAAATCAATCTTCAAAAAAAGAACTAATTTTACAAAATGTAAGTCCATACAAATCTGAATCAGGAAATTATTTCTTTCTGATTTGTTTATGAAAGAGAAAAAAAGATAAAAATTTAGATGAAAGAAAAAGAAAAAAAAGAGATGAGTTCAGAGAAAGATGCCAAATTAAAAGCGCTACAACTTACGCTTGACAAACTAGATAAAACTTACGGAAAAGGAACCGTAATGAAAATGGGCGATAAAGCCATTGTAGAAGTAGAAACTATTTCTTCAGGTTCACTTGGAGTTGATTTAGCTCTTGGAGTTAATGGTTACCCTAGAGGAAGAATTATAGAGATTTACGGTCCGGAATCTTCTGGAAAAACAACTTTAACGTTACACGCAATTGCAGAAGCTCAAAAAGCGGGCGGAATTGCTGCTTTTATAGATGCTGAACATGCTTTTGATAGAAATTATGCTGAGAAATTAGGCGTAGATATCGAAAACCTGATCATTTCACAACCAGACAATGGTGAACAAGCTTTAGAAATTGCTGAGAACTTAATTCGTTCAGGAGCAATTGATATTGTGGTAATTGACTCTGTTGCTGCCCTGACTCCAAAAAGTGAAATTGAAGGTGAAATGGGAGATTCTAAAATGGGTCTTCATGCACGTTTGATGTCTCAGGCTTTGAGAAAATTAACAGGAACAATTAGTAAAACAAACTGTACTGTTTTCTTCATCAACCAGTTGAGAGAGAAAATTGGTGTTATGTTTGGTAATCCTGAAACTACAACGGGAGGTAACGCATTAAAGTTTTACGCTTCGGTACGTTTAGATATTCGTCGTTCATCTCAAATTAAAGATGGTGAAAATGTTATCGGAAACAGAACTAAGGTAAAAATCGTAAAAAATAAAGTGGCTCCACCTTTTAAAACTGCCGAATTCGACATTATGTACGGAGAAGGAGTTTCTAAAACAGGTGAAATTCTTGACTTAGCGGTTGAATTTGAGATCGTTAAAAAAGCAGGATCATGGTTTAGTTACGGAGATACAAAATTAGGACAAGGTCGTGATGCTGTAAAATCTTTAATCAAAGATAATCCAGAATTAGCTGACGAATTAGAAGTAAAAATTAAAGAACATATCAAAGAATTGGCTAACGCTTAATATTCTTAAAGATTTAATATATAATACTTTATACCGACCCGACACGTTTTTTAAACCTGTCGGGTTTTTTATTAAAAAAAATATCAAAAAACGACGCAACCATTTTACGATATGTCCATCTAATAAACAGACATAAGCTTTGATTGCTATTATGCCATAATAACATTCGAACTTTTTTCAGAATAAATTTGGTTGTTTGTTCTACAAAAATCCGTTAGTTTTCAAATACTAGCGGGTTTTTTATTAAATAATTTTAAAGTTTTCTGTTTCTCACGCAACCTTTTTTACTTTCTGTTCTCTATTAAAGTATGACATTAACTTGAGTTTAAACCAAACTCTTTATTATC
>NZ_CADCSU010000024.1 GCF_902804475.1 Flavobacterium bizetiae
ATATGGCTAAGTTAGTAAAATCGTTTTAATAGTTTTTTTTTTTTATAAATAAAAAAGTCCTCTTTCCTGCTAAGCCTTAAATTTGATAAAATAGAAAGAATGGAAACAGTTGATATAAATCATAGTCACTTTCAAGTATTATATTTAAATTTGCCACCTGAAAAACAACAACACAACACTCTTATGTATAAATTGATAATTCGCCCGATACTTTTTTGGTTTGATCCGGAAGAAGTGCATTACTTTACTTTTTCATTTGTTAAATTCATTTCGAAAATTCCAGGAGTTTCATCAATAATAAGATCTATTTACGAAGTAAAAGATACTCGTTTAGAGCGTGAAGTTTTCGGGATAAAATTCAAAAATCCGGTTGGATTGGCTGCAGGATTTGATAAAGATGCCAAGTTATACAAAGAACTTTCTGATTTTGGTTTTGGTTTTATCGAAATAGGAACGGTAACTCCTGTTGGCCAGGACGGAAATCCAAAGAAACGTTTGTTTAGATTAAAAGCCGATCAGGCGATTATTAACCGAATGGGGTTTAATAACGGTGGCGTTATCGAAGCCGTAGAACGTTTAAAAAAGAATACAGGAGTTTTGATTGGTGGAAACATTGGTAAAAATAAAGTAACGCCAAACGAAAATGCAGTAGACGATTATATCATTTGTTTTGATGCATTGTTTGATCATGTCGATTATTTTGTAGTAAATGTGAGTTCTCCAAACACGCCAAATTTGAGAGCTTTACAGGATAAAGAACCTTTAACGGCTTTGTTGCAAACATTACAAGACAGAAATGTTGAGAAACAAAAAACAAGTACTCAAAAAATAAAACCAATTTTATTAAAAATAGCTCCAGATCTTACAGATGAGCAATTATTAGATATTATTGATATTGTAAAAACCACTCAAATTGCGGGTGTAATTGCAACCAATACTACAATCTCCAGAGAAGGTTTACAATCTGAAAGCCAAACCGAAATGGGAGGCTTATCAGGAAAACCATTAACGAAACGTTCTACAGAAGTAATTCGTTTTCTATCTGAGAAAAGCAATAAAGCATTCCCGATTATTGGAGTAGGAGGAATACATTCTGCAGAGGATGCAATCGAAAAATTAAATGCAGGAGCAAGTCTGGTACAATTGTATACCGGATTTATTTATGAAGGTCCGACCTTGATAAAAGCAATTAATAAAAAAGTTCTAGAGCAATTGTAAAAGTAGCGCCTGAACAATTAATCCTGTAACAATAGCAGTACCAAAACTCATCAAAGTACCAATCATAACGTACTCGGTGAGTTTTCTGTCTTTAGCCTCTTTCAGATCTCCAAATCTAAAAATAGATTTCGCCGCAAGTAAAAAACCAATCGCTTCAAAATGTCCTGTTAAGATAAAACAGAATACAAATAAGCGTTCTAAAATACCAATGTAGTTTCCTGCTTTGGTAAGCGAATTATCATTGTTGCTGTTTTGGCTTTCCGGATGCCAGATCGAAATAATGGTTTTAATAAAAATAGAGGTAGGTTTGGTAATGAATAAAACCCCCGTAATTAAAATCCAAAACTGATTATTAAACCATTGAAAGTTTATAGGTTCATGTTGGTACAGTAATACAACACCCATTAAAATTAAAACATGCGCAATTTGGTCTACAATAAACCAGGTGCGTTTTGTTTTCTTTTTCTGAAAATGGAGTTTGATTAAATCGATAAGTCCATGCATTACAGCGATTAAAAGCGCATAAGGAATAAACTGAATTGCGCCAACCAAAATTGCCGCCAAAACTCCATGCAGGAGAATATGAAGATATAAATAAATACTTTTATGCTTTTTGGTTTCTTTATCCTTTACCCAAGAGTTGGGTTGCCATATAAAATCGCCTAATAAATGTGCTAAAAGTAGTTTTATAAATAAAATCATAACGTAGTAAGTTGTTTTATTTGTGTTCTAAAATAACGATCTAATTGCAGGACTAAATCAAACTGAGCACGCTTTTGTCTGCGGCTTACGGCAGCTTGATTAATACCCAGTTTTTGTCCTAATTCTTCTTGAGATAAGGTAGGGTTTTCTATGGCAACGGCAACAAATTCTGCTTGTTGTGCGAGCCAGTTGTCCATTAAAGTCAAAGCCAGTTGTAGCATCAGGTTTATTTTTTCGTCAAAAGCCGCATCACCCGTTCTCATGGCCAGCGTTAATTTTTGTTTTTTTAAAGTTTCAAAAAGTTCTCCTGAATGTATGAAAGCTGAACCATTGCTTTCGGATATTTTCTCTGCTTCATGCGTTTTGTCACCAAAACCTATGCTCATTCTGGCATCTAATTTTAGCGCCCTTAAATGTGCTTTTATCAAAATAGCCGACCATAGAGCATCTTCAGAATTTTTAATTTCTACCTGAAATTCATCACCTCTATAAACTTCCCATTCACGAGGAGTTTCTCCAAACGGAGACAGGATTTTTTTTAAATCCTCGACCCAATGTTTAGACGTTTGTTGTCTTGAACCAATGATATCTCCAGTAATTACGCTTGTCATATTTCAAATATAATTAAAAATAAATTAATCTTTAATATTACAAATATATGTAATAAAATTAAATATTACATTTATACGTAATATTGATGACTATTCCTTTTTTAAGTAATGATTGAAAGTACTACAATATTGAGGAAGTAGAGAGAGAATCAAAAAAATAATATCATTTTATAAGTATCATTCAAATAGTTAGCTTTAAAATGAACTTATATCACTTATATGGCAAAAAAATATCAGTAAGAGTTTTTTTTTATTTGTTTAAAAAAGAAACTAACTTAGCCTTTACAAAAGAATAAGCTTTGAATAAAGAAATCAAGATTATCGAATGTCCACGTGATGCCATGCAAGGCATCAAAACTTTTATTCCCACCAAAAATAAAGTTTCGTATATACAGGCTTTACTTCGTGTAGGTTTTGATACGATTGATTTCGGGAGTTTTGTTTCTCCCAAAGCAATTCCGCAAATGCAGGATACGGCTGAGGTTTTGGCACAACTTGATTTATCGCAAACTACAAGCAAATTGTTGGCTATAATTGCCAATACGCAAGGTGCAACGTTAGCGGCAGAACACGAACCAATTCAGTATTTAGGATTTCCGTTTTCGATATCTGAGAATTTTCAGATGCGAAATACTCATAAAACCATTGCAGAATCTTTAGTGACACTAGAAGAAATTCTTGAAATTGCCGATAAGAAAAATAAAGAAGTTGTGACCTATCTTTCAATGGGTTTCGGAAATCCGTACGGAGATCCGTGGAATGTTGAAATCGTTGGCGAATGGACAGAAAAATTAGCCGGAATGGGAGTAAAGATTTTATCACTTTCAGATACCGTTGGTAGTTCTACGCCCGAAGTTATTACCTATCTTTTTTCGAATCTTATTCCTAAATATCCTCAAATAGAATTTGGTGCACATTTGCATACAACACCCAATAGCTGGTTCGAAAAAATCGATGCTGCATCAAAAGCGGGTTGTACTCGTTTTGATGGCGCTATTCAGGGTTTTGGCGGATGCCCAATGGCAACCGATAAATTAACCGGAAACATGCCAACAGAAAAACTAATTTCATACTTTACATCCAATAAAAAAATAACCGGTTTAAATTCTTTAAGTTTTGAAAGCGCTTATAACGAAGCCTCGAAATTATTTGGTAAATTTCATTAAGAAATTTACTATATTTACTTATAGCAGATAATAAGTAATAACAGAATAACGTTGTGTGTTATTTAGATATATAACCTACCCATGAAAGCAACTTTTTTAAAGAGAATTTCTACGATATTATTTATATCCTTCCTGTTTTTTTCATGCTCAAGCGATCTAGATTTTGATCAGGCCAAAGACCTGAAATTAGAGCCTGTCTTTGTCGCTAATTTGGCTTATTTTAATGTTCCCGCAACTCAGCTTATGAACGACGGAAGCTTAGCGGTTTATCCTGATGTAACTGAATTTGACGCTTTCAAGGACAAATACTTTACAGAACATCTGGTAAAAGCAGCACTTGATTTTGAAATTGACAACACCATAATCAGAGCATTTAGAATCGATTTAATACTTCTCGATGCCAATAATCAGGTTTTGGAGACAGATTCCTATAGTGTTCCCGCCTATTCCGGAACATCAAATGTTATTAAATTTCCAACCGAAGTGTTCGAAGGCGCAAGATTAGATCTCCTAAAAAGAACTACTAAATTAGGTTTTCTGGTAACAATGGCACCCGGACCACCGTTAGATCAAAATAGTACAGGTAATTTAAAATTCAAGTCAGGCGCAACCGTTTATATGCAAATCGAATGAGAAAAATTTATCTGATTTTAATTATCGCCTTTCAACTTTCCGGTTTTGCTCAGAACAAAGAAGTGTTGTATAATTTTACATCCATCCCTCAATCATCACTCGTAAATCCCGGAGCCGATGTTTCGTATAAATTCTATTTCGGAATTCCCGTGCTATCCGGAGTTTCGGCCAATTTAGGATCAAGTAGTTTTTCGGCCTACGATTTATTTGCGAATAACGGAGTCGATTTTAATGACAAAGTTCGAAACGTAATCAATAATTCGTCTAGTAAAGATAAAGCTCAGGTCAATCAGCAACTCGAATTATTTTCCGGTGGCTTTAGAGTAGGAGGAAGAGATAGTCAGTCTTATATTTCGTTTGGTGCTTATCAGGAATTCGATTTCTTAATGTATGTTCCTAAAGACCTCGGCATATTGGCCTTAGACGGAAATCGCAATCATATTGGCAAAGCATTTAATCTCGCCGATTTAAATGTTCGTGCCGAAGTCCTTTCTGTATTTCATGTCGGATTTCATAAAAAACTAAATGAAAAACTGGTTTTAGGAGGCCGTGCCAAACTCTATTCAAGCGGTGCAAATGCTACATCTACTCAAAATTCAGGATTTATTTATACAGGACAAAATGAAGGATCGCCTAATATGTACAATCAGGTAATTGCTTCAAATCTGGAACTTAAAACTTCAGGAATTGCAACTTTTACAAAAGACGAATACGAAGGCAGTATTCCTAAAGATATTGCTCACAATACTTTCTTTAACGGAAGTTTGGGCTTTGGTATCGATGCCGGATTGACCTATTATTTCAAAGATAACCTTCAGTTTACAGCCAGTGTTGTCGATCTTGGTTTTATCAATCATACCAAAGACATCGAAACATTAACCTACAAAGGAACCTATAATTATCAGGGAGCAAACCCTAGTTTTGACCCTACAAACGAGCCGGAAGATATTTTTGACGAATTCGATAAAGCCATACCGCGAGATACACTTTATAATAAATACACTACTTGGCGACCAACCAAATTCTATTCATCAATTCAATATTCATTTGGAGAATCACGTTCTAACGGAGATTGTAATTGCAAAGGAAAAACAACCACAAGTTATGCCAATGCAATCGGTGGACAATTGTTTATAATGTCAATGCCTGTTGAGCCTTTCGTGGCGTTGACCGCTTTTTATAAACGAAATATTTTTGAGAAACTAGATCTTAAAGCCACATATACATTCGATTCCTATTCTAACAAAAATATTGGTTTAGGAATTGCGGGAACACTAGGAAAACTCAATATGTACCTTCTCGTCAATAATGTCCTCGAATACAAAGACATTTCAAAAGCCAATAGTGTGGCATTCCAATTTGGTTTCAATTTTGTTTTCCACGATTCTGAGGAATAAAATTCTAAAATTCCAATTTTTTTAAATTCCAAATTCCAATAAAAAAAATAAACTTCAATAAAGAAAACCTAAATTCCAATTCTTAGTATTCCGGTTCTATTGGAATTTGGAATTTACCCATTGGAATTTTGATCATCAGTTGGAATTTGGGATTTGAAAAAATTGGAATTTAATTTAAAGTTATTTGTAAGACCTTTCGTGTAAAGTTAAATTTATGAATAAGTTAGTAATCAAGTTTCCAATTTATTCACTATATTTGCACGCAATTCAACTAGAAATTGCAACATGATAGCACACAACTCCAAGATTATCGGCGAAGGTTTAACTTACGACGATGTATTATTAGTACCTAACTACTCGAATGTGCTTCCTCGCGAAGTGAGTATCAAATCAAAATTTTCACGAAATATAACACTAAACGTTCCAATAGTATCAGCTGCTATGGATACCGTTACTGAAAGTTCTATGGCAATCGCTATGGCACAAGAAGGCGGAATTGGTGTTTTACATAAAAACATGACAATCGAGCAACAAGCTGCGAAAGTTAGAAGAGTAAAACGTGCTGAGTCAGGAATGATTATCGATCCGGTAACATTGCCAATGAATTCTACAATTGCAGATGCAAAAAATGCCATGAAAGAATTCGGAATTGGCGGAATCCCAATCGTTGACGAAAACAAAATCCTTAAAGGAATCGTTACTAACCGTGATTTACGTTTCGAAAAAAACGGAGCAAGACCAATCGCCGAAGTAATGACAAGTACTAACTTAGTTACTGTTGCCGAAGGAACTTCATTAGAACAAGCCGAAGTAGTTTTACAAGGACATAAAATCGAAAAATTACCAGTTGTAAACGCTAACTACGAATTAGTTGGTTTAATTACTTTTAGAGATATTACAAAATTAACTCAAAAACCAATCGCCAACAAAGACGTTTTTGGACGTTTAAGAGTTGCTGCTGCAATTGGTGTTACTGGTGATGCTGTTCAAAGAGCAGAAGCATTAGTAGCTGCCGGAGTAGATGCTATTATCATCGATACAGCTCACGGACATACTGAAGGTGTGGTAAATACCTTAAAAGAAGTAAAATCAAAATTCCCTCAAATAGATGTAATTGTTGGTAACATTGCAACTCCCGAAGCAGCTAAATATTTAGTAGCAAACGGAGCAGACGGTGTAAAAGTAGGAATCGGACCTGGTTCTATCTGTACAACCCGTATCGTTGCAGGTGTTGGTTTCCCACAATTCTCAGCAGTTCTTGAAGTAGCCGCAGCTATCAAAGGAACAGGAGTTCCGGTTATTGCCGATGGTGGAATTCGTTATACAGGAGATATTCCTAAAGCAATCGCTGCCGGTGCTGACTGTGTAATGTTAGGATCTTTATTAGCAGGAACAAAAGAATCTCCAGGAGAAACGATTATCTTCGAAGGAAGAAAATTCAAATCTTACCGCGGAATGGGTTCTGTTGAAGCCATGCAAACAGGTTCTAAAGACCGTTACTTTCAGGATGTTGAAGACGATGTTAAAAAATTAGTTCCCGAAGGAATCGTTGGTCGTGTTCCTTACAAAGGAGAATTAAACGAAAGTATGCTTCAATTCGTTGGTGGTCTTCGTGCCGGAATGGGATATTGTGGTTCAAAAGACATTCCTACGTTACAAGAAACAGGACGTTTTGTTAGAATCACTTCAAGCGGAATCACAGAAAGTCATCCACACAACGTAACAATTACAAAAGAAGCTCCAAATTATTCAAGATAATCCAATATGAATTTACAGTTCAAGTTGAAAGACATTCTTGAAGTTGATTTGTATTATGGTTTTTATGATATTTTTGTTTTGGGTGGTTTTGATGTTCAGGTAAATGATGATTTTTTTATCGAAATTCTGGATTTAAAAACCAATGAAGCAATACTTTTAAGAGAAAAAAACTTAAAAGTAAGGGATTATAAAAATGGAAAAAGAGCAGTGAAATTTTTTAGTTTTCAGGTCACTGATAAATCAAAATATAGAATTTCAGTTCATAATTATGAAGATCTGACTGTATTTTATTC
>NZ_CADCSU010000025.1 GCF_902804475.1 Flavobacterium bizetiae
TTTGTTAACTTTTGTAAAAATTCATTTTATAATTAATAACAATCAATCTCTTCTGAAATAGTTTTTTGATAAAAATTCAATTTTTTAATTATAAAACTAACTTTTACATTTTTTTTAAAGCTATTTTTTTTGTAATTATCAATAAAAATCAACACAACCGATTGTGTATTATTTGTTTTTCTATATATTTGTTTGAAATACACTTATTAACTAAACCAAAGTTCTAACTTAATTTAAATCAATTTTTATGACTAACTTTTTTGTTACAAGTAAGCAAAAGCGTTTCAAATGCTTTTGTTTTTTGATGTTAATGTTTGCGTTTTCCTATCATGTGAATGCGCAGACAACAGTTACAGGTATGGTCTCAGATGCAAATGGGCCAATTCCTGGGGCGAATGTAAATTTAAAAGGTACAAAAAATGGAGTAAGCACCAGTTTTGATGGTAATTATTCTATTAGTGTTCCTGCAAACGGTATTCTTGTTTTTAGTTTCATAGGTTTGAAAAGCAAAGAAGTTGCTGTAAACGGACAAAAGACGCTGAATGTTACCCTTGAAGAAGATTTGAGTACATTAAAAGAAGTTGTTGTTATTGGTTATGGTACTCAAATGAAAGAGTCTGTAACAGGATCAGTAGCTTCTATAGGAGGTAAAGAATTAAATGAAGTTCCTGCTGCAAACGTAACACAGGCTTTGCAAGGCAGACTTCCGGGAGTAGAATTAACGCAAACATCATCAAAACCGGGTGCTGCTATGCAAATTCGTATAAGAGGAACCAGATCTCTTACAGGAAGTAATGATCCTTTGATTGTACTAGACGGAGTACCGTTTGCCGGTTCGATAGGAGATATTAATCCGGTGGATATAAAATCTGTTGATATCTTAAAAGATGCCTCTGCAACGGCTATTTATGGTTCGCGAGGAGCAAATGGGGTAATTATGATCACCACTAATAAAGGACGAAAAAATCAAGCTGCTACTTTTAGCTATAATGGCTTTAGCGGTATCAAACAAGTTTTTGGCAGATACCCAATGATGAATGGGGCTAAGTTTGCAGCTCTTCGTGATTATGCAGGATTATATGTAGATGGAGTAGATGAAAAAAGAACCACTAATATAGACTGGCAGGATTCGCTTTACGGAGCGGGTGAAATGATCAGTCATGATGTTAGTGTTGCGGGGGGAACTGAGAAAGCTTCCTATAATGCAGGATTGGGATATTACAAAGAAGAATCGGTTCTTCCGGGGCAAAAGTATGAGCGTTTTAGCCTTAGAGGAGGTTTAGATCAGCAAATTGGACAAGCGTTTCGCATTGGTTTTACAACCAATAGTAATTACGCAGTTACAAACGGAGACAACATTGGTACAGGAACTATTCTGGGAACTTCACCATTAGCTAATCCGTATAATGCTGACGGATCTTTAAAGAGAATAGTAAGTATGGCAGCTGATGATCAGTGGGTGTACAACAGAAAATCGATTAACAGTTTAGGCGATGCTTATGTAAATCAAAACAGAGCTTTTAGTTCTTATAATAACGTTTTTGCCGAATTAAAAATTCCGGGAGTAAAAGGTTTAAAATACCGTCTTAACACCGGACTTAATTTACGTACCTCAAATAACGGATATTACGAAGGACAAGGAGTTTTTGATGTAAATCCGGCTACTTTATCCAATGCATCAATAAGTAATGCTTTGTCAACACAATGGCTTATCGAAAATCTTTTAACTTACGACAGAACATTTGCAGAGAAACATACTATAAACTTTGTTGGACTTTATTCAAACGAACAATATACAGGAAACAGCTCTCAGGTTTCAAGAAACGGAATTACCTCGGATGCATTTCAGTTTTATAATTTAGGACAAAGTGAAGAAGAAGCTGTTATTAATCCGGCAAATCAGGATTATACACAATGGGGACTTCGTTCTTATATGGCCAGATTAATGTATTCCTATGACAATAAATATTTCATTTCAGGAACTATACGATCTGACGGATCTTCAAGATTATCCGACGGAAATAAATGGGTAACCTATCCAGCGGTTTCTGCAGGTTGGAACGTTTCAAACGAGTCATTTATGAAAGGCATAAAAGAAACGGTTAATCTGGTAAAACTACGCGTAGGTTACGGAGAAACGTCTAATCAGGCAGTTGCACCTTATGCCACTTTGGGAGCTTTAAGCACAAGACCTTACAATTTTGGAAGCACTAATTCTACAGGGGTATATGTAACAGAATTACCAAACCCGAATTTAGGATGGGAGTTTTCTACCACTTGGAATTATGCTTTAGATTTTGGCTTGTTTAATAATCGTTTGACAGGTACTGTGGAATATTACAATACACAAACAAAAGATCTTTTACAAAGAGTTGGTTTGCCTGCAACATCCGGAGTAAGCGGATATGTGGCTAACGTAGGAGCAACAGAAAACAAAGGATATGAAATATCTTTAAACGGAGTAATTCTTGACAATCCTGACGGATTAAGCTGGACGGTTGGATTTAACCTTTATGCCAATAAAAACAAATTGGTTTCTCTTGCTTCAGGAGCTGAAAGAGACGAATCAAACTCTTGGTTTGTAGGGCGTAATATTAATTCAATCTATGATTATGAAAAAGTTGGAATCTGGCAGGAAGGCGATCCTTATATGTCAATTTTAGAACCTGGACCAACGGGTATTAACCAACAAGGAACCGTTGTGGGATCAATTAAAGTAAAATATACAGGAGATTATAATGCAGACGGAACACCAACAAGAGCCATAAATGCAAGCGACAGACAAATTATAGAAACAGATCCTGATTTTCAGGGAGGTTTCAATACAAACTTAACCTATAAAGGATTTGATTTTTCATTAGTTGGAGCTTTCAAAAGCGGAGGTGTTTTAATAAGCACGCTGTATGGCGGTGCGAGTTACCTTAACTTAATGAACGGTAGAAGAAGTAACGTTGATGTCGATTACTGGACACCGGACAACAGAGATGCTGAATTCCCAAACCCAAGAGGTATTAGAAGTGGAGACAACCCAAAATACATTTCGACAATGGGGTACTTTGATGCTTCTTACTTAAAGATCAGAGCCCTTACACTTGGATATTCAATAGATAAGCGTTTTGTTAAAGATTTAGGTATAGATAAACTAAGACTTTATGTTACGGCGCAAAATCCATTTGTATTCTTCTCGCCTTATCATAAAGCATCTGGGATGGATCCGGAAACAAATTCATTCGGAGATGAAAATCAGGCAGTAGCCTCCTACCAAAGAAGATTTTTGGTTATTGGTACTAACACGCCCAGCACCCGAAACTTTTTATTTGGACTTAACTTAACATTTTAATCAAAGAAACTATGAAACGATATATTTTTAGAAATTTAATAATAGGTTCAGCAGTTTTACTTTCCTTTTCCAGCTGTACGGATATCTTAGAAGAAAAACCGCATGATTTTTATGAACCGGGTTATTTTAAAACAGAACAAGGAGTAATACAAGGATTAACATCTCATTACGCCCACCTTCGTTATATTTACGGACAAGCCTACTTTTATAATGCCACTCAAACCGGTACAGATGAGGCGACTTACGCTCAAAGTGCAGATGGAAATTTTAAAGATCATGATTTATCAGGAGTTGGTGTAATTAATCCAAACTCAAGCCGTTCAGATGTTTTATGGAACAATTCATACAATGATATCAATACGGCCAGCGGTATAATTGAAAACGGAGCTGAGGTAGGAGTATCAAGCAGTCTTATTGCCGAGTCTAAATTTTTCAGAGCTTTCGATTATTTCTTATTGGTACAAACTTTTGGAGGAGTGCCTTTAGATTTAGGAGCCGGAGAATTGAAATTCAACAGTAAACCTTCGAGATCTTCTAAGCGTAATACCGTTCCAGAAGTGTATACAAAAGCTGTTTTTCCGGACTTGAAAGCCGCGGTGAGCGAATTGCCAACTGCGCCACGATTAACAGGAACAGCAACCAAAACATTAGCCCGTTTAATATTGGCAAAAGCGTATTTAACCTATGCATGGTGGTTAGAAAATCCTAATAATATTGCAACTTATCCAGAAGCTCCACGAACAGATCCTGACGGGCACAATGCGCAGTGGTATTTTCAGGAAGCCTATAATTTAGCAGTTGAAGGAATAAATAATCCGGGAGCTTATGGCCTGTTAGATTCTTTTTATGATGTAAATGCAGGGGCAAGCGATAGAAATAAAGAAGTAATGCTTTATGCAGATCATACCGAGTCAAGTGAATATTATAACGGAGGAAGTTTAACTTACGGAAGCGGTGGTGCACCGGATAACTTTGCCGGATGGATGGTCACTTGGAATTATACTGCTTTGAGAAGTAAAAATGGAGCAGCCGCAGTTTCTTCAGTACAACGTGAAGCCAATCAATTTTTAGGACGTCCGTGGACAAGAATGGTACCTCCAATTGAAGTATTCACCAAAACTTTTGCAGACAAAACAAATGATTCAAGATACGACGGAACCTTTGCAGCAGTTTATCGCGGTAACTGGAATTTGCAGGGAACAGGACTTACAACCGTAGCAACACTTACCAACGCAAACGGATTAACGATCAAACCTGGTGATGCAGTATTGACATTTTTAAATGATGAACCAGCAACACCAATTACTTATCCTTCAGGACAAGGAGACAGCGGTGTAGGAGCAGGAGTACTTCCGGGAAGAGCAGATTATGTAATTTCTCCTAACGGAATAAGCCGAATTGTATATCCGGGCTTTTGGAAGTTAGGTCCATATCGTACTGATAATGCAGGGGGATTAGGACAGCCAAATGCAGCAAGCACAAGACCATTTCCTGTAGCAAAATTCTCTGAATTGTATCTGGTAGCCGCAGAAGCAGCTGTAAAAGGCGCAACGGGATCTCTAAGCGCAAGAACACTTGTAAATGTAATCAGAGCCAGAGCAGGAAAATGGCGTTGGGATAATAATGGAAATGTAGCAAAAATTGCAGATAACAGCGCAGCGATGACAGCTGCTACTCCTGCAATAATTGATATTAATTATATCCTGGCAGAACGTTCACGTGAATTTTTCGGAGAAGGATATCGTTGGTATGATTTAGTGAGAACACAAAAATGGAATGAAATTGCCGGAAAATATTCAATAGGAGGATCTAATTACGGACAGCATACACCAGAGGTTGTAACCAGAATTATTGATGCGCATCATTACCTGCGACCAATTCCGCAAGGTCAGTTAGATGGTATGGAAATGAGTGCAAGTGAAAAAGCGGCCTATCAAAATCCGGGTTATTAATTTTTAACTTTTTTAGCAAATTGAGAACATACTTATAAGAGTTGATTTTACAGTTACTTTATAATGGTTTGAGTTTGTTAGCTAGAAGCCGGGGGGCATTTCTCTCGGCTTTTTAATATTTTTTTCAAATAAGTAAATAGTATAAAAAATGATGAAAAGAAATATAGTTTTTTTACTGGCAGTAGCACTTTTGTGTTGTTACACAAGTACTGCTCAGAGAAAAAAGCAATCTAAAAACACAGCAGTTTTTTCAAATGTCATTTACAACGGAGATGATCAGATTTATAAAAACAATCCCTTAAAACCAGATGAGTTTTATACACCAATTTTGCAGGGATGTTATCCTGATCCTGCCATTACAAAAAAAGGCGACGATTATTATATGGTGTGTTCCTCATTTGCGATGTTTCCCGGCGTGCCTATTTTTCACTCCAAAGATCTGGTGAACTGGACAGATTTAGGAGGAGTTTTAAATAATGTATCGGAATTTAATCCGCATGATACAGGTATTAGTGCCGGTGTATATGCGCCCGGAATTACGTACAATCCGCATAATGATACTTTTTATATGATTGTTACGGCATTCTCCGGCGGTCTTGGAAACATTATCGTAAAAACAAAAGATCCAATGAAAGGTTGGGGAAGTCCAATAAAATTAGATTTTGGCGGCATTGATCCTTCTATCTTTTTTGATGAAAACGGCAAAGGTTACATCATTCATAATGATGCGCCTGATAAAGGAAAAGAATTGTACGAAGGACATCGTGTAATTAAAATTTGGGAATACGATCTTAGTACAGACAAAGTAATTCCCGGTACAGATAAAATCATTGTAGATGGAGGCGTAGATCTTTCTAAAAAACCGATTTGGATTGAAGCGCCGCATTTATATAAAAAAAATGGAAAATATTATTTAATGTGCGCCGAAGGCGGAACTGGAGGCAATCACAGCGAAGTTATTTTTAGCAGTGATAATCCAAAAGGACCATTTAAACCATCATCAAACAATCCTATTCTTACCCAGCGTTATTTCCCAAAAGACAGAGCCAACAAAGTAGATTGGGCGGGTCACGCAGATCTAATTCAAGGTCCTGATAATAAATATTATGGAGTCTTTCTAGGCATTCGTCCAAATGAGAAAGACCGGGTAAATATTGGTAGAGAAACTTTTATATTGCCTGTAGACTGGTCGGGTGAATTTCCTGTTTTCGAAAACGGATTAGTCCCGATGCAGCCAAAATTAAAAATGCCCGCCGGAGTTACCAATAAAACAGGAAAAGACGGTTTTTTTCCTAACGGCAATTTCACTTTTAGTGAAAATTTCACCTCTAAAAAATTAGACTACAGATGGATTGGTCTGAGAGGACCTCGCGAAAACTTCAGTACATTAAGTAAAAAAGGCTTAGAAATCACACCATTTGAAGTAAACATAAAAGAAGTCAAGCCAACTTCGACACTTTTTTACAGACAGCAGCACAATACATTTTCTTTTACCGCAACAGTAGATTTCAAACCACAGTCAGAAAAAGATTTGGCAGGAATTGTTTGCCTTCAGAATGAGCGTTTTAATTATGTGTTTGGTATCACAAAAAAAGGAAACGATACTTTTATTGTACTTGAAAGAACAGAAAAAGGACAGTCAAAAATTATAGCAAGTTCTAACATCAAAATAACAAATTCATTACGCCTACAGGTAAAAGCCGCGGGAGACAATTATGAATTTAATTATGCTGCCAATGGCGTTGATTTTCAAACCTTAGGAGAAACTGTTTCAGGAGATATACTTTCTACAAATGCCGCCGGAGGTTTTACAGGAGCACTGGTAGGTTTATATGCTACTGCTGCAAATGATGCTCATCCATAATTAAGAGAAAAAGGATTTTCTTAATTCGAAACTGAACTTTTAATCTATAATAAAATGAATGTAAAAATAAAGTCTCTTAAATGGCTAGTACTTTTAAATCTGCTGCTTTTAATGGGATGCACTACTAATAAACCATCCGTTAAAACAGCAGATAAAAAAGAAGTTCAAAATTTTACAGGCACCTGGGCAACCGCTCAAATGCTTGTAGAACCCCATAATATGGCTCCTGCACCCGGATTGGCGCAAAATACACTTCGTCAGATTATTAAAGTATCATTGGGCGGTAGAAAAGTCAGACTTCAATTTTCTAATTTGTTTAGCCATCAGCCTACAGTTTTAAAATCGGTAAGTATTGCAAAGGTTATTGAGGCTCCAACGGTCGATGCAAAAACGCAGAAAACACTAAGTTTTAAAGGAAAACCACAAATAATTTTGGCACCCAATGAAGAGGTTTTTTCAGATGTTGTAGATTTTGAATTAAAACCCGGACAGCTTTTGGCCATTACCATTCATTACGGAGAAGTTTCCTCAACAGTATCAGGACATCCCGGTTCTCGTACAACGTCTTATATTTTAGAAGGAGATCAGATGCAAAACGAATCTTTTTCAGCAGCAGTAAAAACAGATCATTGGTATTCTATTATGGGAATTGATATTGTTGCCGGAAAAAAGCAGAGTAATGTAGTTTGTTTAGGAAATTCAATCATTGACGGGCGAGGATCAGGAACAAACAAGCAAAATCGATGGACAGATATTTTAGCAGCACGATTAAACGCCAATAAAAACACAGCACATATAGGAGTTTTAAACTTAGGAATTGGAGGAAATTGTGTCGTAAAAGGAGGTTTAGGCCCAACCGCTTTAAAGCGTTTCGACAGAGATGTACTTTCTCAAAAAGGAACCAAATGGCTTATTATTCTCGAAGGAATAAATGACATTGGAGGCATTCGAAAAGAAGAAGATGCCCCAATTACAGCAAAAGAAATTATTGATGCTTATAAAATAATGATTGATAAAGCCCATGCAAAAGGAATAAAAGTATTTGGAGCCACCATTTTACCATTCGAAAAATCTTTTTATGACGCCCCATTTAAACAACAGGCAAGAGATATTGTCAATCAATGGATTCGTACCAAAGGCAACTTTGATGCTGTAATTGATTTTGATAAAGAAATGGCTTCGGACATTGGTTCTAAAACAATTTTGTCAGACATGCACGATGGCGATTTTTTACATCCAAATGAAAAAGGCTATCAAAGAATGGGAGAAGTTATTGATTTGGGTTTATTTAAATAACTGTTTCCAGAACTAATTTTTAAGTACAAATTTTAATTAAAGTATAAAATGAAATCAATAATCAGGTTTTCAATAGTGACAATTCTTTTTTTAACAATGCAGAAAGGATATTCTCAGGATTCCGATTTTCATATTTATTTGAGTTTAGGACAATCCAATATGGAAGGTTATGCTAAAATAGAACCACAGGATAAAACCGATGTTAATCCTCGTTTTCAGGTTTTAGCTGCAGTAAATTGCCCCGAACTGGGACGTGAAATGGGAAAATGGTATACCGCAATACCACCTTTGTGCAGATGTACCACCGGACTCACTCCAATGGACTCCTTTGGAAGAACGATGGTTGCAAATCTTCCCGAGAAAGTAAAAGTAGGGATTCTCAATGTGGCTGTTGGAGGTTGTAAAATCGAGCTTTTTGATAAAAATAAATGCGAAAGTTATGTAGCAGATTCTCCGGATTGGTTAAAAAATATCGTAAAACAATACGATGGAAATCCATACGGAAGATTGGTAGAAATGGCCAAAATTGCCCAGAAAAAAGGAGTCATAAAAGGCATTTTATTGCATCAGGGAGAATCGAATACAGGCGATACGCTTTGGCCACAAAAAGTAAAAATAGTATATGATAATTTAATAAAAGACCTGAATCTCGATCCTAAAAAAGTACCGTTACTTTCCGGAGAAACCGTAAACGAAGATCAGAAGGGTAAATGCGGCAGCATGAATAAAATAATTGCAACATTGCCTGAGGTAATTTTCAATTCTTATGTTATTTCCTCAAAAGGCTGTAAAGCTGAACCGGATTTTCTGCATTTCAACGCTGATGGTTACAGAGAATTAGGCCGACGTTATGCCGAGAAAATGTTATTGTTATCAGGTTACGCTTTATCTAATAGCAAAGAACCTTTTATCGTTCAGGCGCCCCTTGGATTTGATGTCGTTAACCCCAATATAAAAGCGGGAAAAATTGAAACTATAACTTACGAATCAAAGACAGTAGGTTCGGTTAGAAAAGCTACTGTTTACACTCCTGCCGGATTCAATAAAAAGAAAAAATATCCCGTTTTATACCTTTTACACGGAATTGGCGGTGATGAGAAAGAATGGCTAAAGGAAGGAAATCCGCAGATTATCTTAGAGAATCTTTACGCCGAGGGAAAAATCGAATCCATGATTGTTGTCATGCCAAATGGAAGGGCAATGAAAGACGACAGCGCTTCGGGAAATATAATGGCTGCCGATAAAGTGCAGGCTTTCAGTGTTTTTGAACAGGATCTTTTAAAAGATTTAATTCCGTTTATTCAAAAAAAATATCCCGTTATAAAAGACAGGGAACATCGCGCAATTGCCGGATTATCTATGGGAGGCGGACAATCATTGAATTTCGGATTAGGGAATTTAGATCAATTTGCCTGGGTTGGAGCATTTTCCGCAGCGCCAAATACGAAAGCCCCGGAAGAATTACTTCCAAATCCTGAAGAAGCAAAAAAGAAACTCAAACTGCTCTGGATTTCATGTGGCGATAAAGACTGGCTTATCGAGAACAGCGCCCGAACACACAATTATTTATTCAAAAATAATGTACCTCATATTTATTACATAGAACCTGGCGTGCATGATTTTAAAGTTTGGAAAAATGGTTTGTACATGTTCTCACAATTTTTATTTAAACCAGTCGAGCAGTCAAAATTTGCAGCCTATACTATTTTAGGCACTCCAGCCCAAACCAATATCCGTAATGCCGACTATCCTCAAATACTACCCGATAACAAAGTAATTTTCAAAATCAAAGCGCCTCAGGCTTCAGGATTGCAAATCGATTTAGGAAAAAAATACGATATGGTTAGAAATTCAGAAGGATTTTGGACCGTAACAACTGATGTTATAAATCCGGGATTTAATTATTACTCCTTACTTATTGACGGTGTGGCTGTAGCCGATCCGGCAAGTCAGTCATTTTATGGTATGGGACGTATGGCCAGCGGTATTGAAATCCCTAATAAAGAAGGAGATTTTTATGCCCTAAAAAATGTTCCTCATGGAGAAGTACGGATCAAACAATACTTTTCAAAAGTAACCAATTCGTGGCGTGAAATGTATGTCTACACACCACCCGGGTATGAAAATAGCACCGAAAAATACCCCGTTTTATATTTATTGCACGGAGGAGGAGAAGATCAGAGGGGATGGGCATCTCAAGGTAAGGCCAATTTAATTCTCGACAATTTGATAGCCGAAAATAAGGCAAAGCCAATGCTCATTGTTATGCTTGACGGAAATATGTCAGGAAATGCAAGGTTCAATGAAAATGCGCTCAAAGCATTTGAAAACGAATTAAAAACAGCAGCAATACCTTTTGTAGAAAGTAATTTTAAAGTAGCAAAAGAGGCTAAAAACAGAGCTTTAGCAGGTTTGTCGATGGGAGGATTACAGACACTTTACGCAGGAATTAAAAACTCGGATATGTTTTCTGGTATTGGAGTATTCAGTTCAGGCTGGTGGGCCAATAATCCCGCTTTATCAGATCCATATTATGAGTTTATGAAAAACAATACAGCGGCTATAAATTCAAATATAAAACAATTTTGGATCTCAATGGGAGGTAAAGAAGACATAGCTTACGAGAATTGTAAAATAATGATCAAGAAATTCGATCAGATGGGCATCAAATATAAATACAGCCAATATCCAGGCGGACACACCTGGCCTGTATGGCGACATGATTTATTTGAGTTTGCCCCACTGCTATTCAATTAAAACATATTTTTATTTAGAAGATTTTAATAAATGCCCTGAATGAAATCAAAAAATAAAAACCATGAAAATACTATATAACCTATTAGCGATTTTTCTAATCCTTACCGGATCTAATGCTCAGGATAAAAAAGCGCAAAATCCTGTAATTTTTGCCGACGTTCCTGATTTGTCCATCATTAGAGTGGGGAATGATTATTATATGAGCAGTACCACGATGCACATGAGTCCGGGAGTTCCAGTCATGAAATCAAAAGATTTGATCAATTGGAGAATAATAAGCTATGCCTCTAATACTCTGGGCAATTCAGACGAACTGAATCTGGATAATGGAAAAAACAATTACGGTCGGGGCTCCTGGGCAAGTAATATTAGATATCATAACAATACTTTTTATGTAACCACTTTTGCCCAAACTACCGGAAAAACCTATGTATATACCACAAAAGATATTGAGAAAGGCCCGTGGAAAGAAATGAGTTTTAGTCCCGCCTATCACGATCACAGCATCTTGTTTGATGATGATGGCAAGGTTTATATGGTGTATGGAAACGGTAAACTTTTTATCAAAGAATTAAAGCCTGATTTATCAGGAGTAAAAGAAAACGGATTAGATCAGGTTTTAATCGAAAATGCCAATATTCCGGCAGGAAATGACATTATGCTTGGCGCAGAAGGCTCTCAGTTGTATAAAATAAAAGGCAAATATTACCTCTTTAATATTCTCTGGCCAAAAGGCGGAATGCGCACTGTGCTTATTCACAGAGCCGATAAAATTACGGGTCCCTGGGAAGGAAAAATTGCTCTTCAGGATTTAGGAGTAGCGCAAGGAGGATTAATTGATACTCCTGAGGGAAAATGGTTTTCCTACCTCTTTCGCGATTATGGTGGCGTAGGGCGAATTCCGTATTTTGTTCCGGTTAAATGGGAAGACGGCTGGCCTGTTTTGGGCCAAAATAATAAAGTACCTCAATATTTGGATTTACCCCAAAGTAAAGGATTAATACCCGGAATTGTAAACTCTGATGATTTTGACAGAAAAAAATCAGACCTGGATTTGCCTTTAGTCTGGCAATGGAATCATAATCCGGACAATTCATTTTGGTCTGTTAAAGAAAGAAAAGGTTATTTAAGATTAAAGACCGCCTCGATCACAAACACTTTTACCCAGGCCAAAAACACACTCACTCAAAGAACCTTTGGCCCTGAAAGTTCGGCAACGACTCTGCTGGAAATTTCTAAAATGAAAGAAGGCGATTTTGCGGGACTTTCTTTACTGCAAAAAGATTTTGGTCTGGTAGGTATAAAAGTCGAAAACGGATCTAAAAGAATTGTCATGATTGAAACGGTAAACGGCAATTCAAAAGAAATTCAAAGCATTCCCTTCACCGGAAATAAAATTTATTTTAAAGCAACGTGCAATTTTAAAGACAAAGCCGATTTAGGCCGATTTTACTATAGTCTGAGCGGAAAAGAATGGATCGGTATCGGAGATGAAATAAAACTGCCCTATACACTTCCTCATTTTATGGGCTATAGATTTGGGCTTTTTAATTATGCCGAAAAAGATTTAGGAGGTTATGTCGATTTTGATTATTTCCGCCTTGAGGATAAAAATTAAACGATTAACAAAGCGTAAAATCTTTCATTCAAAAGAAAAAAAACATGAAAAATAATTATCTGTATCTTTTAAGTTTACTATTTTTTTTCAATTTAAATGCACAGCAATATCCTTATAAAGATCCGTCGCTTAGTTCTAAAAAGCGCGCCGAAGATTTAATTTCCCGATTGACCCTGGAAGAAAAAGCAGCCTTAATGTGCGATCAAAGTGATGCAATACCCAGATTGGGAATCAAAAAGTTCAATTGGTGGAGCGAAGCTTTGCACGGTTATGCCAATAATGATAATGTTACCGTTTTTCCTGAACCCATTGGTATGGCGGCTTCTTTTGATGATCAGTTGGTTTTTCGTGTCTTTGATGCGGTTTCAGATGAAGGTCGTGCAAAATACAATCAATGGATACAAAACGGCAATGAAAACAAACGTTTTTTAAGTCTTTCAGTCTGGACACCCAACGTAAATATTTTTAGAGATCCACGCTGGGGACGCGGACAGGAAACCTATGGCGAAGATCCTTATCTTACCTCAAGAATGGGAGTTTCGGTTGTAAAAGGACTTCAGGGACCCGCCGATGCAAAATACCGAAAGCTTTTGGCCTGCGCCAAACATTTTGCCGTGCACTCCGGCCCTGAATGGAGCAGACACGAACTCAATTTAAATAATGTAAATCCGCGTGAATTACACGAAACCTATCTTCCCGCATTTAAAGCATTGGTGCAGCAGGCCGATGTGCGTCAGGTAATGTGTGCCTACCAGCGTTTAGACGACGAACCGTGCTGTAGCAATACCCGATTATTACAGCGCATTCTTCGCCATGAGTGGGGATTTCAATATCTGGTAGTGTCAGATTGCGGCGCCGTTACCGATTTTTATACCACACATAAAGTCTCATCAGATGAGGTACATGCAGCATCAAAAGCCGTATTGGCAGGAACCGATGTTGAATGTGTCTGGGACAAATATCCCTTTAAAAAATTACCCGAAGCCGTTGAGAAAGATTTAATAAAAGAAGAAGAAATCAATAAAAGTCTGCTTCGCGTTTTAATCGGACGTTTTGATTTGGGCGAAATGGATGACGACTCGATTGTACCCTGGGCTCAAATTCCGGCAACTGTGCTTAACAGTAAAGAACATCAACAATTGGCATTAGAAATGGCGCAAAAGTCTATGACACTTTTGCAAAATAAAAACAATATTCTTCCATTAAATAAAACCATAAATAAAGTTGCAGTTATAGGCCCAAACGCAGATAATGAACCGATGTTATGGGGAAATTATAACGGAACACCAAACAAAACCATTACCATTAAAAAAGGAATTGAAGCAAAACTTACCCAAAATAAAGTCCTGTATGATAAATCTTGTGATCTTGTCGAAGACAAAGTAACGGACACTAATTTTGATCAATTTTCATTTGAAGGAAAAAAAGGAATGAAAGCCACGTATTGGAACAATCCCGACAGAGAAGGAAAAAGTATTGTTTGGCAGCAAATTTCAAACCCTATAAAAATGACCACAGCAGGTCAGCATGAATTTGCTTCGGGAGTTAAACTCGAAGGATTTTCAGCCAAATACGAAACAGAATTTACAGCAAAAGAAAACGACACACTTGTATTTAAAACCGGAGCAACCGGCACTTTCGAATTATTAGTCGATGGTAAATCGATCGCAAAATATACCAACTGGCGTACCGTTCCCGGCAAGATTCCCTTTGCAGTTCAGGCAGGAAAAAAATATCAAATCGAAATTCTTTTTGCCCAATCAAACAATTGGCAGGCAAATCTTGAATTTGATTTCGGAAAAGAATTTGACATCGATTTCAAAGCCTTAATCGAGAAATTAAAAGGCATTGACACCGTAATTTTTGCCGGCGGACTTTCAACTTTACTTGAAGGCGAAGAAATGCCCGTTTCTTATCCCGGTTTCAAAGGTGGCGACAGAACCAATATTGAACTTCCTGCCGTACAGAGAAAATGTTTAAAAGAACTTAAAGCAGCAGGAAAAAAAGTAATTTTTGTAAACTGCTCAGGATCTGCAATAGCCCTAACGCCTGAAACAGAGAGCTGCGATGCTATTTTGCAAGCCTGGTATCCTGGAGAATCAGGTGGTCAGGCTGTCGCCGATGTTCTTTTTGGGGATTATAATCCTGCCGGAAAACTGCCCATTTCATTTTATAAAAACTCAGATAAATTAGGCGATTTTGAAGATTATTCCCTTAAAGGACGCACATATCGTTATACCACAGATGTTTTGTTTCCCTTTGGATTTGGTTTAAGTTATTCTAAATTCGATATTTTAGCAGGAAATATCACTAAGAATAAGATCAAATCAAATGAAGATACTCAGTTGAAATTTTCAATAAAAAACACCAGCAAACGCGAGGGAACAGAGATTGTTCAGGTCTATGTTCGAAAATTAAATGACACAGACGGACCGTTAAAAACATTAAAAGCGTTTAAACGAATAGCATTAAAAGCAGGCGAAAAACAAAATGTTACGATCAATTTACCGCCTTCTTCGTTTGAATTTTATGATGCTAAAACCAGAGCAATGAATATCGCTTCGGGAGACTACGAAGTGTATTATGGCAAGAGTTCTGATGCTAAGGATTTAAAAATGGCTAAAGTGGTTGTTCAGTAAACAAAAGAATGTACCTTAAATTTATTTACCAATAAAAAAGTAATTAATATACAGTGAATTATGAGTTTTAAATATGTTTTATGTTTATGTCTGTTTAGTTTTTTAAACCTAAAGGCACAATCAGTTGTAAAAAGTCCCGACGGAAAACTAAAGGTGACTCTTTTTGTTACCAATGGGCAGCCTTTTTACAGTCTTTCCTATAACGAAAAAACGTTTTTAGAAAAATCGCCGCTAGGTTTAAAAACCAATGTGGAGGATTTTACAACAGCATTGGTTTTAAAATCCGATCCCGTTCAAAATAAAATTGACGAAAAATACCAGCTTGTCAATATCAAAAACAGCAATGTACATTATCAGGCAAACCAAGCCATTTTTTCTTTCACTAAAGAAAATAAAGCAGCTATCGATATCATATTCAGGGTAAGTGATAACAATGTTGCTTTCCAATATAAAGTGTATCCGCAAAAAGAAAGTCGTTCCTGCGTGGTACAGGAAGAGGTTTCAGGTTTTCTTTTGCCGGAAGGCACCACTACATTTCTCTGTCCGCAAAGCAAACCAATGACAGGATTTGCCAGAACTGCCCCGAGTTATGAAACATCTTATACATTAGATGCGCCTATGGGCAAAAACGGAATTGGCGAAGGCTATACATTTCCTTGTTTGTTTAAAGTAAAGAACAATGGCTGGGTTTTAATATCAGAAACAGGTGTAGATAGCCGTTATTGTGCCAGCAGATTAATAGGACACGAAAAGGGATTGTACAGTATTGGTTATCCTATGGCGGGAGAAAATAACGCAAACGGAACCACTGCTCCCGGTATACCGCTTATGGGAGAAACGCCCTGGAGAACTATTACCGTTGGCGAAACTCTGGCACCAATTGTAGAGACTACGATTCCGTTTGATTTGGTTAAACCAAAGTATGAAGCATCAAAACAATACCAATATACCAAAGGTTCGTGGAGCTGGATCATGAAAATGGATGACAATACGACCTTTCCGGTACAAAAACAATATATCGATTTTAGTGCTGCAATGGGATATGAAACCATTTTGGTTGATGCGCTTTGGGACACTCAGATCGGGAAAGATAAAATCGCCGAACTCGCCCGTTATGGCGCCCAAAAAGGTGTTGGTTTGTATTTGTGGTACAACTCAAACGGATATTGGAACGATGCGCCACAAGGGCCAAGAGGCATGATGGATAATAGTATTGTTCGCCGTCATGAAATGGCCTGGCTAAAAAGTATTGATGTAAAAGGGATTAAAGTAGATTTCTTTGGAGGAGACAAACAAATGACCATGAAGTTATATGAAGACATCCTGAAAGACGCTAATGATTTTGGATTGATGGTTATTTTTCACGGTTGTACTTTGCCAAGAGGCTGGGAGCGTATGTATCCTAATTTTGCTTCAAGCGAAGCAGTTCTGGCGAGTGAAAACCTGCATTTCGGACAAGGGAGCTGCGATAATGAAGCCACAAATGCTGCAACGCATACTTTTATTCGAAATACAGTAGGAAGCATGGATTTTGGCGGAAGCGCGCTAAACAAATTTTACAATAGCGAAAACACTCCCAATAAAGGTTCAAAACGAATTACTTCGGATGTATTTGCCTTAGCTACGGCCGTACTTTTTCAAAGCGGCGTACAGCATTTTGCATTGGCACCAAACAATCTGACAGATGCTCCGGTATGGGCTATAAATTTCATGAAAGAAGTTCCAACCACCTGGGATGAGGTTCGATTTTTAGAAGGATATCCGGGTAAATATGCCGTCTTGGCCCGCAGAAAAGGAACGAAATGGTATATCGCAGGCGTAAACGCTCAAAAAGAAACTTTGAATCTTAAACTCAGACTCCCAATGCTGGTTTCCGGCGCGTCATTAACCTGTTATTTTGATGATGAAAAATTAAACGGAAAAGTAAAAACGATCAAATATAAAAGCAATCAGGAAGTCGAAATAAAAATTCCTTCCAATGGAGGAATCTTACTGATCAATTAAACTCAATATGCGAATTGTAAAGAGAAAACCTACAAGATAAAGTCTGAGTTTAGGATTTGCGAAATTTAAAAAAAGAGCCTTCTGTAAAGAGGTATAATATAATTTGAAACTGGCTTTAATACATTTTTTAGGATGCTAAAAAATGTATTAGGCCTTTTAAGCTTAAAAAGAAACAGCCCCAGGAATGTGTTTTTTTTGCCAGACAAAACACATTGAATTTTAATTTAACAATCATTTTATAATGTCCTCAAAGAAATGTTTTGCCATTTTGTTTTTTATTGTAAACAGCTTGTTTTCTCAAAATACATTTGAGAATTATAGATTCCGTTTGGTCGATAGTGAAACTTCAAAAAGTGGAATTTATACCATTGCACAGGATCAATTTGGGGTCATGTGGATGGGAACAAATGGAGGAGGTTTGTATAAATACGACGGAATCAATTATGTGAGTTATGAGCAGGATTCCAAGCGCAGTAATTCGATCAACAGCAATTTAATTTATACTATTTATGTCGATAGCAAGAACCGTTTATGGGTAGGAACTGATGAAGGATTGTGTCTTTACAATCGCAATTTAGATACTTTTGAAAATATTGATCTTCGCAAACAAAACCAAAAAGAAACCGTAATTTCCGTAAAAAGTATCATTGAAGACCAGAACGGAAACATTTGTTTAGGAACATTTAATAATGGTTTGCTCAAACTCAATGTAAAGTCCAGAGCAATTACCAGTATAAAACTCGATACGCCAAATACAGTAAATTATTTGATTAATTCTTTAGTAAAAGATAAAAAAGGAACCATTTATTTGGGAACCAATTCCGGTTTAAAAGTAATTGATCCGGTAAAGAATGAGGTTAAAAAAGTAATCATCGAGAAAGACAATGCATTACTTTCGGGCAATATTATATCGATGTTTTTTGACCATAAACAAAACTTATGGATTGGTAATGGATTCAAAGGATTGGTTAAAGCCAATTTATATACTAAAGAAAAACAAGCCGTTTCTTATCCTATTACCAAAAAAAGAATCATGTCGATTTTGGCTGCTGATACCGAGACTATTCTTTGCGCAACAGAAAATGATGGTTTGATCGTTGTGGATAATCAAGGGAATGTTCAAAAAAAATATGTCAACAGCAAATACAATAATCGCAGTTTAGGATCTAACTCAGTCTGGTCTTTATTTTTAGACAAGGAAAATAGAATCTGGCTGGGATATTATAATAAAGGTTTAGGTGTTTTTGACCGAATTAACAGCAAAGTTCGGGGAATTGAAAGTTTGCCCGGAAATCCGCAATCCCTGCAAACCAATTGTGTTACCGGCATTGCCAAAGATCATCAAGGACAGTTATGGATTTCTATGGAAGGCGGAGGGGTTGATGTTTACAATCCTGAAACCAAAAATTTCAAACACATTACCAAAACAGATGATCGATTTTATTCAGGATTAACCAATGATAATATTACAAAAGTTCTGATAGATAAAAACCAAAATATCTGGCTGTCGAGTTGGAATGAGGGCATCTTTTTTTTGAAAAAAGGAAGTCGGAATTTTATTAATTACAACACAAAAAACACTCCTGATTTAGCCTCGGATAATATTATGAGCATTACCGAAGATTCAAGGGGGGTAATATGGATTGGAACTTTTTCAAAAGGATTACATTATTATACTCCATCTGACGGACGTTTTCATCATTGCAATCAGAAAATATTTTACGCCAATGGACTGGTAAATTTAGACATCAGAAAAGTAATGGTCGATACAGATGATGCTATCTGGATTGGCTCCACTACCGGTTTATACAAAGTAAGTACCAAGGATTTTGTTTCTTTTTCGGTGACTTCTCTGCGCGATAAAATGTCTAAAAAGCTCAAAAATCATAAAAGCATACATACCATTAATACTTTATATCAGAGCAAAAACAAAGAAATTTGGATAGGTACTGACGGGGCGGGATTATTTAGCTACAATAAAAAAACAGATGATTTAAAATGGTATATCAATTTTAACGGACTTCATGAAAAATCGATATCTTCTATCATAGAATCCAATGACGGGCACATTTGGTTAAGCGGAAAAAAAGGAATCAGCAGTCTGGATTTAAAAAACAAAACCACAGTAAATTATTCTACTTATGACGGTTTGCTGGGCAATGATTTTAATAATAATTCGGTTTTAAAAGATGAAAACGGAATCTTGTATTTTGGCGGTTACGAAGGTTTAAATTATTTTAATCCTGCCAATTTGGTAAGGAGTAACAAACAGCTTCCCATTTATTTTACAGATCTCAAGCTTTTTAATAAATCAGTAGGGCCGCTTGAAAAAAACTCACCCTTAATAAAAGTAATAGCGCAAACCCAAAAAATAATACTCAGGCATGATCAGTCTGTATTTACAATTGATTTTATCGGCATAAATTATTCTTTCCCGGCCCGAAACGAATTTGCATATTACTTAGAAGGTTTTGAAGATTCATGGAATTACGTGGGCAGCAAACGCTCTGCAACCTATACCAATTTAGCGCCGGGCAAATATGTTTTTAAGGTAAAAGCATCTGAGAAAAACGGAGTCTGGAGCCAAAAGCCATTAGAATTGAAAATTGAAATTTTGCCGCCCTGGTGGAAAACATCCTTTGCTTATCTTTTCTATTCATTGTTATTATTGGCGGGAATTTATTTTGGAAATCAGTATTATCAAAACAGATTCAAACAGCAACAATTAATACAATTTGAAAAGAAAAAAGCAGCTCAGATTGAAAAATTAAACGATAAAAAATTACAGTTCTTTACTAATATCTCGCACGAATTTAGAACGCCGCTTACTTTAATTTTAAATCCTTTAGCTGATATTATAAGAAATAATAGTGCAGAACTTTCAACTGGTGTTTTGAATAAACTGCAAACCATTCAAAAAAGTTCTGATCGACTTTCAAGATTAATCAATGAGCTGATGGATTTTAATCAGCTTCAGTTCAATAAAATGCCACTCAAAGTACAACAGATGGAAGTTGTGGCCTTTACAAAAGAAATTGTAAGTTATTTTCGGGAAGAAGCCCTGAGCCGGGGCATTGAATTGCAATTTGAATCAGATAAAAAAGCATTGCGAGATTGGGTAGATCCTAAAATGTTCGAGAAAATTATTTTCAATGTAATTTCTAATGCTTTTAAAGTGACTCCCGATAAGGGAAAAATAAAGGTGAAATTAGTCTATAATGAAGAGTTCATGAACTTCCCATTAATAAAACCCGATTATAGAAGCGCGTCTTTTTCTATTATTGTTGAAGATACCGGCGCGGGACTAGATAAAAAAGACATTAAGCGAATTTTTGATCGTTTCTATCAGGTAAATAACTTAAATAAAGCGTATTACGGAAGTACGGGGATCGGGCTTGAAGTGGTTCGCGGATTTGTACAATTGCACAAAGGCATTATCGAGGTAGAAAGTGTTTTGGGCGAGGGAACCACTTTTAAATTGGTATTTCCCCTTGGGAAAGATTTTTTTAATGAAAATGAAATTTTGCAGGAGGAATTTAAAAAAGAAAAGAAAATAAGTTTTACGCCAATTATTGAAAAAGAAGATGTTCAATTAACAGAAGATCAGGAAAAACAAGATCGCGTGTATACCATTTTGATTGTTGAAGATAATGCCGAACTTCGAAATTATCTAAAAAATGAACTTAAAAAAGAATACAAAGTACTCACGGCCGAAAATGGTCAGATTGGTTTAGAAACAGCTTTGCAAAAATTGCCGGATTTGATTTTGACAGATGTAATTATGCCCGTTATGAATGGTTTGGAATTATGTAAAAACATTAAAACAGATTTAAAAACCAGCCATATTCCGCTGATGATGCTCTCGGCAAAAGCATTAATAAAAGACAAGCTCGAAGGAATAGATTCGGGCGCCGATATGTACCTGAGCAAACCCTTTGATATGGATATTTTAAGATCGAGTTTAGTGCAATTGCTTAAAAGCAGGCAAATTATGTTTAATAAATTCTACAACGGTATTACTCCAAAAGCAAAAGAAAAAACCACCACACTGGATAATGAATTTATAAAAAATGTACTGAATTACATCAATGAAAATATAAGCGAATATGAGTTGAGCGTTGAGGTTTTGGCATCCAAGGTATTTTTAAGCAGAAGCCAGTTGTATAGAAAAATTAAAACACTAACGGGGGTTTCAGTAAATGAATTTATACGAAATGTTCGTTTAGAGAAAGCCAAAGAATTAATAGAACTCGGCAATGATAATATAACAGAAATTAGTATCAAAGTAGGTTTTAGTTCGCCTTCCTATTTTACAAAATGTTACAAAGAAAAGTACGGGCATTTGCCTACACACAATAAATAATTTACTGATTTTTTTTATTATCCATAAGGCGGTTTTTACCGTCTTTTTTTGCTCTAATAAGAAGAACGATTCAGATTTTGTTTGTACCATATCAGCGCTTCTTTATTAAAACATAAAAGAATTAACACTAAATATCTTTTTTAAGTAATTATCAAATAATTGTAAATAATACGCTTTTTATTTTATACTTAAAAAAAATAAGGACATTATTATTAAAATCTCATTTCTATTTTTTGAGCTAAATCACTTAAAAACCGTCAATTACGCCATTTCTGTAGTTTTCATGCTACAAAATTGATAGATTTTGCATCATTTTTAATAGATAAATTTTACACTAAGCTTATATTTTTGAATGGTAAGAAAACTAAATAACTAAGAAAACAAGTATTAACAATTTTAAAAATTACAGTATGAAATGAAAACCAAATTATTTATTGAAACCTTTTCTTAAACAAAATTACAGGAAGAAAAAACGGCTTTAAAAATGATAAAATAAGCCATACGATAAATAAAAAACTTTACAACCAAACAACTATTTAAACTAATCAAAAAACCAATTAAAATGATGTTAAAAATAAAATTTGCCATAATCGCATTGCTAATAATTAGCAGTCAGAATGTGATGGCACAATCAAAGACGATACAGGGGGTAATTACTGATCCTTCAGGATTTCCTTTGCCTGGTGCCAGTGTTAATGTAGAAGGTTCAAAAAACAGCGCATCAACAGATTTTGATGGTAAATACTCTTTACAAGGAGTGAACGCCACAGACAAAATAACCTTTTCTTATGTAGGCTTGATTTCGCAAACCATAACTGTCGGTACAAGAACTACAATTGATGTTGTATTAGCATTATCCACACAAAACTTAAACGAAGTTGTAGTAGCTTATGGTACTCAAAAAAGAGCTAAGGTTACCGGAGCAATCTCAACAGTAGGTTCAAAAGATATTGCCGCTGTGCCTATTACTAATGCTGAGTCTGCTTTGCAAGGACGTGCGGCAGGTGTTACTGTTGTAAACGGTGCGCCGGGTTCAAGTCCTACTGTTAGTATTCGTGGTTTATCCACCATGGGAAACAGTGCTCCATTGTATGTAATTGATGGAGTTTTAACAGGTAACCTCTCGGGTTTAAGTCCTAATGATATTGAGAGTATGTCAGTTTTAAAGGATGCCTCTACTACTGCTTTATATGGTTCAAAAGCTTTTAACGGGGTAATTGTGGTTACTACTAAAAAAGGTAAAAAAGGTCCTGGGCAACTAAGTTTTAGTACTTATGTGGGCGGACAGGCCGTTACAAAAAGATATGATGTATTAAATACACAGCAATATCTGCAATATGCCAAAGATTTAGGAAGTGATTTAACAGCAAGAGCGGCTGAATTTGGAAATATAAATACCAACTGGCAAGACCAGATTTTTCAAACTGGTTTGATGCAGGATTATAATCTAAGTTTTTCAAATGGTACAGAGACTTCAACAAGTCGTTATTCTGCCGAATATATGAAACAAGAAGGTGCTATTATTAACACTGGTTTTGAACGTTATTCTTTTAGAGCTAATAATACACAGGATATTGGAAAACTTAAAGTAGGAAGCAATATCGGTGTATCTTTCAGTACCATTAATCCCGAGCGTAGTGCAGGAGGTAGAACCTTACTCGAGCACGCTATTAAAATGGCGCCTTATTTTCCTATCTACAATGCAAATAATTTAGGAGGATATCAAGGTCCCAGCGCAATTGATGGTAACGATGCAGAAAATCCTGTGCGTGTAGCTAATTTAGGATCTCAAAAAATCAATAATTTATCGATAATAGGAAACATCTACGCTGAATTAGAAATTTTCAAAGGCTTAAAATTCAGATCACAAGTTTCCTTAGATTATTATACAAGCAAGGATCATACTTTTGTTCCTAGTTTTCAGGATGGTTCTTATCATAAACAAGCATTTTCTACAACAAATGAAACCAATGGACAAGGTCAGACTATTGTTTTTGATAACAGCTTAACTTATAAAACTACTATTGCAGGAAAACATAATCTTGAAGTATTAGGAGTTATTACTAAAATTGATGGAAAATCGCAAACTTTAGCAGCAGGAAGCCGTTACAGTATTTCGGATGAAATTGATCAGTTAAGATATAATGAAGGTAGTTTAACTTCTGCCAATTATGTAGAAAAAAATATTGGTTATATCGCCCGTATCAATTATGATTATAATGATAAATATCTGCTTGCCGTTTCAGGACGTAGAGACGCTTCATCTCGTTTTGGAGCCAATAACCGCTGGGGTAACTTCTACTCAGTTGCCCTAGGATGGAACATGGCTAAAGAAAGTTTTATGGAAAATTCTATTTTCAGCACACTAAAACTTAGAGCCAGTACCGGTACAACAGGAAATGACAGAATAGAGAACTATCAGTACGCCGCTACATTACTTACTACTTATAATTATCCAATTAATGGAGGAAATGCACAAGGTGTTTCTATGGGAGTTGCTTCTAATCCTAACTTGAAATGGGAGTCTAAAACAGATAGAAATATAGGTTTGGATTTTGGTTTGTTTGAAGATAAATTCACGGGATCTTTAGAATATTTCAACAATAAAAGTAGTGATATTCTTTTTGCAGTGCCCCTTGCTGCTTCTGTAGGATCTGCCGGTGGCGGAACTCAAATTCAAAATGTTGCCGATGTGAAAGTAAGCGGATTTGAAGTATCCTTAGGTTATAATGACAGAAAAGGAGATTTTACATGGTCTGCCGTAGCTAATTTAGGAACAAGTAAAAACGAAGTAACAGGCTTAGCGCCAGGAGTAACTAGTGTGTTGGGTGGTCCAACAGCCAGAGCTGGTTTAGAGAACTTTTCCAGACTAGAAGTAGGTCAGCCGTTATTCTATTTTTATGGATATCAAACCAATGGAATTTATCAAAATCAGGCAGAAGTAGATGCTGTTTTCGGATCAGGTCAGACCACGATCAAACCAGGAGATATTAAAATTGTTGACCGCGATGGTAATAAAATAATCAATTCAAATGACAAAACAAATATCGGGAATCCATATCCGGATTTTACTTACGGTTTAAACCTTACTGCAGCTTACAAAAATTTCGATTTTAACTGCTTTATATCCGGAGTTCAGGGGAACGATATTTTCAATGCAAATACTTTTGACCTAAAAGGAATGAATCGTTTGTTTAATGCAAGTACCGATGTATTAGACAGAGCAATTGTTGTAAATGGCGTTGTCACAAATCCATCTGCTACTTTACCAAGAGCACAGGGTGCAGATATCAACTGGTCTTCTGCAAATCAGCGTTATGTTGAAGATGGATCCTATACAAGACTAAAAAATATAGCCCTAGGATACACATTTTCCGGAGATGCATTTAAGGCTTATTTTTCAAAAATAAGATTCTATGTAAGCGGGCAAAACTTAATTACAATTACAAAGTATAGCGGTTTAGACCCTGAGATCGCACGTGCAGACGCCAATGCAAATTCTGCAGGTATTGATTTAGGAAGATATCCACAGCCAAAATCTGTGATTTTTGGACTTGATGTTACATTTTAATATATAAAAGAAAATGAGAAAAATAAAATATATACTTATAGTTCTGACAGGAGTTTTAACTATAACTTCATGTGATTCTGGCGAATTAGAATTAACTAATCCCAACACTTTAGCACCAGAAACTTTCTTTATAAATGAAGCCCAAGTGCAATCCTCTGTAAATGCATCTTATGCCAATCTGCAGACAAGAGGGCTTTATGGCAGGAATTTTTCTTTTGCTATGGATCTTATGGCTCAGGATGCTTTAGGAAATCCACAGTTAGAAGGAAACAAAAAACCTTTTCAGGATTTTTCTTTTAATGCAGGAAATGATATTATTCAGTATTATTGGGAATCCTGTTATAAAGGGATATCCAGAGCTAATTTTGTACTGGATAATGAGGCGAAAATAAATGCTCTTTCAAGTTCGGATTTTTCACAAGAGAAAAAGAACAAATATTTAGGAGAAGCTCATTTTTTAAGAGCCTATTATTATTTTTTGTTAGTGAAACGATTTGGAGATTTACCAATTTACAAAACAGGGACCATTATCGGCAATGCCAGAAGTCCTAAGGCAGAGGTTTATGCCCTGATAGAAGAAGATCTTGTATTTGCGTCTAAAAATCTTTTGCCAAGAGCAACAGAAGTGCCAGGAAGAGCTAGTAGGGAAGCAGCTTATGCCTATCTGGGAAAAGTATTGTTGTACGAAAAAAAATACGATGAAGCGTTGGTTGCATTGAATAATGTTACAGGATTCAGTCTTGAGGATAAAGGCAGTTTTTACAACAACTTTATGGTAGAGACAGAACACGGCAAAGAATCAATTTTTGAGATTGAGTTTGACGAGAAAAATGGAACAGGTGATCAATGGGGGGCTGTTGGTGATAGCGAGGGAACTGGTTTTGAAGAATCAACCCTTAGAGGACAGGAATATGGAAACCTGAGCTGGTACAATGTGTATCCGTCAGACGATTTGTTAGATTCGTATGAAGCAGGAGATTTACGTTTTGGAGATACTTTTTATGTACCAGGCTCAACCTATTTGAAAGGAACCAAGGTAATGCTGGCAAGTAATTTTACTACCTCTGCAGGTATTAGAAGAGCGGGCTGGAAAAAATATCAAAACTATTACGAAAGAGAAGATGAAGCAACACGCTCAAGTATTAACTTCAAGGTGATGCGTTATGCAGATGTACTGCTTATGAAAGCAGAATGTGAAAATCAAAGAGCAGGAGGTTCACAAACAGCTGCCATTGCCTATATTAAAGAAGTGAGAGATCGTGCAGGTTTAACCACTAATATTACCGCTACAAAAGATGCAGTTTTTGCTGCAATAGTTCATGAGCGTAAAGTAGAATTTGCCGGAGAACAAAGCCGTTTTGATGATATTATCAGATGGGGTAACGCAAGTGTAGAATTAGCAGGAACTGGTTTTCAGGCTGGTAAAAGCGAGTTATGGCCAATACCAAACAGAGAAACATCTTCTAATCCTAATATAAAACCAAGTAATAATAATCCTGGTTACTAAACCATTAAATTATGTTAGTTTGAATTAAGTTAAGTTAGTATTTTTGGTAAACAGCGCATTTTTAATGCGCTGTTTATTTTTGTATAAGTGCAAGTCAATTATAATTTCAGAAAGCTAAATCCAAAATCTATGTTCAATAATCTAAAATCTAAAATCTGCAATCTAAAATCTACTTCTCCTCTCCTCCAAATCCGTTTCAATTTGAATTTCCATTTTTTTATCTATTACATAAAAACATAATAAGACAGCACTGATAATAAAGATAAAACCCGGATAAATACTTACCGAAAGTTTAATCCCTTCTACCGCGGCCGGCACCTGATTAACCTCTTCAGCCACATAACCATATTTAGATAAAAATGCGGCGCCCAGAGCGCTGCCAATACTTATTCCTATTTTTAAACCAAAAATCATGGCCGAAAAAACAGTAGCAGTTGCCCGGCGATTGTTTTTCCATTCGCTGTAATCCGCCACATCTGCAATCATAGCCCATAATAGGGGAATTGTTATGCCGTAAATAAATCCGTGTAATAATTGCGTCAGGAAAACCATAGCTACGGCAGATCGGCTATAGAAATTAAATGCCAGAAGACTAAGGGCAGATAAAAATATAAAAGTGATGTAAACATTTCTTTTGCCAAAAGAATCAGCAAGAGGTTTTGAAAACATAATCCCGAAGATCATAAAAAGAATCCCGCCCGCATTAAAAAGACTAAATGCAGAAGTAGGCGCATCCATTGGCCACTGAAAATCTACAAATCCCATTGCAGTGAGTGAATGATTCACGCGTTCAATAAAGGATGTAAAACCAATATCATTCAAAAAAAGAATTTGTGCCTGTGGATCTAGATAATATTTAAAATAAAAAACATACATACCACCCTTTAGCGACAAAGTAATAAAAACCAGAATAGTAACCAGTAACATTACCAGCCAGGGACCGTTTTTAGATAAATCCATAAAATCCTGCTTCACTGAAGATTCCTGATTCTTTGCAGGGATAATTCTTTCTTTGGTGGTCAGAAATGTAATAAGTAAACAAACGACCCCAACAACAGCAAATAAAAGCATTGTATTTTTAAAGCCAACTGCTTTATCTCCATTTCCTAAAATCAGAACAAAAGGAAGCAAAAGGGACTGAATTATAAATTGGGCAATCATGACGGCAACAAACCGATAGGAGGAAAGACTGTTTCGTTCTTTCATATCGCCTGTCAAAACACCACTTAGGGCAACATATGGTAAATTATTGGCCGAGTAAATCAGCACTAAAAAAAAATAAGTTAGTAATGCATAGATTATCTTTCCCGAGATTCCAAAATCAGGAGTTAAAAAAGAAAGCACAGCAGCAATCCCAAAAGGCAAAGAAGTCCATAGTATCCACGGCCTGAATTTTCCCCAACGCGTTTTGGTACGATCAGCGATAACCCCCATAATGATATTAAAAAAAGCGCCAATAAAACCTCCGGTAAAAATAATTACACTTGCTGTTCCGGCAGGAATTTTATAAACATCAGTATAAAAGAAAGCCAAAAATGTAAGCAGCGTCTGAAAAATTAAATTCGCTGCAAAATCACCTAAACCGTAACCTATTTTTTCTAGTACAGAAAGTTTTTTTGATATATTATTCATAAATATAGTAGCTGCTTTTTTATGGGCTTTTATCGTGTCAGGTCAATTATTTTTTAAAGTGTTTTGATCCAAAAAGCAACACTTCTTTTTTTATTCCGGGTATAAAGAATACTAATGTAAAAATAGCCTGAAAGCCCAAATAACTGTATCATTTTTGAAGCCTATAATAACATATTTGAAGCATCACTTGATTTTTAGTAAATCTATTCAATATAAATACCCGTTTTCATTTCGAATATTAAAAATATCAATTCAAAAAAGACTTCTTGTTTTTTGGTGAGGAGCATTTTTAAACTCATTTTATCCAATGCTTTTAATCTTTAAATTAAAGGATTTTAGGGGGAGTAATAACGAAGAATATATTTTAAAATAAAACATCATACAACCGATTGCGTAATAACTGGTTTTGTTTATATTTGTAATAAGCACACTTATATTTATAAGTATTCAGGATAGTGCTGCTATCGAAAATTTTGAATTAGGTTATTTTAGTTATTTAGTTTTTTATAATGCCCAAAAGTTACCAAAAAGGCATCAGTTACAAACATTCAATCTTTGTAGATTACTTGCATTATGCTAAACGCGAAAGCATTCAAAAAATAATCTGCACAATAGAAGGTAAAAGGAAGATCGGGCAAAAAATCTTCCTGATTAATTTTTCCATTTAAAGAATTTATACTTCACATTTTTTTGAATTAACAGTAAAATAATAAAAAGACAAATATGATTCTACATAAAAATTTCGCAAGTAAATACCTGACTAAAATCCGACTTTTAATACTAGTTTTTGTTTTAATTGTTCCGGTTTTTGCAATAAGTCAGAATAAAAAGAAAGCTGATCAATCAGAACTAAAAAGAGCTCAATACCGCAATCTTTTTAAAGAAGCAGGTTACAGCCAAACTGAGATCGACAAGAAATTAACCAAAGCCTATTATGATGTTTTTGAAGGACCGGACAAAGTTTATTTTAAGGAAGGCGATTCGCTAGGATACGTTTCGGATGTTAAAAACAAAGATGCCCGGACTGAGGGAATGTCATACGGAATGATGGTGGCCGTTCAGCTCGATAAAAAAGAAGTTTTTGATCGTCTCTGGCGATGGTCTGTAAAATACATGCAACATCAGCAAGGGCCAAGAGAAGATTATTTTGCCTGGAGCGTAAATCCTCAGACCAAAAAACAAAACTCTCCAGGTTCTGCTTCAGACGGAGAATTGTACTATATAACAAGTCTGCTTTTTGCTTCTAATAAATGGGGAAATAATACCGGAATCGATTATTATAAAGAAGCCAGAAGAATATTAGATGCCATGTGGAAAAAAGATGGTACGGGCAATATCTATAACATTATAAATACAGAACACAAACAGATTTCTTTTGTTCCGGAAGCAGCAGGCTACAACTGGACAGATCCGTCGTATCATGTTCCTGCATTTTACGAAATATGGGCATTATATGCCAAAGACGGCCATGAACAGTTTTATAAAGAATGTGCCGATGTTTCGCGTAATTTTTTGCACAAAGCCTGTCATCGGGTAACGGGTCTGACTTCAGATTATACTGAGTTTAATGGCGAACCACATCCAACGCCCTGGCTGCCTCCCGGATTTCGATATGATTCGTGGCGCGTTCCTATGAATGTGGCGATGGATTATACCTGGTACGGAAAAGATAAAGAATGGCAGGAAGATTATGCTAAGCGGTTTCAAAATTTCCTTAGATCTAAAGGACTCGATACTTACCAAGATCAGTTTAATCTGGACGGTTCTACACCTGAATTTATTCTTCAGGCAGGTCCGGTAAAAAAGCTCAGGCATTCCATTGGGTTAGTAGCAACAGCAGCTACGGCATCATTGGTAAACAAAGACAAAGCAAGTATAGATTTTGTTCACGCGGTTTGGAATGCCAAACTGGAACCTTACCAAGACGGTTACTTTGATCCTTATTATGATGGATTAATGTACCTTTTCAGTCTAATGCATCTTAGCGGAAACTACCAGATTATAGCCCCAAAAGGTTAACTTGAACAGCACGGACCCGGCAGGTAAAGGCAATGCAGTTCTTAAAGAAGAACTGCATTGTTTTTTTTTGTCTTTTATTTAATTGCCTCTGTAATCCAGGGGGCGGGTGTTTGGCCTTTAAGATAATAGCCAAACCATTGCTGTATCCGAAGGGATAAGTCTTTTTGATTGGAGGGATTAAGTAAGGAATGTGGCTCTTTGGGATAGAGCAGCATGACGTGTTTTTTTCCGAGCCTTCGCATGGCCAGGTAAAGCTCCACTGACTGATGCCAATCCACATGATTGTCCTCTTTACCTGTAAAAGAGAGAAGGGGCGTGGTAATCCTATCGGCATACACCAAGGGAGAATTGTCCTTGTAGAGTTCGGGTATTTCATAAGGGGACTGCATCATCCTGAGTTGTCCTTTTTGAAAATAATTCATAGTGGGACGACCTGTTTTCCAATTTACAGTGAAATAATAGCTGGTAAGATCCGTTACTGCAGATCCCGCTACTGCAGCGGCAAACAATCCAGTTTGAGTAATGATATAAGTAGTCTGGTATCCGCCGAAGGAATGTCCCATGAGTCCAATTTTATCTGTATAGACCAGATTTCTGGAAATCACTTCCTTTGTGGCAGCCATGGTGAAATCCAGGGCGGATTGCCCCTCGTGCTGGTCTTTTCGGATAATATCGGGACATAGCACAAAATAGCCCTGACTGGTAAGTACTGTGGGGTTGTAACCGTCTTCGGCCATCATCGATGGATTGATGAATTTATGGAGCTGACTTGCCTGCTCCTCATAAATATGCACAATCATGGGGTATTTTTTTTCAGGATTGTAATGGGCCGGATAATACAGCAGGGACTTTGATTTTTCTCCCTTTTCATTGTAATAAAACAGCAATTCGCTGGTCCCCCAACCGTACTTGGATTGGTGTGGATTACTTTGAAAAACGGTTCTGGCCTTTTTGTTCTCAAGAGATACGACCCTTGGAGATTCATTGAATTTTTGATCCTGGTATATAAAGCTTTTTCCATGGTCTGTAGCCTGTAATTTAGTAAGATAACTGTCCCTATACACTATAGGAATTACCCAGTCAGTATCCTTCCATCTGAAATAGCCAGTCTTTCCATCATCGCCTTTGGCTTGGAGTAAAAGGCCTTTTTCCATCTCGATGAGAGTGTGTGTCCATCCGTTATAATTGGCTAGAAGATCCTGCTCAAATCCTGATCGATTGATCCTGAATTGTATTTTTTGCTCACGGCCATGGGTCATCCGGGTAGCTTTTGACCCATCGGGGGCGATGCGCCATAAATCATACTGGTCATAGAGTATAATTTCCTTGTCTTGTAAGCTCCAGCCGGCCACTCCATAGGGCTCCGCTATACTGGCCATTGATGGCAGTTTAGCGCTAATATTGATGTGCGCTTTGCAGCGCAGATCATAAATCCACCAATTGTTGTCTCTAAAGTAGGTAATGTAATGGCCACTAGGGGAAGGTGTAGGTAATACCTGGGAGGGAACAGTGGGCTGCTTTTCCAAAAGGAGTTCTTTTTTTGCGGTGTTTAGATCCATGATATAAAAATCCCGCGGTCCTTCTAAATCAAATTGAGGCTCATAGCACTGCGCATTGGAGAGAATTGCATACTGCTGATTTCCCCCAAGCATTACCTGGGGCAATTCAGAAGAGGACAGCTCTAGCAATTGATCTGTTAGGGGAAACCATACCGCGAGCGTGCTCTGCTGCTCCAATGGCGGTCTTTTGCGCTCCATGGGATAAATCCACTTGGCATTGGCATTCCAGAGCTCCACCGAAGAATCAGTATCGGGTAAAACAGGATCTTGCCGGACTCCTGTCTTTGGACCTATGCCAAAAAACACCTTGCTGAGATCCTCACTAATGCTAATGGGATATTGATCGCTTCTGAGTGTTTTATCAGCAGGGAAGCCGCTCATTTTCTCGCTGTTCATCTCATAGAGCAAGTGCTTGTCTAGCCTGTAGTAAAAAAGCAGGCTCTTGCAGGACAAGTGAGGATCAGTGGCAAAAAAAGCCAGCGCCTTTGTTTTTTTCTGCCAGGTTGGTGTGGTAAAGGCAAGGCGGCTTTTGCGGATAATCCAGCGCCGGGTATTTTGCTTGGCAAGCTCGAGCAGTGCCAGGGAATTATACCCATCTTCTGTGGTGCTGTAGAGGACTTTATGGCCATCGGGGCTCATGGAAAAACTCATCACGCCTTTTATTTGCTCAGTGGTTTTACCCTTAGCATCCAGCAGGAGCAAATCGGCCTGAGATCCCGTAGACTTTATCATAAGGATTAACTGATCTGAATCAGGCGCATAGGCATATTGGGCAACCGATGGAATATATTGCTGTTTTTGGGTATTGAGATTCAAAAGCAGAAGGCCCTTAGGACTCTCACAGACAAAACGATCCCCTGCGAGGAACTGTCCATTAGAAGCGCCGGGAAAACTATAGATTTTTTTATTGGAGGTATTCTTAACAAATAGCGTATCCTCCCCAGAGGGGTAGATCATGTTAAAACTAACCCAGCGGCCATTGGGCGCTGCCTGGTTTAACTGTAATTCTCCAAAGAGCTTATAATCTGCCTGGGTGAGCTGTTTTTTTTGCACCACCTGCCCCCATAAGGGACAGGTTACTAATGGCAAAATAAAAATAAAAAAACAAATTAAAGCTAAAATTAAAGAGAGTGATATGGAGAAATTGGCCTGTTTTTTAGTGATATAATTCATGGCATTGTAATTCTGGGATTAATAGCCCTTGTTTTGGGGCAGCAGTTTTGGATTCAGGCTCAGTTCGGCCTGTGGAAGGGGAAAAAGAACATCGGTGCTGTTCCATCCGGATTTTACACCTGATAATACCTTATCCAGGTTTCCTGAGCGCTTAAGGTCAAAGAAACGGTGTCCGTATTCGGTAAAGAATTCCCATCTTCTTTCCCCCTGGATGGCCTCCAGGAGTTCTTCGGAGCTAAGAGCAGAGGTATCTGCAAGACCAGCGCGATGACGGATTTCGTTGAGATCTTCCCTGCTCCCGATAATATCCCCTTGATGGGCCCGGGCCTCTGCGCGGATCAGGTATTGCTCGGCCAGGCGCAGTACTATGGAATACTCTACAGAGGAAGCAGTAGCATTGTTTTGTTTGTATTTAAAGGCATGATACCATGCAGAAGTACCTTTTGATACGCGTGCTGTCCAGTGGGTTTTGCGAAGATCATCGGTCCCGAAGGAATCCATAAGCGCAGGGCTTAAGGATACCGAAGCAGGAGGCCCGGTAAAGAAAATAAAAGTGATGGCCTGATCTGTATTTTTACCCGCCGGGGAGGGCTGGAGTTGCCAGATGGTTTCTTTGGAGTCCTTTAAAAAAACCGTATAAATTCCTTCTAGCCTATACAGGCCTGTCTCATTGAGTACCGCAGAGGCGCTATTGGCCGCCTCGGCCCAGCGTCCCCCATACAGGTATACCCTTGCCTGCAGGGCAAAAACAGCGGTTCGCTGGACACGCACCCGGGTATCGTTTAAAGGCGTAGGGGGCAATAACAGCGCCGCATCGCTCAAATCAGTCTCTACCAGTCTGTATATATCCTCCACAGAAAGCTTGCCGATGGAGCTGTTGGTTTTATAATCGGTGGTGGTCACATAAGGCAGATCACCAAAGAGATTTACCAGATAAAAATGCAGCAATGCCCGAATAAAAAGTGCTTCCCCCGCGAGTTGCTTTTTTTCGGCTGTAGAGAGCCCGGAAGAATTCCTGCTGCCTTCCAGTATAGCATTTGCTGCATAAATCTGATTGTAGGTAAAATTCCAAAGCTGCGCTATGGCTGTATTGGTGGCTAATAATGAGTTGTTGTAAAAATAAAGGGTCGGATCTGTAGCACTTCCAAAATAGGTAAGTTCATCGGTGTAATTGCCCAGCTGGTTACAAAGTCCCGAACTGTTGCCTGTCAGGAGTCCTGCATCCCTTATTTTGGCATAAAGATCGGCAAGGGCAGCATCAGCAGTCTGGTAATTCTCAAAGACCGTTTTATTGGTCAGCTGGGATTTTGGAAGATCAACCTCTACAAAGGAATCACAAGATACAAGCAGTAGGGTAGCAGTTGCACATAAAATGGCAAGACTGGTACTTCGCAAGTGAAAAGGTATAAGTGTTATTGTTTTCATGATAGTTGCGTTAAAAAGTGAATTGAACCCCTGCGGTGATTACCCTAAGGGGAGGAAGAGAACCAAAGCTTGTAAATTCAGGATCTCCGTCTCTGTAGCCGGTAAAGGTCAAAAGGTTCTGCCCTTGAATCATCAGCCTGCACTTGGTCTGTTTTAAAGGAAGATCATACCAGAGAGAAATGTTCTTAAGCCGGATAAAGGAAGCATCACTTATAGAGGCGGTACTCTCGCTGTAGAGACTCCCCGCGGTAAGGGCATCAAAGTTGTATCCGGCGGTCTGGATCTGATAGGGCCCAAGATCACCGGGCTGTTGCCAGGCGTGCTGAGTTACCTCTGGCTGGTTGTACATCTCCCCTGTAGCCCCCACTGGGTAATTAACATTTTTTTGTTTGACAAACTGAAAAAGAAAATCAAGGCTCCATCCCTTGTAGGAAAGCTGATTTTGCAACCCTCCATAGTACTGGGGATTAAGGTCCATAACAATTTGCTTGTCATCGGGAAAAGAAATTTTCCCATCGTTATTGATATCCCGGAACTGATACAGGCCCGTTTTGGGATCAATACCGGTATATTCATATAAAAGGGTGATATTCAAAGGCGCATTGAGGCGGTATTTTTCACTATAGGTTGATCCTTCAAGTCCCGGGAAACGAAGGAGCTTGTTGCGCGAAAAACTAAGGTTAAGACTCGAGGTCCACCCAAAGGCCCCTTTGCTGAGATTCACAGTGCGAAGGGTAAATTCCCACCCGGCGTTTTGAACCGTGGCCTCAAGGTTGGATTGCAGGGAGGAGAAACCTGTGGTGCCGGGCATAGGGATCCCCACGAGTTGATTGGAAGACCGGTTGCGGTACCAGGCTGCTGTAAAAAAGATCCTGTCCTGCAAAAATCCGGTCTCCAGGGCTAGCTCGAGTTTTCGATTGGTCTCCCAGGCAAAGTTGGGATTATAAAGTCGCGAGGGCGCCAGGCCACTTTTCCCGCCATATAATACTCCCGAAGTGGCATAGGTATCCAGGAACTGGTAGTCCCCAATCTGGTCACTTCCCGTGGTACCATAACTGCCTCGCAGCTTGCCAAAGGAAAGCCAGGAGAACTCAGTAAGAAAAGATTCTTTTGAGAAAAGCCATGCAGCGCCAATAGCGCCAAAAGTGGCAAATTGGTTCCCGGGGCCAAAACGGCTTGAGCCATCACGCCTTGCTGTTAGATTTACGATATAGCGCTCTTTCCAATTGTAATTCAGTCGTCCAAAAAAAGCCTGGTATTTGTACAGTATGGCATTATCGGTGAGTATCTTTATTCTGGAGGCTGCCGCTAAGTTGTAGATAAGGCTGTTGGAACTGAACCCGGTGCCGGACTCCACAAGCTGCGCGGTGGACTGCTGTTGGAAAGTACCACCCAGCAATAGTCCTAATTTGTGATTCCCTATTGCTCTTTCCCAGTTGAGCTGAGGCTCGATAATCCAGGAATTACGGCTGGTACTGCCCAAAATAAGGCTGGAGGAGGAGCTCCCCACATGAAAGGCCGGATCATAAATAGTGGAAGGGTTCAGGCGTGTTTCCCCGTGGCGCAGATTGGTATAGCCCATGCTGGTTTTAAGCAAAAGTCCTGGAAGCACTTCATAGGAGAGCATTGTATTGGCCAGAAAATCATGGGTTTTGGATTCGAACTTGGCAGGGAGATTGCGAAGGGGATTCTGCCAGGTGCTGTTGGCCCAGTTCAGGGTACCGTCAGGATTGTAAAGCTCTGGCGCGTTAGGGGCAATAGTGCGCGCTTCAGTGGTGAGATCAAAAGAGGGCTGGTCATTGTCCTGCAGGGTATAGCCGGCAGAGAACTGTATTTTGAATTTCTGATCCTCTGACTGGTGATTCATATTAAACTGACCTCCGCCTTTTTTGTATAGAAAATCTCCCGGAAAAACAGTAGACTCGCTGTGGTAGTTGCCACTTAAATAGAAGTTGGTATTGGCAGATCCCCCAGATACGCTACCCTGCATATCAGTAAAAAGAGAAGTACCACCCAGGAGTTCTTTCTGCCAGTTGGTATTGCGGTTCTGGTCCCAGGTGCCGTTAATGTCATAGGCCGACTCCGGATAATCAGTAATACCGTCATTGGCAAAGGCACGCCGGCGCATGGCCAGGTATTGATTTGTATCCATCATTTTAACAAACTGGGTCACCTTGCCCGCGCCGCTCGAAGCGCTTAGGGTAAATTTGGTTTTACCTTTTTGTCCTTTCTTGGTGGTGATCAGCACCACCCCGTTAGCCCCTCGTGAGCCGTAGATAGAAGTGGCATCGGCATCTTTGAGAACTTCAATACTTTGGATCTGCTCGGGATTGATACCGTTAAGGGCTCCGGTGGCATAGGGAAATAGGGTAGAGATCTGCGCGCTACCAATAGGATCCGAAGCATAAGGCACCCCGTCTATAATATACAGTGGCGCATTGCCTTCGGCGCGCAGGGAGTTCTGTCCTCGGATTTTGATCTCAAAATTACCTCCGGGAATCCCTGTGGTCTGGGTGATACTTACCCCGGCCATTCTGCCTTGCATGGCAGCGAGCACATTGGTTACGGGCTGTATGTCAATATCCTTGGAAGTGATGGAAGAAATACTTCCGGTACGCTCGCTTTGTTTGGTGGAATAATATCCGGCATTCACCCGGACTTCCTGCAGGGTAGTGGTATCAAAACCAAGTTTTACATTCACTGTTGTTCTTCCATTCACGGGAACCAGGGCTGTTTTAAAACCCATAAAAGAAACAACGAGCGTATCTGAAGGGGAGACCAAAAGGGAATACTGACCTGTAAAATCTGATATGGTTGAGGATTTGAGTTTGTTCTTAATGGCAATAGTGACGCCCGGTAATGGGCTTGCACCATCGGTGATAGTGCCCTGAACTTGATGTTGTTGAAAAAAAGAAGGGCTGCGCCGTTCTATGGAACTTGCGGATACAGGGGGAAAAGACAAGAAGAAAACCAGAAAAATTAGGCAATAAAAAGCTTTCCCATCCTTGTAAAATGAAAAATTATTCATAATATTGGATTGGTTAGTTTAAACAATAGTTAGATTAGCTACGGTCCTCTATGGTTGTTTGGCGACGAAAATAGAGGGCCATTTTTTATGCATTAAGTAAACGTCTTAATAGTCATAAGGAAGTTGTTTGTTTCTACATGAGTAAACGCATTAAAAGGTTAAACTTTTATTGTATTGCGATATCATGTAAATAAAGAAATAAAGCGCTAAGAATTTAAGAAGAGGATTGTTGGCCTAATAAAAAGGCGCGGAACTCATCTTATCGAACGGAGGTACTGGTATACCAAGCAACAATAAGTGAGCCCACGCCAAAAGACGTGAGCATCTTACTTATCATCTCGTTGCTAAAATTACCAGTTTTCCGTTCGAGATTCAAAGCGAATGCTTCAATATTTTTTTGAAGAGTCGCAAAAATACGATCCTTGTGGGATCATATGCAAATATAAAGTAAAATATTTAATTGTTCGTGATCGCGAACACTTTTTTTATAAGCTTTAGCTTAATTTGTTTTAATGCAAACAAATATAATTGTAGAAATGAGTGCTAAAAATGAAGATATACAAAGGAATATGCTTGTTAATAAATACATCTGCAATTACATTTCAAAACGATGGATTGTAAATCGGATTGATGAAAATGGCAAAGAAGTAACTAAAAGACAATATGCTAAAGAATGTAATTTAGCTACTTCAACAATCACTAAGCTGCAAAAAACAGATGGATATAATATTCCTTTTGCAACAATAAATAGCATTTGTAATAAGGAGAAGATAGTATTATCAACTTTCTTTTCTGACTTCGAAAAAGAATATGGGATATCAATAATTGACAAATATATAGACAAAAAATAAAATAATTGACACCTAATTTATTTGGATAATGGTGAAATTGTCTTTAGGTATGTTTATTCTAAGTCTATAAGGTAGAGGGCCTGAGTTGTTTAAAAGCTACTAATACTAAAGAAAATTTCAACGGTTTATTATTTTTTCACGACGTTGTTTAGAATATATTTTTGTTAAGACTCACTATCTACGTGATCAAATATTATAATAATTATGTATTTATACAGATGTTGAAAGGTGGGATACAATTATTAAATAGTATAGCTCTGGCCGGATTTCTTCCTTGTTTATATAGAAATACTATCAAAAATTAAATGATAGGAGAAATTATAATTTAAATGCCTTTATTAAATTCAAGTTCTCTTGTTTTTTAATTATTTACTACAATTAATTTCGAAACCGGAAGGTTTTAGATTTTTTTGTTTTTTGGGCCGGTTTATAAATTGTTGCTTTAGTAAAAGTTTTTAATAAGCAATATTCTTCAATTGATTTCACACTGTATTTTTCACCTAAAGCATTTTCATTAAAAACATTATGTGTTTTATGATCGATATATGTAATACTCTGCAGTATACCGTGTCTATTTTTTGTGAGAATAGTATTGATGCCCGCTTTTTCCAATTGTATCGTAAAATCGCTTAGCGATACATGTTTTGTTTTTAAGAGTACTTTCTCAATGCTCAATTTAAGGGATGTTATATCTGATGATTGTCTAATTGTATTGCTTTGGAATTTTTCTTCTAAAAATTTCAAAGTTGGCTGTAAATAAAAATTACTCGCCTTGATTGGAACCCCCACTGTATTTCCTTTTTCATCCAGTATTCGATATAGCAATCCTTTTGATGTAAACATTTTAGAACACTCCTTTCCAGGGTCAGCCATAACATTATACTGTCTAAGTACTGCATTAAACTCCTGAAGATTGCAATATTTATAAGTATTCAGAACCCTATTCAGAACATTACTAATTGATTTCATCGATGCTATTTTACCGTATCTTACTTTAGAAGTTGGTATTGGATCTAACGAAAATGCTTCTTTATTTTTTCTTCCCTCGGCTCTGACAAGTCTAAAAACTTTTTCTATTTCTTTTCGTGCTGGTTCTGATTTTTTTATAGCTAAAAGATGTAAATCTATTCTTTTTCCATCCCGTTGAATATTAGTAGTAATAAGGTGCAGATGCGGGTGTCCTGCATCGTGATGCTGATATATTAAATAGGGCTGTTTGCTAAAGCCTATTTTTTCCATATAAGTATCTGCAACTTCAATTAAGACTTCTTTAGAGAGGTTATCTAACGGATGAAAGTTTAAAGAAATATGGACGGTATTCCTTTTTGTAATTTCATTCAGTTTTGCGCGATTCAAAAAGCGATTCATTTTTAATTTGAAAGTCAGTTTTTCTAATTCTAATGGGAAATTAGCCGCCTTAATGCACTCACCAGCCCCAGTTTTGACTTTATTTTCATTATAGGTCAGAATGCTGGCTATCGAATGGCTCATTTTTATAATTGTAACCATTGTTCAGCAATTTTTTGATTGTGGTTTCTGATCTCTTCTATTTTGCTAAAAAGGATTTTTTTTTCAAGATCGAGTATGGAAAGCTCTTGCTTAATTTCAAAGCAGGAGTCTGCTGTATTGATATTTTTTGCTATTTGATTAATATTTTTTCCAATAGCATTTAATTCATTGTTTAACACGATTGTTTCTTCCATCAAATCATCTAAAGATCGATTTCGGTAAGTGGTTACAATTGGTTTATTAAATAAATGTTTTCGAATGAATTCACTTAAGCCGCGGCATGTACTTACTGTAAACTTGCCTTTAAGTTGACTGTATTCTTGCATTGTAAATCGCACTGTTACATTGCGATTTCTGTTTGATTTTTCTTTTCTCATCATCTTTCATTTTCATTATTATCAAAATTTTATTTTATTGTGTCTGTTGTCAAGTTGCCCTTTTCCGAGATATAATAGAAAAATAGTTGGAAGGATATGTATAGATACTTGACACTGGTAAGAGCGTTATGATCTCAGGTTAAATAAAACTAAAACGAATTTATAAATAAAAATGCAGATATGAAATCCTCATCATTTTTTGATTGGGATCGAGATGATTGATTCAGAAACCTTGAATCTATTTGTAGTGAAAAATAAATATGATTTGGTTAAGTTAATCGAGATTTAATTAACATTTTCCTTGTGAAGTCTGATCATTTCATAGAATTGATTTTCAAATCTTTCAGTTCTCCATATTTTTTCCTGCTCTTTTTTTTCCTCAATCTGTCTTTCTAAATTGCTATTGTATTGAATAAGCTGTTCTTTTGTTTCCTTTTCCTGATTTTTTAGAGTTTTAGTAAACTGATTTCTTTGCTCTAAGTTGGCTTTATATTGGATGTAAAATGCCAAGAAAGTTAAAATGGCCCCTGCTAATGCTATAAAGGGACCAGCTATACCATTTATAGTATCTCCAATAGCTCGCTTTTTATTGTAATCAACAAAAGATATACTTTCTCTTGTTAACAGCCAGGGAAGAAAAATTACCGATATAAAACCTATAATTAATATGATATATAATCCTGTTTTTAAATAGCCTTTTTCCTTTTGTTCAATATTTTTCCAAATTTCTTTTAAATCTTCAAACATAATTTTTATTAATTATAAATTACTTTAATTAGCAACTCTATCACTTAAAATATGTCATGCTAAAATCACTCAATTAAGAATTTTTGCATTGTACTTTACGTCTAAAAAATGTAATGCATTTATAGTGCAGAGATGCCATTATGATAGGTCTTTATTTCGATCTTTTTTAACACCTTCCAAAAAATCTTTTTTAGCCGCAATAACTATTGAGCACATATTTTTATGATAAATAAGAGCTGCAACCACGCAAATGCAGTTCTCTATATCTCCATTGTCTTCAAGATAGTCGGAATCTGTACGATTCATGGTTCTAATATTATACATAAATATATCTTCATGACCTGAAACTAAAAAATCATTTTCTCTTATTACATAATCATAAAATAATCGACCAATTCCCATAAGTTTTTCGTTCTCCTCATCTCCTTCAGCAATTATTTCAACTTCAAATTCTTTTGGTAATGGTTTTTTATATTTATTATAAAAAATTCCCTTAAAGTTTTTTATGTGTAATTTTTTTAAATCATCATAACTGAAGTCAACAGCCATTACTTTATCACCTGCGAAAAATAATCTGTCAGCCCAGCTTTTTCGACGTATTATGGACTTAACTGATTTTCTAGTCAATTCAGTTTGATTATCATCATTATTGTTCATTACGCCAATAGCATCTCGTATTTCTTGGTCAATTTGAGAGTATTGATTGTTACAGTCAAAACATGCTGGCACGACTAATCTGTTAACTTTAAACTCATCTCCGTAACCAGCAAATAAATTTTGAGCTGGAATGTGTTCACGTGTAATATTTTCCTCTGGGAAATCATTTCCACAATTGTAGCATATTGGCATCTTTAAAATATTAGTTTTGTAAATTAGACATAGCGGGTTGTAGGTTTAAGATAAAATCTTTTAATTTAAAATTTGGCATTTTTGCTTAAAGAGCTGTAATAAGTCGAGTTGCTAACCTTCCAAATCTCTTTTGAATTGATTTTTGTAATAGTCGACTTGGACATCATAATCTATTGGTTTATAACCTAAATTCATTTCAATAATAATTTCTTCTTCTATTTTTTCAATCAGCATAGACATTTCTTTAGGATTTGGAATTATTACATTTGCTTCTTTTTTTCTCATTACTCCGCCATTTGAATGTACATACATATACATATTGTAAAAGACGTCTGAAATTGTATGCAACTTGATTTTTAAATTATTTGAATTTGTGAGATAAGCATTAGATAGGATTTTTAGTCTTGCAATTTTACTTGTGACAATTTCTCGGTTATTTATTTCTATAAAGTGTATTTGCTGCTTCATAGTTTTTCTCATCTCTTTCGTAATTTCATTACTTGTTTCAAGTGAGTTTAGATTTTTTTCTATACCGTGAAAAAGGGAAAAGAGGATTCGATAGTAACCAATTATAAATTGAAGTATTTCTAAAATTTCTTCAAGTTTAGCCAGTCTTAATTGTCGTTTCAGATTTTTTCTAGTCATTACAATCGTGATTATTGAAATTGTAATAGCAATTAATGAAATTAACATTGTAATGATTTTAAAAGATTCAGCTTCCATAAGTTTCTTTTTTAGAAAAATGTTGATTTGATTTTTGTTAACGTTCCTTTGCAGGAATAGGCGTGAGGTTAAATTAAGTCTTATCTTAGGATTTGCTCAAACACCCCAAATACAAAACACTTTTAAATTATGTTAAATGCCTAAATCTCTTATACCATGTATTATATTGCGTTATATCTTATTATTTTAAATATCTCTGCTTTTAGCTCTTCTATATTTTGTTTTTCTAATAAAGTGTCTAATTGTTCTAAATATGACTCATCTGTACAGCTTACATATTTTTGAGCTTGCTTATATACAACGGCGTCAACAAGCATTCTTAAATATGGAGGAAAGTCGCTTGTACGGTTTGCTTTAATAAATAATCTATTACCTGACAGCGGGAATAAATAGTCGTCTTGATAGACTTTAGGATTTTCGCTTTGAAATACTACTGGATTGTCAGAACATAGAAAAGGAAAATTTTCATGATTTTGAACTATTGAATACGGTGTTGTACAATTAACTCCACGAATTGAATCCATCAAGGAGTTATAGTATTTAAAACCTTTCATGAACTCTGGATTATTTTTAAATTCCTCTTCTGTCACTTTCTGTCGTTCCCCACTTTTATTTACAATCTTTAAGCCTAAACTTCCTAAGTCAGTATTTTGTAAAATTTCTTTCAAATCATTTGTTCGATGTGGTAATCTCCAATACATGAGGCTTACAAAGTGATTGATTCGTGGCATCTCTTCTTCAGTTACATTATAATTTGTTGTGTAATCTGAATTAGTAATTCTTTTAATTAAAGTCGCCATTTCATTGTCAAAATCCGAATAGCTAGACTCTATATAATCATTTTTTTTATCTCCAAATATTACAGTATTAGCGTTTTTTTCGAAAAAGAAAGATTCTGGTGAAAATTCTTTTCCATTTTTTAGAAAACGTTTTTCTTGAACATTAAAGATTTTTAAAAATCCAGATTGCTTAGTAAAACCTTTGAGATAAAAAATAGGTAAATAATGATGTCTCCAGGAAATATTATTCATTTGCACATAGATTATAAAAATGAATGTAGCGTTTTTTCACTTGGTAATTTTTCTATTCTTCAATATATGTTTTATTTCCATATTTGTCTAAATACAGAAGTTTCATTTCGCTTGTTGGAATATAGCCTTCAATATTCTTATCGTAATTTTCTCCGTGATAATAGATGTCATAAAATCCATCTTTTTCCTCTCCAATGTCAAAAACATCACCTTTAATTAGATACATTTTTATTTTGGTAGAATAATCACTTTTTTTATAGATATAGCTTTTTTCAGTTATTATTTCTCCTGAATTTGCACTTATATCAGTATCTTCTCTTTTTACAGTTGAAATTTCTTTATCGTTCGAAGCATCTTGGCTCAAATTTTCCGCCCCTTCATTTTTACTTGCTTGTTTATTCATTGCATTTTGTATCATTTTGTAATTCATAAAAATGCTTTGTAATTCTTCAACAGGTACAATTCCCTCAACAAGAAGTTGGTTGTCTTTTTTTATTTTTTGAAGTGTGTATTTGTAATCTAATTGTTTTGTCATCATTTCATTTATGACAGAAATTATCAAATTTCCTCTGCTCTTTTCTTTCAATGTTTTTATCAATTCTTCAGAGAACTTAAACGAAATCTGCGTAGCACAATCGCATTTTTTTAAATCTTCATCTTTATCTGTTGGTCTTACGTTTACAAGCTCAATATTTTCATTAACAAATTTATCAATACTTTCATCATCTTCTACACCTAACATTGCAAAAGCCATTCCTGAATTCTTTTTCATTTCTTGAGTGATCAGGTCTTTTGCTAACTTTATTGCTTCTTCATTGTCAAATCTGGTTGATTTGAACAGCTGGAAAAAATTAGTAATAATATTATTGATAGTAGAGTAAATTTAATTTTCATTTCTTATTTTGTTTTACTTTGTTTTTTACACATTTTTGATTTGCTTTTTGCTAATGTTTCGCGACTTTTTGAACTTTATCATCACTGAGTTCTTTCGTTTAAGATAAAATTTAAAAAAAAATTTAAACCTAAATTTTCCATACAAATTTCAATCTTGCAAAACGGCCCTTATAAATCGTTTTAATATTCATTTATAGTAAATTCAGAACTGCATCTCTTCCAAAATAGTCCATTTGAAGCATTACTTTTTAATCTATCTATTTCGTAAATACCTTTAAATTTATATCCAACATTTCCTAGTACATCTTTGTTATAAAAAAATACAATTCGTAATTCAGTAGTTTTTATTATATTATTAAAATGACTACTTCGTTTCACATTATCAAAATGTGATTCATTAATAATATTATCATTATCACTAAAAATATTTAACCAACCACTTCGACTTTTTTCAGCTGGCCACCAAATTATAAAGTTTTTTTTTCGGATGTTTGATTGCACCTTGTCTTAAAAATCCACGTTTTGTTTTTGAAAAGTCTGCATCAAAAAGATGACAAATGTCTTCAATACTTTTAAATATAATTTCATCTACTTCGTGAATTTTCTTTTTAGATTTCCAATAATTAGGATTTTGTTCACGTTCTGGTTGCCAAGGTTTGAATGTTCCATTTTGTTTTTGACTTTCAGTTTCTTCTCTAATAAGGTTTACTATAGAATCTATGTCATTGTGAATTTTTGAAAGATCATTTCTACAATCGATAACAAAAAGACAATGTCCGGTTTTTTCTTCAATTTCGTTTTTTCTAATTTCATCTGCAATTATTCTCTCAGGGGAATCATAATGTGCAGGTTCGTTAACTTCTATATGGATTTTAAATTGCGGAAGATAGACATCTGTTAAAGCATATTTTTCAATGTGACGGTTTACATATTGTTGCGGAACGAATTTTATTTCGTCATTATCCAATTTATGCCATAATCTTGTTAGACAGTAATTTTCTAAAGCTTTAAAACTCGTTTTTTGAAGTAGTCTGGAAATATATTCAACTTTTGGATTCATTTTGTTATTTTTTTTGCTCGGAAAGGTAGTTTATGATGGTTTATGCCTTGAAGATGTAGTGGATGAAGGAACGCTAAATTTTCGGTTAATGACTATCACAAGTAAAAAAGCAATTTGAAATAAAGCCAAATCCTAAAATATTATCAAACGAAGTTTAGTGGGCTGTGGTTCTTTGTCGTGTTGTCAAATTTGCCATTGCTTTATTGCCCAATCTGAGGAATTATAATGGCTGTATCCAGAAATTTTCTACTAGATTTTTGTCCAAATTTTTTTTGAATTGCTATTTCACTTGTCAAATTGAGGTTTTCATATGTTGTTTGTAAACTGTCAATTTCGGTTTGGTCCAAAGTAACTTTACTTGTTAAAATGCCAAGCATTTGGTTGTTAAAATAGTCAATATTTTGTTGCTGCTCCTTAGTTAATGCTGTCATATTCTGAAGTCTTACTTTGTGAAGTAAAAAATGGCTATTATCTGAAACATAACGGTTGTCAAACGAGACGAAGATTACTACTGCTGATGATTCAATTGGTCCGCAGGAATGTATATACAACTTAGCTTTTTTGTTACTAGGTAAATTTGTAATGAACTTATAGAATTCTAATGCTTGAAATATTTCTCCACCGGGACTCCCAAACATAATATGAACTTCCTCACTACCGCTGTCTAAAGCCATAGATATTTGGATTTCAAGTCCAAGTCTATTTAGTTTGTTAATTCTATTTCCGCAAAATATTATTTCTGTCGTCATATTCTTATGTTTTTATAGGTAGATTACTATAATCACTAATATTTGTTTGTTTGGCTGTATCGCAGATTAAGGAAATCTAAACTTTTGTTTATAGTAGTTTACCAAGTATATAGCCTGCTTCAAATTAAGTCTAAACCCGCCATATTTTCAAACTGGGATTATATGCAGTTTTTATAAATATTCTGTATTGGTTCTATAAAAAGTTTTATCTTTTCATTATCAATCTCCTTCAAATCGTCAATTAGTATGCTGTAATGAGATTTGTGTAGTTTTAACTTACCAATAGATAATGCAAATAAAAACTCTAATATAGCTTCGCCTTGATATTCATTTTTATGCTTTATAATTGTTTTTAAGAGTGTATACA
>NZ_CADCSU010000026.1 GCF_902804475.1 Flavobacterium bizetiae
AGGGAACTTATTACTGCAATAATGATAGTCTTCGCAGGCGGAGATCCTTCAAAAGTATTTAAAACATAAAGTGGCCGGAATTTCTTCCGACCACTCTTAGGTTCAGACGCCCTTATTGCAAATAGTCCAAGAAACAACAACAATACGAAACAAGAAGTTTACAGTGCTTACGTTTCTGACGTAATCAACTTTACACCTGCATTTTCTGCTATGTTAAGTTTACGTGCTGACCGTTTTATGAATGCAAAAAATGACGGATACAATCAAACTGCCTTTTCTCCAAAATTAGGATTAGTGTATCAGCCAATTTTAGACAAAGTTTCCATTTTTGCTAATTATATGAATGGATTCGTAAACGTTGCTCCGGGACAAAATCGTGTGTCGAATGTAACTACACCAGTTATATTTAATCCAGAACGCGCAAATCAGTTTGAAGTTGGAACTAAATTAAACCTGTTCAAAGACAAACTATACGCTACTTTTAGCTATTATGATATTCAGGTTTCTGATCAGGTGTATGTAGTAGAAACTCCTTATGTAGATCCGGCAGATCCAACAGCTGAATTACCAAACAATCAGACTTCGTATCAGGATGGTGCGCAGAGAAACAAAGGTTTTGAAGCAGAATTTGTTGCAAACCCAATTAATGGATTAAACATTATTTTAGGATACAGCTACAATGATGCAGTTTTAACAAAAGGAGATCCTGATTTTGTAGGTCACAGATCTGAAAATGCAGGACCAAGAAACCTGGCAAACCTTTGGGCTAGTTACAAATTTACAAACGGTTTATTAAGAGGCTTTGGTTTAGGTTTTGGAGGAAATTATGTTGGCGACAATATGATCATGAACAGAAATACTGCAGGAACATTTACAATACCTGCATACACAGCTTTAAATTCATCTTTATTTTATAATGTTGAAAAATTTACCATCACGCTTAAATTAAACAACATTACAAACAAAGAAATATATGACGGATGGTCAACTATCCACCCAAAAGATGCGAGAGCTTTGATCGCAAGTTTCTCTTACAGATTCTAAAAAACAAATAACAAAAACACCTTTCGCTTTTAGCCGAAAGGTGTTTTTTAAATTCTATGAAATTATGATAACAATAGCAAGTCTCATCGTTTTTTTAGCTTTTTACACGCTTTATTACACTTCGAAAAGAGCCACTTTATCTTATGATCTGGGTTTTGAGAAATGGATGAAAAGCAATCCTAAACCAACCAAATATATGGGTTTAGGTCTTCTTTTATTAGCCTACTCACTTTGGCTTTTTACACAATCGCTTTGTTGCGGAACTTTAATGTTTTTTATTCAGTTAATGACCATTGGCAGTTTGATTATTATTTTGGCTCCATTAAAAAAAATTAGCCGATTTGCCATTATTGCTCTTTTTGTAATTGTTGCTTTACTAGAATTTTATTACAACTAACTTATTTCTAACCAAAATATGCCAGCAAACCCAAAATATCTAACCCAATCAAAATGGCAACGATTTGCCAAAATTACAGCTGCTATTATTGGCGGCTATTTTGTTTCAGTCAGTTTTCATTTGGCTTTAGCATCCTGGTTCAACCGTGCTAATATTTTAATGACAATGGCTTTTAGCGGATTCATTCTTTGGGTGGCGCTTATGATAATTGCTTTCTTAGCAAAAAGCGGATTAAAAATCTGGGGGATTTACATACTCCTTACTTTAGTTTTTTCTCTCCTTATTTATCTTGGTAATACTTACAATCCGATAGCAAAATAACCTATGAATAACCGCAATTATAATATCTATTTTCACACTCATACTGTTAGCGGAATTGTTATCAGTGTAGTACTTTTTGTGATTTTTTTCGCAGGATCTTTTTCTTTTTTCAGAGACGACATTAACAACTGGGAAAGAAATGAATCTACTGCAATTACCAAAGAAATTCAACTAGACTACAATACCGCTTTAAAACAATTAGACAAAGAACAAGTACTGCACGGAAGAAATGTAACGATTTCTATAAACAGTAACGAAAGAAGAGTTGCCGTTTATATGGAAGGTACCAAAGATACTTTGGCTCCAGCCAAACAAAAAGAAGGCTCCTTTTTTTATCTTGATACCAAAACCTTAAAATCATTTACCTACGAACAATCGTATTCGTTAGGCGAATTTTTATACCGATTACATTTCTTAGCACAAATTCCGTATCCGGTTGGTTATTATCTTTCTGGATTTGTTGCTTTATTTTTCTTATTTGCTATTATAACTGGTGTTTTATTACATTGGAAAAAAATCGTTTCTAACTTCTATATTTTCCGTCCAAAAGAAAAATTAAAAACATTGTGGACAGACGCTCATACCGCTTTAGGAATGATTGGTCTGCCTTTTCAGTTTGTATATGCCGTAACGGGAGCTTTTTTTATGATCAAACTTTTGATTGTTGCTCCTGCTGTAATGGCATTATATAATGGAGATCAGGATAAATTATATAACGAATTAGAATACAACGATCCTGTCTACAAGTTTGAAAACAAAAAACTAGCGACACCTTTTGATATTGATGCGCTGGTGACAAAAGCAAAAAGCAACTGGAATGATTTTGAAATTACGCGCGTTTTTATTCAGAATTATGGCGATGCCAATATGCATGTAGTGGTGGAAGGCGAAATGTTAAGCCACAAAAAATTTACAGGAATAGGAAAAGTAATTTACCGAATTGCTGACGGAAAAGAAATCGCGAAGAAAAACCCTATTACGCAAAACAACTATCTTGATGTTGTAAAAAATGTTTTATACAAAATTCATTTTGGCGATTATGGCGGTTATGCTCTAAGAATTGTAAGTTTCGTTTTAGGAATCATCACCTGCTTCGTTATTATTTCTGGTGTAATGATTTGGTTAGTTGCCAGACAAAAGAATAATTTACCTGAAAAGAAAAGACGTTTCAACGCTGCTGTTGTTCGTATCTATTTGGCGATATGTTTAAGTATGTACCCAATTACAGCACTTACTTTTATTGTTACTAAAATATTCTATCCGTTAAGTCAGAATAATTTGTTTCTGGTTTATTTTGGAGGATGGCTAGTTCTTGCAATCTTCTTTATCTTTAAAAAGAACGATGCTTTTACCAACAAATTCTGTTTAATTTCGGGAAGTATTTTAGGATTTTTAATCCCTGTTACAAACGGAATTGTCACCGGAAACTGGTTTTGGCATTCGTTTATGCACAATCAGATTCAGGTTTTCTTTATTGATGTTTTCTGGATTGTTTTGGCTTCGCTAACCCTTTATGTGACATATCATTTAAATCAAAAAAAGACTGTATAAAGCTTACAACAAACATTCAAAGTCTAATTATAGTTTTTTTCCTATAATTTAGTAATAAATAATTTGCTATATAACCTATAAGCACTATTTTTGCCTTATCAGTATTTATTCTAAATAAAATGAAGATAAGATTTACAATAGAGTTTATAGGTTTTTGCTTTTTAGTATTGGCTCAAACTCCGGTTTTTTCGCAACAAAAAACAACAATAAAAGGAACGATTACCTCTGTAAACGGCAAAGCTTTAGAAAATGTTTCAGTTCAGTTAAAAGGAACCAAAATAGGAATTCTAACAGATAGTCAGGGATTGTATGAAATTAAAAACATCAATTCAGGAAATTACACCATACGAGTATCTGCGCTTGGCCATTCATCAAAAGAAAAGAAAATTACTGTAAATGGTGAAGCCGAAATCATAGAAAACTTCACCATTAACACAAACACAGAAGAACTTGAAGAAGTTTTTATAAAAGGAAACATCAATAAATACAATAAATCTGAAAGTCCTTTTGTATCTAAAATGCAGATTAAAAACCTTGAAAATTCTCAGGTTTACAGTGTTGTAACCAAAAGTTTAATGAGAGATCAGTTGGTAATTAATCAGGACGAAGCCTTAAAAAATGTACCGGGATTATACCAGCTTTGGGCAGCAACCGGAAAAGTGGGCGACGGAGGTTCTTATTTTGCTTCCCGCGGATTTGTAACACAAAGTTTATTAAGAGACGGAATTGCCGGAAAAATCACAAACAGCGTTGATGCTGCCAATTTAGAAAGAATAGAAAGTATCAAAGGACCATCGGCAACACTTTTTGGAAGCATTTTAACTTCTTACGGAGGGCTGATCAACAGGGTTACCAAAAAACCAACAGAAACTTTTAGAGGAGATATTAGTTATCAATCCGGAAGTTATGGCTTAAACCGATTAGCGGCAGATATTAATGTTCCTTTAAATGAAGAAAAAACAGCTTTATTACGAGTAAATGGTGCTTATAATGACGCTAACACTTTTCAGGATTACGGAAAAAACAGAAGCTACTTTTTTGCTCCTTCATTTTCATATAAAATAAATGACAAATTAACCATTTCTATTGATGCCGAATTATCTACGGTTAATTCATCATCGCCGGCATTTACTTATATTCCTTACGGACAAACTCCAAAAAGTATCAATTTATATAATGCCAATCAGATTGCAAGAGACTGGAAAAGATCTTTTACCGGAGGCGAATTTATGATGAATACCAAAACGGCGAATGTTTTTGCGCAGGCTCATTATGAAATCAGCGAGAACTGGAAATCGCAAACTATTTTTAGTTCCAGCGCCAATCAATCTGACGGGCCTCAGGCATGGTTTTATCTTTTAGGCAACAACAAAATGTCCAGAAATGCCTGGAATATGGTAGGAAAAGACAATATTGTTGAGTTTCAACAAAACTTTAATGGCAAGACGGAACTTTTTGGCATGAAACATCAATTGCTTATTGGTGGAGATATTTTAAGATCTGAAACCAACAGCAGTCTGGGATATCTTGGCGGAGATCCGAACAATCCTTTTAAAACAGAATATGACATTGTAGATTATTCTGCTGCGAATGCTAATTATTATAATTTTAACCCAAATAATATTGAGCCATTATTTGTAAATGGTTATCAATACAGAACCATTACATCGCTTACAACCTATAGTGTTTATGTCGCGGATGTAATCAATATTACAGATCAGCTAATTCTTTCGGCTGCATTGCGTTTTGATCATTATAAAAATAACGGAACTTACGATCCGGCAACAAATATTACATCAGGAGATTTTTCGCAAAATGCTTTTTCTCCAAAACTGGGACTTGTATACCAAATTATAAAAGATAAAGTAGCCATTTTTGGAAACTATCAAAATAGTTTTAAAAACATTGGTTACTTATTTGCCAACGTAGGCGGAAATCCTGAACTGCAACAATTTGATCCTGAAAAAGCAAATCAGTTCGAAGCAGGTATTAAATTAAATGCTTTCGAAAATAAATTAAGCGCCAATTTAAGCTATTACAATATTGATGTAAAAAATATCGTTCGCGCAGGACAAGTTGTGAACACGAATGTACAGGACGGAAACCAAACCAGCAAAGGTGTTGAACTTGAAGTGACTGCAAACCCAATTTCAGGATTGAATTTTATTTTTGGATACGCCTACAACAACAGCAAACTTAACAATGCAAATGCTGATGTAAACGGATTACGACCTGAAACGGCAGGACCTGAAAATTTAATTAATTACTGGATTAGCTACAGTTTGCAAACTTCTAAACTAAAAGGATTAGGATTTGGTATTGGAGGAAATTATGGCGACGAAACTTTTGTTTACAACAGAAACCCAACCGGCTCAGGAAATCCTGCCGATGTTGAAGCCTTTGTTTTACCATCATATAATGTCGTAAATGCAACATTGTATTACGATCAGCCCAAATACAGACTTTCTCTAAAAGTAGACAATCTTACAGACGAACTTTATTTTAATGGTTATACAACCGTTAATGTACAAGCACCTAGAACTTTTATGGGAAGTATTACTTATAAATTTTAAAACGAATTTATAAAAAACTTTACCGCACAATCTACCTTTTAATGGTATTTTTGCCCCGCAGAATGTCTTTACACAAAACATGAGTTTCAAAAAACAAATACGTTTTCTACATAAATGGCTCGGATTAATTTCCGGGCTTATTGTTTTTATTATCAGTATTACGGGTTGTATTTTTTGTTTTCATGACGAAATAAAAGACATTACCCGAAAAGAATGGCGATTGGTTGAACCTCAAAATAAACCTTTTGTACTTCCTTCTGTTTTACAGGAAAAAGCCAAAGAAATTCTTCCGGAATACAAACAATCAATGGTTTCTTTTTATGGAAAAAACAGAGCTGCAATAGTTTACACTTATTCTGGAACTGAAAACCGCTATCTCTACTTTAATCCCTACACCGGAAAATACTTAAAAACCGAAGATCCTGAAACAGATTTTTTCATCATTGTAGAATACATTCATTTATACTTATTATTGCCCGATTATATTGGCAAACATATTATTGGCGGCGCCACTATAATTTTTATTCTTTTGCTGATTTCAGGAATTATTCAATGGTGGCCAAAGAAAAAGAAAGATCTCAAAAGAAGCCTCTCTGTAAAATGGTCGGCAAAATGGCGCAGGGTAAATTACGACTGGCACAACACTTCCGGATTCTATATTGCAATTATTGCCGCTATTATTGCCATTACAGGTTTAACTTTTACTTACGAATGGGTTGGAGATGGCATTTATAAAATCTTCAATTTTGGGGGAGATAAAGCTTTAGAAACAAAAGCGCCTGTAATCGACACGACTAAATTTGCCAATAATAAAATTACTGCTGTCGATCGTGCTTTTATCGAAACGATGAAATTACAGCCAAAAGCCGAAATGATTTTTATAACTTACCCTCTGCAAAAAGGAGATTTAATCAATACCGGAGCTTATCCTCATACTTTACGATACGATCATCAAAGCAATTATTATTTTCATCCGGGTGATGGTAAATTAATACAAAGCCAGCCTTTTGATAAAAAGAGTTTAGGCCTTCAAGTTGTCGAAATGAATTACGGAATTCATACCGGACAAATATTAGACTTGCCAGGAAAAATTATAGCTTTTATAATCAGCTTAATTGCGGCCGCTTTGCCTGCAACCGGTTTTGTAATTTGGTACGGACGAAGAAATAAATCCTGTAAAAAAATAAAAGCATAAAATTTAACCGCAAAGAACGCAAAGTTTTTTATTTATAAGATTTTATCTAAACGCAAAGTTCGCAAAGCTTTATAAATTATACCTTTGCGAACTTTGCGTTTATAATAATAAGACAAAAACTTGCGTCCTTTGCGGTTAAAAATAATTAGTCAAAATATGATCAAAAAAAAACCGCTAATTAAAGCGGTTTTCTAAATTATTCGAAATTGTATTAATTTCTATTTGCTAAAGCATTTTTCTGTAAATTTTTGACTGAAGCGACTTTGCTGTTTTCATAAGAAACCTCGCAAAGGTTTTTCTCATTAAAGAAAATCCATTTTCCAGTTTTCAATCCGTCTGTGTACTCTCCTACGGCAACTTTGTTTCCTTTTTCATCATAAGACACCCAAACACCATCTAATTTACCATCTTTAAAAAAACCTTCTTGTTGTACTTGTCCATTTTCATGGTAGTAAGTAGCTTTTACTTTGTTTCCAACAACTTCTAATTCAGGTTTTATCTCTTGTGCAACTAAAATTCCAGAGAACAATATTGCAACTAAAATTACACACTTTTTCATATCTTGAGGTATTTAATGTTATCAAATCTTTATCAAATATAATTAATTGTTTACATTAAAAAAACTTTTACTTAACAATTTGGTAACATTGAGTAAAAGCTTAACATTGGAAATTTACCCAAAACAAAAAAACCAGCGCTGAAGCACTGGTTTTACTGGGTTTTTATAAAATATATAAATTTACTATAACGTTATAAATTTGGTAAATAAATTACTTCAATAATGAGTCTAATTGCGTTTGAAGCTCTGGAGATGAAGGTCTTGCTGCATCAGCGTTTAAAACATTTCCTTTTGGATCAACGATAATAAATCTCGGAATTCCGGTTACACCATAACCGGTTACAAACTCAGATTCCCAATCTTTATCAGCAAATAACTGAATTCCGCCTAAGTTTTTATCCGTTACAAATTTTTTCCATTTTTCATTGTCCTTTACCTTATCAATTGAAATACTCACGAACTCAATATTTTTTCCGTGATATTTTTCTTCAATTTTTTGTAAATAAGGTATTTCTGCTCTACAAGGTGCACACCATGTAGCCCACAAATCGATATAGATATATTTTCCTTTAAGATCAGACAATTTTGTTTTTCCTCCTTTATGATTGTCATAATCAAAATCAGGAGACGGTTTTCCGTTTAATCTATTTGCTTTCGACGCTCTTTCATATTCTTGCGCTGCATATTGGTTGAAGCTTTCAAAACTACTTTTTAAGGCTGTTTTAAATTCAGGATCAAAATTACCTTTCTCAACATTTTCAATATCTGTCTTTTTCTTTGCTTCTAAAAGTGAGGCAAATTCAGCCGGTTCTTTAGTAAAAGCTTCTTTTTGAAATTGTTCATCCTTTAAAGCTTGCTGTGCCATAAAATTGCTCTCATCAACACCTTTACCTTTATATACAATCGTTTCGTCAAATTCTTTGGCATTCATTGTCAAATTAATGTCTGAATTTGGTTTTAAATATAAATTAGAAGATTCTGTTCCGTCAGAAAACATATAAAACCCTTTTGGAGCATCAAAATTGGCAGCAAAAACCTCTTTTTTATTAATAGGAATCACTTGTTTAAAATTATCCCTTCCTCTAATCACTAAAGTATCGCTATTTCTATTGGTAATTTTAGCCGTAAATTTAATTTGATTTTTGGTTTGACCTATAACATTCAAAGCGCTAAAAATCAACAGACCAGTAACAAAAAGTTTGTTCATATAAATTAAAGTTTGTTTTTAGTGATTCAAATCTAAAGAAATTACAGCTTCAAAATTTAAGAATTAACAAAATATTTCAAATTTCAACGTATCAACTTTATCACTTTACTATATTATCTTGAATTTTGTGTTTACTTTTGCAGTCTAAAATTTTGATCATGTATAGAAGTCATAATTGTGGCGAATTAAACGCCTCAAATATTAATACGGAAGTTACACTAGCGGGTTGGGTTCAGAACTCTAATGATAAAGGATTTATAAATTGGGTTAATTTACGTGACCGATATGGTATTACCCAATTATTATTTGATAAAGGTCGTTCAAATGAAAAAGTTTTTGAACTGGCTAAAACCTTAGGTAGAGAATTTGTAATTCAGGTAAAAGGAACTGTTATTGAGCGTGAAGCCAAAAATAAAAATCTTGCTACTGGTGACATTGAAATTTTGGTCACTGAAATGACAATTTTAAATGCAGCCCTTACACCTCCATTTACCATCGAAGACAAAACTGATGGTGGAGAGGATATCAGAATGAAATATCGTTATCTAGATATTCGTAGAAATCCTGTGAAAAACAGTTTGTTATTTCGTCATAAAGTAGCGATGGAAGTTCGTAAATATCTATCTGATTTAGATTTCTGCGAAGTTGAAACTCCTTACTTGATTAAATCAACTCCGGAAGGAGCAAGAGATTTCGTTGTACCAAGCCGTATGAACGAAGGACAATTTTATGCATTGCCACAATCGCCTCAAACTTTCAAACAATTATTGATGGTGGGTGGAATGGATAAATATTTCCAGATTGTGAAATGTTTCCGTGATGAGGATTTACGTGCCGACCGTCAGCCGGAATTTACACAAATCGATTGCGAAATGGCATTTGTAGAGCAAGAAGACATTTTGAACGTTTTTGAAGGTCTTACAAGACATTTATTAAAAGAAATTAAAGGTATCGAAGTAGATAAATTCCCTAGAATTACCTACGATTATGCCATGAAAACATACGGAAATGACAAACCAGACATTCGTTTTGGGATGGAATTTGGCGAATTGAACGAATTTGCACAACACAAAGATTTCCCGGTATTTAATGCTGCTGAATTAGTGGTTGGTATTGCAGTTCCTGGCGCAGGAAATTATACCCGTAAAGAAATTGACGGATTAATTGACTGGGTAAAACGTCCTCAAGTTGGCGCATCAGGAATGGTATATGCAAAATGCAATGACGACGGAACTTTTAAATCATCTGTAGATAAATTTTACGATCAGGATGATTTAGGACAATGGGCAAAAATTACAGGTGCTAAACCTGGAGATATGATTTTTGTACTTTCTGGTCCGGCAAACAAAACACGTGCTCAGCTTTCTGCACTTCGTATGGAATTAGCAACTCATTTAGGATTGCGTAATCCGGAAGAATTTGCACCACTTTGGGTTGTAGATTTCCCATTGTTAGAACTTGATGAAGAAAGCGGTCGTTACCATGCAATGCACCACCCATTTACGTCTCCAAAACCAGAGGATATGCAATTATTAGAAACAGAACCTGGAAAAGTTCGTGCTAATGCATACGATATGGTATTAAACGGAAATGAAATTGGCGGAGGATCGATTCGTATTCACGATAAAGCGACTCAACAATTAATGTTTAAATATTTAGGCTTTACCGAAGAAGAAGCAAAAGCACAATTTGGTTTCTTAATGGATGCTTTTCAGTTTGGAGCACCACCACACGGAGGTTTAGCATTTGGTCTTGACAGATTAGTCGCTATTTTAGGAGGTCAGGAAACCATCAGAGATTTTATCGCGTTCCCAAAAAATAATTCAGGACGTGATGTAATGATCGATGCACCTGCTACAATCGATGATGCTCAATTAAAAGAATTACACATCAAAATTGATGCGATATAAATTCTCAGAATTTTAAAATTACAGATGGCAGCTATTAATTTTAGCTGCCATTTTTTTTGATCTTTTCGTTTTTTAACCTAAAATTTGTAATGCTATAAAGGGAGAACATCAGTAATTACAAGTATTTTGCCACATTTACACAGTTTTACCGATCGGCTTGTGCATAATATAAGAAAAATTTGTAAACTATAAGCTACTTTTTTAACTTTTATTCTTACAATTAATGATTCTTAAATAAAATACTTCCATATCAAAATTGATGCAATATAAATAGCGAAAACACTGTGAATCAATAATTTTTACAAAAAATTAACACCTTATTGTCTTTTGTATGAATTTATATATTACATTTGCTTCATTATAAATTATTATTACAATTACAATGCGTACAGGTACAGTAAAATTTTTCAATGAATCTAAAGGTTATGGATTCATTACAGACGAAGAAACAGGAAAAGATATCTTCGTTCACGCTTCAGGAATTAACGCGGAAGAATTACGCGAAGGTGACCGTGTAAGCTATGAAGAAGAAGAAGGAAGAAAAGGGAAAGTTGCTGCTAAAGTAGCAGTAATCTAAGAAAAATATAGCAATTTATTTTTTTTGCCTCTGAATGGTTTAAAAACGTCTCGAAATTTCGGGACGTTTTTTTTTGCTCAAATCTTAAAAAAATCTTAAAATAGTTTGGTATTATTTATAATGAATAAAAATTACAAATATTCACCCTTATGTAACACACTTAAATCCTTTTTTAGCTTGTGATTTACAGAGTTGAAAGTTATCTTTGTGGCTTATTCTTTAAGTAAAAACCCTAAGTTTATGCAATCTGATCAATACAATTACATTCCTATTTTAATGCAGTTCATTTTAGCTGTTGGTTTTGTGGTAGGAACTATCATTATTTCCGGAAAATTAGGACCAAAAAGAAGCTCTGAAACCAAAGATAAGAACTTTGAGTGCGGTATCGAGTCTGTTGGTAATGCTCGTATCCCGTTTTCAGTAAAATACTTTCTGGTGGCCATTTTATTCGTATTGTTCGACGTAGAGGTAATTTTCCTTTATCCTTGGGCGGTAAACTTCAAAGAACTGGGAATTGAAGGAATGCTTAAGATGATTGTTTTCATGTCGCTTCTTTTAGTGGGCTTTTTCTACATCATCAAGAAAAAAGCATTAGACTGGGAATAATTACGATTTAGATTTTAAATTTCTGATTTTAGATTATACATCTCGAATTAAAATTTAAAATTTAACTTCAATTGAATTTAATACTGATTTAAAAAAATTGATTTTAGCTTTTACGATTTTCCAAATCTAAAATCTAAAATCAGAAATCTAAAATAAAATGAGCAATTCAAATGTAAATATGGTTGCACCACCAGAAGGGGTTGTAGGAGAAGGTTTCTTCGCTACAAAACTAAATGATGTTGTAGGTTTAGCAAGAGCCAATTCATTATGGCCATTGCCTTTTGCAACTTCATGCTGTGGTATCGAATTCATGGCTACAATGGCTTCACACTACGATTTAGCACGATTTGGTTCTGAGCGTGTGAGTTTTTCTCCTCGTCAGGCAGATATGTTGCTGGTTATGGGAACGATTTCTAAAAAAATGGCTCCTATTTTAAGACAAGTTTACGAGCAAATGTCTGAGCCTCGCTGGGTAATTGCTGTTGGAGCTTGTGCTTCATCAGGTGGAATTTTTGATACTTATTCAGTTTTGCAAGGTATCGATAAAGTAATTCCGGTTGACGTTTACGTTCCGGGATGTCCGCCAAGACCAGAACAAATTGTTGATGGAGTAATGAAACTTCAGGAATTGGTAAAAAGCGAATCTGTTAGACGCAGAAGTTCACCGGAATACCAAGAATTACTAGCTTCATATAACATTTCATAAGATGGCTTTAGAAAATACCCTGATACAAGATAAACTTACAGAAACATTTGATGCAAGTGTTTTTAACTTTCACCAAGAAAGAGATATTTTTTCACTAGAAACAACAGCAGATAAAATAACTGCTTTGATTCTTTTTTTGAAAAACGATTCTGATTTACGTTTTCATTTTTTAACTGATTTATGCGGAGTTCATTATCCAGATAACGAAACAGATCGTCAGTTTGCCATAGTATATCATTTACACAACTGGTACGAAAACAAAAGAATTAGAATTACAGTTTTTCTAAATGGTGAAAAACCAGAAATTAAAACCATTTCGAATATTTTCTTAAGTTCTAACTGGATGGAAAGAGAAACGTACGATTTCTTCGGAATCAACTTTATCGGACATCCGCAATTGAAACGTATTTTGAATATGGATGAAATGGTGTCTTTTCCAATGCGAAAAGAATTCCCAATGGAAGACAGCGGAAGAACTGATAAAGACGACAGATTCTTTGGAAGAACAACAACAAATTGCTAAAAATAAATAATTCAACATTATAAAATGTCAGAACTATTATTATCACCAGAGCATCGATATGCTAAAATAGTTAAGGATAAACTAAACGAAGACGGAAGCGAGCTTTCGGTACTGAATTTAGGGCCAACACACCCAGCCACACACGGTATTTTTCAAAATATCCTGTTGATGGACGGTGAGAGAATTCTTGAAGCTGAACCAACCATTGGTTACATTCACAGAGCTTTTGAGAAAATTGCTGAAAATCGTCCTTTTTACCAGATTACACCTCTTACAGACCGTATGAACTATTGCTCCTCTCCTATCAATAATATGGGATGGTGGATGACTTTAGAAAAATTACTAAATATTGAAGTGCCTAAACGCGCTCAATACTTAAGAGTTATCGTAATGGAATTGGCACGTATTACAGATCACTTAATATGTAACTCAATCTTAGGTGTTGATACTGGTGCTTATACTGGTTTCTTATATGTTTTTCAATTTAGAGAAAAAGTATATGAGATTTACGAAGAAATTTGTGGAGCTCGTTTAACAACAAATATGGGAAGAATTGGTGGTTTCGAAAGAGATTGGTCACCAGAAGCTTTCCGCAAATTAGATGTGTTTTTAAAAGAATTTCCTGTCGCTTGGCAAGAATTTGAAAACTTATTCGAAAGAAACAGAATTTTCCTTGACAGAACCGTAAACGTAGGTGCAATTACTGCAGAGCAGGCAATGGCGTACGGATTTACAGGTCCAAACTTACGTGCTGCCGGAGTTGATTATGACGTTCGTGTGGCTCAGCCTTATTCTTCATACGAAGATTTTGATTTTATTGTTCCTGTTGGAAAATCAGGAGATACTTACGACCGTTTCTGTGTTCGTAATGCAGAAGTTCGCGAAAGTTTAAGCATCATTCGTCAGGCATTGGATAAAATGCCAGCCGGAAACGAATATCATGCAGAAGTTCCTGATTACTACCTTCCTCCAAAAGAAGATGTTTATACTTCTATGGAATCTCTAATTTATCACTTTAAAATTGTAATGGGAGAAGTTCCTGTACCAGTTGCAGAAATTTACCACCCTGTTGAAGGAGGAAATGGAGAAATAGGATTTTATTTAGTTACTGACGGAAGCAGAACTCCATATAGATTACATTTTAGAAGACCTTGTTTTATTTATTACCAGGCATATCCTGAAATGATTAAAGGTTCATTACTTTCTGATGCAATTGTTATTCTATCAAGTTTAAATGTAATTGCAGGAGAATTAGACGCCTAACAGATTGTAGATTTTAGATTATAGATTTTAGATTTTTTTTAGAAAATGCAGATTTTAGATTTTAGATTTAAAAATTATAATTTAGGAATTGAAAAATTCAGATTGAAGAATCTAAAACTTAAACAATGATTGAAGAATCATAGATTGTAGACAAAGATTAAAAAAATCTAAAATCTAAAATCTAAAATCTAAAATTAAAAATGGAACGTAAACATTACAAACAAGAAATAAATATGACAGAGGCATTGATCACCCGTATCAATGAATTAATCAGTCATTATCCTGAAGGCAAACAAAAATCAGCTTTGTTGCCTGTTTTGCATGAAGTGCAAGATGCGCATAACAACTGGCTTAGCATTGAATTGCAAGATAAAGTTGCCGAAATTCTTCAGATAAAACCAATTGAAGTGTATGAAGTGGTTACTTTTTATACCATGTTCAACCAAAAGCCAATTGGAAAATACATGTTCGAGTTTTGCCAGACTTCTTGTTGTTGTTTAAATGGTGCTGAAAATTTAATGGATTATACTTCTGAAAAATTAGGCATTAAAATGGGAGAAACAACTCCGGACGGAATGTTTACCATTGCCGGCGTAGAATGTTTAGGTGCCTGCGGATATGCTCCGATGTTGCAATTAGGCGATTTCTACAAAGAAAAATTGACAGAAGATAAGATTGATCAGTTAATCGCTGATTGTAAAGATGATAAAATAATATTACACGATAAATAAGATGTCACAAAAAATATTATTAGATAAAATCAATATTCCAGGAATTAAAACCTACGAAGTATATCGCCAAAATGGTGGTTATGCCTCTGTAGAAAAAGCTCTAAAAACCCTTACACCGGATGAAGTTACTGAAGAAGTAAAAAAATCAGGTCTTCGTGGTCGTGGAGGTGCAGGTTTCCCTGCAGGAATGAAATGGAGTTTTATTGATAAAAAATCTGGAAAACCAAGACACTTAGTTTGCAATGCCGACGAGTCTGAACCGGGAACTTTTAAAGATCGTTATTTGATGGAATACATTCCTCACTTATTGATCGAAGGAATGATTACCTCAAGTTTTGCCTTAGGCGCCAACCTTTCATACATCTACATTCGTGGAGAATATATGTGGGTTTTCAAAATATTAGAAAGAGCAATCGCCGAAGCTAAAGCTGCCGGATGGTTAGGAAAAAATATATTAGGTACAGGTTACGATTTAGAGTTATATGTTCACTGTGGAGCTGGTGCTTATATTTGCGGAGAAGAAACTGCACTTATTGAGTCATTAGAAGGTAAAAGAGGAAACCCTCGTATTAAACCACCATTCCCTGCAGTTTCAGGACTTTGGGCTAACCCAACAGTGGTAAACAATGTTGAAACTATCGCTACTGTGCCATGGATTATCAACAATTCTGGAGATGATTATGCTAAAATTGGTATTGGTCGTTCTACAGGAACTAAATTAATTTCCGCTTCAGGACACATCAAAAATCCGGGAGTTTACGAAATTGAATTAGGATTAAGCGTTGATGAATTCATGAATTCTGACGAATATTTAGGAGGAATGTCTTCTAGCAGACCTTTGAAAGCATTTGTACCGGGAGGATCTTCAGTGCCAATTTTACCAGCTGAATTAATTTTTAAAACAGCAAACGGTGAAGATCGTTTAATGACTTACGAATCTTTAAGTGATGGTGGTTTTGCTACCGGGTCGATGTTAGGTTCAGGAGGATTTATTGTTTACAACGACACTGCTTGTGTTGTTAGAAACACTTGGAATTTTGCTCGTTTTTACCACCACGAATCTTGCGGACAATGTACACCTTGTCGTGAAGGAACAGGATGGTTAGAAAAAATATTATGGAGAATCGAAAACGGTCAAGGCCGTGAGGAGGATATCGAATTATTGTGGAGTATTCAAAGTAAAATTGAAGGTAACACAATTTGCCCACTTGGTGACGCAGCTTCTTGGCCAGTAGCAGCTGCAATTCGTCACTTTAGAGATGAATTTGAATATCACGTTCGTTTCCCTGAAAAAATCAAAAATAGAGATCACTTTGTTGCTGAGCCTTTTTCGCAAGTAAAGCATTTAGTAGGCGGTAAAGTAATCGTATAAAAATAAAAAGCAGAAAGTTATAAAGTTCATAATGTTAAAAAGGACAGCAATTCTTTTCAATATTTCGACTTTCAACATTCAAATCAATAAGAGATGAAAGTAACCATAGACGGTCAAAGTATAGACGTAGAGCCAGGAACAACGATCCTGCAGGCTGCACGTATGATTGGTGGAGATTTGGTTCCGCCAGCCATGTGCTATTACTCAAAATTAAAAGGTAGCGGCGGAAAATGTCGTTGTTGTTTAGTTGAAGTTTCTAAAGGAAGTGAGGCTGACCCAAGACCAATGCCAAAATTAATGGCATCTTGCGTAACAGGATGTATGGACGGAATGGAAGTGAACAGCAAATCATCGGCTCGTGTAACTGAAGCCCGTAAATCTGTAACTGAATTTTTATTGATCAATCACCCGTTAGATTGCCCTATTTGTGATCAGGCTGGTGAATGTGATCTTCAGAACTTAAGTTTTGAGCACGGAAACCCAAAATCACGTTTTATTGAAGAAAAAAGAACATTTGAACCAGAAGATATTGGTCCGAATATTCAACTACATATGAACCGTTGTATCTTATGTCAAAGATGTGTACAAGTTGCAGATCAATTGACAGACAACAGAGTTCACGGAGTATTAGATCGTGGAGATCACGCTAATATTTCAACCGGAATTTCTAAAGCAATCGACAATGAGTTTTCTGGAAACATGATCGACGTTTGTCCGGTTGGAGCTTTAACAGACAAAACTTTCCGTTTTAAATCAAGAGTTTGGTTCAACAAACCTTTCAACGCTCACAGAGAATGTACTACTCCTGGATGTTGTGGTAAAACAACTGTATGGATGTTTGGTGGAGAAATTCAGCGTGTAACTGGTCGTAAAGACGAGTACCACGAAGTAGAAGAATTCATTTGCAACAGTTGTCGTTTTGATCACAAAAACGTGAACGACTGGGTAATTGAAGGACCTAGAGAATTTGAAAAAGACTCTGTTATCAACCAAAATAACTACACTCAAAAATTAGAGAAAGTAGAAATCGATACAGAAAAAACGATCCTTTTAGGTAGAGATATTGATCGTAAAAAAATTAGTATGGCTGCAATTCCATTAACTACAAATGATAAAAAATCTTAAGAAATGGAAAGTGCATTTATTATAGAAAAAAGTGTCGTTATTGTTGTCGTTTTTGCGATAACCATGGTTATGGCAATGTATTCTACCTGGGCTGAACGTAAAGTTGCAGCTTTTCTACAAGATCGTGTAGGACCAAACCGTGCAGGATGGGGTGGTTTATTACAACCTCTTGCAGATGGTATGAAATTATTCTCGAAAGAAGAGTTTTTCCCAAACACACCAAACAAATTTTTATTTGTTGTAGGACCTGCAATTGCAATGAGTACGGCATTAATGACAAGTGCTGTTATTCCGTGGGGAGATAAATTGCATGTTTTTGGCCGCGATGTAGTTTTACAGGCAACTGATATTAATATTGGTATATTATACATTTTTGGAGTATTATCAGTAGGGGTTTACGGCATCATGATTGGTGGATGGGCTTCTAACAATAAATTCTCATTAATGGGAGCTATTCGTGCAGCATCTCAAATGGTTTCGTATGAGGTTGCTATGGGATTATCAATAATTGCTTTATTGATGATGACCGGAACTTTAAGCTTAAAAACAATTTCTGAGCAACAAGCCGGAATGAACTGGAACGTTTTTTATCAGCCTTTATCATTCTTAATTTTCCTTATTTGTTCTTTTGCAGAAACAAACAGAACTCCTTTCGACTTAGCAGAATGTGAAAACGAATTAATTGGAGGTTACCATACAGAATACTCATCTATGAAAATGGGATTTTATTTATTTGCTGAATATGCGAGTATGTTTATCTCTGCTACTATTATTTCTGTTTTGTTTTTCGGTGGATACAATTATCCTGGAATGCAATGGATGGTAGAAAATGTAGGGGTTAACGTTGCTAATCTATTAGGAATTGCTGCATTGTTTGCAAAATTATGTTTCTTCATATTTTTCTATATGTGGGTACGTTGGACAATTCCGAGATTTAGATATGACCAATTAATGAACTTAGGCTGGAGAATTTTAATCCCGCTTTCGATTATTAATATCATGATTACAGGTGTTGTAATTTTAAGACATGATATTGCAGCAGCTTTAGGATTCTAAGAACTGTAATGCCTAGCCCTGATAGAAGCGGCATCCTTTATTTTTTTTCTTTAAAAAAATAAAGATATAGCGGATAGCAGGATTAGCTTCAAAATAATAATAAAACAGATTTGCCTTGTTTCATACAAACCGTAAATCGTAAATCATACATTAAAAAATGTCAATAGAAACTATATCATTATCGGGTAGAAAAAAGATGGTCTCTAATAAAGAGATGACTTTTTTAGAGCGATTGTATCTTGTGGCGATTGTGAAAGGATTGTTTATCACACTTAAACACTTATTCAGAAAAAAAATCACGATTCATTATCCTGAGCAAGTGCGTGAAATGAGTCCGGTTTATCGTGGTCAGCACCAGTTAAAACGTGATGAGCAAGGTCGTGAAAACTGTACCGCTTGCGGATTATGTGCTTTATCATGTCCTGCTGAAGCAATTACTATGAAAGCTGCTGAGCGTAAAGCTGATGAAAAACATTTGTACAGAGAAGAAAAATATGCTTCGATCTACGAAATCAATATGTTACGTTGTATTTTTTGCGGTTTATGCGAAGAAGCATGTCCAAAAGACGCCATTTATTTGACGACTTCAAAAGTATTGGTTCCTTCTAGCTACGAAAGAGAAGATTTCATCTTTGGAAAAGACAGATTAGTGATGCCTCTTGATGTGGCTATCAAAAATGCTCAACTTAATAATGCTAACTAAATGATACATATTCCTGATTTTGCACACGCAACAACTGTACAAATTATATTTTGTTTCTTAGCGTTTATTACGGTGATTACCGCTTTTTTGACCATTTTTAGCAGAAATCCAATTCATAGTGCTATCTATTTAGTAATTTGTTTCTTCTCGATTGCTGGTCACTATTTATTATTAAATGCTCAGTTTTTGGCTATTGTACATATTATAGTCTACTCCGGAGCAATCATGATTTTATTCCTGTTTACGATCATGTTGATGAACCTGAACGAACAACGAGAAGTACACAGACCTAGAATTACACGTTTAGGTGCTATTGTTTCTTTTTGTTTGATTTGCATTGTTTTAATTGCAATTTTCATCAACTCTAAGCCAATTGTTGAATACGATCCGTCTAACGGAGAAGATTTCCAATCGATTAAGGTATTAGGTAAAATATTATTGAACGAATATATGGTTCCGTTTGAATTCGCTTCGATCTTGCTTTTAGTAGCTATGATTGGAACTGTACTATTGTCTAAAAAAGAAAAATTAAATAAATAATGGGTAATATATTAAATCAAATAGGTATTGAAAACTACATCTTTTTAAGTGTTGTACTTTTCTGTATTGGTATTTTTGGTGTATTGTACAGACGAAATGCTATTATCGTTTTCATGTCTATCGAAATCATGTTGAATGCTGTTAACCTTTTATTTGTTGCTTTTTCAACTTATCATCAAGATGCGCAAGGACAAGTCTTTGTATTCTTTTCGATGGCAGTTGCTGCAGCAGAAGTTGCAGTTGGATTGGCTATTTTAGTTTCGATCTTTAGAAATTTAGGTTCGATTAGTATCGATAATTTAAAAAATTTAAAAGGATAAATAGAAATGGATACCAATTTAGCTTTACTTTTAGTTTTATCTCCTTTTTTAGGATTTTTAATCAATGTTTTCTTTGGCAAAAGCTTAGGGAAAACAGTTTCAGGAATCATTGGGACTGCTGCTGTAGTAGTTTCTTTTGCCGTAACACTTTTCTTTTTCAATCAATTAAGCCAAACAAAACAAGCTGTTCAGGTTACTTTATTTGACTGGATTGAAATTAGTAACATCAAAATTAATCTTGGATTTTTATTAGATCAATTATCATTGCTTTGGTTGCTTTTTGTAACTGGTATTGGTTCATTGATACACTTATACTCTATAAGTTATATGCACGATGACGAAAATATGCACAAGTTTTTTGCGTATTTGAATTTGTTCGTATTCTTCATGATTACGCTTGTAATTGGAAGTAACTTATTAGTTCTATTTATTGGTTGGGAAGGTGTTGGACTTTGTTCGTACTTATTAATTGGATTCTGGCATAAAAATCAGGATTACAATGATGCTGCGAAAAAAGCTTTCATCATGAACAGAATTGGAGATTTAGGTCTTTTAATTGGGATGTTTATTCTTGGTTCAATGTTCTCGACATTAGATTATGCAACTTTAAAAACTGCTATTGCAGGAGCAACAAACTTAAATTTACCGTTGCTTTCATTAGCTGCTTTATGCTTATTTATTGGAGCTTGTGGTAAATCGGCACAAATCCCGTTATACACCTGGTTACCTGATGCGATGGCTGGACCAACTCCGGTTTCTGCATTGATTCACGCTGCAACAATGGTTACGGCTGGTATCTTTATGATCACGAGATTAAATTTTGTTTTTGATTTAGCACATGATGTTCAAAATGTTATTGCTGTTATTGGAGCCATAACTTCATTAGTTGCTGCAACAATTGGTTTAGTTCAGACAGATATTAAAAAAGTATTGGCCTACTCTACTGTTTCTCAGTTAGGTTTAATGTTTTTAGCTTTAGGATTTGGCGCTTATGAAGTGGCTGTTTTTCACGTAATAACACACGCTTTCTTTAAAGCTTGTTTATTCTTAGGTTCAGGTTCTGTAATTCACGGTTTACACGGAGAACAGGATATGCGTAAAATGGGTGGTTTGCGTAAAGCAATGCCAATCACTTTCTGGACAATGTTAATTTCATCATTGGCTATTTCAGGAGTTCCATTTTTCTCAGGTTTCTTCTCTAAAGATGAAATTTTATTAACGGCTTTCGAACATAGTAAAACGCTTTACGCTATAGGATCTATTGCTTCTATCATGACAGCATTTTATATGTTTAGATTGATGTTCCTTACTTTCTTTAAAGATTTTAGAGGAACTGAAGAGCAAAAACATCACTTACATGAAAGTGACGGATTAATTACTTTCCCTTTAATTATTTTAGCTATTCTGGCTACTTTTGGCGGAATCATTAGCTTACCTGGAAACAGTTGGTTAAATGAATATTTAGCGCCTCTTTTCACAAAAGTGGCTGGCGAAGAACATCATTTAGGCACAACAGAATATACCTTGATGGGAGTTGCTGTTTTAGGTGGATTATTAGGTATTCTAATTGCTTATATTAAATACTTCAAACAAGATAATGTTCCGGAAGCAGATGAAAACATTACTGGTTTAACCAAAGTTTTATACAACAAGTATTATGTAGACGAAGCTTACGATGCAATATTTGTTCGCTCTATTAACGGATTATCAAGATTTTTCAGAGACTATATTGAAACTGGTTTATCTGCCCTTGTTTTTGGATTAGGAAAAGTAACCAATGAAATCGCTTTTCAGGGTAAAAAATTACAAAACGGAAGTATTGGATTATATCTTTTTGCCTTTGTTTTAGGTCTTTGCGCCATTGTTTCCTATATATTTTTAGCTAAATAATTTTACAACTATGAACGTTTCTCTTATATTAATTATTCTTCTAATTGGTGCATTTGCCACTTATTTTGCAGGTGACAAACTAGCATCTAAAGTAGCTTTGTTCTTTAGTTTGGCGGCTTTAGGTTGTTCAATTGTATTACTAAATCATTTTTATGCTGGTGACGACATCAGTTTAATAAGCACCTGGATTACTAAACCTAACATTTCATTTGCTTTAAAAGCAGACGGATTAGGAATTGCAATGCTTTTGCTGACTGTGGCTTTAACGCCAATTATTATATTCTCTTCTTTTGGAAATGAATATAAAAATGCGAAAGGTTTTTATGCTTTAATTTTATTTATGGCATTTGCTATGACAGGAACTTTCCTTGCAGCAGATGGTCTTTTATATTATATTTTCTGGGAATTAGCACTTATTCCTATTTACTTTATTGCTCTTATTTGGGGTAACGGTGATGCTGAAGAACGCAGAAAAGCAGTGATTAAATTCTTTATTTATACACTTGCAGGTTCATTATTCATGTTGATTGCTTTTATCTATTTATACCAAAAAGCTGGCAGTTTCTTAATTGAAGATTTATATAAAGTAAATTTATCAGCTACTGAACAACTTTGGATATTCTTAGCTTTCTTCTTAGCTTATGCAATTAAAATTCCTATTATTCCTTTCCATACATGGCAAGCAAGTGTATACCAAAAAGCACCAACTGTTGGAACAATGCTTTTATCTGGTATTATGCTAAAAATGGGATTATACAGTGTTATTCGTTGGCAATTGCCAATTGCACCTTTGGCTGCAAAAGAATACATGAATATCTTCATTGGTTTAGGAATTGCGGGCGTTATCTACGGATCGATTGTTGCTTTAAGACAAAAAGATTTAAAGAAATTATTAGCTTATTCTTCGTTAGCACACGTTGGATTAATTGCTGCCGGAACTTATACGTTGACTATTGATGGTTTACGCGGAGCGGTATTGCAAATGATTGCACACGGTTTTGTTGTAGTAGGTTTATTCTATGCTGCCGAAGTTATCTTTAGAAGATTTGAAACAAGAGAAATTGGTGAGATGGGCGGAATTCGTACTCAGTCTCCAAAATTCACTTCTATGTTTTTAATTTTGGTATTAGCTTCTGTAGCTTTACCAAGTACTTTTAACTTTGTTGGAGAGTTTACTGTTTTGTATAGTCTTTCTCAAATCAATATTTGGTTTGCTGTTTTAGGTGGAACAACTATTATTTTAGGAGCTTATTATATGCTTAAAATGTTTCAAAATGTAATGTTGGGAGAAACGAATTCTAAAACTTTTGCAGATGTTTCTGTAAATGAAGGAATTTCATTCGTAGTAATTATTGCGGTTTTAATATTCTTCGGATTTTATCCTAAACCAATTACAGACTTGATTACGCCAAGTTTAGAAACAATTCTAAACGTTATCAATAAAAATTAATATTTTAATAAAAATAAATTAGGGCATCATTAGTTTGAGATTTCCTAAATCAAAAAAACAAAAATGAATACATTAATAGCTATAACAGGATTGGGTATTTTCTGCCTATTGTTTGAAATTCTTAATTTAAGAAAGGCCATTGTTCCAATTACCATTATTGGTTTGTTGGGTGTTTTGGCAATTAACTATTACGAATTTGGATCAACAGCAAGTTACTATAATAATATGATTACGGTAAGTAAGTTCTCTACTTCGTTTTCATCATTATTTATTATTCTAACTATTTTCTTAGTAGCGTTAAGTCATAATTTTTACGAAAATCATCCAACAAAAATCTCTGATTTTGTGGCTATAAAAATCTTTTTATTGGCTGGAGGAGTAGCAATGGTTTCTTTTGGAAACTTAGCAATGTTTTTCTTAGGAATCGAAATTTTATCAATTGCACTTTATGTATTGGCAGCAAGCGAAAGACTAAATTTAAAAAGTAATGAAGCAGGTATGAAATACTTTTTGATGGGATCTTTTGCATCAGGAATTATTTTGTTCGGAATCTGTTTGATTTACGGAGCAATGGGAAGCTTTGATGTTGCTGAAATTCATGAAACTTCTTTATCTGCTGAATTACCAATCTGGTTTCCTATCGGAATGATTTTAATGATTATTGGTATGTTGTTTAAAGTTGCTGCAGTTCCTTTTCATTTCTGGGCTCCGGATGTTTACGAAGGATCTCCAGCTTTGACTACTGCATTAATGAGTACTTTAGCAAAAGTTGTAGCTATTGCAACACTTTATAAATTAGTTTCGGCATTAAATTTTGTTCCGTCTTTAGACAATCAGGATCTTTTAGGAACATTTGAAAACATTGTCGTAATCATTTCGATTGCTTCTATGACTGTTGGTAATATAATGGCATTGCGTCAGGTAAACGTAAAACGTATGTTAGCATTCTCAGGAATTTCTCATGCAGGTTTTATGTTGATGACTTTATTAACTATTGCAACATCAGCAGGTGTTTTATTATATTATACTGCTGCTTATGCATTAGCCGGAATTGCTGCTTTTAGTGTTATACTATATGTTTGCAAAAATCAGGATAATGAAGATATTACAAATTTTCACGGTTTAGGAAAAACAAATCCTTTATTGGCGGCAATCCTGACAGGTTCATTATTATCTATGGCGGGTATTCCTATTTTTTCAGGATTCTTTGCTAAACTATTTTTATTCAATCAAACTATCAAGGCTGGATATATCGCTTTAGTAATTGTTGCCGTTATCAACTCTATTATTAGTGTTGGATATTATTTCAAATTAATATTGGCCATGTATTCTAAAGAACCAAACCAGGAACGTACCGGAAAACCTTTTCTTATTTATGCAGTGGCGGTAATTTCAATTACCTTAAATATTGTTTTAGGTTTATTCCCTTCTTTAGTTTTAGATTTATTGAACTAAAATTTTACTCAAAATATAAAGAAATCCATTCGTTATCGCGAATGGATTTTTTATTTTAAGAACATTCTATTTCAGAAGAGAAATTCATGTTAAAAATTTAACTTAAACACTACGAGCTTCAAAAAAACTCCATATATTTGGGTTCATTTAAATGTATTAGAAATATGAACTTCAACTCAAAAAATCCATTTTTAAGCAACAAGCGTTTTTCATCAAATGCTGTTTCAAAAGCTGAAGAAGTACACCAAGCTCAAATTATTGATTACAATCAGGAAATGACTTTGTCAGGTACTATCAATAAAACAGCTATTTTATTTTTAATATTATGCGGATCTGCAATGATAACATGGTGGATGGCATTTAACGGAATGAATGCATTACTACCTGCAATTGGTGGAGCAATAATAGGTTTTATTTTGGTTTTAGTATCAGTATTCAAACCTCACCTTTCTCCTTATTTAGCTCCTGGATATGCCTTATTTGAGGGATTATTTATTGGAGGAATTTCTGCTATTTTTGAAGCAAAATATCCGGGAATTGTAATCAACGCTGTTAGCGCAACTTTAGTAACGTTTTTAGTTTGCTTAGGTTTATATAAATTTAAAATTGTAAAAGTTACAGAACAATTTAAGTCAGTAGTTATTGCTGCTACTTTAGCGATTGCCACGTATTATTTGATTTCGTGGATTGCTTCTCTAATTTTTAATTTTACTCCAGTTCACTACGGAAACGGAATGATGAGTATCGGAATTAGTGTTTTTGTGATCATCATTGCTGCTTTGAACCTTTTCTTAGATTTTGATCAAATCGAAAGAGGAGTTCAGGAAAGAATGCCAAAATTCATGGAATGGTACGGCGCTATGGGATTAATGATTACTCTGGTTTGGTTATATATCGAATTCTTAAGATTACTATCTAAATTATCAAGTAAAGATTAATTCTTTTAATAATAAATACAAAGCCTTTTTGAGAAATCAGAAAGGCTTTTTTTATGCTTTCTATTGAAGTTTTAAATTAAAATATTGTCTCCAAAAAGCTTAAATATTATTTCGAATATTTCTTAAAATTCGTTCAAAGATTTTTAATTTATCATCTGGTTTAGCTTTAAATCTACTCTCCTTTTATCTTCTTTTTTAGACTAATCATTCGCAAATATTCCTTCATAAAAAAGAAATTCAACTTCAATTTATTTAAAATTCACCTATTTTATTGCTGTTTTTTCTTACTTTTTAAGATCTGTTATTTTAATCTTATTCAATATTAAAATTACTTTCAAATAGTAATAAGTTCCAGTTTTTTAATTTACAAAAATTCAATAAAAATAAAGGCACACAACGGTTTCTGTCATTATGTAATAAATTGCATTTAATGCAATTTATTACATAATACTCATTTATATGGTATAATTTTTAAACTATAATTTATTTTTTACAACTTTTTTTATAAATATCAAAAATTAATAATACTTTTGTGTAATCGATTACAATTAAATTAATTGTTTCGATACCCAAAAAACCACAAAAACTTTATTAACGAAAAAACCACAATTATGAAAAAAAACCTACTATTCCTGACATTCTTTCTTGTCAGTATTCAAACATGGGCACAACAAGTTCAAATTAACGAAGCTTCTGGCTGGCTGGAATCTGCTTTTGTAAAATGGCAGCCGGTAAGTAATGCTCAAACTTATAATGTTTACTATACCGGAAACGGTCTGGTAGATAAAAAAATAGACGATCAGCTTATTAGAAGTTACGGATCTTATTTTCGCGCAGATATTCCGGGACTTAAAGCCGGAACTTATACTGTAAAAATAAAGCCTGTAATTTCAGGAAATGAAGGAACAGGTTCTACAACAAGCAACCTCACCGTTTTAGCTCACGATCGCAATGGTTTTGCTTTTGATGGAGGACGAGTTCCCGGCGGTTATAATGCTGATGGAACGCCAAAAACCGGAGCTGTAATTTTATACATTACCCAAAATACAAAAAACACCATATCGATGGACATTACGGGTGCGAGTACAAACCCTTGTGTTGGTTTACAAAACATTTTATATGGCATTAAAAAAGGAAAAGATACACGTCCTTTTATTATTCGTCTTATCGGAAATATCACAGATATGACCGTAATGGAAGGCGGAGATATTACTATCGAAAATGCGAACAATGCCAACAGCTATTTAACAATAGAAGGTATTGGAAATGATGCTGTTATAAACGGAATGGGTATACGCCTTAAATCGGCATCGAATATTGAAGTTAATAATCTTGGCTTCATGAATTGTGACAGTACTGCTGGCGACAATGTTGGCTTGCAAGATAAAAACGATCACGTTTGGGTACATAATTGCGATTTATTTTATGGCAACGCAGGTTCTGATGCTGACCAGATTAAAGGTGATGGAGCAATGGATAACAAAGGATCTACATATGTTACTTTTTCTTACAATCATTTTTGGGATAACGGAAAAGCAAGTCTTTTAGGTTTAAGCGAAGGAACTACGGCAGGATTATACATAACCTACCATCATAACTGGTTTGATCATTCAGATTCTCGTCATCCTCGCGTTCGTTATTACTCTGCACACATTTACAATAATTATTATGATGGTGTTGCAAAATATGGCGCCGGATCAACTCTGGGATCATCCCTTTTTGTAGAAGGAAATTATTATCGAAATAGCAAATACCCGATGTTAACCTCTTTGCAGGGAAGTGATATTTGGGATGAAGCGAATCAGGTAAATAATGCGGGAACTATGGGAACATTTTCAGGTGAAGCCGGAGGTTCTATTAAAGCATTCAACAATACTTTCGACGCGGATATTGCCACTAATAATATGCGTTTTGTAGCTTATGGCGATACCAATCCTTTATACAACATTGCCGGAAAAACCAATTCTACAACAGATTTTGATGCTTATCTGGCTACTTCAAGAGGAGAAGTGGTAAGCAGCAATGTAAAGTCTAAATCAGGCGCAAATACGTATAACAATTTTGATACAAATGCTGCTTTATACGTTAAAAGCTTAGTTATAGATCAGCCTGCTACTGCCAAAACAAAAGTAACGCAATACGCAGGACGCGTTTCTGGAGGTGATCTTAAATGGACTTTTAACAATAGTGTAGATGATAAATCTTCACTGGTAATTGCTGCGCTAAAATCGGCCCTTACAAATTACACCGGTTCTTTAGTTGCTGTACAAGGAGAAGGAACTCCACCAGCAAACCCACAAACATTAACTTCTACAACTAATAACAATCAAACGGTGACTACCGGAACAGCGATTAGTTCTATAGTATTTACCTGGGGAGGAAGCGCAACTGATGCAACAGTAACAGGATTACCGGCATCTGGAATTAGCTTTGTAAAAAATGCAACGAATAAAACGATTACCATAACAGGAACACCAACAGCTACTTTATCTTATTCTATTGCCACAGTAGGAACAGGAACAGTCGCTACGGGATCAGGAACAATTACTGTTTCAGCCGTAAATGGTCAAACACTTTCTTCTACTTCTAATAATAATCAAACAGTGGCAAGCGGAACAGCAATAAGTGCTATTGTTTTTACTTGGGGAGGAAGCGCAACTGACGCAACAGTAACTGGATTACCGGCATCCGGAATTAGCTTTGTAAAAAACACTTCGGCAAAAACAATTACGATTTCAGGTACACCAACAGCTACAGTTTCGTATTCTATTGCTACAGTAGGAACAGGAATAGCGGCGACAGGAGCTGGTACAATCACTGTAACAACCAGTAATCCTAGTACTAATGAAATTCATAATTTTACAACTTCTGGAAAAACAAGTTCATTTTATACTATTACAGGAAACATGAATTCTACACCGGGATCTGTAACATATAACGGTTTAACTTTGACTGAACGCCTAAAAATCGAATCAAGCACGACAGTTACTTATACCACAACAAGTGCTTCGACATTGACTTTGGTTTTTGATTCTAACTTTACGGGACCGGTAAAAGTAAATAATACGTCTTATACCGCAGCAGCCGGAATAGTTACTGCTACAATACCAGCGGGAACGAATACAATAACAAAAGGATCGGTTGCCAACTTATTCTACATCAGTACAGAATATACGGGAAGTACTTTGCGCAAAGCAAATTTTGAAGAAGCAAAAACGATAGAAACTGCGAAACCAGTTTTATACCCTAATCCAGTTACCAATTCATTATCAATTACAAGTGCTTCTCAAAATATAGAGAAAGCGGCGATTTATAATATTTCAGGTATGCTGGTAAAAACAGTTGATAAAAACCTGGAAACTATAGATGTAAGTAATCTAACTGCCGGTACTTATTTAGTAAAAATATACACTAGTGAAGGTTCATTTAATCAAACTATTTTAAAGAAATAAATTTATAATATTAAAAAGCAAAAGGCTTCCTAAAATGGAAGCCTTTTTTATATACTAGATCTAAAAGTAGATTTTACAAATCAAATTTAATTCCTTGTGCCAAAGGTAAACTCGTGGTATAATTAATTGTATTGGTTTGACGACGCATATAGATTTTCCAGGCATCAGATCCGGATTCACGTCCGCCGCCGGTTTCTTTTTCTCCACCAAAAGCACCACCAATTTCAGCTCCTGAAGTTCCGATGTTTACGTTGGCAATTCCACAATCAGAACCTACAACAGATAAAAATCTTTCGGCTTCACGTAAATTATTCGTCATAATTGCCGATGATAATCCTTGCCCTACTCCGTTCTGAATTTCGATCGCATTATCAACATCTCCAGAATATTTAATTAAATATAAAACTGGAGCAAATGTTTCGTGTTGTACAATTGCGTATGAATTTTTAGCCTCGGCAATTGCAGGTTTTACATAACATCCGCTTTCATAACCTTCTCCTGAAAGTACTCCGCCTTCAACCAAAACATTTCCGCCTTCATCAATAACTTTTTTCAAAGAAGCGCTATACATTTCGACTGCATGCGTATCAATTAGTGGTCCAACGTGATTGTTTTCGTCAAGCGGATTTCCTATTCGTAATTGTTTGTAAGCCGCTACCAAGGCATCTTTTACTTTATCATAAATACTTTCGTGAATGATTAAACGACGTGTAGAAGTACAACGTTGTCCTGCTGTTCCTACAGCCCCAAAAACAGCACCAATGACAGTCATTTTAATATCAGCATCAGGAGTAACAATGATGGCATTATTTCCTCCAAGTTCTAATAATGATTTCCCTAAACGTCCCGCAACAGTTTGCGCAACGATTTTCCCCATTCGGGTCGAACCAGTAGCAGAAACTAGCGGAATACGCGTATCAGCCGTCATTAATTCTCCTATTTTATAATCGCCATTAATCAAACAAGAAATACCTTCCGGCAAATTGTTTTCTTTAATAACTTGTGCGATGATGTTTTGACAAGCGATCCCGCAAAGAGGTGTTTTTTCAGAAGGTTTCCAAACACAAACGTCTCCAGAAATCCATGCTAAAGCGGTGTTCCAAGACCAGACTGCCACCGGAAAATTGAATGCCGAAATAATTCCGACAACTCCTAACGAATGATATTGCTCGTACATACGATGTCCGGGTCTTTCAGAATGCATTGTCAAACCGTGTAGTTGACGGGACAAACCAACTGCAAAATCGCAGATATCGATCATTTCCTGAACTTCTCCATATCCTTCCTGTAATGATTTCCCCATTTCGTAAGAAACCAATTTTCCAAGAGCTTCTTTATTTTCACGTAACTTTTGCCCAAACTGACGAACAATTTCTCCACGTTGTGGCGCAGGAATTAAACGAAAACTTTTGAAAGCCTCTGTTGCTGCCTGCATTACTTTTTCGTAATCCTGAGGAGTTGACATTTTTACCGAAGCAATTAATTTTCCGTCAACTGGTGAATAACTTTCTAAAATTTCTCCTGAAGAAAAGTTTTCTAATCCGGTTGATGTTCCTTCATTTATCGTTTTGATGCCCAATTTTTCCAGAGCCTCATTCATTCCAAATTGCGATGCTATTGTTGTCATTGTAACTTTTTTAGTTAAAATTGTTATATTTTTATGTAAAGATATTATTTCGAGTTGAATTTCAACAAAAGCAAGTTGTTAAAATCAGGTAAATTTAGGATTAATAAAAGTCAATTAAAGAAATATTCCTGTATTTATTCGTCATAATTCAGGAACTTTGCAGCAACAAAATTATTTAAATATGTCTGTTTTCAATCGCCTTCTGATTTGTTTCGTTTTAATTTCTGTAAATGCTTTTGCGCAAAAAGAACAAAAAGCTTCTTTTCAGGTTGTTCCGTTAGGAATAAAAGGTGGTATCGATGAAAAAAATCTTTCGGCTTATCTAGTAGGGCCCGCAAATACAAATGATTTTATCGCTTTGGATGCAGGAACCATAAATGCCGGAATCGAAAAAGCAATTGAAAACAAAGTTTTTAAAGTTTCGACAAGCGAGGTTTTACGTAAATATATTAAAGGATATTTTATTTCTCACGCGCATTTAGATCACGTTTCAGGATTGATTATTAACTCTCCGGCCGATTCTTCAAAAACAGTTTACGCCACTGAAAAATGCATGGAAATGATGGAGAATCATTATTTTAATGATCAAACCTGGGCCAATTTTGGCGATAAAGGTCCTGGAACTCCATTAAAAAAATATCATTTTCAGACTTTAAATATCGGAGAAGAAACTCCAATTACCAATACAACAATGACGGTAAAAGCATTTCCGTTAAGCCATGTGAATCCGTTTGAGAGTACAGCTTTTCTAATTAAAAATGGAGAATCCTATGTGCTTTATTTAGGAGATACCGGACCTGACACGGTAGAAAAAAGCGATAAGCTAAAATCACTCTGGACAGCAATTGCCCCTTTAGTAAAAAGTAAACAATTGAAAGGAATTTTTATTGAAGTTTCGTTCCCTAATGAACAACCTGATCAATTCTTGTTCGGGCATTTAACTCCGAATCATCTGATGAAAGAACTTCATACTTTAGAAGATTTATCCGGAAAAGGAACTTTGAAAGGCTTCAATATTATTGTTACTCATTTGAAACCACCAACCAAAAATATCATCAAACTTAAAGAACAATTGCAAAAGCAAAATGATTTAGGATTTAAGATTATTTATCCTGAACAAGGGAAAAAGTTTGAGTTGTAATTTTTTAAAGCCACAGATTTCGCAGATTAAAGTGATTTTTTTCTTTTTTTGTCATTTCGACGAAGGAGAAATCACACTAGAAATTCCGCAATCAAAATCGCCAATCTTTGTCGAATCCCGAGTGTGATTTCTCCTTCGTCGAAATGACAAGATTGTGTTGATCACTGTGCTTAAATAATCTTTTTACTTTTCAATTCTTCTATCATTTCCTCATGAGTAATAAAATTACCTTCGGCATACTCACGTCTAGCTCGTTCTATACCTGCTTTTAATTGCTTCAAAAAATCTTCTTCATTGGGATTATTTACTATACTATCTTTCATATTTAAATTTATTAAAATTTTTTTTATTTGATCTTTCTCAAATTATAATAAGTTCTTTTGATAATGATGCCCTAGCCCCGATAGAAGTGGAAATCCTTTTGTTTTTTCTTTAAAAAACAAAAGATTGAAACGGATAGCGGGAAATAGCTCTTAAAAAAATAAAATTCTGAAAATTCTAATTCAAAGACCTTTATTTCTAATTGTCTGCTAAACCCGACAGGTTTTAAAAACCTGTCGGGTTTGAATTTTAAGATATATTATTTCTTCGCTACAAATCTCGGATCAGATTCCATTACGGTTCCGCAATTGTCGCAGGTTCTCAATTCTTCTGAATTATAGAAATGTTCGAAATGTGGCAGGAAATCTTTCTCGATATTATGAAGTTCGAAAAATACTTCGTAAAGTTTATGATTGCAATTGTCGCAATGCCAAAGCAGTCCGTCAGTATAGCCTTTTCCGGCGCGTTTGCGTTCGATTACTAAACCTATAGATCCCTCTGAACGAACTGGAGAATGTGGAATCTTGGCTGGGTGCAAATACATATCTCCGGCACTTAATTCCATTTCTTTGCGTTCGCCATCTTCCTGAATTACCACTTTTATACTGCCTTCGAGTTGATAAAAAAGCTCTTCGGTTTCGTTATAATGATAGTCTTTACGGGCGTTTGGGCCAGCAACGATCATGACAATATAATCGCCGGAATCTACATAAAGATTTTTATTGGCTACAGGTGGTTTTAATAAATGACGGTTTTCGTCGATCCATTTATTTAAATTGAAGGGTTTTGCTATTGACATTTTTAGTGGTACTAAGTTTTTAGCTAAGTTAAGGAAAAGTTTTCAGTCTCAATATCCTGAAAAATGAGACTGTAAACCGTATTTATTTCATCTCTTTTATCAGATAAATATAAACAGGAAAATGATCGCTAAAACCTACTTCGGTTAGGCTGTGCCGAAGCGGATATCCTTTGTATTGTCCTGAAGTTGTAATGAGAAACGGCTTATTGAAAATTCCGGCTTTCCAGAACTTGAAAGTCGAGAAATCTGGTTTTATAAGAGATTCAGTTATGATAATCTGATCAAAAATATCCCAGGAATCTCTAAAAGCAATTGTTCCCATGCCTTTGTTGGCCATTTCTTCGAAGGGATTAAAAGTACCCAATTCAGGAACTTCGCCCTTTTTTGCTTTGGCTCCTAAAGCAACTTTTACGCTACGATTGAATGGGCCATCGTTTAAATCTCCCATTGTCATGACTTTTGCATTGGGATTTATTTGCTGTAGCGAATCGATAATTCTTCGGTTTAAGCTTCCTGCCAATTCCCGAAATGGGCTACTTTTCTTTTCTCCGCCAGATCTTGATGGCCAGTGATTGACAATAATATGTATCTCCTCGCCTTCTAGAAAACCGGTTATTAAAAGCTGATCTCTTGTGAAAATTCGGTTGTTATTCGCTGTTTTTATTTCGATTTCATCATCGATTTGTTCTTTCTTTTCCTCTTTTTCAATTGCATTATTTTTATAGATATATAAAGGAATATTAGAATAGGATGTTGGCCTAAAATATTTCTTTTGATAGAGCAATGCCACATCGATTCCGCGTTGGTCCGGCGAATCAAAATGTATGATTCCGTAATCAAGATGCTGTAATTTGGGTTGTTTGATTAAGTCTTCGAGAACACCGCGGTTTTCGATTTCAGAACCGCCAATTAAGGTTGGTGCATTAGGGTTTTCCGGAGTTCCAATTTCGGATAAAACTCTGGCGAGATTTTTTAATTTTTGTTCGTATTTTTCTTTGGTCCAATGCTGCGCTCCGTTTGGTGTCCATTCATCATCGTGCGTTGTTGGATCGTTTATGGTATCAAAAAGGTTTTCGAAATTGTAAAATGCAACGGTATGAATGGTATATTTTTTTGACTGAGCGTGTAAAATAGGAAGAAAAAATAGCGCGATGCAACAAACCTGAAATCTAATAATCTTCATGAACTTATTATTTTAAAAAGTTCAATTTAAGCAAATTAATTTATTTGTAAGAATTTTCAAATAAATTTAATTTTTTAAATTTCTATATTTGTTTACCTTTATAATGAACCAGCAAAGAAACCATGCACATGAGCGGACTCAAAAACTTTAAAAATTACTTTTTTCATTGTAAATTCATATTACTTATTTTTGCTTTACAATCATTTACCTGTCAATCCCAACAAAACATGATAACACCACCTTACTTACAAAAAGGAGATACGGTTGCAATTGTAGCAACTGCCAGAAAAAATATCGAAGACAACTTAAAACCTACCATAGATTTATTGCACAGCTGGGGTTTAGAAGCTGTTGTAGGAACTTCAATTGGTCTTGATTTTAATCAACTTGCCGGAACTGACGAACAACGCGCTGCCGATTTTCAACATCAATTAGACAATCCTAATATTAAAGCAATTTGGTGTGTTCGAGGCGGATACGGAACGGTACGAATGATTGATCTTTTGGACTTTACCAAATTCAAACAACATCCAAAATGGGTTATTGGTTTTAGCGATGTTACGGTTTTGCACAATCATTTGAACACGATGGGCTATAAATCTATTCATGGTATTATGCCGGTTACGATTCCGCGCGCTACTCCGGCAGCTATTAGTTCGATGAAATCGAGTTTGTTTGGTGAACCACTATCGTATACAATTGCTCCAGATAAAATGAATCGTTTTGGTAAGGCAACGGGTGAATTAGTAGGCGGAAATTTATCTATTTTATACAGTTTATTAGGATCTCCATCGGCAATTGATTGCAAGGATAAAATTTTATTTATCGAAGATCTTGACGAATATCTGTATCATATCGATCGAATGATGATGAATTTAAGACGCAACGGCTGTATTGAAAACCTAAAAGGAATTCTAGTTGGCGGAATGACCAAAATGAAAGACAACGAAGTGCCGTGGGGTAAAAATGCTGTTGAAATTGTAGATGATGTTACTAAAAAATACAATATTCCGGTAATCTTCAATTTTCCGGCAGGACATATTCAGGACAATAGGGCTTTGATCATGGGAAATACCATTTCGATTGAAGTAAACGAAACCGGAAGTACTGTTTCTTTTCAAAAATAATAATTTCTCGTTTCTTCAAATCAAGAAGAATCCAAAATACCACATAAAAATCTCGCAAAGACGCAAAGTCGCAAAGCAATTTCAATAAGGCTTTGTAGACTTTGCGTTTTTGCATGCACTTACATTTCTAACACAATATCTCCAACTCAAACTGGAAAACTGAGACTGAGAGTGAAAACTAAAAAACATGGCTGAACACAATGATCTGGGAAAAAAGGGGGAAGAACTTGCGGTAGAATATCTCTTAAAAGAAGGTTATAAAATTTTAGATCGAAACTGGACTTTTCAGAAAGCCGAAATTGATATTATAGCTCAAAAAGAATCTATTTTGGTCATCGTTGAAGTCAAAACAAGATCGAGTTTAGATTTTGGTGCTCCGCAAGATTTTGTGAAGCCAAAAAAAATTCAGCTTCTGATAAAAGCAGTAAATGCCTACATAAACGATAGGGAAAAGGATTTTTGTGATGATTTAAACATTAGATTTGACATCGTAGCGATCCATAAAAACGGTGAATCATTTGCAATTGAACATTTTACAGACGCATTTTATCATTTTTAACATAATTTTTTATTGTTATATTTGTAACAAATTGTTTTTTTATTTATCTTTGTAAAGATTTATAACACCCCTATTAACTAAACCAACACAATCAAGTTACAAAAAAAAAGAAAAAAAATTATGAAAACCGTTTCTTCAATCGTCGAAAATTACATCAAAACAAAACCTTTTTTATTAAACGCGCTATCGCTTGGAATCATCAACCTGACGTCGCTTTCACGGAACATTATGACCGAATTAGAAAGTGAATTTGGCAAGGAAGTAAAACAAGGCGCTGTAGTGATGTCGTTGAAACGACTCACGGAGGAATTGGATTTTAAATTAAACCATAAAATCAATAAAGTAATCAAGAATATTGGCGAAATCACTGTTCGTTCTGAATTGACAGATTACACTTTTGCTGCTTCTGAAACTGTCCTGAACAAACAAGCTGATTTAATTTCTGATATTAATGCTTTATCTGATATCTTTTATACCTCATCTCGTGGTGTAAACGAAACTAACATCGTGGTTAGCAGCAGTGTAAATCATTTGGTAGAGAAGCATTTTATGCGCGAAAAACTAATTCAGAAATTAGACAATTTAGCTTCTATTACCGTAAAATTACCAAAAGAAAACATCGTAGTTCCTGGTATTTATTATTTCATTTTTCAACGTTTGGCCTGGGAAGGAATCATCATTAATGAGGTAATTTCTACGTCGAATGAATTCACTATTTTAGTTGGAGAAGATCAGGTTGATGTAGCTTTTAAGGTAATTAAAGACCTTAAAAACTAATAAATTTAAACATTACAGAATCCTCAAAGGTTCTTTATTATAGTATCCTTTTATCTTTCTTTTCAGGAAAGGTAAAAGGATTTTTTATTGCTCTTTAAATTGTAAAATCGTCATTCCTTTTAATTACAAATAAGAATATTCGCAATAAATATCTGTCTTAATAATTAATTTAAAAAATATAAGCACAAAACTTATTGACTTGATAAAAAGGGGCTTAACAATGGCTTTACTGGTATTCAGCATAAATTTTATTAAAAAAGATAGAATTAAGTTTTTTTTAATAAAATTTGTTGCGAATAATATTTTTATATATTTGCTAACCAGTCAGCAAATTAGAGTACCCATTTTGATAGTATGATAATATAATTAGATTTAAATATAGACTAATTAAATTAATGTCAGAAGCGATAGAGCATAGCGAAAAATTATTGGTGAGTGAACTCAAAAATGGCAACGAAAAGGCATTTCGTCAACTTTTTGATTTATACTATCAGGATATCTATGGATATAGCGTTAGTCTCTTAAAATCTAAAGAAGCTGCTGAAGAGAATGTTCAGGATGTTTTTATGAAAGTGTGGCAACATCGCGAAAACTTAAATCTGGAACAATCTTTTAAGGCTTATATTTTTACCATTGCCCGAAATCAGGCTTTTAATTGCCTGAATAAAGCAGCGAATGATATATTGCTCAAAGAAGAAATCTTTTACGAAAGCCAGAAATCTCATGAATATGGTGATTACCTGATTCGTGAAGCCGATTGTAAAAAACTTCGAAAGCAGGCCATGAAACAATTGCCACCAAAACGAAAGCAAATTTTTAAGATGTCCCGGAAAAAAGGCATGAGCTACGAAGAAATCAGTCAGGAACTCGGGATCTCAATCAATACAGTCAGGAATCAAATGAGCAAAGCATTAGAATCGATGCGAGTCTTTTTTCAAGTTCATGACGAAATTATCTAAACCAAAAAACCACATTTTAACCATTAAAATCACTCTTTCCGGGTGATTTTTTTTTGTGCCTAATTTAAGTTTAACCGCAAAGCTTGTCATCCTGATTTCTATAATAAACCAAATCTTTTTTTAGGAGCTAATCCCGCTATCCGTTTCAATCTTTTGTGCCGAACCCCGGCACAAAAGGATTTCCTCTACTATCGGGGCTAGGGCAATCATTTTCATAATAATGTTTTCGCGTAGTTTGTCATCCTGACGAAGGAAGAATCACACTCGTGATTCCGATCCTAAAAGCACTAATCTTTGTCGATTTTCTAGTGTGATTTCTCCTTCGTCGAAATGACAAGACTGAGAATTTTCTTTGACTTTTTCGCCACAAATTCCACGAATTTACACGAATTTAATTCTTCAATCTTTGTGGAAACCCTTCCTGAGTCAGGATGACAAAACGGTTTTTTTTTTTTTTTTAAACAAAAATATTTTTATCTAAATAACCTCAACAAAATCAGCACTTCACAAGTTTTTTGTTTCCATTAAAATGTTAAAATTAAAAAATTTACAACGTTTGAGTAGTACTCAACTTGTTTTCAACTGTATTATATAAAATCCCTACTTAAAATCAATTCGTAATGAATTCAAATTCTGAAATAAAGAGCCTTTTACAAAAGTTTGTTTTAAACCAATGTACGCCCGAAGAAACAAACGAGGTAATTGCCTATTATAAAAAAAATAAACTTACAGAAGATTTTCCTACTGTAGAAGATATTCAGGATCTTTTGGGCGAAATGCCTAAAATGAGTCAACAAACGGCCGATTCTATCTTTGCTTCTATTTTATCAAGTACAAAAGAAGAGGAGTCTGTAATAGAAATCAATTCTAAGAAATCAAACTTCAAAAAATACATTTCGATTGCTGCATCTATTGTCGTTTTACTCGGAATTGGTTTTGCTTATCAAAAAGATGTTTTCAAAACTAAAACTCAACCTAAATTCGATTTTAAAAGCACAGACATTGTATTGCAATTAGAAAACGGAAATACGCAAATAATCTCTGAAAACAATAAAGTTGAAGTAAGAGACGCTGACGGAAATGTGGTTGGAAATCAAGATGGAGATAAAATTGTTTACGATGATAATTCTGCTTTAGAAAAAACAACTTACAACACCATCAAAATTCCGTATGGCAAAAAATTCAGATTGCAATTGTCTGACGGAACTTTGGTGCATTTAAATGCAGGAACAACTTTAAGATATCCTGTAAAATTTATCGCTGGAGAAAACAGACAGGTATTTCTGGATGGAGAAGCCTTTTTTGATGTTGCCAAAGACAAAAAACATCCTTTTATAGTAAATGCCGATGCTTTGAATGTGCGCGTTTTAGGAACTCATTTTAATGTTTCTAATTATCCAGAAGATGCTGCAACAGATGTTGTTCTGGTTGAAGGTTCAGTTGGAATGTATCGCTCAAACGAAGAATTTGATGCTGATAAAAATACTATTCTAAAACCTGGTTTTAAAGGAAGTTTCAACAGAGAAAATACCTTAATTTCTACCAAAGCTGTTATTACTGATATTTATACTTCATGGATCAATGGCGGACTGACTTTTAGAAATATGACTTTCAAAAATATTATTACAAAATTAGAAAGACGCTACAATGTCACGATTATAAATAAAAATGAAAAACTGGCGAATGAGAAATTCAACGCAAGTTTTAGCGATGAATCGATAGAAAAAGTCATGAGCTATTTTAACGACATTCATGGCATTAATTACACCATAAAAAACAATCAAATACTAATTAAATAACCACTAAAACCAATGAAAAAACATGAAGGACTAAAAGTACAAGAATAAAAAAATCGGAAAGAGCTGCGAACAATTTCCGATTTACTAAGTGATTGAATATAACGAATTAACTACAATCAATTAACAAAATTATGAAAAAAAAATCAAAGAATGTTGGGTTTAAATACCCAATGTTCCAATATGACCTAAAATTGAAACTAACTACACTACTTATTTTGGTCGCCATGTTTAATATCAGAGGGAATACTTATGCCCAAAAAACAAAAGTAACTCTTGAATTAAACAATTCAACAATCGAAAAGGTTATTGAGACCATAGAGCAAAAAACAGATTTCAGGTTTATTTACAAATTAAACGACATTGACTTAGATCGTACAATTTCTATTTCTGTAAAAGACCAGCCTATTAATATTGTTCTGGATAAGCTTTTTAAAGGAACCTCAACAGAATTTAAAGTTCGGGATACTCAAATTATCCTAAAAAAGCCGGAACTCAAAACACAAAGCATACCTTATCAAAAACAAACCGTAACCGGAATTATTACGGACGAAAATGGCTTGCCTTTGCCGGGAGCTTCGGTTACTGAAGAAGGAACAAGAAACGGAATGGTGACGGATTTTGACGGAAAATTTAAACTTACTGTCGAAAGCAGCGCATCTGTAATTGTTGTGTCTTTTGTAGGATATAAAGAAAAAAAAGTAGTGGCCAGCCAAAATGTTATCAACGTACAGCTTATTCCTGATGCTACAGATTTACAGGAAATAGTTGTTGTAGGTTACGGCACAACGGTTAAAAAAGATGTTACCGGAGCCGTTTCTTCAATTGCTGCCAAAGATATGAATCAGGGTGCTATTGTAAACCCATTACAATTAATTGCGGGTAAAGCTGCTGGTGTAAACATTACTCAAATTGGTAATGAACCGGGTTCAGGACCAAGCGTTCGTATTAGAGGAATTGGCTCTTTGATTGGAGGAAATGATCCTTTGGTAGTCGTAGACGGAATTCAGGGAAATATGGATTTGTTAAATCAGGTTCCGCCAAGCGAAATAGAAAGTATCGATGTTCTTAAAGATGCTTCTGCAACTGCTGTTTATGGTTCAAGAGGAGCTCCCGGAGTAATTATCGTAACCACTAAAAAAAATAAAGCAGGAAGAACAACATTAGAATATACCGGATCTACTTCTTTAGATTTTATTCCAAAAAAACTCGATATGTTGAGTGCTGACCAATGGTGGAAAACGGCTCAGAGCGTTGGCGTTCCTTCATCTGCAAATCATGCTTCAGATACAGATTGGTATGGTCTTTTAACTCAAACCGGTGTAACACAAACGCACAGTTTAGCATTTGGCGGAGGAACAGACAAATTTAGCTATAGAGCTTCTATAACAGCTATTTTACAAGACGGAGTAGTAATAAACACTGGTAATAAAAAATATATTGGACGCGTTCAGGCTACACAAACAGCCCTTGATGATAAATTAAAATTGTCATTTAATTTAACTAACGGAATTAATAATACAGATCTCAGTATTGCAAATATCGGAACAGCCGCTTATTCATCAAATTTAATTACAAATGCTTATTTAATGCGACCAACAGATCCTGTTCTTAATCCTGATGGAAGCTATTTTACAGATCCAAATGTGTTTCAATATTTAAATCCTTATGCAGCTGCACAAACAGTTACTAATGAAAAACAAGAAGATAATTTATTTGGAAGCTTAAAGGCTGATCTGGATTTAGCTAAAGGATTATCAGCAAGCTGGTTTGGGAGCTGGAGAAAAACAAACACTTCTATTGGATATTTCCTTCCTGTACAATCAACAAATGCCTATGCAATTAGTCAAAATGGATATGCCAACATTAAAAATGAAAAGCAAGACGAAAAATTGATGAATGCAAGTCTTACTTATAAAAGAACATTTGGCATTCACAGCATCAACGCATTGGCTCTATACGAATGGCAAAACCAAACTTATCAGGGTAATTATGCTCAAGCAAAAGGTTTTGTTAGTGACAAAACTACTTACAACGCGTTGCAGTTGGGTGATTTATCAAAAGTGGCATCTGGAGATATAGAATCCTATAAAAATGACAGAACATTAGTATCGTTTTTAGGACGTGTAAATTATACTTTGCTTAATCGTTATTTATTTACAGGAAGTTTCAGACGAGATGGTTCATCTGTTTTTGGTGTAAATAACAAATGGGGAGATTTCCCGTCTGCATCTGTAGCATGGCAAATCAACAAAGAGTCTTTTATGGGAACTCAAAATTTATTTAGCGAACTTAAATTACGTATAGGATATGGTGTTACAGGGAACCAACAAGGTCTTTATCCTCAAAACTCACTTTCGTTAGTAGGCAGACAGGGATTGGCTTATTTTGGAGGTTCATTAATCACCAATTTCGGTATTAGTCAAAATGCAAATGCTGATTTACAATGGGAAACCAAAAAACAAACCAATATTGGTTTAGACTTCGCTCTTTTAGACAATAGATTAAGAGGAACTGTAGATGTTTATGATGCTACAACAGATAATTTATTACTTGATTACACAGTATCACAACCTCCTTATGCTTATAATACCATCAAAGCAAATGTTGGAAGTATTTCAAATAAAGGTTTAGAACTGTCTTTGGCTTATGATCTTATCAGAACAGAAAACAGTACACTTACATTAAGCGGTAATGCTTCGTTTATGAAAAACAAAGTACTTAAATTAAGCGGAAGTATTAATGGTGTTCCTTTAAATACAAATTATGTGGGATGGGGAGCTCCAAACTCTTTACTTGTTGAAGGAAAACCTGTGGGTGCCTTTTATCCTCTGCAGCATACAGGTGTAAATTCTAATGGTGTAGAAACGGTATTAGATCGTAACGGAGATGGCGCTATTGATCAAGGGGTTACAAGTGCCGATCGTTATTATGCAGGAACTGCGTTACCAACTTATACGTTTGCTTTTAATCCAAGCTACAGATACAAAAATTTTGATGCTTCTATGTTATGGAGAGGTTCGGGAGGAAATAAAGTGTACAATCAGCTTAATCAAAACCTAAGCATGCTTGAAAATACCGGTAAATCAAATATTTTACAAAGCGGTGTTGATAAAGGCATTCGTACTTCAACATACGCTTCTGATCTATGGTTAGAAGACGGTTCTTTTATACGATTAGAAAATGTTACAGCAGGTTACAGCTTCCGTTTTACTGATAAATATGTTGATTCGATCCGACTTTCACTTACTGGAAGCAATTTATTACTAATTACCAATTATACCGGTATTGATCCGGAATTAAACATAAGCGGAAGTGGCAAATCTGAAGACAATTTTGGAGGTGATAAAGGAATTTATCCTCGTACAAGAAGTATTGCATTTGGTTTAAGTGTAAAATTTAAATAGTAAAAGAAATGAAAATTAAAAATATATTGTTGGCAGGTGTATCTTTCCTGGCCTTATTTAGCTGTACTGACGTTAACGAAAATGTATACGACAAATATGCTGCAGATGACTTTTACTCAACTCCCGAAGGAGCCAATAGCGCTTTAGCAGGCATTTATGCACAGATTCCAGGAGAATTTACAAGAGATGGAGCTACTGGTGTTGGTTATGCAGGTGCAGACAATGGTTGGTATGATCTGAACTGTATGTCATCAGATGAACAAGTTATTCCGCACAGAACAGATGGTAACTGGCAGGAAGATTATGCGCGTTTGCATAAACACACATGGTTACCTACCGAAGGGATCATTAACAATACCTGGAACTGGTTATACAAAGGTATTTTCAATGCCAATTTAGCAGTAGGATTATTAGAAAAATCAAATGCAGAAACGGCAAAAATTGCAGAAGCTAAAGTATTGCGTGCTTTTTTCTATTATTTATTGATAGATGATTTTGGAGATGTTCCTTTTTATACAGACAACAATGTTACTGTAGATAAAATTCCACAAGCAAGCCGTAAAGAAGTATATAACTTTATTGTAAAAGAACTTACTGAAAATGTAGAATTACTTTATGGTACAAAAGGAGGCGATTTTTATGGTCGTTTCAACAAATGGGCAGGATATACATTACTAGCGAAAGTGTATCTTAATGCAGAAGTTTATACTGGTGAAGCAAAATGGAGCGAGTGTTTAGCCGCTTGTAATAAGGTAAGTGATGGCGGATTTTCACTACACTCTGGTGAAGCCAATACATCTAGCCCTCTTGGAAATAAATACTATGAGTTATTTGGGGATGTTTCACCTCAGGACGAAACCATTTTATCCATTTTTGCTACTATCGATATATTATCACGTAATGTTTATGCAGTTAGAAGCCTTTCAGGACTAAATGCAAAAGCTTTATTTGGATATGACGGCTGGAATGGTACTATTGTTCCTAAAGATTTTTACCTGAGATATGCTGATAATGATATTCGTAAAAAACAATTTTTAGTAGGTGAACAGGCAGGTGGTGTTACTTATACATTAGATGTTCCTTCTTTAGATAATCCGGGAGCACCTCCACAAGCTGGTGTTCGTAATATTAAATTTTATCCAGCGGGATCGAATACAGGAGGCGGGGCTTCTAACGATTTTCCAATTTACAGATATGCCGATGTCATTTTAATGATGGCAGAATGTAATGTTCGTTTAGGAAATGCAGGAGCTGCAAAACCTTTTATAGACCAAATTAGAGTACGTGCGGGATTAGATGCATTAATTGCAAACCCAACTCTTGATGATGTCTACAACGAAAGAAGTCTTGAACTAAATTGGGAAGGACACAGAAGACAGGATATGATTCGCTTTAATAAATTTTTACTGCCAAATCAATTCAGAGCGGAATCACCTGCTTATAGAAAATTATTCCCGATTCCAACATCTGCTTTAAATGCTAACAGAAGTTTAAAACAAAATCCAGGTTATCCAGGATAATAAAAAAGAAAACTACTATGAAAAAATATATAAGTAAATTATTTGTATTAGGCAGCTTGCTTTTGTTAGGTGTCTCCTGTGAAAATGATGCAGAATTAACGACCTTAAAAACTGTTCCTTTTTCGAGTACTATTGAAGCTTCATCTACCACATTAGTGCTAAATGAAGAGACAGAAGATGAATCTGTAGAATTAATTTCATGGCCTGCTGTCAAATTTCCGGTTGGCACTCCTGTTACTTACGCATTGCAAATTGATGTAATTCCGGATATCACCGGGCCAAAGGCGTGGCTAAAATCGAAACGAATAGAAGCGGGTGAAGATGTTTTAAGCAAAGCTATAATAGGAAGAGATTTAAACAAAATTGCTATAGACTTAGGACTTTTGCCTAATGTTCCGGGAAAATTAGTTGTTCGTATAGAAGCCAGTGTAGATCATAAAGTTTACTCCGATTATATCACATTAATAGTTACTCCTTATGAAAAAAGTGTAGTTTTTGGCGAAATTTATATGCCAGGATTTTATCAGGGAGAATTTAATGTAGGAACTGCTGCTGCCTTAACGGCAATTTCAAAAGGTATTTATCAGGGGTATGTAACTCTTCCTGCTGGTAATGGTACTGATTTTAAATTAAATACTGGCAGAAACTGGGATCAATATTATGGTGCAGGAAATACCAACAATGATTTGAAAAATGCAAGCGAACCTAATTTCCATCTGCCTGGCGCAGGTTCATATCAGATTAAAGTAAATTTAAATACACTGAAATGGTCTTCTACTCCGTATGCCTGGGGAATTGCAGGAGATGCAACACATGCACCAACACCTGAAGATAAAGATTACGGATGGAATAACGCTATTCCGATGTCATACGATCATCAAACTAAAACATGGAAAATTACTGCCAATTTATTACCTGGAGCTGTAAAGTTCAAATTAAATAATAATTGGTCAGTTAATTACGGACCTGCAGATTCATCAACAAACACGGTTAATCTTGATAATGGAGGTGCTTATGGCATTAGCGAAGCAGGAACTTATGAAATCACTTTTAAAATAGATGAAGTTGATCCTGTGTCAAACGGTTATCCGGCAACTGCAACATGTACGATAGTTAAAAAATAATCTATAACAGTATTTAAAATTACAGTTTAGATTAGTTTGAGTTGATACCTGCCTTTTTTGAGCGAAAGGCAGGCTATCTTAAAAGTTTACATTCTCAAAACAAACTCTGGACGTATTAAAAAATTTAAAATTATGAAATCAAATATAAACATCGTTTATGCACTACTGCTTACGTTAGCGTTTGTTTCCTGTAGTTCATCTGATAACGATTCAGATTCAAATACACCTCCTGTTTATCCACAATATGGTGTCTCATTCGATAAAATGCCTAATAAAGAAGATGCCATCATTTATCAGGTAAATATTCGTTCTTTCAGTCAGGACGGAACATTAAAAGGTGTTCAGGACCGCCTGACTCAAATTCAGGAATTGGGTGTAAATGTGATTTATTTAATGCCCGTTTTTCCGGTTGGAAAAGAAAAAGCTGCGTCAGGATTGGGTTCACCTTATGCTGTAAAAGACTATAAAGCAATAAATCCAGATTTTGGAACTTTAAAAGATCTTCAGGTGTTGGTTGAAGAAGCACACAAAAAAAACATGGCTGTGATTCTGGATTGGGTTGCCAATCATACCGCATGGGACAATGCCTGGATTACCGAACATCCAAATTGGTATCAAAAAGGTGCTGACGGGAAAATCATTATTCCTCCCGGGACAAATTATACTGATGTTGCCCAATTAGATTTCAACAATAGAGAAATGAAAGATGCCATGATTGATGCTATGGCTTACTGGGTTTACACTGCAAATATTGATGGTTTCAGATGCGATTATGCTGATTTTGTCCCACAGGATTTTTGGTCTGAAGCTATTTCAAAACTAAGAAACATTAAAAAAAACCAGAAAATATTAATGTTGGCAGAAGGTACAAAAGTGAGTCAGTTTAGATCTGGTTTTGATTATACTTTTGGATTTGGTTTTTTCAGTGCTTTACAAAAAGCATTTAAAGAAAACTTATCTGCAAGTACAATACAAAATGCAAATGCTGCAGAATATTCAACAAATTACGATGAGAACAATAAAATCGTAAGGTATACCAGCAATCACGATGTTAACTTTGCAGAAGGAACTCCAATTGAACTTTTTGGAGGTAAAAAAGGATCTGTAGCTACATTCGTTGTTGCCGCTTACATGAAATCTGTTCCGATGATTTATAACGGACAGGAAATTGGCTATGCACAAAGAATCAATTATTTCGAAAAAAATCCAATCGACTGGTCAACTGCAGATTCAGAAATGCTGGCGCAATACAAAAAAATAATTGCTTTCAGAAACTCAAGCAATGCTATAAAAAAAGGAACATATACAGGATATAGCAGTGATGCTGTAAGCGCTTTTACAATGGTAAAAGATGCTGAAAAAGTTTTGGTCCTTTCAAACTTGACTAATAATGATGTAAAATATCTTGTTGCAAGTTCATTAAAAGGAACCTGGAAAGATGCTTTTACAGGAAATACAGTAACTCTTGGCGTTGAAATTACAGTTGCGTCATACCAATATTTAGTGCTAAAAAACTAATACCTACGCAACTTTAAAATTAGATTAGATTTGCAAAAAATTAAATAACATGAATTTTCAATTCCAAAAAATGCTGCTCCAGATTCGTTTGAGCAAAAAAATCGCGTTGTTACTTTTTCTTTGTGCCAATTCACTATGGATTCAGGCGCAGGAATTAACTTCGCCAAACAAAAATCTTTCTTTAAAATTTGAATTAAAAGAAGGCGGAATTCCATCTTATCAATTATCATACAAACAAAAAGCAATTATAAAACCCAGTTCTTTAGGTTTAGAATTGAAGGATTTGCCTTCGTTTATGGATGGATTTACCATTACAAACACGGCACAATCTTCTGTAGATGAAAATTGGAATCCGGTTTTAGGTGAAGAAAAAACAATTCGCAACAATTACAACGAATTGGTTGTCACTTTAGCGCAAGCGAAAAACAACAACCGATATATTCGCATTCGTTTCCGTTTATTCAACGACGGATTAGGTTTTAGATATGAATTTCCAAAGCAAAATGATCTGAATTATTTTGTAATAAAAGAAGAACGTACTGAATTTAATCTAGCTGGTAATCATAAAATTTTCTGGATTCCGGGAGATTATGATACTAATGAATATGCTTATACGACTTCGAAAATTTCTGAAGTTCCTTCGTTGATGAAAAAAGCAACTATCGACATCAATTCGCAATGGCCTATCAAAGAATTGGCAGTACAAACGCCTTCTATGATGAAATCCGATGATGGTTTGTACATCAACATTCACGAAGCCGGTTTAATTAATTATCCTGCAATGTATCTTGAAGTTGATGCTGTAAATTACAAAATGCTCAGTCATTTAGCGCCAGATGCAGTTGGTGCAAAAGGTTATATGCAAACAGATGCGCAATCGCCTTGGAGAACTATTGTTGTAAGCGATAAAGCAACAGATATTTTAGCTTCAAAATTAATTCTGAACCTCAACGAACCAACAAGTTATAAAGATGTTTCGTGGATCAAACCTGTAAAATACATCGGAATTTGGTGGGAATATTTTGTAGCCGGAAAAAGTACATGGGCTTTCGGAAAAGAAAACAATGTAAAAATGACGGATGATTTCACCAAACTTACTCCAAACGGAAAACATGGAGCTACTACAGAACGCGCAAAAGAATACATTGATTTTGCTTCTAAAAATGGTTTCGATGCGATTCTTATTGAAGGTTGGAACATTGGTTGGGAAGACTGGATTGGAAATTGGAAAGAAGATGTTTTTGATTATGTAACAGCTTATCCGGATTTTGATGTAAAAGCGGTTCATGCTTATGCAGCTTCAAAAGGTGTAAAAATTATCATGCACCACGAAACTTCAGGATCAGCAACCAATTATGAGCGTCGTTTAGATCGTGCTTTTCAGTTTATGAATGACAACGGTTATGATGCTGTAAAAACAGGTTATGTAGGTAAAATTATTCCGCGTGGTGAACATCATGACGGTCAATGGATGGTAAATCATTACATTAATGTAGCCAAACGTGCAGCCGATTATAAAATCATGATCAACAGTCATGAAGCTGTTCGACCAACGGGTTTAAACAGAACTTTCCCAAACTGGATTGCACAAGAATCTGCGCGCGGAACTGAGTTTGAATCTATGGGAGGATTAGCTCCGGATCATACCACGATTTTACCATTTACCCGTTTAATGGGAGGACCAATGGATTATACTCCGGGAATTTTCCAGACTGATCTTTCATACTACGGAACAGGAAGTTCGCAACGTGTCAATACCACTTTAGTAAAACAATTGGCTTACTATGTTACAATGTACAGTCCGTTGCAAATGGCAGCAGATATTCCGGGGAATTACGAACGTTTTCCAGATGCATTTCAGTTCATTAAAGATGTTGCAGTAGATTGGGATAACAGCTATATTCTTGAAGCTGAACCGGGAGATTACATCACAATTGCCCGTAAAGCAAAAGGAAAAAACGAATGGTATATTGGAGGAATTACAGATGAAAATTCCAGAACGGCAAACATTACTTTTGATTATTTGCCTGCCGGAAAAAAATTCATAGCCACAATTTATGCCGATGCGAAAGAAGCAAATTGGAATGAAAATCCACAAAAATATACAGTGAATAAAGTTGTTGTAACCTCAAAAACAATTTTAAAACAATATTTAGCGCCAGGCGGCGGTGTTGCAATCAGCATCAAAGAAGGAAATGCTACAGAATTGAAGGGATTGAAAAAACTGTAAATTCTATTGAATTGAAAAACCAAAGGCGTATGAAATTCTCATACGCCTTTTTTTATTTTAAAGAAGTTAGCCACAGATTAAAAGATTCTCACAGATTATAAAATCTTTTTAACCCTTTAATCTGTGGCAAAAACTTTAAAGCTTTCCTCGTTTTTGCAAACCTGCAAGTAACTCTTTGGCAAAATCAGCCGCATGAAGCGCATATCCTAAATGTCCTCCGGGAACATATAAAACTTCGGTTCCAAATTGTTTGGCAAGATTGGTCACAGGCCAAGCCGGCATTGTATTTACAGAATCTCTTCCTACGCAGAAAATAATTTTATCCTTGTTTTCTTCTAACTTTTTGGTGTCAAAATCAGTCGGAGGATATTGTCTTATTTCGTGTTCAAACCAATAAGTTGTATTAGGTGTTTCGGGTCCTTTTCCGCCTCTCATGAATTCACCATCCTGAGCTCCGGGAATAATTTCATCTACAAATTTAGCTTTGGCCGGACCTTCGCCTTCTTTTTTATATAGATCATAAACTGCCTGATTTTGCGCTTTCCATTTCTCAAAGTCCGGAAGATATTTTAAAGCTGTTGGTTCATGAGGAACAAGTGCTTTAATAATATCTGAATGAAGTACCATCAACTGAAGCGAAACCAAAGCTCCTGAACTACTTGCGAAAACAAAAGCTGGTTCTTTAGTCAAATGTTTTATTAAAGCTGCCGCATCATTTGCATCCGTATCAATACGATGTGTATAATCTTGTTCGCCTACTAATTTAGAGCCTGAAAATCCTCTACGATCATAAGTTACTACCGTAAATGTTTTTGATAATATTTCGCGAATGGGTGTAAAGATAAAATGATCTCCGTTTGCTCCCGGAATCATTAATAAAACCGGTCCATTTCCTTTTGTTTCATAATACAATTCAGCTCCAGCTACATTTAATATTCCTGTTGTTACACCTTCTATTGGTTGTTTTGTATTTTCCATTTCTTTTGTGTTTTTAATGATATTTTTATTTTAATGCGGTGTGTTTCTAAACTAAGAATGTAACCACTCCTCTGATTCCTGATACAATTTTAATACAGTTTCCGGTCTGTCAATTCCCGGCAGATTACTATCTACAGCATAGCCTGTTTTAGTTAAAGTGTAAGATAGATTAGCATAACTAGGTCTGAATTTGGCAATTTCCTCTTTTGGGATTACAATGCCATCAGTAGGAGAAACGGGAAGTAGGGAATCTTTCTCATAAATACCTTCCATAGAGATAATAGCCCACAAACCATTTATTTTCTGAGTTTTGTATAAAAGCTTTACATCAGAATTTAATTCTAATAAATGTCCTTGAATTTCCTGTCTTATCTGAATAGTTGCCATGGTAATTGCAACTGCTTTATCTTTATTTAACCAAACTAAAGTGTCGTATAATTTGTGAGGCGCGTAGGATTCCATTTTACTCGAAGCCTCTACAAATTCCTGACCTGTAGCATTAAACCAGGAAACAGTAACAGTAGAATTCTCGACAAAACATTTTTTCATTTCCTCCCATTGTGCATTGTCTCTGCAAAAACGTTCAAATTCTATAAGTTCTTTGATACTGAATTTATCCGCTATACTTTCTAAAGTATTTCCGGATGGTTTTCTTAATAGTGTTTTCATGATCAAACCTTTTTAATTTTATTATTATATCTTATCAGATTGTTTTTCTGATGATTTATAGTACAAAATTAGGCGGATAGAAAACCCTGTGCATTGACAAATGTCAAAAAGGATTATTTAGATTTGAGTCGGCTTAAAGTTTCCTGAGAAATTCCTAAATAAGTTGCCACAACTCTATTGGAAAGGCGTTGAATATAATGCGGCTGTTCTTTCAAAAGTTTTTCGTAACGCTCTTTGGCTGATAGGGTAACCAAATCTTCTATTCTATTATTTTGAAAAGTAAAGGCTAATTCTAACATTCTTCTATAAAATAATCCCCAACTAGCGATTTCATTCACAAGAATAAAAAAATCATCATGAGAGATAGACAATAATTCTGAATCTTCTAAGGCATCAATATATTCAACAGAAGGCTTTTGATTGATAAAACTTGTAAGGGCTGTAACGGGAGTATTATCAAAAGAAACTAATCTTGTTTTTTCCTGGCCTTCTTTTGTGATGTAATACGTACGCATACATCCTTTTTCTAAAAAATAGAAATTAGTACAGATTTCTCCCTGAGATAAAATAATGGTATTTCGTTTTACTTTATGACTCGTAATACAAGACATTATCCTATTCATATCCTGCTTGTTAACTTCTGCTAGTTTCGTTATAAAATCTTTAAATATATCAGTCATAAGAATAACGAGGAATAATGCTTAACTATAATTGAGCAATAATTGAAGCCATTTTGTGACCTATAAATATAAGATAAAATTAATTGTTACAGAACTTAAAAGTAAGAAAAACTTTATGTAGTTTTTGACATTTGTCAATGCACAAGAATTTTATCCATCTTAATTTTGGTCAAAATAAAAACAGACAATCATTTAAATATACAGCTATGACGTTAGACGAAAAAAAAGAATTTTTACTGCAACAGTGCGATAAAAGACAGAACCTAACAGAAATTACACCTGAAACGCATCCAATTCATATAACAGAATGGGGAAATTCTGGACCTACAGTATTGATGATACATGGAGGCGTGCAAGGAGGTTTAGGCGGAGGGCCGATTAATTTTATTAATCAGCGTGAGCTTGCAGATAAAGGTTATAAATTGAGAGTGCCAAACAGACCCGGATTTGGAGAAAGTCCTTCACGTGGTGTAGATAGTCAAACTGCTGATGCCGTTTGGATTGCAGAAGAATTAGGAAAAGGTTCTCATCTTGTTGGACATTCATTTGGTGGTGCCGAAGCTTTGTTAGCCGCTGCGATCAGACCTGAAGCCGTTCAATCTTTAGTATTAATAGAACCTGCTTTACAACCAATATTGGCTACTGATGAAGAAGGTTTAAAATTACCTGAAATTCAGGAAGCTTTACAAGTCGTTTCAGCTCCTTTAATGGCCGCAGAAAGTCCGGCCGATTTTGCTAAAATCTTTTCGGAATGTATGGGAGAGGCTGTTGATGGAGGTCTAAATCCTTCGGCTGCGGCTCTGGAATCCCATCCGGAAAGTGCACCAGATTTAGGGTGTGCTCTTCTAAGTGCCGTATTAGGAACTCCACAAGAAATGCGTGCAGCTGCCGATATTGTAAAAGCCAAAGGTATTCCTGTATATGTTATTTCTGGTGGTTACAGTGCTTCTCAAGATGCGTGTTGTAAAGCGATTGCGAGATTAACAGGAGGTAAACATGTTATTATACCTTGTCCAAATCACTTCATTCAGCAAGATTCTGCTAAATTGTTTAATGAATTTTTAGATAAAGAAATTCAAAACATTTAATTTAAAACTGCCTCAAATAGTGTCTCACTTTTTGAGGCAGTTCTATATTTATAATTTATAAGTCTGAAACCCTTAAAAAGAATATGTACAAGCAAATCCAAAATCATCTTTTGAAGTCAACGTATTTCTATTTATTGCGGGTTTAAAGGCTAAATTTTCGCTCACATTAAACTGAGATAAAGCGGCATCTATATTAGCATCAATTATATTTAAAACATAAAAACCAACTATACACAAAGCAGACAAATCTCTATTTCGTTGATATTGTTTTTGAGCAGCAACCAACTGACTTTCGCTTAAGTTGGCTAAATATTCCGAACCGCTGGTATTTCCGGCAAGCCTATTTTTATATTCGTTTCGATAAGTATTATAGTTTTTCTGACTATCGATGTAAAAATAAGTACTTGTTCCTATTGCTCCGTAAACCAAAGGAAGTTTCCAATATTTCTTATTATAAATTTGTCCTAAACCAGGAAAAACAGCCGAGTAAAATGCTGCTTTAGCGGGACGCAAAGGGTCAATTGTTTCTGATTTTGGAGTATCATTTAAAACGATTTTCTTTGTTTGCTGAGCTGAAATCGTAGTTAAGCCAAAAAGTAAAAACAGAAGAATAAATTGATATTGCATATAAGTTTGCTTTAAAATTTCTTTCAAAGAAAACTCTTTAGTTCTAAGGTTTTTCTTAAGTAAAAGATAAATAAAACTTAAGATTTAAACTTTAGCAACATGATGAAAAGTTCATTAAATCACTCAATTTCTTGCCTAGCCCCGATAGTACTGAAAATCCTTTTGTGCCGGGGTTCGGCACAAAAGATTGTAAGGGATAGCGGGACCAATGTTTCTTATGAAACCGATTTTATCTGCTTCTAAAAAAAATTATTCTCCCAACATTTCCATCAATTCCAAAGCTCGTTTGGTCGATTTTACATTGTCGAAAGTCAGTAAAAGTCGTAAACCGTTTGGCGTTTGTTTTTCTTTCATCGTACAAAGATTACTGTGAGTTTGTACAAATTTTATCATTTTATGGAAACGCTTAGATTGGTAATAATCTGATTGCTGATCTGAGACGAAATAACCAATCATTTTGCCTTTTTTCATGACCAGTTTTTCAATACCCACGGCTGTCGCAATCCATTTGATGCGAATACTGTTCATCAAAGCATTGGCACGCGGCGGCATTGGACCGAAACGGTCGATTAGTTTGTTTTGGAAAATGACTAATTCGGCTTCATTTTTTACAGAACCTAATTCGTTATACAAACTCAAACGTTCTGTCACATTATTGATGTATTCATCAGAAAATAAAAGCTCAAAATCAGTATCGATTTGTAGATCTTTTACATATTCTTTGGTTTCAATATCGTTCTCTGCCGGATATAAATCCTTGAATTCGTTTTCTTTTAATTCTTCGATGGCTTCGTTCATGATTTTTTGGTAGGTATCGAAACCAATTTCATTGATGAAACCGCTTTGTTCGCCACCTAATAAATCTCCTGCTCCACGAATTTCAAGATCTTTCATGGCGATGTTGAAACCGCTTCCCAATTCGCTGAATTGTTCCAAAGCCTGAATACGTTTTCTGGCGTCTTCGGTCATGGATGAATACGGCGGACAGATGAAATAACAGAATGCTTTTTTGTTGCTTCGACCTACGCGACCACGCATTTGATGTAAATCTGATAATCCGAAATTATTGGCATTATTAATGAAAATTGTGTTGGCATTTGGAACGTCCAATCCGCTTTCGATAATTGTGGTTGCAACCAAAACGTCGAAATCTCCGTTCATGAAACCTAACATCAATTCCTCGAGTTTGGCGCCTTCCATTTGTCCGTGACCAATTCCGACTCTTGCATTTGGAACCAAACGCTGAATCATTCCGGCCACTTCTTTTATATTTTCGATTCTATTATTGATAAAGAAAACCTGTCCGTTTCGCTGAATTTCATACGAAATCGCGTCACGAATTACTTCTTCATTAAAACCAACCACATTTGTTTCTATTGGATAACGGTTTGGCGGAGGCGTTGTGATAACCGATAAATCTCTCGCCGCCATTAACGAAAACTGAAGCGTTCTCGGGATTGGCGTTGCGGTTAAAGTCAATGTATCAACATTTGCAGCAATCGTTTTGAGTTTATCTTTTACGTTAACTCCAAACTTTTGTTCCTCATCGACAATCAACAAACCTAAATCTTTAAAAACTACATTTTTGTTTACCAATTGGTGTGTTCCAATTACGATATCTAGTTTTCCTTCGGCCAGATCTTTTAGGGTTTGTGCTTTTTGTTTTGCGGTTCTGAATCGGTTTAGATACCCAATTGAAACCGGCATATCTTTTAATCGTTCTGAAAAAGTTCTGTAATGTTGGTACGCCAAAATAGTTGTAGGAACTAAAACAGCAACTTGTTTGCTATTGTCTACGGCTTTGAAAGCGGCACGAATGGCAACTTCCGTTTTCCCGAAACCTACGTCTCCACAAACCAAACGATCCATTGGGCGATCGCTTTCCATGTCAGCTTTTACTTCTTGCGTCGATTTAGTTTGATCTGGCGTGTCTTCGTAAATAAACGAACTTTCTAATTCGTTTTGCAAATAACTGTCCGGCGCAAACTGAAAACCTTTTTCTAAACGACGTTTTGCATACAACTGGATTAAGTTGAAGGCAATATGTTTGACGCGCGCTTTGGTTTTTTGTTTTAAAATTTTCCAGGCGTTCGATCCTAACTTATAAATTTTAGGCGGCGTTCCGTCTTTTCCGTTGTATTTCGAAATTTTATGAAGCGAGTGAATGCTTACATACACAATATCATTATCGGCATAAACCAATTTTATGGCTTCCTGCGTTTTACCTTCGACCTGAATTTTCTGCAATCCGCCAAACTTCCCAATTCCGTGATCGATGTGCGTTACATAATCACCAACTGAAAGTGCGGTTAGTTCTTTAAGCGTAATATTCTGCTTTTTAGAATAACCATTTTTGATGTTGAATTTGTGATAACGTTCAAAAATCTGGTGATCGGTATACGCCGTAATTTGATTTTCTTCGTCAATAAAACCTTGATATAAAGGCAACACAACGGTATGATATTGCTTGCGAATATTCTCTGAATTAGCTTCGTCTAAAGTTTCAAAAATATCATGAAAACGTTTTGCCTGAGTTTCATTCGAACAGAACAAATAATTCTTATATCCGTTAAAATGATTGTCGCTCAAATTATTCAGTAACAAATCAAATTGCTTGTTGAACGATGGCTGCGGCTGAATATGAAATTCGAATGTTTTTGTTGTTTTGAAAATGGGTTTTGAAGCCAATTCTACCACGGAAAAATCTAAAGCTCTCTTGATAAACGAAGCTTGATTTAAGAATAATTGTTCCGGTTGGGCGTGTTTTATTTCTTTCGAAAGTTTCTCAAAAGCTTCTTCGGCTCTTGCAAATTGTTTGTCTAACTGACTGAAAAGTCCGTCTGTATTTTGAATAACAAGAACTGTTTTTTCGGCAATATAATCTAAGAAACTTTCGCGGTTTTCCTGAAATATCTTATTTTCGACATTCGGGATAATGGTGATTTTTTTGTGTGTTTCGACAGATAATTGTGTCTCAACATCAAAACTTCTGATGCTGTCTACTTCATTACCAAAAAACTCAATTCTATAAGGATGATCGTTTGAAAAAGAGAATACATCGACGATACCTCCACGAACCGAAAATTCTCCGGGTTCTGTAATAAAATCGACTCTTTTGAATTCGTATTCGAACAAAACTTCGTTGATAAAATCGATCGAAATTTTGTCGTTTAATGCGACTTTTAAAGTGTTTTTATCTAATTGCTGACGTGTAACTACTTTCTCGAAAAGTGCCTCAGGATAGGTAACAATTATCGCTGGTTTTTTGCGTGAATTGATTCGGTTTAGAACCTCAGCGCGAAGTAAAACATTCGCATTGTCGGTTTCGTCAACCTGATACGGGCGTCGAAATGATGCAGGATAAAACAATACGTCTTGTTCGCCAATCATTTGCTCGAGATCGTTCAGGTAATAAGCGGCTTCTTCTTTATTGTCTAAAACAACCAGAAAAGGCAGCTCGGTTTTTTTGAAAACAGCGCGTAAAACAAATGAAACTGCTGATCCTAACAATCCGTTAAGATGCATTTTTATCTGAGTTTGTTCTAGTAATTGTGTGGCAATCTGCTCGTTTTTAGGCAGATTATCATACATTGTATATAAGGCGTTTTTACTCAACTTTTGGTAATTTTTGATCTAAATTTTGTGCCTGGATCGGAACCTGATTCGAGTTCGGAATGGCACGTGTTGTATCTAACATTTTGAGGAAATCCTCTTCTCCTTGTTCTTTTGGAATTTTGCTTTTTACAAAAATATTATCCATTTGTCTTTGCAAAGACACTAATTCTTTGTTGATATCTCCCACCAAAAAAGTCACTTTATCAGCCGGAATCTGATTCAAATGAATGAACAGATCCATCATTTTAATTTTGGTAATCAAAATAGAAATTCGGCTTTTTATAGCAGGTACATTAAATTCTGCCGGAATATTATTGTTTAAAGCCATTGCTTTTTTTGAAATAGCCGTTGACTTTTTCTGGAATGCTCCGATTGTTTTTCTTGGTTTATCGCCAATTTCTTTTAAAAATTCGCGCCATTCATTCCATGAACTTACTTTTTGCTCTGAAATTTCATTGATGGGCTCGTCGATAAATACCCAGCCTTTATTGATATTATTAAAAATAACTTCCTTTTTTTTAGCTTCTTTTTCATTTTCGGCACGACGTTTTTCATCTTCATTTTGACATGAATTCAACACAAAAACAAAAAGCAGAAAAAGAGATATTTTATATTTCATTTGAAAAAACATTAAGCTACAAAGTTACAAAGTAAATTTACAATTACGAATTCTGTTTTTTGCTATAAATCATTGAGATTAACATATTATTTTTTGCCACAGATTTCACAGATTAACAGAATTTAATTCTTAACAAACCACTTTTATTTTTAGAATTTGTACCTCAAAAATTTAACCGCAAAGCACGCTAAGTTTTTTTACTTGTAGTAAGTTTTGAAAAACACAAAGTTCGCAAAGCTTTGTGTTGATCCAGCTTAGCGAACTTTGCGTTTTTAAAGACAACCTGATACAAAATCTTAGCGTGCTTTGCGGTAAAAATTTAAACACTCTAACGAAGAATAATCCAAAAAAGCATCTTCATCATTGTTAAATTTATAATTTGTTGTTATGAAAAGTAAAAATATTTGCGAAAACGTTATATTTGTACATCTAAAAAAACATTACAAATGAATCCAAAAATATTGATCATTGGCGCTTGCGGTCAAATTGGGACAGAACTGACTCAAAAACTGCGAAAATTATACGGTACAGAAAATGTTATTGCTTCTGATATCCGAAAATTAAATACTGACGTTGTTAATTCGGGTCCGTTTGAGGTGGTCAATGCTTTAGATTTCAATCAAATCGAACATCTTGTCGAAGTACATCAAATTACCGATATTTATTTGATGGCGGCACTTTTATCGGCTACAGCCGAAAAGAATCCTGCATTTGCATGGGATTTGAATATGAATTCGTTATTTCACGTTTTAAATTTGGCTAAAGCCAAAAAAATAAAAAAGATATTCTGGCCTTCTAGTATTGCTGTTTTTGGCCCTACAACTCCAAAAGAAAATACACCTCAATATACCGTTATGGAACCTTCTACCGTTTACGGAATTAGTAAACAAGCGGGAGAAAGATGGTGCGAATATTATCATAATATTTATGGTGTTGATGTTCGAAGCATTCGTTATCCTGGTTTAATTAGCTGGTCTACTCCTCCTGGTGGCGGAACTACAGATTATGCGGTTGATATTTTCTATAAGGCTATTGCCGATAAAAAATACGAGTGCTTTTTATCCTCTGAAACTAAAATGCCAATGATGTATATGGATGATGCGATCGATGCGACGATTAACATCATGAAAGCTCCGGCTGAAAAAATCAAAATACATTCTTCATACAATTTAGCGGCAATGAGTTTTACGCCAACTGAAATTGCGAATGAGATTAAAAAACATATTCCTGAATTTACAATTACTTATGAGCCTGATTTCCGTCAGAAAATTGCGGACAGCTGGCCGGCAAGTATTGATGATTCTCAGGCAAGAGAAGATTGGGAGTGGAAACATACTTTTGATCTTGAATCGATGACAAAAGATATGATTGAGCATTTGAGTTAAAACTCAATTGACATAAAATAAAAAAGTCCCGTTTATTAATTTGAGGACACTGAAAAAGTCCTTCTTTAGGAATGATTGTTAATTAAAAGGAGTAGAAGCTAAATGTTTTCTGCTCCTTTTTTTTGTATCTTTTGAGTGTAA
>NZ_CADCSU010000027.1 GCF_902804475.1 Flavobacterium bizetiae
ACATCATAGTACAGGATACTTTATCAAAACGGAAATTTTAGATTTGAAAATCGAATAAATTAAAATCCCGAAAAATTGATCCAACTTAGAACACTCTTATTTTGTTTTTGCATGCCGGCTTTTTTATTTGCCATGCCGTCGAATGTTGCTTTACACGATTATAATTCTTTATCGAAAGTCAATTTGAGAACGAATGATAAAGACGCAAAATCCTTGTTGTTTTATTTTGGTTCTAAAGTAAAAACATCAAAAGCAACCATAATTAAGAATGCTTTACCCTACGATTCTAAGCTGGGTTATGGTTTTGATGTGAATTCAGCCTCAAATGTCGACATGAATGCTAATTCTTTTTCGATCACTAAACCCACTTATTTTTCTGTAAAAGTGCCGGAAGGAAATTATCAGATTGAAGTAGTTTTAGGAAACGCTGATAATGCATCAAACGTAACCATAAAAGCCGAATCAAGAAGATTGATGCTGAGGGAATTTCCAATAGAAAAAGGACAAAAAGTAACTAAAACCTTTAATGTCAATGTACGAAACATTAAAATCGATGATAAAACGAACATTAGTCTGAAAGACCGAGAAAAAGAAATTTTTAATTGGGATGATAAACTAACTATAGAATTTTTAGGAGAAGTTACAGTTCAGAGTATCCAGATTACTCCGAAAGATAATTTAACTGTGGTTTATCTTGCCGGAGATTCAACCGTTACCGATCAGGATGTAGAACCATGGGCGTCCTGGGGGCAATTTATTACCAGCTATTTTGATGATACTGTTGTGGTTGCCAATTATGCTTATTCCGGATCTTCACTAAGTTCTTTTAAAGCGGCAAACCGTCTTAAAAAGATACTTTCACAAATTAAAAAAGGTGATTATTTGTTTGTGGAGTTTGGACATAACGACGAAAAAATAAAAGGTGCCGGAAATGGTCCCTGGGAATCTTATTCGGATTTATTGACCGAATTTGTGCAATCGGCAAAAGATAAAGGTGCGATTCCGGTTTTGGTTACGCCAACACAGCGCAGGTTTTTTAATGAAAATGGCACTTTAAAAGCAACTCACGGCGAATTTCCTGATGCCATGCGTGCTGTGGCTCAAAAAAACAATATCGCCCTTATTGATATTACCAAAATGACTACTACATTGTACGAAGCCTGGGGCGATGAAGTTTCAAGAAAAGCTTTTGTACAATATCCTGCGAATACTTTTCTGGGACAGGAAAAAGCGTTGGATGACAACACCCATTTTAATAGTTTTGGAGCCAACGAAATTGCGCTTTGTGTTCTTAAAGGAATTCGTGAATTAGATATTCCGTTACTAAAACAAATCAAAAAAGAAACTCCTGACTATAATCCAAATCAACCAAATTATATTTCCAGCTGGACACTTCTAATGAGTGCGCGTTTCGAAATTGCGAAACCAGATGGCAACTAACCAAAGAATTCAAACCAATTATGATGCTCAACAAAACCATTCAAAAGCTTAGTATTATTGCGTTTACACTTTTTGCAACACAAAATAATACCGCACAGCAAACTGATAAGATCTATCTTTCGGGAAAAGATTTCGAACATCCTGTACAATGGGATTTTTATTGTACCGAGGGAAATAACAGTAAAACCTGGTCTAAAATAAATGTTCCGTCGCAATGGGAATTAGAAGGTTTTGGCGAATATACCTACGGAAGATGGTACAAAGAACTCAACCAAAAAGAACCAAGCAAAGAAGAAGGTTTATACAAATATGAATTTGATGTTCCTGCCGATTATAAAAATAAAGATGTTCTAATTGTGTTTGGCGGTGCAATGACAGATACCGAAGTAAAAATAAACGGAAAATTGGCCGGAGCGATTCATCAGGGAGGTTTTTATGAGTTTAAATATGATATTTCATCATTATTAAAATTTGGTGCTAAAAATATTCTCGAAGTTCATGTCTGGAAACATTCTGCCAATAAATCTGTGAATGCAGCAGAACGAAGAGCCGACTGGTGGCTGTTTGGCGGTATTTATCGTCCGGTTTGGTTAGAAGTTGCGCCTAAATCGCATATCGAAAATATTGCCGTAAACCCAAAAATAGACGGTTCGATAACGGTGGATTTGAATTTGAAGAACATTCCTAAAAATACTGTTCTCGAAGCTTCGCTAAAAGGTTCAAACGGAGAGAATTTTCAAACTTTTACTTTTCCAATTAAAGCAAAAAGTACCAAAGAAACTATTGCAGCACAATGGAATAGAGTAAAACCGTGGGATCCTGAAAACCCTAATTTATATAATCTGGAATTGGTTTTAAAACAAAACGGAACCATTCTTCATCAATACAACAAACGAATTGGTTTTAGAACTTTAGAGTTTAGGAAGCAAGACGGAATATACGTTAACGGTACTAAAATTGTCATGAAAGGAATCAATCGACATTCTTTCTGGCCTGAAGGCGGACGAAGCACGAGCAAACGCATTAGCGAACTCGATGGTAAATTACTGAAAGACATGAACATGAATGCAGTTCGTGGCCATTATCCGCCGGACGATCACTTTATGGCCGTTTGCGATTCGTTAGGACTTTTTGTTTTGAATGAATTGGCGGGCTGGCAAAACTCGTATGATACCGAAACAGGAACAAAACTGGTTAAAGAAATGTTGGCGCGCGATGTCAATCATCCATCGGTAATTATTTGGGACAATGGTAATGAGGGCGGCTGGAATTATGATGTAGATAAAGTTTTTGAAGATAATGATCCGCAGAAAAGAATTGTGATTCATCCGTGGGCTGATTTTAATGGTTGGGACACACACCACTATCCTACTTATTTAACCGGAATGCACCGTTTTAATGCCGGAGAAAATGTATTTTTCCCTACGGAATTCATGCACGGGACTTACGATAACGGACACGGCGCGGCTCTTGAAGATTTCTGGAATCGCTATAAAGAAAGTCCGTTGTTTGCCGGAGGATTTATGTGGGCCATGCTCGACGAAGCCGTAAAACGCTCTGACTGGACGGGCGATGTAAAATTTGATTCGAAAGGTTCGCTTGCCGCTGATGGAATTTTGGGACCACACCGCGAAAGAGAAGGAAGTTACTATACCGTAAAAGAAGTTTGGGCGCCTATTCAGTTTCAGCCCAAACAGGTTACTCCCACTTTTGATGGTTCATTTTTGATTACCAATGATTATCTTTTTAGTAATCTGAATACCTGCAAAATGGATTTTAAAGTAGTAAAATCAGCTAATGATGTGCTTTATACTAATGGAAATGCCAGGGAAATAAGTTCGGGTAAAATAGAAATTCCGAGTATTAATCCGGGGGAAACACGTAAAATTCAGTTTGATGTTCCGGGTAATTTTGCCGAAGGAGATATTTTATCTATATCGGCTTATGATCAATTCAATAAGGAAATTTATACCTGGACGTGGCCTATTCATAAAGCCAAATTTTATGCGGAGAAGTTTTTAACCGTTCAAAATACAAAGGCCAAAGCTTCAGGAACAAAAACCGGTAATGAAATTACGCTAAAAGGAAATGAGGTTACCGTAACTATTGATGCGGCAACCGGAGAAATTGTAACGATTAAAAACAAAACGTCAACGATTCCGCTTACTAATGGTCCTCGCCCAATTGGAATGAAAGTAAAACTAAAAGACGTTCAGCTTACACAAGAAGGAGATAAAGCCATTTGTACGGTAAAATATTCCGGTGGTTTATCCTCCATAAAATGGATTATGGAACCAGACGGAAGATTTAAAATGGAATTAACAGCATTGAAAAATGAAAAGGTTTCCGGTGGTTTTGATGGTTTTGACGGCGCTTATTTTGAAGATAAAATCAACTCTTTTGGCATCACTTTTAGTTTTCCCGAAAAAGAAGTTACAGGAATTAAATGGTTTGGAAGAGGTCCGTATCGTGTTTGGAAAAACAGAATTAAAGGAACGACTTACGGCATTTGGGAGAAAGATTATAACAATACGATTACAGGCGAAAGTTTTGAGAATCTTATCTATCCTGAATTCAAAGGATATCACGCGAATTTGTTAGGCGCTAATTTAAAAGCAGGGACATCATCTTTTAAAGTTTTTAGTGAATCTGATAATTTATTTCTAAGATTATTTACACCCGATTTGCCTAAAAATGCTTTCCCGGGAAGTAATCCTCAACCGGCATTTCCCGAGGGTGATATTTCGTTTATGTATGAAATTCCGGCCATGAGAGATTTCAAGCCTTTAGAACAACAGGGCCCGCAAAGTCAGCCTACCAACATTCGTATTAAAAGCGGTGATGATGGAATTAAGATGAATTTGTGGTTTGATTTTAGAAACTAGCCAGAAGGTTATTTAACCGCAAAGAACGCTAAGGTTTTTTACTTTTAGGATTTTATACAAACGCAAAGTCCGCAAAGCTGTATGTTGATAAAGCTTTGCGGACTTTGTGTAAATCTTTGTGTTCTCTGTGGTTTATCTTAACGTTACAATTTAACCACAGAGAACACAAAGATTTTTTATAGCTGGTTTTATAAAAACACAGAGTTCACAAAGCTGTGTTTTTATAAAACTTTGCGAACTTTGCGTATCCCGATAGCTATCGGGATTGCGTTCTTTGCGGTTAAATTACAAGGTATTCTTTATAGAATTTGCGGTTAAATCATAAGTCTACTTAACAGGAATTTCATAATTACTTCCTTCAGCCGTTTTATACACCGCCACTTGATCCAAAACAATTCCGGTTTGATTGACTTCTATTGTAACGGTATGTTTTCCTTTTAAAACATTCGCAACCGGAAGTTTTACAATCACACTATTTCGCAACACATTTTCTTTCCATGCCTTTTCCCTGTCTTTTGTATTTATTTTAAAGTGCTGAATAGCATTTTTGTCGATTTGTATTCCTATTTCATGATCGAAATTATTGGCGTGCGTTGGCAAAAGACGAACTTCTACGGTGTAATTATCAGATTCTTTGATTTCGAATTCATACGAAGCAGAAGGTTTTTTACTTTTAAAAATATGCTGATGAAACGGAAATAAAGTAATAGCATTATTGCTGTATCCTAAACCGTTTATCGTTTTCCATTGGTATTCTTTTGTATCCTCTTTAGCTTTAAACTGATTGGCCTGAATATAAATTCTGTCTGTTTTAATCGAAGGTTCTTTCGAAAAAGGATTCTTTTTAACCGAATCAAAAACAGGCAGATTTCGCGGATGCATCGACATCATATGATTCCATTTGCCATCGCTTAATTTAGTATTATAAAAATCAGTCAAATCTTTGATTTTTTGGTACGATTCTGATGCCAACAATTCATATTCATTCTTTAGCTTTTCATCTGAAGTTGTGGCAGATAAATTCCAATATAAAAACTTATGGTTCATATACGCCGCTCCTTTTACAGGATATACTACCAACTGAAACCATGCATTTTTTCGTTCATTCGGCACAAAAGCAGCCAAATTATCCACTTTCTGAATCAAACTATCATAGGCTTTTATTCTGTTCAGAGATTCTTCTGCCGAAAAATCTGCAAGTTGTATTGGCGTTGTGGGTTCCGTTTGGCTCCATCCCATATATTCCGGTTTTCTTAGTGAAGCCAATCGGTAATATTCTTCAAAAACAACAATTAAGTCAGTTGCAATTTCAGGCGTGAATTCCCTCGAAATCCAATTTTTCAGATATTCATTAAGTCCGTCTGATTTTATACTGTTGATATTCCAGGCCAAATCCAGAAAAAGCTCCGTATCATATTCTGCCGGTTTAATGTCTCCCACATTTACAATCCACATCTTTTTCGCACCATTTTCATAAGCTTTTGTCATTTCATACCAAATCAAACCGGGTTGTGTCGTACTCAGCCAAAGATAATCGTGCGGTCTTCCCCAATAACTGATATGATAATACACTCCGCTTCCACCCGATCTTTTTTGCTCTTCGATATTGCTCAAACGCCGAATATAACCGTAATTGTCATCCGGCCAGACCAATGTAATATCTTCTGGGATTTTAAGTCCGTTATCGTATAATTCCAGAACTTCTTTATAAGGAACAAACGCTTGTGGAATCGCTGCTAAAGGCTTTTTGAAAGTATTCGAAAGCATTTCACGCTGATTGACAATGATTTTTTCGACCATTGCAATTGATTCCTTCAAATCTTTTGCGCCTTCCATTTTACTATCGTGAACACCGCGCATACCTAATGTCATGATGGTTTCGTTTTGCCCCAGTTTTAATTCGTCTAAACGATCCTGCCAGTATTTATCGACCTGTGTTTTATTGGTAAAATAATTATAATCACCATAAATTTTAGGTTTCCATTCGTCTACATTGTTGCGAAGCATGGGTTCTGCATGCGAAGATCCAATCACGATATGGTATTTTTGAGCCATTTCCTTATTTCCCGAAATAGTAAAAAAACCTTTAGTCGAAGGATGCATCGCAGGCCAGATCGTATTGGCTTTTAACCGTAATAAAAGCTGAAATATCTTTTCGTAGGTTTTAGGGCCAATATCTCCTGTTTCTTTTTCGAAAGTTTTGGCTGCCCAGGGCTGTAATCCCCAATCTTCATCGTTTAAAAAAATACCGCGATATTGTACGGATGGCGCTGTATTAATTCCCTTTCGGGGAAGTTGAAATGTTAAGTTTTCTTTTTTAATCGAATGAACATCTGCCCACCATTTCCAAGGCGAAACGCCCAATCGTTCTGTCATTTCAAAAATGGCGTACACGGTTCCCCTAACATCCGATCCGGCAATTAATAGGTTGTCTTTTTCTTTTTTTATCGAAAATTTTTCCCATTGATTGAAAAGTTCTTTCCGGATTGTTTTCGATTTAAAAAAATCAGAAGAAATCTGCCCGATGTAAATGCCCTTTTTCGAAATGGTATTTGTCTCTATAATTTCAGGCCGTTTTCCCGTAAGTTCTTTTACATCATCTGCCAATTCATTTACCGCCCAGATAATTAAAGGATCGGTGTTTTTATCGATATAAATAGAAGTGGTTTTATTAGCTTCTACAATAGAAAAATCAACCCTATCCTTACTTTGACAATAAGAAACTAAAGTTGAAATGGTAAGGATTAATGTTGTTATTTTCTTCATTTTGAATTATTTTACTGGCCCACGGATGGAACGGATTTGGCTGATGTACGCTGGTTTTTTTTCGCAAAGGCGTTAAGGCACTAAGTTTTTTTCTTTACTGGGTTAATTAATCGCGCAAAGGCGCAGAGTCGCAAAGTTTTTTACTTAAAATTCTATTTGGCTAAAGCCAATCACTTTGAACTTATTTTACCTCCAGCTAAAGCTGGAGACTATTAAAACTTTGCGTCTTTGCGAGATTATTATTCATTACCAGAAGACGCACTGCAGTGCGTCTCTACGATTCCCTTTGTCCCTCTGCACCTCTGCACCTCTGCACCTTTGAACCTTTCTTCTTACTCAATTCTTAATTGGCTTACAGAAATATAATTTCCCGTGCTGCCATAACTCGACTTTCTCTTATCGGACCAATTGGGTCTTTCTCCTGTATTATAAACGGTTAAAATATAATTACCTTTTTTTAAATTTGGAGATCTGAATACTTGTGTGATAGCAGGATTCTTGCTGTACATATCGATCACCATTGTTATAATTTCATGTTTTTTTTCATCGGTTAGTATCACTTTTGCATAACCATTTTCAGCTCCTGTGAGACTGTACAATACAATTTGCTTTCCGGTAAATTGAATCGAAAAAGAAGCTTCTTTTTCATCTGATTTACTTTCCGTTGTTGTATGTTCCCAATTTCCTGTATATTCAATTTGACTATCTGAATTCTTTATACTTGTTTCTTCAATTTCTTTTTTCGATACAACTCCCGTAGATGTATTGATTTTCCATGCTTCCTGATAATTTGGTATTGATACAGATGTCTCGGAAATTAAAAGCGGCTGCCAGACATAAGTTGCTGAAGAGCCTTGTTTGGGATAAGACCAACGATCTCCCATAAATATATAGGCAGTTTCTTTTGTTCCTTTTACAGGAAGTACAAATGTTGATTGCGAATTCCACGTTAAACTCCCTTCAGGTGCGATTAATCCTCTGGATGTCCACGGTCCTTTTAATGAATTTGAAGTATAATAATAATTATCGTTTTTCTCCCAGCTAGTAAGATGTGAGCCTATAAAATAATATAAACCCTCTTTTTTAAACATTGTTGGCGACTCAAATCCTATTGTGATATTTTCGTTTACTTTCTCTGTAACCGATTTATAATCATCATTTAATTTGTAAATTTCACCGCCATGAACCAATATATAACCAGAACCTTCATCATCCTGAAAAGTCCCCATATCCCACTTTTTTATGGGTTTTCCCTGAAATAATAGCGGACCTTTGAATTCATAAGGACCTTTTATTTTTTTTGAAACAGCGTAACCTACAAACTGATCTTTATAGGTTAAAGTATCAGCATGCATGTACATAACATATTCTCCCGTTTTTGGATTTTTCATTACTTTGACCCTTTCTCCAACCCGATTAGGTCCTAATTTACCTGATTTTTGTACCGGAAGTGCGACGCTTTCAAATTTCCAATTGTACAAATCTTTGGAAGAGTAACAATTAAAACCGCCAAATGCATTACTGGTATCACTGTGCGCTTCACCAAAAAGATAGAAAACATCTTTCTCTTTAATAATACAGGCGCCATGGGCATTTACCACATTTCCGTTTTGATCCAGCCAGGGAACTCCGGAATAAATAGCATTGTTATTTTTATCGATATGAATTGAAGATGTTTTATTAGCCTCTACAATAGAAAAATCAACCCTATCCTTACTTTGACAATAAGAAACTAAAGTTGAAATGGTGAGAATTAATGTTGTTATTTTCTTCATATTGAATTATTTTAATGGCCCACGGATGGAACAGATTTGGCTGATTTACGCTGGTTTCTTTTGCCACGAAGGCGCTAAGGCACGAAGTTTTTTTTGTTTTGCGTTGTCTGTTAATCTCGCAAAGGCGCTAAGTCGCTAAGTTTTTTGCTTAAAATTCTATTTGGCTAAAGCCAATCACTTTGAAATTACTTTACCTCCAGCTGAAGCTGGAGGCTATTGAAACTTTGCGACTTTGCGTCTTTGCGAGATTATTATACCTTACCAGGAGACGCACTGCTGTGCGTCTCTACGATTCCCTTTGAGCCTTTGAGCCTTTGTCCCTCTGAACCTCCCTAAATCCTTTTAAGCCAATCCTTAGGCACATTTACAATACAAATATTCAAGGTTCGATTGTCCTTAGAAAGCATCGCCGACTGAATCTGAATTTTTGTTCCGTCTCTGTTGAAAGTGGGATGAATATGGTCTGCGGCTGTTTCTTTATGGCCTGTGGTTAGCATTATCATTTCGTTTGTTTTTCGGTCGATCAAATACAAGCTTCTTGAGAAATCATCGCCTACAGCCCATCTTCCGTCAGAGGAACCGTGTACGTGCCATAAACCGCTGCCACTTTTGGTTTGTCCGGCAATAATCATTTCTCTGGTTCTTAGATTTACAATGGCGAGCCCTGTTGGTTTTTCACGCGTTCCTGAATTTCCCCAATTACTTTCCTGCCCTGGATTTTCAGGATTTCGTACTTCAGTACTAGTAGTAACTTCTACAGGTTTTTCTTTATGAATATCAATTTTACGGTGTCCCATAATAGCCATTGCGACCTCATCTTTAGAAATTACAGCTTCATGCGTTACCCATTCATAATCCGATTCTGGATACAAAGGTCTTAACCCCGATCCATCGGCCATAACCGTCCACGTCCTTTGAGGTGATTTTCCGCCCGTTTCCCAGCAAAAAACAAGTTCTCCGGGATTCCATATGTTCGACTGGATATGTCCTACCTGAAAAGGCACGGAAATAACATGTTTGAATTCGCCTGTTTTTAAATTCATGCTTCCAATTCCGCCTGGCCCTGCGCCCATGTTTCTGGGACCAAAACTTTTTTCAATTTTAATATTCGGATCCAGATGTCTTGCCGCTTCTTCTTTTCCTATTCTAAAATAAATTCTTTCTTCATCGGCATCTAAAGCCATATCTCCCGAAGCTCCCATTTCCGGATTCGTTATTCCGCAAATGCGTTCGTAGGCTGACACGGATTTCATTTTTCCCGCCTGACTGTCTTTAAAAACATCGGCTAAATTGACTTCCATGATTTGCATTTTATCTTCTGGTGCTTTTCGCATAAAATACAATTTCATCGATTTTTGCGCTATGCATAGCGTTCCGGTATAACCACCTTCTGTAACCTGAACCATTACACCCGATTTTTCATGGACAGCTACTGCTTCTCCATTGGCTCTTTTGGTTCTAAAAATAAGCCATTCCCCATCAGATGTCCATTGCGGATGTGTTGGGTAGGTTTTAGAATCTCCCGCTGATTTCGTGGTCAAGAAGATTAATTCCTGACCTGTTACGGGATCTTTTATAATCTTCTTTTCAGATGGGAATCGTGTTCCAATCTGACTGAAAGTTGTTATGGTGCATAACAGGAAAAGTGTGTTTATTGTTGGTTTTAATTTCATATGCTGTTGGTTAATTGCCACGAAGGCGCTAAGTTTTTTTTATTTATCACTTTGTCTATTAATCTCGCAAAGGCGCGGAAGCGCAAAGTTTTTTGAATTACTTTATCTATTTTATTTGATTAAGTCGCTAAGTTTTTTTGATATACTTTGACGATTAATCGCGCAATCCCGATAGCTATCGGGCGAAGAGGCGCAAAGAAATATTAAATAGCTATACTATAAAACTTTGCGTCTTTGCGACTTTGCGAGATTAATTCTAACCCGCTTTCAAAAATTCATAATTCATAACTCATAACTCATAACTCATAACTCATAACCCCTAACCCTTAACCTTCAATTGTATCGAACTATCATTAATCTCGAATTGATTGTTTTTCAGCAGCAGAATCATTTCGGCTCCAGCCAATAAAACAGGACCATAACCGTGAGCAGCGTATAAATTTATGGGACGGTAATAATAAAAAGCGGGATCAAAGCCCATTCCGGTTCCAACGCAGGTTCCTTCGACCTGACCTTTTGCATTTACTTTTGAAGCTACGGCATTCCACGCCAGTAGAACTGCGGGTGTATAAGCCAGTTTATCGACATAACCGCGATTGATTGCTCTGGCAATTGAATAGGCATAAATGGCTGTAGCCGAAGTTTCTAAATACGTATCGTTTCGATCTATTAACTGATGCCAAAAACCGGTACCATCCTGATATTGCAGCAATCCTGCAATGTGTTTTTGCAGTTGGGATAAGACTTGAGGATATCCGGGATGATCTTTAGGCAATACTTCAAGTAATTCAACCATTGTCATTACTGCCCAGCCATTTGCCCTTGCCCAATGGAACTGCGGATGAGCCTGCATCGCTTCGACCCAGCCGTGCATGTAAAGTCCGTTTTGAGAGTTGAACATTCGCTGAGAAAACTGATTGACTTGCTTCACAGCATCATCAAAATATTTGACATCGCTGGTATAATTTCCCATTTGTGCCAAAGCGGGAACGCTCATAAACATATCGTCTAACCAAAGCGAATTGTCCTGCGGACGGTTTCTTGCCAGGGTTCCGTCTTTTAAGCGATGTTCTTTTTCACTGATGTATTGAATGAAATTATTAATGACAGGATCATAAGCAGCATTTGGGTCTTTCTTTTTTGCTTTTATAAACGCCGCACATAAAGCGCCCGCATCGTCTAAAGCTTTTGGCTGTAAAACGCTGTGAACCGGGGAATCTTTGATGTTGTCGGTTTTATAATTGGCAGCAATGTCTGCGATTAATTTTAAGCGTTTATTGGCATATTCAGCATATTCTTTTTTTCCTGTAGCCTCGGCTGCCAAAAGCATACCTGCGTAGGTAACGCCCCATTCGTAACTTGTTAATCTAAAAGCTCCGGGAGAAAAGACAATTTTCCCTTTTGCTTTTTTGAAATCTTTTACTTCTGAATTATCGCTGGCGTATACCGCTTTTGAAGCTGTATTTTCTTCAAGAAAAGAATGCACTCTGCTCAATACACTTTCGATATTATTTTTTTCAGGAATAATATATGGCGTTATATAATCCGGTTTCATTAAATGCAATGGTGTTGTCACATCATTTGTCTGGGCATTAATATTGGTACAAATTCCGATTGCGAAAACTGTTATAATTTTGGTTAGGTTGTAGTTCATAGTTGTTTTTTTAGGTAATGTAAAAATTCAATTTAAGACTATTTTTTAATGATTTTTCCCGATAGATATTTTCTATAATAAACTTTTAAGTATTTAAAAACAAGATATTTAAACAAATCTGGTTAATGCTTTAAATTAATATAAACCAACTTATCTCTATTACAGATAATTTCACCATTTATGTATTCTAATTCAGCTACTTGTATAGTACTTCTTTTGGTTTCGTAACTATCGATACCTTTATTTTCCGGTATTCTTCCGGGGTGTGTAAAATAAAAAATATAGGCTCTGTCGTTATTCACTATAACATCTGGATGTCCCCCTATTACTTGATCATCTTCTCCTGTTCCGGGAATTTGAAGAATATTTTTTTCCTGACGATTCCAATTCAGGAAATCATCTGAAGAATAAACATTCAACCCTCTCCATGAATCTGATATCATCCAGTTTTTACCCTTCCACTGAAATACTTTCGGGCCCTCGCCTCTGTCTTTTACAATTTTATTTCCGCCATCAACCCAATTGTAGAGATCTTTGCTGTCAGCGTAATAAATCGATTTTCCGTCGTTTTCATTATTGTAAAACATTCTCCATGTACCATTTGGCAATCGGAATACAGAAGCATCAATACATCTGTCTGAGGCCAGTTTCAATTCGGATTCGAATTTCCAGTCGATTAAATTCTTACTGGTCAAATGAACAATAGATCTCGGATGGTACCAATCATTAAAAATTCCGGGAACTATGGTGAGGTACATATGATATAACTTTTTGTGTTGAATTACATCGGGTGCCCAATGCGTAATGTCTTTTATTTTATAGTTGATATTGCAGGTATCTCTGTATTTCCAGGTTGCGCCATCAACAGATTCAGCGATGCCAATTCGGGTTCCGTGTACCCAGGTTATTCCTTTGGCTGTGGTATCTTTTGCCCTACGATTGGTATAAAACATGAACCATTTTTTTTCTTTAGCATTATAAATAATGGTTGGATCGGCAGCTCCATCAAAAATTGGATCCCGATATAAAGGTTTAGCTGCAATATGGCTTTTCTCTTTTTCAGAATTCTTTTGAGAAAAAACAGATAGAGAAAACAGCATTATTATCAGATTTAATAAAAGCTTTTTGAGATGGTCTTGTGACATTTTTTCTATTTGATTATATCCGTAAATGACGCTGATTTTTTTCTTTTTAACCACATATTAATTCTTCAACTATCAATCAAAGTATTTTTTATTAAATACACTATAATTCAATTAATTACATTTAAAACTATAATAATCAATTGATAGATTTTAAAATTAAAAAACTAAGACGGTTTTGGCATCCTGTGCTTTCCTGTTTAAAGAAGTAAAAAAAGCTTGTTCTAAAAAAAACCGCCTCTTTTGAGACGGTTTCAAAAACAAAAAATTAAAAAATATTAATATCCGGGATTCTGCCATTCTTTCTTTTGGGCATCCGATAAATTTGAACCATCATCATTCAATAATCCATCAATAAATGATTGCGGAATTGGACGAAGTTCGTGTTTGTTAACTGTAATATTTGGTGCCGCTTCTGCATTAAAAGCTTTAGCACGTTTGATTAACATTCCTGTACGGGAAAGTGTTTCCCAACGTTGCCATTCTCCTAACAATTCACGTGTATATTCGTTAAGGATAAAGTTTAATGCACGTTCGTAGTCGCTTCCGGCTCCAACTTTAGCAATAATAGCTTCATCTTCTGCCGGAAGGTTAGCAGGAAATGATGTTAATCTTAAATCAGATGCTGCCGTTGTAACCGCAAGTGTTGGATTAGATAAATAATACGTATTCATATCTAAATTTGAAGCGGCAAAGTTTGTTGCAGCTGTTCCTGTATTCAGAGCATTTGCTTTGAATGCCTGAGAACCGTCATTATAATACGATCTGTTTTCCCCGCTTTTCCATTGTGCTCTTGCTCTAATCACGTTAATGTCCTGCATTGCATTACCATATTGCTGCAAACGGGCATAACATTCTGCGCGTATCAAATAGGTTTCGCCTAAACGAGCCATAATTACATCGCGGTGTGCATCTCCTCTTTCGGCATTTCTTGAACCGTCTTCTGTTTTATTGATTCCGGCAAAGAAATTACAAATCGGCTGATTTTTGAAAGTTGGTGCAACGTAAGTTCCGTTTTGGTACAACACTGAAGAATTAGGAACATATTGTCCTTTTACAGCAGCTAAAGTTCCTGCCGTTGCTGTTTGTCTTTTTCCTGTTGTCCATTCTGCTAAACGACCGTTTGCATCTGTCCATGTAGGCGCCTGAACGCTTGCCCCAAATTTAGCACTGTTATATGTATTGTCATCTTTAGTATTTAAAATCATTACAATACCCGGATCTCCAATTTTCACTCCCGCATTAGCCGTTACCACTGTATTGGCGCCGTAAACTGTTCTAAAGGTTTTCCACATACGGGCATCGTTTACGTGATCATAAACTGCATAAGCATATTCCGTTGGGCGACAACGCTGAAAATCCATACTTCCAATCCATACACCACGTTTTACCCAGCCACCTGAGAAACTAGAAAATTGTGGAGCAAAATAACTGTAGGTACGGTTTCCAAAACGACCTACTGTAGCGGCGTCTCCGTTGTGTCCGGCAGCCATTAAAATTTCGCTCAATTGCTCGTTCGGGCAGTCAATTCCTGTCCAGTTAGCATACAAATCACTATAATTGTTTGTTAATGGTCCGCGGGCAGAAATCGCATAACTACAAGCCTGAATTGCTTCGTCAAGATCTTTTGCTTTATAAGCTGAATTCCACTTATCGTTACGTTCTGAAGCACGGAATAATAATGCTTTTGCAAGGAAATGCGCTGCAGTAGCTTTTGTCCAGGTAATTCCTTTTCCATAAGTAAAAACTTCACCTGCAAAAAGATTATAAGAGTTACGTAAATCTGATATTACCTGCTCCCAGCATTGCTCTTCTGTAGCACGTGTAAAATTACGCACAACTCCTGTTGCAGGTACAGTTTGCAGCACAACACCACCATATTGAGCCGTAAGACGGTAATAATTGTAGCCGCGTAAAAAATAGGCGTGCGCCAGACAGCGATTACGAATAGCGATGTCATCAATTTTTGCTGCATTGGCAATAATGGTATTACAAGAAGCAATTCCGTAGTACATCTCGTCCCAAAGTGCTGCGGGATTGGTTGCATTTCCGTTTGCTGCTCCTGTCGCTGCTGTAGCACCAATTGGTCCAAAACGGTTGTCGTAAGTATTCCACATTTCGTTGGTCAGATCGTTTGCATTGGTAAACTCATCGGTTCCGTACAATGTATTGGCATACGACCATTCAAACCCAAAATGCCATCTTATATTTCCGTAAAGCGATACTGTCAGAGCTTGAAGACCTTCTGATGTTTCGAAATAATCAGTCGAATATTGGCTATTCTGTTCTTCGTCAAGAAAGTCTTTCGAACAAGAGGAAATTGATAATCCTAGCATTATCAAAAGTCCTATTCCTATATTTTTTATAGTATTCATTTTTTTACTTTTTTTGTTATACTTCGTTCGTTACAACACATTTATTTTTAAAACCCAACTTCAAGACCCATAACAAAACTTCGATTAGAATATGTTGAATTTGTATCTAAGTCATAAAAGTCTAGTGATTGGTAAATGTTACCCGGATTTACTGCCTGCACATAAAGTTTAAAGTTTGATAAGCCAATACTTTTTGTAAAATCTCTGGAGAAATTATATCCTAATGAAATGTTACGAATTTTTACAAAAGAGGCTTTTGGAAAACCAAGAAGTCCTGAAAATTTATCTGCTGATCCTGATGATGCCTGACCCAGAATAGGTTTTTGATATTGAGCACCTGTGTTGTCTGGTCTCCAGTAATCAATTTCTCTCTGATTACTATGCGACGTTAGGGCTTCTTCGACTTTCTCAGTTAAATAACCCGCACGTCCGTAAATATTGATTCCTAACTCAATTCCTTTGTAGGTAAAATTATTATTCCATCCCATTGTCCAGGTTGGATTGCTGTTCCCCAATACTACACGGTCTGCAGCATCCATTTTATAGTCACCATTTTGATCTTTCGGACGTACATTTCCGGGAGTAAAGTTGTAACTCGCACCCCATTTTGCCATTTCAGCAAGATCTTCCGGCGTGTTTTGCCATAAGCCCAAATTATCATAACCATAACGAACAGCGATTTGCTCGCCAATAAACCATGTATTGTCCGGCATATCATTTTTACCATAGGCTAACTCTTCAATTTTATCTTTCTGCCAGGCCGCATTTAAATTTGTTTCCCACGTAAATCCGCCACTTGTCTGAATCGGAATTAAATTAAGCGTTACCTCTACACCACGGTTACTTGTTTTTCCCACATTTGCAAAAGTCGAAGGAAACCCTGTTAGCGTAGGGATTTTAACCGACATTAATAAGTCGTTTGTATACGATTGATAAACATCTATAGCTCCACTAATTCTGTTTTTAAAGAAACTAAAATCGATACCAAGATTGTATTGCGTAGTTTTTTCCCATCCTAGTGCTTTATTAGCCAATGACAATTGAGTATCTGTATAATACGGTTCATTTGTAGTGTAACCAATCTGGTTGCTCATTCCATTGAAAGGAAGGTAAATAGAAGAGATAAGTCCTTTTGTTTTATAAGGGTCTACAGATGAGTTACCAGTTGTACCGAATCCTAAACGAAGCTTAAGATTTTCAATCCAGTTTACTCCTTTAAGGAATTCTTCATTATTAATTCTCCATGCCAATGCAGCTGAAGGAAAGAAATCCCATTTATACCCTTCTGCCAATTGCGATGCACCATCCCAACGTCCTGACATCGTTAGCAAGTAACGGTTATCGAAACCATAGTTAGCACGGATCATATAAGAACTTAACTGACGTTCTGTAAGACCTGAACTCATACGGCCATTATTAGCCGGATTGGTAAGATCGACTGTTCCCATTGCATTCCATAAAAAAGATTTATTTGGGATATTATTGGCGTTCATAGAAGAATTTTCAACATTCCATGATGAAGCTGTCTGAAGCAGGGTTGCTCCTATTTTATGTTTTGTCGCAAAAGTACGATCATAGGTAATCATATTGTCTAAAGTCCATGAAAGGTCTCTACGGTTCTGTAGACGCGCATAATTTACACCGGCACTTCCGTCTGCATTAATTTTAAGTGATGAAGTTCCATCAACATAAACACCTTCTCTCCAATGACGAAAATCCGGTCCAAAATTTATTTTATAGCTTAATCCTTCCAAAGGAGAAGCGAATTTACCTAAGTCAATTGTGGCTGAAAAATTTCCTAAAAGACGCATTGTCTGTGATCTTTGCGTGCTTTTATCCCATTCGTCCATCACGGTATATATCGCTGACTCACCTCCCGGGTTAATAATCAATTTACCATTTGCATCATAAGGAACTGCAATGTTATAAATACTTTTAGCAGCTCCTAAGATGGCATTAGGCGCTGTTCCGCTTCTTGCCTGCAAAGTCGACATACCAAAATCCTGCTCACTCCATGAAGCATTTAACGATGCATTGAATTTAAGCCATTCTACAGGATTGATGTTTGTACTCAATTTCGCTGTATAACGTTTGTACCATTGTCCTTTTTGAGTCCCTTCCTGATCAAGATATCCAAGTGATCCGTAAGCATTTACTTTTTCAGATCCACCACTGGCACTTAAAACGTGTTCTTTACTTATTCCTGCTTGTGTTACAAGATCAACCCAGTCTGTATTGGTTACTTTTGAAGCATCCCAGGTACCACTCTGCCATCCCTTTAACACATTATCTCTTGATGTCTGACCATCTAATGCGCTATCAAAAATCAATTTGTCATTTGCAAAAGTCGGAGAATCTGGATGTGCATAAGTTGTAGAATTAAGATTGTATGCGGCCCAACGTCTGAACTGAATAAAATCAGCCGCATTCATTGAAGGTGCACGATCTACAATTTGAGAAGCTGTTAATGTTCCTGCATAGTTTAAACTAAAAACTCCGGATTTTCCTTGTTTGGTTGTAACAATGATAACTCCGTTTGCTCCACGAGAACCATAAATAGCGGTTGCAGATGCATCCTTTAGCACATCAATAGACGCAATATCTCTTGGATTCAGCGTTTCAATTGATGAATCAGACAACAAAGGCACTCCATCAACAACGTATAAAGGATTGTTACTTGCTGTTAACGAACGTGTACCACGAATACGTACTGTACCAATAGATCCCGGACGTTCGTTGCTGGTAATATCAACTCCGGCAGCTTTTCCTTGCAATGCCTCAAGTGCATTAGCAACAGGCCTGTTCATTAATTGCTCTGCACTTACACTTGCCACGGCTCCTGTTACATCAGATTTCTTCTGTGTACCGTAACCTACTACCACCACTTCATTAAGTTGCGCTATATCATCTGCAAGTTTTACATTGATTACTGAATTTGTACCAACTGCTATTTCCTGAGTTTTAGAACCTGTTGAAGAAAAAATCAACACCTGGCCCTGAGTTGCATTTACAGAGAACTTGCCATCAAAATCAGTTGTAGTTCCTGTTTTGGTTCCTTTAACAAGTACATTTGCACCTGGTATTGGTAAACCAGACATATCTGTAATGGTTCCTTTTACCACTTTGTTTTGCGAGTAAGCTGTAGTATGCAATAAAGCAAACAGAGCAAAAATCAGCAAAAAATTAAGCTTGTTTTTCATAAAAGTTAAAATTTGGTTAATTATTTAGTTAATCCAAATTTATCGAGAACACGATTGCTCTGTATCCTGTAGTATCCTGTTAGTTTTCAATATCTTATAAAATTTTTCAAATTGAACTCAATATAAAAACGCTCCAATCACCTGATTTACAACCAATATTTAAAAGGGAATACACTGAAATATCAGATCAAAAAAAATATTTATTTATTTTTTTACTATTCTTATTTATTTATAAAAAAAATTAAGAATTGAAAAACAAAGACTACAATTCACTGCATATTTAATTCTGCAAAACAGGATGCTACAGGATGGCAGTTTGGCTTTTTGATGCTACTTTTACTAGACATAAAAAATGCTGTTTTAAACCGTTGGATTTGATTCAGAATTATATCATTCAATCCAGAGAAGTTAGATTTATATTCATGAGAAAACAAAATACTTTGAGACCATTAAAAGCCTTATTCTTTTTTATATCCTTTTGGATGAGCATTGCAACATTCGCACAAAAAAAAGAAATTCCGCTGTGGGATAAAATTCCTGATCAGCTTCAATCTGCTGGTTATTCTGAGGTAACAGACAGAAAAGGTGATATTTCAGAAGGTGTCCGAATGGTTACTTTACCCACTCTTACGGCTTATTTTGCAGCACCCGAAAAATCGAACGGAACTTCTGTTATAATTTGTCCCGGCGGTGGTTATGGTATGCTGGCGATTAATAAAGAAGGTTATAAAGTGGCAGAATGGTTTAATAGTTTGGGAATTACTGCTTTTGTTTTAAAATACAGATTGCCAAGTGATCTGATTATGAAAAATAAAACGGTTGGACCTTTGCAGGATGCTCAGGAAGCGGTACGATTGGTACGTCGCAATGCAGTACAATGGAAGCTGAATCCTAATAAAATAGGCATTATGGGGTTTTCTGCCGGAGGTCATTTGGCAGCGACATTAAGTACGCATTATAATGATAAAGTCTATACGCCAACTGATACCACTAGTGCTAAACCTAATTTTTCCATTTTAATTTACCCGGTTATTTCTATGCAAAACGGCATCACGCACGAAGGATCAAGAGATAATTTATTAGGCAAAAATGCCAACATCGAATCCATTGAAAAATATTCGAATGAAAAACAAATAAATGCCGCAACACCCAAAGCTTTTTTGGTTCACGCTACTGATGATAAAGCTGTTCCTGTTGAGAATAGCATTAATTATTATCTTGCTTTAAAAAAGGAAAAAGTATCCGCAGAGATGCATTTGTATGAAAATGGCGGTCACGGTTTTGGTTTAGGTGTAAAAGGAACGAACGCTTCATGGCCAAAAGCTTGCGAGAAATGGCTTAATGCAAATAATTACACTTTAAAATCAGATGGTTATGTGTTTACTTATTTTAAAGGAAATGGCGAAGACGGCCTGCATATAGCCTACAGCGAAGATGGTTATCAATGGAATGCTTTAAAAAATGATACTTCGTTTTTAACGCCTGAGGTGGGTAAAGATAAATTGATGAGAGATCCCTGTGTTATAAAAGGAGGCGATGGCTTGTATCATATGGTCTGGACGGTAAGCTGGACGGATAAAGGAATTGGATATGCTTCATCAAAGGATTTAATTCACTGGTCGAAACAAGAATTTATTCCGGTCATGGCGCACGAAGAGAAAGCACGAAATACCTGGGCTCCCGAAATTACTTTCGACGAAAAAAATAAAACCTATATGATTTATTGGGCTTCGACAATTGACGGGAAGTTTCCTGAAACCAAATCTGATGAAGAAAAAGGATACAATCACCGAATATATTATACAACAACAAAGGATTTTAAAAAGTTTGAAAAAACAAAATTATTGTATGAACCGGGTTTTAATATTATCGACGCTTCTATTGTAAAACAAGGTAATGGATATGTGATGTATCTTAAAGATGAAACGCGTAATCCGGTGCAGAAAAATCTAAAAACGGCTTTCAGTAAAAATCTGACTGGACCTTACAGCAAAGCAAGCGAACCAATTACAGGAAATTATTGGGCTGAAGGACCAACTGCAATTCAGATAGACAACCAATGGGTGGTGTATTTTGACAAATATACTTTAAAAAAATACGGTGCTGTAAAAGAAACTTCAAAAGGCTGGCAGGATATTTCGGATCAGGTTAGTTTTCCTTCGGGAACGCGCCATGGTACGGTGATAAAGGTTTCTGCTGAAGAAATTATGAATTTAAAGAAAGAGTAAATTCATCTTTATATAAAAAAAATATACATCTGACATAATTAGTATATGCCAGATGTATTTACAAATCAACCTCCAATTAAATTCTTATTTTACGGTATACGACATGCGATTTGCTTCGCAAACTCTGAAGTAACCTAATGCAAAATTGTTCGCATCAGTAGTATTGATAATATTTCCTCTTATATTGCCTGGTACCGCAGCAAAAGGATTCGAATTTGTTACTTCTAAAATTAAATTCATATAATTATAAAAATTCTTAGAAATACCGCGATGTGTGATGTCAAGCACTTTTCCCGGTTTTAAATCCTCATCTGTAAATTTTTCGCTTATTTCGTTTCCATTCACAAATTCATCACTTGTAGAGGTGTATTCCGGAAAAGGTAAAATATCTGTTTTATAATCTGTCAGATAATAATTGACCTGATCGGCTGGATCTTTATAATAAAATGTTACCACAATAAGATCTTCGCCTGATATATCAGCCATAAATTCCTGATCTATTCTTTCAACTTTCGGTACAGGAATTAATTTTTCTGTAGCCGTTAGAGTTTGTCCGTCAACTTGCACAAATAATTTGTACTCCATATCAATTTCAGGCACAAAATTAGTACACTTATACAAACCCGGTGCAGATTCATTAAATGTAAAAATATCTCCTTTACTATTTTCAACTCTTACCTGAGCTCCTGAAACCTTTGGTGTAGTTGGACTGTAATAAGGCGCCATTCTGCTTATTTTTATAGTCTGTTCGTTTCCAGTAGTTCCTTTTTCCCAAATGATCTCGGCGTCGATCACAATTTTAGGATCTCCGTTTTCTAAATCAAGTTCAACAACTTTGTCACAAGACAAAAAAAGTAAAACAAAAAGAAGACTAAATAAAGTAAATGCTTTACTTTTTAAATTGTATTTTTTTAAACTCAGCATACTAATTAAAATTTAAAATTATAAGAAACACCAGGTACTAAACCGTAAATAGACAATTGTTTAGACTCGTTTGCTCCTGTATTATCATTTTGTGAGAACGTGATCGATGCAGCATTTTGTCTATTATATAGATTATAAATACTAAATACCCAATAGCTTTGCCATCCATTCTTTTTGTCCGGTTTAGGTGTGTACGTTGCACCAATATCCAGGTGATGATATGCAGGAAGTCTGTCTGAATTTCTCAAGGTATAGTTAGGTACATTTCTTCCTCCAAATTCATAATAACCGTTTGGATATGTTACCGGCTGACCTGACTGCAAACTAAAATTAGCATTAAAAGACCATTTTGGATTGAATTCGTAATTTGCAGTAACATTTAAGTTGTGTAGTTTATCATATCCTGATAAATACCAATCACCATTGGCAATCCCTGGTTCATTTGGCGCTCTTCCCGGTGTTTTTTGTTCTGCTTTAGATAATGTATAAGCTACCCATCCTGTAAAACGACCTGTATTTTTTCTGAATAATAACTCCATACCGTAAGATCTGGCTTGTCCGTTCAGGATATCCTGTTCGATATTATTGTTACCCAATAAATTTGCACCATCGATATAATCAATACGGTTTTTGATTTTTTTATAAAATAATTCTCCTTCAAAAGAGTATTCGCGTTCTTTAAAATTCTTGAAATATCCTACTGCATATTGATCCAGCATTTGCGGTTTTGTAAAAGGTCCGCTTGGTGTCCAGATCGTCATAGGCAATGGTGCACGTGTATTCGACAACATATGAATGTATTGTGCCATTCTGTTATAACTTGCTTTTACAGAAGTTTCATCAGTAAAAGCATATGATAATGCTAGTCTTGGCTCAAAATTAGTAAAAGTGCTGATGGTTTTTCCTTTTCCGTAATACGTACTTCCAATTGGCGTTGCTTCTTCATAAATATGATACAACGGATTATAAACCACCGCTTCATCATTTGCGTAAGTGCTAATAGTTTCACCACCTAAACGATTGAACATACTATAACGAAGTCCGTAACGAAGATTCAGTTTATCTGTAATTTGATTCTCGATATCCAGATACGCAGAAGTTTCTAAAGCATATTTTTTATCTAATTGATTATAATTGTACTGTGAATCAATACCATAAGGCTTTACAGTTCCCGGATTAAAATCATAAAATAAACCGTCTATACCATAGTTAAGTTTAAAATTGTCTGATATCGTATGGTTCCAGTTGTATTTAAGACCGTAGTTGGTAATTTTACTGTTCCATTCGAATTTTTGAAATGGTATTTGCAGATTGAATTTATAATCACTGTAAAAAACAGAAAGGTTGGTATTTAAATTATCTGAAAATTTATGTTTCCAGCTAAACGTTCCCATTGTATTTCCGTAAGTACTGGCAAAGAAATTATTAATATCGAACAAATCATTTCCTAAATATCCTGAAAACGAAATGGTATTATTGGCTCCCAAACGGTAATTAAGCTTGGCGTTGATATCATAAAACATCACAGAACTCTTAATATCGGTAAGTTTTAAAAACAAATGCGCATACGAAGCACGACCTGCAATAATAAACGAACCCACATCCTTTTTTAAAGGACCTTGTACTAAAAGTCGGCTTGAAATAAGACCAATACCTCCGTTTACTTTATAATCATTAAGATCTCCGGTTTGCTGACTTACATCAAGAACTGAAGAAACGCGTCCTCCAAATTTAGACGGAATTCCTCCTTTGTATAAATCTAATCCGCTTACGATATCTGCATTAAAAATAGAAAAGAAACCAAACATATGCGAGTCGCCATATACAGGAGCACCATCTAGAAGAATCAAATTCTGATCTGCGGCACCACCACGTACATTAAAACCGGATGAAGCTTCGCCGGCATTTGTAACTCCGGGCAAAGTCAATAATGATTTTAAAGGATCGGCCTCACCCATAGCAGTTGGCAGCCTTTTAATCTCGGCCATCGAAAGCTTATTCACACTCATTTGAGTATTCTTTACGTCAACTGCTTTGCTCGTCGTAATCACAACCTGCTCTAACTCCTGACTGTCAGATTCCATATTGAATTTCATTTTTTCATCATCAGAAATCGTAATACGCTTTTCTTTGTTTTTTAAACCAAGATAACTGATCTGAACCGTATAACTACCGTTGTCGAGTTCTATCGAAAAATAACCATTAGCATCAGTTGTAGCTCCGGCAGCTGTTTCTTTAATATAAATATTAGCGCCAATAATCGGTTCTCTGTTATCATCGAGAACCTGACCTGTTAGCTTGTTTTTTTTTTTAGCTGATGTTCCTTTTGTAGCTTTTTGTTTTACAAAGATATTATTGCCTACAATCGAGAACTGAACCGATGCGCTTTTATTGATTTCGCTTATTAATTCTTTTATATCGGTATTGGTAAATGTTCGTTTTTGGGTAAAATACTTTTGACTCGTATTAATCTGATCTGTAAAGGCAAATTTAAAGTCGGTTTGATTTTCTATCTGCTTAAAAAATTCTTTTAATGTTACAGTCTGGTCTACCGTTACGGTTACGTTTTGGGAAAACATACACCAACTGAATAAAAAAAAGCATGCTGAAATTATATGCTTCATGAAATTTTGTATTTTTGAATATTATTAAATAGGATCGTTTTATACTGTCCTGACACTGAGGAGGATGTTTAGTTTCGCGGCTAGGGCATCCTTTTCTTTTCTATTGAAAAGTAATCTGTTTTAAATTTTCATTTACTTCAAAGTTTAGGTTATACATTTCTGATATTAATTCAAGAATCGTTTTTAGCTCTTCTTTTTTATTGATTCTCACTGTTATTTTCTGATTTTTATATTCTTCCGGAAGCATTACTTTATAGCCATAATTCGACTCTATATAAGTGCTTACGTTGCTTAGTTTTTCGTCATCAAAATCAACAAATCTGTTAAACTCGGCTACTACGGCAGTTTCGTTTCCGTAGGTAAATTTTTCTCCCGGTTTTAGTATCCATTTTTTTGACTGGTCTTTTACGCTCATCTCGACACTTCCTTCAAAAAGAGCTACCTCTACTCCTTTTTTCTCGTATCCTGTAACGGTAAAAGAAGTTCCTAAAACTGTAGTGGTCGTTTCGTTACAAATCACCTGAAAAGGATGTTGCTTATCTTTTTTAACTTTAAAATAAGCTTCTCCGGAAACTTCCACTTTTCTGTTCACAGCAAAATTATCGGCGTATACAATTTTAGAATTCGGACTCAACTCTACTTTCGAACTATCCGGCAAAACAATACTTTTGATGAAAGAACTGGTATTTTCTATCGTATTCCCGGCAATACTTATAGTACTATTATTTAATAAAGAAGAATTACTAAAATAAAGTCCGCTGCCAATCAAAACAAAAAGCAGAATGGCCGCTGCTGCTGCATAATGACGCCAGGACTTATTTTTTTGCTTTTTTGAAGCAAATGCCTTCTCCTGAAATTGCTGCCAGGAAAGTTCTTTTTCGGTATCAGAATGCGAAATGGGGGTTTCGTCCCAGATTTTTTTTAATTCTTCTTCTAGTTTCTTTTCATCCATTGCTTTAGGGCGTTATATTTTTTGACAATAAAATCCTTGTTTATTAAAAACACCGTAAACCATTTCTTTTATGTCTCTGTTGGTTTCGATTCTTAGAATATGATTGTTATTTTCTAAATCGAAATTCATGATACAATCAGAAATAATAAACTGCAGAAGCACTACAATAAAGCTTGCATCTTCTTTGCTTGTAACATCTGTTTTATAAGATTCGATATGCATTTTATGTTCTTGTTTATTAGTATAACAAACGAGAACACAAAAGTTCCTAATGCTCTTCGATTTTTTTTCGAATAAATTTACTGGCGAGGTAAATATGATTGGCAATTGTTTTTTCAGAAAGGTCTGTAATTGCTGCAATCTCCTTATAACTAAGGTTTTCCAGTTTATGTAAAGTAAATATTTTTTGTTGCTGTTCCGGAAGAAGATTTATAAAATTATGTAGTTTTTCTCTTCTTTCTTCAAAAATAATGGTTTCTGTATCCTCAGTTTCCATCTTTTCGAAGTTCGGATCAAGCTGAATTATTTTATTTTCCCTGTTTACATGATTCAGAATAATATTCTTGCAGATGGTAAACAGTTGCTTGTCGAATAAAACATCCTCATTAAGAAGTTCTCTTTTATTATATAATCTTATAAAGGTTTCCTGAACAAAATCCTGTGGAGTAAGAACCGTAAAATCAAAACGTCTGGCAATGTTTATTAGTTTATCATAGTAATTTAGATAAGCTTCTTTGAAAGAAGCCTCATTACCTTTTTTTAAACTTAATATAAACTTCTTGTTGTCCATAAACGCAAATACGATGATTAGTCTTAACTTAAAATATCTAATTATATTGTATTTTTAAGTTGGTCGCCAAGACTTGGATTTCGTTACCTTTTTTTAATAAAATTTTACGGGACAAAGAACAGGATTTTAATTTATGTTCGTAAACTTTTTTCGAAATTTTAGTTTCCAAACTGCAAAAGAATAATTTTGAATGTCTTATAAAGCCTAAAAATAAACCTCTGTTTAATGTTACTAAAATTTTAAATTTTAATGTTTTTAGAAAAAATTAAGAATTGCTTATTTTTCAAATTACTATATTTGGCGCACTATCAAATTTATATTCTGTACTTTTTTTAAAATAGAAGCCTTTCGACAGGTTTACAATACTGTTAATGAAACACTTTAAGTTTTTTTGTCTTATTTTATTACTCTCGCTTTCTTTTGTAAGAAGTACCGAGCCTAATAGATATCAGCCTGAACTTAGTGATTATTGTACTCCGGATAATGTTTCTGCTGACGAAATTCCATATTTATCTTCAGATTATTTCTCGATATCCAAAAATCTGGAAATTCATTTCATAGTAAAAAATAAAATAAAACACAGGGCTGTAACTTCTGACAGCACGATACTTAAAACGCCTTTTTTTTCTAAGCTTTTACACTTTAAAATTTTAGAAAACAAACTCATTTATAGTATTAAGACGTTTTATCAAATTCAGTGTCATACTCATCTGCATTTGTACCAACTTTTCTAGATTTTAATTTATTTTTTAATGTAAAGAACTACTGTTCTATTGTCTTTTATTTTTAATAAAGGACACATTACGTATAAAAATATTTCTCAAAAAACACGGCAAAGCTCATTGTGGCTTCTTCCGGCGCATTTTTCATTTCCCTTATTTATTCCCTTGTCTTCCTGTCTGTTAATGATCAGGGAGAGAACCTATTTATACACATTTTTTAAAAATTAATCATGAACATTAAAAACAATTTATTTTTTATCGCCATTTTATCATTATTCGTTTTAGTCTCGTGCGGAGATAAAAGCCAAAAGAATGCAGACAAAATAAAAACACTTCCCGTTTATAAGGTAACTTTAAAAGATACCGTCGTTTCCAACCGGTTTGTTGCCGATGTACACGCCAAAAACAATGTCGAAATTCACGTTCGTATTCCCGGATTACTCGACAAAGTATATGTAAGTGAAGGCCAGAAAGTAAAAAAAGGCCAGCTTTTATTTCAAATAAGCGATGTAGAACTTCAAATACAACTCTTAAAAGCTCAGGCTGTTTACAAAAGCAGTATGGCCGATTTAAGAATCGCAACCGTAGAGCTGGAACAAGCTCAGACTCTTTTTAATAAAAAAGTAATTGCTGATAAGGAATTAGAATTATCGAAAGCAAAGCATGATGCGGCTTCTGCCAAAGTTGCTCACGCTTCCGCGGAAAGAAAAGCGATTAACCAACAAATTAGTTTTGCCACAATCCGTGCGCCATTTGACGGTACCGTGGATAGAATTCCTTTTAAGGAAGGAAGTCTGGTCGAAAACGGATCTCTCCTAACAACAGTTTCACAATTAGACGATGTTTATGCCTATTTCTCTATTCCGGAGAATACCTATTTCCAGATGATGGAAGACAAAACCCTTCATACACAAGGCGATATCAAACTGGTATTACCCAACGGAATGGTTTACGACCAAAAAGGTGAATTAAAAACTGCCGACGGAGATATCGACAGGCAAACAGGTTCTATTCAATACAAAGCAAAATTTCATAATCCACAGGGATTTATCAAACACGGAACTTCAGGAAAACTAATTATTTCAGAAGCTAAAACCGATGCGATTATTATTCCGCAAAAAGCCGTTTTTTCTATTCAGGACAAACAATTCGTATTTCTGGTAGACAAAGAAGGCGTTGTAAAAATGACCAACGTAACTATCGAAAGCACTCTTGACGATGTATACATTTTAAACAAAGGGCTAAAAAACAACGATTTAATCGTTCAGGAAGGCATTCAGTCTTTGCGTGACGGAGATAAAATCAATGTAAAAGAAAACCAAAACGCAACCTTGTAATTAGTATACATATTTAAAAGATTTCACAATGATAGAAATGTTTATCAAAAGAAAAATATTATCATTAATCATCTCGGTTATGATAGTACTTTTAGGATTACTGGCTTTGTTTCAGCTTCCTATTACCCAGTTCCCGGATATTGTACCGCCATCTGTAACGGTTACAGCAAAATATACAGGAGCGAATGCAGAGGTTTCTGCCAATGCCGTGGCGCTTCCGCTGGAACGTGCCATAAATGGTGTTCCCGGAATGACTTATATGTCGACCGTAACTTCTAACGATGGTTTAACGCTTATTCAGGTTTTCTTTGAAGTAGGAACCGATCCCGATTTAGCGGCCGTAAACGTTCAGAACCGTGTAACGACGATACTCGACGAGCTTCCAGAAGAAGTAATTCGTGCCGGAGTTACCACAGAAAAAGAGGTAAACAGTATGCTGATGTACCTGAATATTACCAGTACCGATAAAACTCAGGACGAACAGTTTATCTTCAACTTTACCGATATTAATATTCTTCAGGAATTAAAACGTATTGATGGTGTAGGACGTGCTGAAATTATGGGCCAGAAAGAATATTCGATGCGTGTCTGGCTAGATCCGCAAAAGATGCTTTCGTATAATATTTCGGCAAATGAAGTGATTAGTTCTCTTCAAAAACAAAACATTTCTGCCGCTCCCGGAAAAGTGGGCGAAGGATCCGGGCAGCTTGATAGTCAGTTGCAATATGTAATTAAATACGGCGGAAAATTCTTTGAGCCAAAACAGTATGAAGAAATTCCGCTGAGAGCCAATTCAGATGGAACTATCTTACGATTAAAAGACATTTCGAACATTGAATTTGGTTCGATGAGTTACGGAATGGTTTCTAAAACCGACGGAAAACCTTCGGCATCAATCATGTTGAAACAACGTCCGGGTTCTAATGCATCTGAAGTTATTGCCAGCGTAAAAGAAAAAATGGCAGAACTAAAAGGAACTTCTTTTCCTCCAGGAATGGATTATAATATTGCCTATGACGTTTCGCGTTTTCTTGATGCCTCTATCGACGAGGTTTTAAAAACACTTATCGAAGCTTTTATATTGGTTGCCTTTGTGGTTTTTATCTTCCTTCAAGACTGGCGTTCGACTTTAATTCCCGTATTGGCCGTTCCTGTTGCCTTAATTGGTTCGTTTACTTTTATGTCGATGATGGGATTCTCCATCAACTTGTTAACGCTTTTTGCTTTAGTACTTTCTATCGGGATTGTAGTAGATAATGCCATTGTCGTCGTCGAAGCCGTTCACGTAAAAATTTCCGAAGAACACATGGAGCCTCTGCCCGCCACGATCAGCGCCATGAAAGAAATTACCGGAGCCGTTATTGCCATTACTGTTGTTATGGCCGCTGTGTTTATTCCCGTAGCTTTCCTGAGTGGTCCGGTTGGGGTTTTCTATAGGCAGTTTTCGCTAACTATGGCCATTAGTATTGTCATTTCGGGAATCAACGCTCTTACGCTTACTCCGGCTTTATGCGCGATTATGCTAAAACCTCACGATCCTAATAAACAAAAGACTTCTTTATTGGATAAGTTCTTCCACAGCTTCAATAAATGGTTTGATAATATCACTTCTAAATACATTAAAGTATTGGTAAAATTTGCCGATCGTACGTGGATTACGGTAGGATTATTGGTTTTATTCTGTGTATTTACCTGGGGAACGAGCAAGTTTCTTCCTTCCGGATTTATTCCGTCTGAAGATCAGGGAATGGTGTATGTAAACGTAACTACACCACAAGGTGCAACGGTAGAACGTACCGAAAAAGCATTAGATGAAGTAACGCGTCTTGCCAAAGAAATTAATGGAGTTGACAACGTAACAACACTTGCCGGATACAGTATTGTAACCGAAATTGCCGGAGCATCCTACGGAATGGGAATGATCAACTTAAAGGACTGGAAAGAACGTGATATTTCGGTAAACGAATTTATTGCTAAACTAACTGAGAAAACAAGAGGCATTACGGATGCACAGATCGAAATTTTCGCGCCGCCAACGGTTCCCGGATTTGGTAATACCAGTGGTTTTGAGCTTCGTTTGCTCGACAAATCAGGCGGAACCATTAATAATACCGATGAAGTAACTAAAAACTTTATTAAGGAACTTAACGCTTCGCCGGAAATACAAAACTCATTTACCAGTTTTGATGCTACGTTCCCGCAGTATTTAGTACATATTGATTATGATCTTGCCGCTAAAAAAGGAATTTCTGTAGACAATGCGATGGCAACTTTGCAGACCATGTTAGGTTCGTTTTATGCAACCAACTTTATTCGTTTCTCTCAAATGTATAAAGTAATGGTTCAGGCAAGTCCGCAGTTTAGAAAAAATCCCGAAAGTATTCTGGATATGTACTTGAAAAATGATGCTGGCGAAATGGTTCCGTTTTCGACTTTTATAAAACTGGAACGCGTTTACGGACCAGAAGTTTTAACACGATATAATATGTATATGTCGGCAATGATTAACGGAGAACCTGCCGAAGGTTACAGCTCCGGAGATGCCATTGCTGCCGTAGAAAAAATTGCCGCAGAAAAACTCCCGAGCCGTTTTGAACTCGAATGGTCCGGAATGACGCGTGAAGAAATCCTGTCCGGAAACCAAACCATTTACATTTTTGCCTTGTGTATTTTGTTTGTCTATTTACTTCTAGCAGCGCAATATGAAAGTTTACTGCTTCCGTTTCCAGTATTATTAAGTCTTCCTGTGGGTGTTTTTGGTTCTTACCTTGCCCTTTTGATGGTTGGTTTAGACAATAATATTTATGCTCAGGTAGCACTCGTCATGCTGATTGGTCTGCTCGCCAAAAATGCCATCCTGATTGTGGAGTTTGCCATGGCGCAAAACAAATTAGGACGAGACATTACCGAGGCTGCGATTCAAGGCGCAAGACTTCGTTTCAGGCCTATTCTTATGACCTCATTTGCTTTTATCTCAGGATTGATTCCGTTGTGTATTGCAACCGGAGCCGGAGCGGTAGGAAACCGTTCTATTGGTACTGCTGCTGCGGGAGGAATGCTTATAGGAACTGTTTTTGGACTTATCATAATTCCGGGGCTTTACATCCTGTTTGCCAAATTAGAAAAAGCAATGAATAAAAAATAAAACATGAAACAAATAAATCAATATATAATTCTGGGCGGTATTGTACTTCTTACCGCCTGCTCTGCTCCTAAAATCAATGATAATCTGGCTGCAAAACAACTGCCTGAAAATTTTGACTTAAAAAGAAAAAAAACGTCTGATAATCTGCAGACTTTTATTCCGTTAAAAACAGAAACGTATTTTAAAGATGCCAAACTCGAAGATCTTTTAAAGAAAGCCATTGCGCAAAATCCTGATTATTTAATTATGCAGGAAAGAATTTTAATTGCCAATTCTCATTTAAAAGTAGCAAAGCTCGCTTTGCTTCCGTCTTTAGATCTTGTTGCGGATGCTTCCGGAACACATTACGGAAAATATACTATGGATGGCGTGGGGAATTTTGATACCAATTTTTCCCAAAATATTAATGAGAAACAAAGGATAAACGAAAAAGTTTCTCCCAACCTCTTTTTAGGCGGAAAAGTTTCCTGGGAAGCCGATATCTGGGGAAAACTGAGCAATCGCAAAAAAGCAGCACGCGAACGATTCTTTGCTTCTCAGCAAGGAATGCGATTACTGCAAACCCGATTGTTAAGTGATGTAGCCGACTTGTATTATAAACTCATTGCTTTAGATAAACAAGCTGAGATTTACAAAAACAACCTGAAAACACAGCAAAAAGCGCTTGATATTGTAGCAGCGCAGCGATCTGTGGGAAAAGCTACAGAATTAGCAGTACAGCAGTTTAATGCGCAGAATAATAATATTTTGGCGGAAGCCGAACAACTTAATCTAAGCATCGATCAAACCGAAAAGGCGTTATTGAATCTTTTAGGTGAATATGGCGGCAAAATCGAAAGAAGTGCTGATTTCCTTTCGGGGCATCTGGAAGTTTTAAATCAAAAAATAAGTGTTGATTCGATTATCCATAAAAGACCCGATGTCTCCGAAGCCTATCACGAACTGCGCGCCACAAATGCCGATGCAAAAGCAGCGCGCGCCGCATTTTTCCCGACTTTAAATTTGGGTGGTTATGCTGGTTTTAATTCATTTTCTTTCTCTACTTTTTTTGATAACGGATCGTTTGCCTGGCAATTGCTTGGCGGTTTAACGGCTCCGGTTTTCAATAAAGGACAGATTAAACAGGAATTTTTTGTATCGAATAAAAGACAGGAAATTTCGTTGTTGCAATATCAAAATACGATTACAACAGCGTATAATGAATTGAGTGCTTTATTGCACAGAACGGAATCTTTTGTTGGTGTTTTACAATATAAATCGAAGGAAATTGAGCATCTCCAAATTGCCGTAAACGTTTCAAATGATTTGTATTTGAGCGGTTATGCTAATTATCTGGAAATTATTAATGCTCAGAAAAATAAACTGCAGGCCGAACTCGACTTTGTTGACATTCAACTGAAAAATGCAGAGTCGCAGGTATTATTGTACAAGGCTTTAGGAGGAGGAATTAATTAATCTTAAAGTTGCTAATTGGTCGTAAACTTTTGAATTAGTACTTAAAAACTGCAGTTATAAGAGGCTGTCTGAAATCTATTCAGGCAGCCTTTTTTTATTACATAGTTCGAGCGGCATAATTTTATTCTGCCACAGATTATAGGATTAAAATGATTTTAAAAAATATGCTGATAAAAACGCTCGCAGATTTGGCAGATTATGCAGATTGTTCTTTTTCAAACTTTATAAAAAAATCTGCTGAATCTGCTGAATCTGCGAGAGAAAAAATCTTACTCGTCATCCTTTGTATTCCATTTCTATGGAACTTCTTATCATCACTAAGAATTAACCGAAGTTTCATTTATATTCAATTTTAAAATACTGCCATAAGCAACCGCAGCTTTATGAACCTGAACACTCCAGTCTTCAGCTGCATTATCATCGGCACCATCTGATATATATTTCAAACACAAAAACGGAATATTCTCTTTCATGGCAATCATCGCCAATGCGTAAGATTCCATATCGACCACATCATAAATCGTTTCAGAATGCTGCATTTCGAAACTATCTCCGGTACCGCAAATACCTAACGGCAGACCGTCCATTTCCAGTCCATAATCTAAAACTGGCGGCAAACCAGACAAAGGTGTTTCATATAAAGCAAAACCAAGCCCTCTAACGTCCATATCTCTTTGAACAAATTTTGTACAGCAAACTACATCCCCTTTCTTAAAATGAGTACTTCCCGCCGAACCCAGATTTACAATTACCGAAGGTCTTTTTAATTGTATAGCCTTAGTCAATTCGTAGGCTGCATTTACTTTTCCAATTCCTGTAATAAGCGCAGTATGGTCTTTAAACACTTCGGCTGCTTCAGAAGCTAAGGCAAATGTAAAAAGTACCTCCTTGAACGGATATGAATGGTTTTCGTTTATTTTTATCATAAAAATTGAAATGTTTTTTATGTCGCAAATATCGAGTATTATTTACTTCTATATTTTTAAAATGGTTTGATTTTTTTATTTAATGTTTAGGATCGTAAAGCATTGCTGTACATAAGCAATTTTTTCTTTCTTTACTCATTAATATTGGGCAATTGACACACGATTTACAATTCTCCCAGAAAACCTCATCACTTGTTAATTCAGAATATGTAACGGGTTCAAAACCCAATTCATGATTCATTTTCATTACCGCCAAACCAGTCGTAAGACTGAATATTTTAGCATCAGGATATTTTTGGCGGCTCAATTCGAAGATTTTTCTTTTGATTGTTTTTGCCAAACCTGTATGTCTGAATTCAGGTGCTACAATTAATCCGGAATTAGAAACATACTGACCATTTTCCCAGGAAGATATAAAAGAGAATCCTGCCCATTTCCCCTCTGATGTAAAGGCGATAATAGCTTCGCCTTTTCGTATTTTTGATTCCAGCAATTCAGGCGAACGTCCTGAAATTCCTGTTCCGCGTGCTATGGCAGACGAAAGCGTAACGTCGCAAATTTCTTTGACCCAAAAAACATGTTTGGAGTTTGCAATTTCAACCGTAAAATTTGGTATCGATTCTTCAATTAAGCTATCGTTTACCAGAACTGGTTTATTGGGGAATGGATCAGGCATTACAAAATCTTTACCTGTAAATTCTATAGTACGTTGTAGGGTTTTCATATTTAATTGGATGCATTCCCTATTTTATTAATAATACAATTTATCTTGCATTTGGAAATACAAAACTGAATTTTCAATTTATATACCAATTTTTTAAAACCTCTTTATTTCAATTATTAAAACCAATATATCAACAACTTAAGCGCAAAACATAAACTTTAATCAATTGATATTCTTATCAAAATGATATGATTTTTATCATTCTGATATTAATTGGATTTGTACTTGAGATAAGATCATTAAATCTTTAGCATAAAAAAACCTCTAAATCAATAACTTTAGAGGTTTGTATTTTTAATGTTTCAAACGAATCGTTATAACATTTATAAAAACGAAGTATTAAATCGTTCAAAATGACACGTATACCCGTTTTGATTTTTGACCAGATAATCCTGATGATAGCCTTCGGCTACCCAAAATTTAGCAATAGGTTCAAGCGTTGTAACCACTTTTCCAGGCCATTTTCCTGAATCATCCACAAGTTGAATTACTTCTTTTGCGGCTTCTTCCTCTTCCTCATTCTGAATAAATATAGCCGATCTGTAACTTGATCCTTTGTCATTACCTTGTCTGTCTACCGTTGTTGGGTCATGCATTCTGAAAAAGTAATCCAACAACTCCTTAAAAGAAGTGATGTTGGCATCGTAAGTAATCTCTATTCCTTCTGCATGTCCGGGATGGTTTTGATAAGTAGGGTTCTCATTTTCTCCGCCAATGTAACCCACTTCAGTATCAGTTACACCGGGACGAACACGAAAAAGATCTTCCATACCCCAAAAACAACCTCCGGCTATATACGCTTTTTTTAAATTCTCCATAATATTTGTTTTTAAAAATCATTTTAAAACTTGAGTTTCTATAATTATAGCTTCTAAGTTTTATTGAATCAATGCATTAAAAAAATCTGTTTTAATGCTTCATCCTATATCAAAGATAATGGATTATTTGTTGATTGTATATAAAGAAAAAGAGAATTTAAAGTAAGAAGATGGTGGTTTATGATCATTTTAAA
>NZ_CADCSU010000028.1 GCF_902804475.1 Flavobacterium bizetiae
GTATGATTATATCCTAAAACTATAATATCAAATGATCAAACAAATCATCATTCTATAAAAATAGAAGATGTTTTAGCGAACAATAGATCAATAAATATTGAAGCTTATAAATTAAGTGTTATTGATAAAAACATAACTTCAGAATCTATCAAAAAATCTAAATTATTATTTGAAAATTTTGAAAGCCTAAAAAAACAATTGACAAAAGAGTTAACGAAAATTTTATTTAATTAATCCCCCTACTCCTCATACATCTCCATCCACAATCTAGTCTCCTCCAAATCCAGTTCTTTCTCGATCTTTCTGAAAATCTCTTCATTGACAGAACCCGATTTATGCATCGATTCTAGCTTACCGCGTTCTACGTTTAGGAGATCGATCTGGAGTTTGGTGAAGTCATTGAAGATTTCGCCGCCCATTAGATTTCCTTTTCCGAAGAAATTGGCTGGAAGTTCGGTTTTTTGTAGGCGGTTGAATTTTACTTCATATTTGCTTTTTATATTATGGAGCAAGTCGTCGTTGAGTAACGAGAAATTATCTTCGATGTGGGTGATGGTTTGTGATACGATTACATTTCTTATTTCGTATTCTTCGGCCAGGATTGAATATTTTTCAATTTTTAGTTTTTTGATTAGCCAAGGCAATGTCAATCCCTGAATGACCAAAGTCGAAAGGATTACGCAAAATACCAGATAAATGATGAGGTTTCGTAACGGGAAAGCTTCGGTTTCGTTCATCATTAGCGGAAGCGCCAAAGCAGCGGCCATCGAGACCACGCCACGCATTCCGGACCAACCAAACACTATCATGTTTCGGAAATCGAATTCTTCCTGCAATCGGATTTTTTTACTGATATATCTTGGGAGTAATGTTGCGGGAATTACCCATAAAAAACGCACTAAAATCACGACAATACTTACCGAAGCGCCCCAAATAAACAAAGACCAACCAGAATAATCCCCGATTCCTTCAATAATTTGGCGCAACTGCAATCCGATTAAAATGAAGATTAATCCGTTTAGGATATTGGTGAGAACGCTCCAAATTGTTCCGGTCATGATTCGGCTTTCGTGGGTGAAAATTGTTCCTGATCTTGCTGAAAGAAAAAGTCCGGTTGCGACTACGGCCAAAACTCCCGAAGCTTCGAAATGTTCGGCGATTAGATAAGAAGCGAAAGGCGTTAATAAGGTTAAAGTCGCTTCGATCACTTCGTCGCAAACGAACTTTTTATGAATAAAACTCATGATATACCCTACTCCTAAACCAATCCCAATTCCTAAAACCGACATTATAACAAAGTTCAACCCAGCTTGCCAGAGTACAAAGTTTCCGGCGGTAATGGCAGTTAGAGCATATTTGTACGCTACAAGACCGCTGGCATCATTCACCAGACTTTCGCCTTCGAGAATGGCAATTAATCTTGGGTGCAAACCCAAACCTTTTGTTATAGAAGTTGCGGAAACAGCATCAGGCGGCGAAACGATTGCGCCTAATAAAAAAGCTAACGGCCAGGAGATATCATCTATCAGCATATGGGCTGCAAAAGCTACGGCTACGGTGGTAAAAAGTACCAAACCTACGGCAGCCAAAGTAATTGGTCGGATGGTTTGTTTGAAATCTGACCAACTGGTGTACCACGCGGCATGATACAAAAGCGGCGGTAGAAACACGATAAACACCACTTCAGGACTTAAAGCTATTACGGGAAGTCCGGGAATAACGCTAATAATTACTCCACAAAGTACCAGCACAATCGGAATGGGGAAATTGTATTTTTTACTGATAAGGCTTAAAAAAGCAACCCCAAATAGTAACATGATAATTACGGTAATATTTTCCATTTTTTGATTGTTTGGTAATACTGGTATTTAGAGTACGAATATAATATTTTTAAGTCTTTGTTAGTACTATGATTTTATGGGGTGTTTTTTTGTGCATATTTTTATTGCCACTCCCGATAGCTATCGGGATAAAGGATTAAAAAAGATTTTTTACTAATGCGGACTGTTAAACTTTGTCAAAGTTTAAAACTTTGACAAAGTTCTCGAACTATCGAAGAATTAAAAAAAACTAAATGTCTTAGCACAAAGAATGTCCTAGCCCCGATAGAAGTGGAAATCCTTTTGTGTCCGCCGCGGCGGACACAAAAGATTGGAACGAATTGCTTCACCAATTCGCACTTTCAGGCTCGGGTGCGGGATTAGCTCGTAAAAAAAATACTGAGTTGTATCCTTTTTATGAAAAGAATAAAATCTCAATAATGCTTTTAATTCTGTGGTAAAAAAATACCTGCAATAGAATTAACTCTACGCCTGTAAACCTTATTTTAACCAAATTTTATCATCCAATACATCATAAATATCCTAAAAAAAATTACTTTTGACCCTTAAATTCATTGCCTTACATTATGATTCAGAAAAGAAATTTCATTGGTTTATTCGCCTTATTTGCCGTCTTTTTTTATGCGCCGCTAACCTACTCTCAAACTGCTCCGGCTAAAACAGATACTACAAAAGCTAAAACGGAAACTGCTCCGGCTAAAACGGAAAACAAATCGAAACTTTTTGAGGAAAGTGCAACTGACAGTGATTATCTGGTGGCTATAGAAAAAGCGGGAGAGGTTTTGGAATCTGCTCATAATGACACTGAGTTTGACGGGAACAGTCATCATTTGTTTGGAGAAATTAAGAGGACGCAAAGCAAACTTGATCTTATTTTAACGAGTTTAAAGGGTGCGAATCCTAATGTGCGCAACCAGCAAATGTATCGTATTGTCCTGAAAGAAATCGAACAGGAACTGAACGAACAAAATACTGCGATCAATGCTAGAAATCTGGCGCTTGAAAAAATCAAAGGCAGAGTAATTGAGTTGCGTAAGGACAGAACCTTGATGGGACTTTTGACGGACACGATAAAACGTAAACAGTTTAAAAAGGAATTTGCTAATCTTAAAAACAGATACCTGAGCACGGATAGTTTAATGACTAAAAATCAGGGTATTTTAAACGATAATAAAAGACTGACGGTTGAAAGAAAAATTGCGGTTTCGAATGCGTTAATTACGGTTGAAAGTAAACTGGAACAATCGGGAATCAGCATGCTAAAAAGGGAATATCCTGCTTTATGGAGTACGAGCGATTCTACTTCAAAGAAAATAGTGGGACAAAATATTAAAGCCAAGGTAATTATCGAGGAAAATGTGGCTTCGTATTATCTAAGCTACAAAGCGGGTTCGTTAATCTTTTTGGTTTTATTAATGGGCGCTTTGGGTTGGTATATTGCCCGTAATTTAAGATATCTTCGAAATAACGGGCATGCGGAAAATCTGGCTCAGTTTAATTTTAAATATCTTAATCGGGGTGTAATTCTTCCTGTATCGGTTATTGGTTTAAACATTGCGGTTGTGAGCAATTTGTATGCTCCTGCTATGTTTATTGAGTTGATTCAGTTGGTGCTTCTTGTGTTGCTTACTTTTCTTTTTAAAAGAGACTGGTCGACGACTTCAATGCGTAACTGGCTGCTTCTGTTAGTATTATTTTTTGTATTGTGTTTCTTAGACTTGTTTATTGCAGTTGGTTTTATACAACGTTGCGCTTTTATCGTAATCAATATTTTGGGTGTTCGTTATGGATTTGTTCAAATAAAAACCCTGAAAGACCAGCTTTACTACAAAGGATTTTTTAAATGGGCGACGATCATTTTTATTGGTCTGAATGTTTTGGCGATACTTAATAATCTCTTCGGACGTGTTTCTCTTGCCAATATGTTAAGCATTACGGCTTTTATTTCGCTTACGCAAATTGTGGCCTTGAGCGTACTATTAAAAATGGTATTAGAAATTATTCTTTTACAAATTTATACGACTAGAGTAAAACGTGATATCGAAAAGATTTTTGATTTCGAAAGTTTGTCTGAAACACTCAAAAAGCCTTTCATTATCGTTATTAGTTATATGTGGATTATTGTAATCGCAGCTAACTTAAATATTTGGGAATCTTTACGCGCTGGCTTAAATTCATTATTAAGTCATCCTAATACGATAGGAAGCATCACTTTTACGCTAGGAAACATTGTTTTATTTTTTATCATTATCTGGGTCGCGCATTTATTACAGAACTATGTGGCATATTTTTTTGGTGAAGTCGATGACGAAAACGAAGAAAACATCAACAAAAAACAGCATTCTAAATTATTGATCACAAGACTTGTGGTATTAATTTGTGGTTATCTTTTGGCCGTTGCCGCATCCGGAATGCCATTAGACAAATTGAGTATTTTACTTGGTGCTTTGGGTGTTGGTGTTGGACTTGGACTTCAGAGTGTGGTAAACAATTTTGTATCTGGTATTATTTTAATTTTTGATAAACCGATACAAATTGGAGACGTGATTAATATTGCTTCTGAATCTGGCCGCGTAAAATCGATGGGATTGCGTACTACGAAAATCAACTCGGCAAATGGTGCTGAGATTATCATACCGAATGGTAATTTATTATCGCAAAACATTACCAACTGGACGTATACTGACAATTATAAACTGGTAGAAATCGCTGCAGAGGTTAGCGGAGAGATTATGCCGGAAGAGATTAATGCTTTGATATTATCTTCTCTGGAAGGTATGGATTTAGTGAATAATACCAAACCTCCTCAAATTTATTACACGGCAATTGCTGACGGAAAATTCAAACTACAAATAAAATTCTGGTGCAGCATTTACCGTACCGAAGAAATCGTGAGTAGCGCCCGTCAGGTTCTTTTTAGTAATTTTAAGGCTAAAGGTGTAACGATAGCGACATAACAAAATTTAGATTATATCTTAAATCCGTCAAATTAATTTTTTGACGGATTTTTTTTGAAGTTAATTTCAGAAATAAACATAGCCGAGATAATCAATAATCCTCCTGCCAAAACCTGATAAGTAAAATCTTCTCCCAGAATAAAAACTCCGGCGATCGTTGCAAACACAGGTTCAAACAAATACGTTAATGCTACTTTTTCTTCACCCAAATAACGTCGCCCTACATTTTGTACGGCATACATAAAAGCGGTTGCCGGAATGGCTGCAAAAAGAACGCCTCTCCAAAATCCGTTAGTGTTGGGCAACCAAACAGAGGCTTCATCAAATAATGCCAGAATCAAACATCCAAAAGCACAAAAAAGCATTAATAAAATCACGGCGGGAATGGGATTTTCTTCGGTAGCATATTTCCCTACCTGAAGTACATAAAAGGCAAAACCAAAAGCGCAGGCCACAATTAATACATCACCGGAATTTAGAGACAATCCGTCTTTTACCACAATAATATAAAGTCCGATAAGGGCTAAAATACAGGCAATCCAAATCTTGTTTTCGATTTTCTTTTTATAAATAAGAAATTTTAAAATCGGAATCAACAATACATCTAATCCGGTAATAAAAGCCGCATTTGAAACTGTAGTATACTGAAGTCCTATGGTTTGCAAAACGGTTCCGGCAAGTAACGGAACTCCAATAAGGAAAGTGATTTTCAACGTTTTTACAGAAATTAATTTCAGTTGCCTGAAAAAGACAAAAGCGAGGCAAAATGCTGCTATTAGAAATTTATAAAATAAAAATACGAATGGTGAGCCAGCTCCAATACCCACTTTTACAAAGGTGAAAGAAATTCCCCAGAAGGCTGTTCCTGCTATTAAAAGCAGTAAATAAAGATGTTTTTTTTGCATATCTATAGTTATAATGAATTACATTAAACTATTAGAGTATGCTCAAGGCAAAAGAAGTACAATAATCCCGATTTCTTCTCTAATGTTAGAAAATTGTACGTATGTTTCTTATCTGCGGCAAATATAAAAATAATTTAAGAGACGCAAAAAGTGTTTTTTATACATTAACAATTGTTCTACGGAGTAAATTTGGCTTTTTATTTTTTAAATTAATAAAAAAATACAGTTGTAAAAGCTGTAAACCACTAATTTTAAAACCAATACATTCAAAACAAAAAATTATTTTTTTAGAACCTAAAACGTTAAATTTATCGGTATATTACTGATTAATAG
>NZ_CADCSU010000029.1 GCF_902804475.1 Flavobacterium bizetiae
GGAAAAAACTATTCAAAACTACTGTGACTTTTACTACTACTTTGATTACTTTCACATCTATTGGAACATTGGAATGGCTTTAGTTTTAGCAGCTCATTTTACTTATTGTTATTTAATCAATAGAAAATCAAAAAACACTTAGTTAAAAATTTTGAATTATATTTTTTATGTAATTATTTTCTGGATAGCCTCCCGCTTTAACTGGAGGGCAATAAATGACGATCAAAAAAACTTTAGCCAAAAACTCAAGAATTTTGGCTAAAGCTATTTTCAATGATTTTTTTTCTCTAGCCAAAACGGAAGGTTATTCAATAAAAAATCAGAAACTTCCTTACTAAACACTTTCATAAAATGCCCTGGTCTTTTTAAAGACTAAAATCATCACTTACTATTTTTTTATATCTTTAAAAACTCTAATCCTAGTCAACTGTTTAGAACATCAAAATCCCAAATAATTACATACCAATACTTCTATGAAAAAAACTTTAATTTCATTCCTTTTAGTTGGATTTTTTACTTCATATGCTCAGGAGTCAAAACCAAAAGCAGCCGATAAACCGCCGGTTGTAAAAGAAGAAAATTCACCTGCTAACCTTACTTTCAATCCGGATTCTCAGGTTATCACAAATCATACGACTACAATAAAAGGACAAAAAGTTCCTTATAAAGCCACAACCGGAACGATGCCTGTCTGGGACGAAGACGGAAAAGCAATTGCCGGATTATTCTATACGTACTATGAGCGCTCTGATGTAAAAGATCGTGATTCACGTCCTTTAGTTATTTCATTTAATGGTGGTCCGGGTTCTGCTTCGGTTTGGATGGAGATTGCTTACACGGGACCAAGTTTGTTAAATATTGACGATGAAGGATACCCTGTACAGCCTTACGGAATAAAAGAAAATCCATATTCTATTTTAGATGTTGCTGATATCGTTTTTGTAAATCCTGTCAACACAGCATATTCAAGACCTACAAGCAAAGAAATCCCTACTACAAAATTCTTCGGCGTAAATGCCGACATTAAATACCTAGCCGATTGGATCAATGGTTTTGTAACCCGCTCTAATCGTTGGGCTTCGCCTAAATACCTGATAGGAGAAAGTTATGGCACGACCCGTGTTTCGGGATTAGCACTTCAATTACAAAACAATCAATGGATGTACCTAAATGGAGTAATTTTGGTATCTCCTACTGATTTAGGGATAACCCGTGGCGTTGTTTCTAACGCTGCCCTTAAACTACCCTATTTTGCAGCTACCGCCTGGTATCATAAAATGCTTAGCCCTGATCTTCAAAACAAAGATTTAACCGCTATGTTACCCGAGGTTGAAGATTTTACTATCAACGAACTTCTTCCTGCATTAAGTAAAGGAGGATCTTTAGAAGAACAAAAAAGAAAAGAAATTGCTACTAAAATTGCACATTATTCCGGTATTTCTGAGAAAGTGATCCTGCAAAATAATTTAGACGTTCCGTATGATTATTTTTGGAAAGAACTCTTAAGAGATAAAGGTTACACAGTAGGAAGACTTGATTCTAGATACAAGGGAATTGACCGTAAGGATTCTGGTGAAAGTCCGGATTTTAATGCTGAACTTACGTCTTGGCTACACTCTTTTACACCGGCCATCAATATGTATGTTCGTAATAATCTTAATTACAAAACAGATTTTAAATACAATATGTTTGGTTCTGTACATCCCTGGGACAGATCTAACGATAAAACAGGAGAAAATCTGAGACAAGCCATGGCTCAAAATCCTTATTTACATGTAATGGTGCAATCAGGATATTATGATGGTGCGTGCGACTATTTTAATTCTAAATACAATTTATGGCAAATGGATACAAGCGGAAAACTAAGCGATCGAATGTCATGGAAAGGCTACAGAAGCGGACATATGATGTATTTGAGAAAAGCTGACTTAGAAACTGCAAATGAAGACATCAGAACATTCATAAAGCAATCATTGCCTAAAGCTGGGGAACCTGCAAAATATTAATCTCATTTTAAAAAAAGCTAAATTACAATTACTATAATTCATGATCTCGAAATCAACATTACAAGATATTCCATCATTAACAACCTTAATAAACTCAGCTTACAGAGGTGAAACTTCTAAAAAAGGCTGGACAACAGAAGCGCATTTATTAGCAGGAAAAAGAACCACCGAAGAAGAATTAGAACAAATCATTTTAGATCCTAAAAATACATTTCTGAAATATTCAGAGAACGACAAAATTATCGGATCGGTTTTATTAGTCGAAAAAGGAGATCAATTGTATGTGGGAATGCTAACTGTTTCTCCTGAATTACAAAATAGCGGTATCGGAAAAAAAATGCTGGCCGAAGCTGAAATTCATGCTAAAACTGTAGGATTATCTACACTCAGTATGACCGTTGTTTCGGTTCGTTCAGAACTTATTGCGTGGTACAAACGTCATGGTTATGAAGAAACTGGCGAAAGAGAGCCTTTTCCTTCAAGTGATATTCATATTAATATTTCTGATAAGTCTTTAGAATTTATTCATTTAGAAAAAAGGCTTTGAGAATTTAACCGCTAAGTTCGCTACGCTTTTTATTGCTTGACTTTTATAATCTCGCAAAGGCGCAAAGTTTTTTCTACCCTATAGTGATAATAAGTTCCTTTGGAAACAGGATTAAAGATGTATTTGGAAACTTAAAATCTTATTAAAACATTCAATAAATGAACATAAGTCTTTTGTCTAAAAAAGATAGTAAATCTTCTATTTGGAGTGGCGGATTGACGTATGAATATATGATATATCCAGAAACGGCAAACTACATTGATAGAGATTTTTCATTCAGAATAAGCAGTGCTACAATAGAACAAGCGCCTTCGGAGTTTACCAAATTTAAAGGTTATTATCGCTATTTGGTTATGCTGGATAATAGCTTAAATATTGAGATAAACAAAGAAAAAAAATCATACTGGAAGTACGAAATCATGGAATTTAAATCTGATGATGAAGTGACTTCTTATACAAAAGGAATTGATTTTAATTGGATGGTTTCTGAAAAAGTAAGCCATCATAAATTGAAAATAACCAATAGTAATCAGAATTGTAAGGCCGAAATAATAGTTTTATATTCTTTAGATACAACCGTTATTAAAATTAATAAGAAGCCGTACGATTTAAATCCTTATGATGTATTAGTCATTGAAAATCCAGAAAAGGAAAATATAATACTTGACTTTTCTACTGAATGTCTTTTTGGGATATTGGATTTTTAATTTGAAATTTTTCAGGTTTCAGGTTTAACCGCAAAGTACGCAAGGATTTACGCAAGGGGCGCTAAGTTTATTTATTTTTTTACCATATAAGTGATATAAGTTCATTTTAGTAAAACAATCCGTGATAATCTGTCGAATCAGTAAAATCTGTAGGCTATTTCTTTATAGAAAACTTAAATTTTCTTATATCACTTATATGGTTTAAAAACTTGGCGACTTTGCGCGATTTTTTTTAAAGTCTTAGAAACTTAGCATCTCAGAACCTTAGCACCTCTTCTTAATCTTGGATAAAAATTCGTGCGAAACACCTAGATAGGATGATAAATTTCTATTGTTGATTTTATCTACTTTGTGAGCATACTTTTCGATAAACTCCAAATATCTCTGTTTCGAGGTTTTATTTAAAACATCAATAAGTCGTTGCTGAATGGCAATGTTTGCCTTTTCGACCATAATGATGTGAAACTGGATTAGTTTGGGCACTTGTTCAAATAAGATCGTTTTGTTGGTTTTATTAATCACGAGAATTTCGCTGTCTTCAATTGCCTTAATATTGTAGGTTGTCGGCTTTTGATGGTAGAAACTTTCGAGATCACACATCCATTCGTTTTCGAACGAAAAGAAAATTACACTTTCGGTGCCATTATCATTCAAAATGTAGGTTTTGAAAGCACCTTTTAAAATAAAGCCTTCATAAGAACTGTTTGAATTCTGAATTTGTAGGTATTCATTTTTCTTCAGTTTAATAAACTCGGCTTTTTCAACAATAAAATTCCATTCCTGATCTGTTAGCGGAATTTTACGTTCAATACTTAATCGTAGGTTTTTATACATGTGGTTTTTTACTTTTATTCTTACTTAGGGGCGTAAGTAGATGATGAATGAAAAATAATGTAATCGATTACGTAAAAGTATTCTTTTTATGCATTTTTGTAAATTAACAACTGTTAAAAAAACACTTTTAGTCGATTTATTTTCAAAATATTGAACTTGTTCAACTTTTTAGCAAATATTTATAGTCAGTTTTGCACTGTTAAATTATATAAACCCCCAAATTTATTATTATGAAAATCAAATCAACAATGTCAGTGTTCCTACTAACTCTGATTTTAGGTTTTGCATCGTGCAACACCGAAGAAGTTGCTTCGTCTGCCAATGACGAGAGTGCTAGTATTGAAGCTACTACAACTGTATCTGGTAATGTAACCGCAAAAATTGGAAACTGTGCTCAGGTTCCGGGATGGGCTTCGCAAAACGGAAGTGTAACTGGCGGAGGATCTGCCGCCGAAACAAATGTTACTACTTATGCCCAGTTGAAATCTGCCATTGAAAACAGTTCTGTAAAAGTGATCAAAGTCACCGGTACAATTACGGTTACAACAAGATTATCATTACAAGATCAAACCGGAAAAACTATTTACGGTGCAAATGGCGCCAAATTAGTTTCTACCAACCAAACTAAAGATGCGTCCGGGATTATCAACATCAAAAGATGCAAAAACTTAATCATCAGAAATCTTATTTTTGAAGGTCCCGGAGCTTATGATACTGACGGATGGGATAATGCAATTCTTGACGAATGCACAAACGTATGGGTAGATCACTGCGAATTCAGGGATGGTGTTGACGGCAACTTCGACATTAAAAACAAATCTGATTACATCACGGTTTCGTACACTAAATTTGGTTACCTAAAAGCACCAAAACCAGGTGGATCAGGAGGTTCTGACGATCACAGGTATTCAAACCTAATTGGTTCAAGCGATGGCGCTACGGGAGATCGTGGAAAATTAAGAATTACTTTTGCTCGTTGCTGGTGGGCTCCGGGATGTAAAGAGAGAATGCCAAGAGTACGTTTTGGAAAAGTGCATTTAGTAAACAACTTCTTCAACAGTACAGTAAGCAACAAATGTATAGCAGCAGGTTTTGAAGCTGATATTCGTGTTGAAGCAAACGTTTTTGAAGGTGTAAAAACTCCAATCGATTTAATGACGGGTTATACAGCTGTTACAGCAGTTGATAATGTTTTTACGAATACTACAGGAAATCAGGCAGGAAGTAAAACTGCTTTCACTCCTCTTTATTCAATTGTAAAACTGGATAAAACGGCTGTGAAAGCTGATGTTTCGGCTAATGCAGGAGCAACTTTAGGCGGAAACATTTGCGGATCGTTTTAATATTAAGAGTTAGTTTAGTTTTAAACCACGAATTACAGTAATGTAGTTCGTGGTTTTTTATTTTATATTTTAGGATTTAAGATTTAAGATTTAACCGCAAAGTACGCGAGGATTTACGCAAGGGTCGCTAAGTTTTTGTTTCTCGCAGATTCTGCAGAATGTTAGACGCACTGCTGTGCGTCTCTACGGAAAACCTTTGAACCTTTGTAGCTTTGAACCTCTTTTTAAAGCACCAATTCCTCAAACAAACGCTGAATTGTTTTTTCTAAATCCTGAGACAATCCTGAATGTGGTCTTGAAGTTTGAATGGCCGAACTTCTAATCGCGGTCAACCATCTAAAACGTTCCGGAATTTCCATTGCTCCTATCGGGCCGCTGTCTTTGGTTCCGTTTACTATTTTTTCTAATGCGATAACGTTACAATGCAGTTGTTCGATATCAAAATCGTTTGATAAGGCTGCAATTTTCGCATCGTTTATGTGGTGCAATACTTTTATAAATTTGGCTCTTTTACAAAACAAAATGATTCCGATATTCAGGAATTCTTCGCGCTCTACTCTGGGTACCACACGAATTACGGCATACTCATATAAGTGACTATCTTGCATTTTGCGCTTGGTTTACGAAGATTTCTGAATTGTTTAATCGGGTTTGCAAAAATTGCAGGTATACGTTACGCAAGGCTTCCGGCGTTTCGTCGCTGTCTTCCCACTCCAGCCATTCTAACGGAATTGTGTTTACAATATCTTCGAGAATTTGTGGTGTTAAAAGTGCTTTATATTCGGCATCGACTTCTTTTAAAAGTGAGGCTTGTGGCAATAAAACATGGTCTTTTATCAATGCAAACGGACTTTTGGCGTGTTGCTCCCAATTGTTCCAGGAATGATGAAAATACAAACATGCACCATGGTCAATCAACCATAATTCTTTGTGCCAAATTAGCATATTGGTGTTTCTAAACGTACGATCTACATTGGTAATATAAGCGTCCAGCCAAACAATTTGCGACGCTAGTTTTGCATCGACAGTGGTTACAACTGGATCGAAAGTAATAGCGCCTGAAAGGAAATGTAAAGCCAAATTTAATCCCTGGCTTCCTTGCAATAAATCCTGAATTTCTTCGTCGCCTTCGTTTCTTCCAAAGGCTTCATCGAGATTGGCAAAAACCAATTCCGGAAGCTGTAATTTTAAGGCTTTAGCAATTTGTCCGCCAACTAATTCGGCTATAAGGGCTTTTACGCCGTGACCGGCTCCTCTAAATTTTAAGACGTATTTAAAATCGTCGTCGGCTTCTGCCAAAGCGGGTAAAGATCCGCCTTCGCGTAAAGGTGTTATATAACGTGTAACGTTTACCGTTCTGAGATCGAAATTGTTTTTCATTTTTTTAAAGATTCAAAGATGCTAAGGAACTGAGTTGCTAAGTTTCTAATCTTTGACATTACAAACTTACAATTTTTGATTTTTTTATTTAACCGCAAAGTTTGCAAAGATTTACGCAAAGAGCGCTAAGATTTTTTATGTTAGTATAAAGGATGGTAAAAAAGTACGCGGATGAAACGGATTCGCTTCGCGAAAGCGCGGATTTGCACAGATTTTTAATTCTTTTGTTTGCGATTTTTTCAGGAGCTAATCCCGCTATACGTTCCAATCTTTTGTGCCGAACACCGGCACAAAAGGATTTCCACTCCTATCGGGGCTAGGGCAATCATTTTCATAAGAATGTTTTCGTCTAGTTTGTCATTTTCAAATTGTCAAATTATCTAATTTTCTAATTTTCTAATTCTAAAAAAGCTTTTCCCAAATTCTCGATAATATCTGATGCTATAAACGATTGATAACCGGTTTGTGGCAAAGCAATATCAGCGGTTAAACCGTGAAGATAGACGCCTAACTTTACGGCGTATCTGGGTTCGTAACCTTGGGCAATACAACTAGTAATGATTCCGGTTAGGGTGTCGCCGCTTCCGGCTGTGGCCAAGGCGGCATTTCCGGTGGTGTTTTCGTAGATTTCGCTTTTATTGATAATGTATGTTGGTGCGCCTTTCATGACGGTGATGAGCTTGTATTTTTCAGAAAAGGCGATTGTTTTCTGAAATTTGTCGGATTCTGAATTCCATTTGCCTATTAAGCGTTCGAGTTCTTTAGGATGAGGTGTTAAAATGGTATTTTCAGGAACTAATGATAACCAGGATTGGTTTTCGGCGAGAATGTTTAGTGCATCGGCATCGAGAACTAAAGGAGCTTTGTTGATTCGTAAAAATTCGAATAAGGCTTTTTGTGTTCCTAGCTCCTTCCCTATTCCGGGACCAATTGCAATGGCTTGCGGTTGTATAGGAAAATGAATATTGGTGATAAAATTGGCATTTTCGTCCGTTACAACCATGACTTCGGGAATGGAAATTTGCAGGATTTGGTAGCCACATTTTGGTGTAAAAGTGGTTACAAGTCCGCAACCGGATTTAAGGCAGGATTTTGAGGCCAAAACGGCTGCTCCTATTTTGCCATAACTTCCGGCAATAATCACGGCATGTCCCTGTAGTCCTTTGTGTGTATGAGGATTTACGGGTTTGTAGAATTTAAGAATTTCTTCTTTGGTGATTAAAAGCGGATTTTTCATTTGGGCTATTTATTGTATTATTTTAATTTTTAATCACTTTTGGTTTTAGGTTGAGGTTATTAGAACGCTGATGAAACGGATTTACTTCGTAAAAATGCGGATAAAAACGGATATTTATTTGGTGGATTTATCTACGCTTTTCATTGTTTTTGATTCTAAAAATTAGTTGATTAAAGTTACATAAAAAATTGAAAAGGAAAGTGTTTCTTGTTTACTGAATGTCCTAGCCCAGATTGTAGTGGAAAGCCCGGAGTAAAAAAAGCAAAAGTTTCTTGTTCTAAAAAAGCGACCAACGGAAGCTCTTTTTAGAACATTAGAAACTTTGCTTTTTTTATGAGGACATGCAACGAAAAGCTGGAATTGCTCCTAATTATTGCGAAATTTATAATTTAGACTATCATTTTTATATATTTTTTGAATAAATTTGCAACACAATTTTATAAAACAACACAATGAAAAATACTGCGCTTACGCACATACATGAGAGTTTGGGAGCGAAAATGCTGCCTTTTGCGGGTTATAATATGCCTATTACTTATGAAGGAATTAACGCTGAACACGAAACAGTTCGTACTGGTGTGGGCGTTTTTGACGTTTCGCATATGGGTGAATTTTTGTTGACGGGTCCAAATGCTTTGGCTCTGATTCAGAAAGTGACTTCGAATGATGCTTCGACTTTGAGAATTGGAAGAGCGCAATATTCTTGCTTGCCTAACAATGAAGGCGGAATCGTAGATGATTTGATTGTGTATAAAATGAAAGATGAAGAGTATTTACTGGTTGTAAATGCTTCGAATATTGATAAGGACTGGAACTGGATCTCTTCGCACAATGATTTGGGTGTTGAAATGAAGAACCTTTCTGATGATTACTCTTTGTTGGCGATTCAGGGACCAAAAGCGGTTGAGGCAATGCAATCTTTATCGTCTTTAGATTTGGCTGCGATTCCTTATTACCATTTTGAAGTAGGTGATTTTGCTGGTTTTAGCGATGTAATTATTTCTGCAACTGGTTATACTGGTTCTGGCGGATTTGAAATTTACTGCAAAAATGAAGATGCTGAAGCAATCTGGAATAAAGTTTTTGAGGCTGGTGCAGCTTTTGGAATCAAACCTATTGGTCTTGCTGCTCGTGATACTTTGCGTCTTGAAATGGGATTTTGTTTGTACGGAAACGATATCAACGATACCACTTCTCCGCTTGAAGCAGGATTGGGTTGGATTACTAAATTCACAAAAGATTTTACCAATTCTGAAGGTTTGAAAAAACAAAAAGAGGCTGGTGTTACTAAAAAATTAGTGGCTTTTGAAATGCAGGAACGTGCCGTGCCAAGACATGATTACGAAATTGTTGATGCTGCCGGCGAAGTAATTGGTATTGTAACTTCTGGAACCATGTCGCCTTCTATGAACAAAGGAATTGGTTTAGGATATGTTACAGTAAACAATAGCGCGGTTGATAGCGATATTTTTATTAGAATTAGAAAAAATGATGTTCGGGCTAAAGTGGTGAAATTACCGTTTTATAAGAAATAGTTTTTTTAGAACATAAATATTTTGAAAAATGCATTGCTACTTAAGCAATGCATTTTTTTTTGCAGTGACTTCAATGGTTTTTATTTAAAC
>NZ_CADCSU010000030.1 GCF_902804475.1 Flavobacterium bizetiae
ATTAAGACTATATAAGCTCAACTCATTCCAAGAAAAATTGGGCTGTTTCTGCATTGGAAATTTAATTAGACACCTGAGTGAAAATTAAATAAATTAAATGTTCATACTATTTTGTAGAATTATTATATATCCAATAATTTAAAAAAATCAGACAACTTAATTTCTCTAGCCTCACAAATTCTAATCAAGGTTTTTAAACTTATATTGTAACCTTTATTATACTTGATATTTCGAACAGTTTTTTCATCAATATTATGCTCACTAGCAAATGCACTTTGAGATTTGGCTTTTGCTGCCCATTCAAGCGCGATGTAGTCAACTATAATACGATTCCTATCTTTCATAATTAACAAAGTAACTTTTTATGTTTTAAAATATTTCGGATTTAAATCCGAAATTCAAGATATTTTGTTATATTTGTATTTGAATTAATATATTTGCGATTCTTCTAATAAAAATATTTGAAGCATTCGCTTGGAGTCTCGTTTCCGAAAACTGCTAATTTTTAATCACGCGAGATGACTAAGTGTAAATGCTCACGCCTTATAGTAAAGGGCGTGGGCTCACTTATTTATTCGTGTGAAAAAGGTTCCTAGCAGTACCTCGGAAGCGAATATGGTGAGTTCCGCGTCTCTTTACTTTTTTAAGATACTCTCATCAGCTTTATTCTAAGCGTATTCCTTCATAATGTTAGTCTTCGTAATTAATAATTGTTTAACCAATAAACCTTCTTATTTATGATCTGACAAAAATGGTAGCCTATACCATAATTTTATAGTATAAAAATGGCCCTCTATCACGTCGGCAAAACTGATATAGAGGACCGTAGCTAATCTAACTATCGTTAAACTAACCAATCCAATATTATGAATAATTTTTCATTTTACAAGGATGGGAAAGCTTTTTATTGCCTATTTTTTCTGGTTTTCTTCTTGTCTTTTCCCCCTGTATCCGCAAGTTCCATAGAACGGCGTAGCCTTTCTTTTTTTCAACAACATCAAGTTCAGGGCACTATCACCGATGGTACGAGTCCTCTCCCTGGAGTTACCATTGCAATTAAAAGCAAACTTCAGTCCTCTACCATCTCGGATTTTACTGGTCAATATTCCCTTTTGGCCTCGCCCTCCGACACGCTCGTTGTTTCTTTTATGGGTTTTAAAACAGCTTTTGTTCCCGTGAATGGAAGAACAACAGTGAATGTAAAACTTGGTTTTGATACCACTACCCTGCAGGAAGTCCGGGTGAATGCCGGGTATTATTCCACCAAACAAAGCGAGCGTACCGGAAGCATTGCCGGCATTACTTCCAAGGACATTGAAATCCAGCCCGTAACCAATGTTCTGGCTGCCATGCAGGGCAGAATGGCCGGGGTAAGTATCACCCAGACCACAGGGATTCCCGGAGGTAATTTTGAGATCAAAATCCGAGGACAGAACTCCCTGCGCGCCGAAGGCAATGCCCCGCTGTATATTATAGACGGGGTACCTTATGCTTCGGATCCTATTGGTAGCGCGCAGATCTCTACCCTATTTCCCTATGCCACCGGAGCCCTAAACGGTATCAATCCCGAGCAGATCCAGAGTATTGAGGTTCTCAAAGATGCCGATGCCACTTCTATCTACGGCTCACGCGGGGCTAATGGGGTGGTATTGATCACCACCAAGAAAGGTAAAAGCGGTAAAACCAAATTTACCCTGAGCGCTTCGAGTGGTACCGGCAAGGTGACCCAGTTTGTGAAAATGATGGATACAAATCAATACCTCTCTATGCGCCGGCGTGCCTTTGCCAATGACGGCATCACTGATTATCCAGAGTCGGCCTATGACATTAACGGCACCTGGGACCAGAACCGTAATACCAACTGGCAGAAAGAACTCCTGGGTGGTACCTCTCTTTTTACAGATATGCAGGGCAGCGTCTCTGGGGGATCTGCCAATACCAATTTCTATTTAAGTGGCAACTACCACAGCGAGTCTACTGTTTTTCCGGGAGATTTTCTATACAAAAAAGGCGGAGGTCAGTTTAATATGAATCACCAGTCAGAGTATCAGAAATTCAAAATACAGTTCTCTGCCGGCTATACCCTGCAGGACAATGACCAGCCCTCCTTTGATCTCACCACAGAAGCGCGCACTATTGCCCCTAACGCGCCAGAACTTTACAATCCTGACGGCACTCTGAACTGGGCCAACAGCACCTGGCAGAATCCACTTCGTTATCTCCCTGCCAAGTTCGAATCCAAAACTCACGATTTTCTGGCCAATACCGTGCTCTCTTATGAAATTCTTCCAGGGCTTTTGCTTAAAACCAGCATGGGCTACACCAATCTGCGCCACGGGGAAACACGCCTTAATCCTTCTACTATTTATGATCCGGCCTTTCATGTTGGGAGCTCCTCCTCCAGCCTTATTTTGGGCAGTACCAGTCGTAATTCCTGGATTATCGAGCCTCAGCTCAACTGGGAAAGAGCAATAGGGAATCACAAGTTAGGGCTATTGCTGGGTGGTACTTTCCAGCAGCAGTCCACCGCGCAGCTTGTGGAATCCGGCACCGGGTTTAGTTCCAACAGCCTTATCTATAATTTAGCGGCAGCATCCAGAATAAAGATACTCACCGATAATGCCATACTGTACAAATACCAGGCTTTTTTTGGACGCCTGAATTACAATTGGAAAGAGCGCTATATCGTAAATCTTACCGCAAGGCGTGATGGCTCAAGCCGTTTTGGCCCCGGAAACCAATTTGCCACTTTTGGCGCTATTGGTGCTGGGTGGCTTTTTTCAAAAGAATCTTTTCTTACTGAATTCTCCTGGCTCTCTTTTGGCAAACTGCGAGGCAGTTATGGTACCACGGGAAGTGACCAGATTGGGGACTACCAGTTCCTGGATACCTATGCCACTTCGGGAGTATTATATGGCGGGAAAAGCGGCCTGGCGCCCTCACGGCTTTATAATCCCAACTTTGCCTGGGAGACCAATAGAAAACTCGAGCTGGCCCTGGAGAGCGGATTTTTGCAGGACAGGATCTTTTTTACAGCAGCCTGGTACCGCAACCGCTCCTCCAATCAACTCGTTGGAATTCCTATGCCCGGCACCACAGGTTTTTCTTCACTGCAATCCAACCTTGAGGCCACGGTTCAAAACGCAGGCTGGGAATTTACCCTTCGCACTGTGAATCTCAGCAAAGGGTCCTTTGGGTGGACCTCGAGTCTTAACCTTAGTTTTTCGCGCAACAAACTCCTTCGTTTCCCGGGACTTGAAGGATCAACCTATAGTGAAAAATACCGCCTTAATGCGCCTTTAAATATCACCCTTTTATATGAATATACCGGTATCGATCCCAAAACGGGTCTCTATCAGTTCCGCGATATCAATAACGATGGAAAAATTTCTTTTCCCGATGACAAGCAAATTGTTATGGACCTTAATCCCCAATACTATGGAGGACTACAAAATCAGCTTTCTTACAAGGGATGGAGCCTTGATTTTCTATTTCAGTTTGTCAAACAAAAAAATGTTAATTACCCAGTGGGGGCTACAGGGGAGATGTACAACCAGCCAGAGGTAACTCAGCATGCCTGGCAGCAGCCCGGGGACCTTAGGCCGTATCAGATCCAGACCGCCGGCTACAACTTTGATGCCCTAAGTGCAGGGAGCCTCTACAGCGAGAGTACCGCCTCAATAAGTGATGCCTCCTTTATCCGGCTTAAGAACATTTCTCTCTGGTATGATCTTCCCTTAAAACAGACCAAGTGCAGGCTGATGATTCAGGGGCAGAACCTTTTGACCTTCACCGGCTACAGAGACGGAGATCCTGAATTTACAAGCTTTGGTTCTCTTCCTCCCCTGAGGGTAATCACCGCAGGGGTTCAATTCACTTTTTAACGCAACTATCATGAAAACAATAACACTTATACCTTTTCACTTGCGAAGTACCAGTCTTGGCATTTTATGTGCAACTGCTACCCTACTGCTTGTATCTTGTGATTCCTTTGTAGAGGTGGATCTTCCAAAATCACAGCTGACCAATAAAACGGTCTTTGAGGATTACCAGACTGCTGATGCTGCCCTTGCCGATCTTTATGCTAAAATTAGAGATGCGGGACTCCTGACAGGCAACAGTTCGGGGCTTTGCAACCAACTGGGCAATTACACCGATGAACTTACCTATTTTGGAAGTGCTACAGATCCGACCCTTTATTTTTATAACAACTCATTATTAGCCACCAATACAGCCATAGCACAGCTTTGGAATTTTACCTACAATCAGATTTATGCAGCAAATGCTATACTGGAAGGAAGCAGGAATTCTTCCGGGCTCTCTACAGCCGAAAAAAAGCAACTCGCGGGGGAAGCGCTTTTTATTCGGGCATTGCTGCATTTTTATCTGGTAAATCTCTTTGGTGATCTGCCTTATGTGACCACCACCGATTACAAAACCAACAGTTCCATCGGCAAGCTTTCTGTGGAGGATATATACAGACTGGTAGAGACTGACTTGAGCGATGCGGCGCTATTATTACCTGCTACACCTTTAAATGATATGCGGGTGCGTGTCCAGAGAACGGCTGTTTTTGCCCTGCAGGCAAGGGTATACCTGTATGGGGGACGCTGGGCCGAGGCGGCCAATAGCGCCTCTGCGGCACTCAATGAAACAGGCCTGTATAGGCTAGAAGGAATCGATACGGTTTTTTTAAAGGACTCCAAAGAAACCATCTGGCAACTCCAGCCTTCCCCGGCGGGTAAAAATACCGATCAGGCCATCACTTTTATTTTCTTTACTGGGCCTCCTGCTTCGGTATCCTTAAGCCCTGCGCTTATGGATTCCTTCGGGACCGATGATCTTCGCAAAACCCACTGGACAGCACGCGTTTCAAAAGGCACTTCTGCATGGTACCATGCCTTTAAATACAAACAAAATGATGCTACTGCTTCCTCGGTAGAGTATTCCATAGTACTGCGCCTGGCCGAGCAATACCTGATCCGCGCGGAGGCCCGGGCCCATCAAGGTGATATTATCGGTAGCAGGGAAGATCTCAACGAAATCCGTCATCGCGCTGGCCTTGCAGATACCTCTGCTCTTAGCTCCGAAGAACTCCTTGATGCCATCCAGGAGGAAAGAAGATGGGAATTCTTTACCGAATACGGACACCGTTTCTTTGACCTTAAGCGCTCAGGAAACCTGGATAAGGTATTATCAGGTGTAAAATCCGGATGGAACAGCACCGATGTTCTTTTTCCCCTTCCACAGGCCGAACTGAGCCTGAATCCAAAACTGCTGCCCCAAAACAAGGGCTATTAATCTTATACCTAAACTTCACAGCGTTCTATGAATTATATCACTAAAAAACAGGCCAATTTCTCCATATCACTCTCTTTAATTTTAGCTTTAATTTGTTTTTTTATTTTTATTTTGCCATTAGTAACCTGTCCCTTATGGGGGCAGGTGGTGCAAAAAAAACAGCTCACCCAGGCAGATTATAAACTCTTTGGAGAATTACAATTAAACCAGGCAGCACCTAATGGCCGCTGGGTTAGTTTTAACATGATCTACCCCTCTGGGGAAGATACCTTATTTGTTAAGAATACCTCCAATAAAAAAACCTATAGTTTTCCCGGCGCTTCAAATGGCCAGTTCATCGCAGGGGATCGTTTTGTCTGTGAAAGCCCTAAGGGTCTTCTGCTTTTGAATCTCAATACCCAAAAACAGCAATATATCCCATCAGTTGCCCAATATGCCTATGCGCCTGATTCAGATCAGTTAATCCTCATGATAAAGTCTACGGGATCTCAGGCCGATTTGCTACTGCTGGATGCTAAGGGTACAACCACTGAGCAAATAAAAGGCGTGATGAGTTTTTCCATGAGCCCCGATGGTCATAAAGTCCTCTACAGTACCACAGAGGATGGGTATAATTCCCTGGCACTGCTAGAGCTTGCAAAGCAAAATACCCGGCGCTGGATTATCCAAAAAAGCCGCCTTGTCTTTACCACGCCAACCTGGCATAAAAAAACAAAGGCGCTGGCTTTTTTTGCCACTGATCCTCACTTGTCCTCCAGGAGCCTGCTTTTTTACTACAGGCTAGACAAGCACTTGCTCTATGAGATGAACAGCGAGAAAATGAGCGGTTTCCCTGCTGATAAAACACTCAGAAGTGATCAATACCCCATCAGCATTAGTGAGGATCTCAGCAAGGTGTTTTTTGGCATAGGGCCAAAGACAGGAGTTAGGCAAGATCCTGTTTTACCCGATACTGATTCTTCGGTGGAGCTCTGGAATGCCAATGCCAAGTGGATTTATCCCATGGAGCGCAAAAGACCGCCATTGGAGCAGCAGAGCACCCTAGCGGTATGGTTTCCCCTAACAGATCAATTGCTAGAGCTGTCCTCTTCTGAATTGCCCCAGGTAATGCTTGGGGGAAATCAGCAGTATGCAATTCTCTCCAATGCGCAGTGCTATGAGCCTCAATTTGATTTAGAGGGACCTCGCGATTTTTATATCATGGATCTAAACACCGCAAAAAAAGAACTCCTTTTGGAAAAGCAGCCCACTGTTCCCTCCCAGGTATTACCCACAGCTTCCCCAAGTGGCCATTACATTACCTACTTTAAGGACAACAATTGGTGGATTTATGATCTGCGCTGCAAAGCGCACATCAATATTAGCGCCAAACTGCCATTAATGACCAGTATAGCGGAGCCCTATGGAGTGGCCGGCTGGACACTAAAAGACAAGGAAATTATACTCTATGACCAGTATGATTTATGGCGCATCGCCCCCGATGGGTCAAAAGCTACCCGGATGACCCATGGCCGTGAGCAAAAAATACAATTCAGGATCAATCGATCCGGATTTGAGCAGGATCTTCTAACCAATTATAACGGATGGACACACACTCTCATCGAGATGGAAAAAGGCCTTTTACTCCAAGCCAAAGGCGATGATGGAAAGACTGGCTATTTCAGATGGAAGGATAATGGCAGGGTAATCCCTATAGTGTATAGGGACAGTTATCTTACTAAATTACAAGCTATAGACCATGGAAAGAGCTTTATATACCAGGATCAGAAATTCAGTGAATCTCCAAGGGTAGTGTCTCTTGAGAACAAAAAGGCCAGAACCGTTTTTCAAAGTAATCCACAACAATCCAAGTACGGCTGGGGAACCAGCGAATTGCTGTTTTATTACAATGAAAAAGGAGAAAAATTAAAGTCTCTGCTGTATTATCCGGCCCATTATAATCCTGAGAAAAAATATCCCATGATTGTGCATATTTATGAGGAGCAGGCAAGTCAGCTTCATAAATTCATCAATCCATCGATGTTGGCTGAAGACGGTTACAACCCCACTGCACTGACCAGTCAGGGCTATTTTGTGCTATGTCCAGATATTATCCGAAAAGACCAGCACGAGGGGCAATCCGCCCTGGATTTCACCATGGCCGCCACAAGGGAAGTGATTTCCAGAAATCTGGTCTATCCCGATAAAATTGGACTCATGGGACATTCCTTCGGCGGGTACCAGACTACTTACATCATTACCCAAACCGGATTGTTTGCCGCGGCAGTAGCGGGATCTGCAGTAACCGATCTTACCAGCTATTATTTCACTGTAAATTGGAAGACAGGGCGTCCCACTATGAATTATTTTCAAAAAGGACAACTCAGGATGATGCAGTCCCCTTATGAAATACCCGAACTCTACAAGGACAATTCTCCCTTGGTGTATGCCGATAGGATTACCACGCCCCTGCTCTCTTTTACAGGTAAAGAGGACAATCATGTGGATTGGCATCAGTCAGTGGAGCTTTACCTGGCCATGCGAAGGCTCGGAAAAAAACACGTCATGCTGCTCTATCCCAAAGAGCCACATTCCTTACTTAATCCCTCCAATCAAAAAGACTTATCTCTTCGGATACAGCAATGGTTTGGCTATTATCTTAAAGGCCAAACACCCGCCCCATGGATTACAGAGGCAATTAAATAAAAGACAAAAAAAAACAATGCAGTTCTTCTTTAAGAACTGCATTGCCTTTACCTGCCGGGTCCAAAAATTAATTTCTTGGACGGTACAGAACCTCTGTACAATCACCATCAAACTTATCCTTGGCGATTTGTCCCGGAGGAGCGTAACTGGCGCGGCACACTACATTGAGGTCTGTGCTACATCTCACTGGAACCGTACAAGGTCCATCAGGCCCGTCAACATATCCAATCTTAGGAATTGGAGCGGACTTGGCATTTTGCATGGAAGTGGTCAGGAAAGCTCCCGAGATACCCAAACCCAGCACTACTACAAAAGGCACTGCCTTTTTTGAAAATATAGTTTTCATAATAATAAAATTAAGTTAAACGTGATCTACTTTTTTCTACAGGTTTTCGATCTTTTTCCTGATACTGGCCAGTATACTTTTATGCGTCAGGGAGGTCCTTTTACGCTTTTTTCATTTCTTTTTCAAGCAATCCACTTATTTTATAAATAATCAATTCAGTACCAATGATAACATATAGATAACCCGAGCTCACCCACAAAGCCTGGATTTTTTTATTTTCATTTCCATATACAGGAAAACTCAGCACATAACTTTTCTTTTTCAGGTCATAAACATCAATTATAGAGGACTGTTGCCAGACTTTTTCACGCTCGTATCTTCCCGGTACTTTGGAATTGACAAACAGTAAATGTTTTTTTGTAGCGGTCATTGCATTTACCATAAAGGGAGGAGCGGCCATTTGCCTTTCGGTATTATCTTTAAGGTAAGCTACTTTTATTTTGGCCTTGGTAATTGTATCGATAGTATGTCCGGTAAATTTGAGATTGCCTTTTATATCGGCCACAATAAATTGGTTTCTATAAAAATAATTGTAGAGCAATATTTTCAGCTCTGCGTTGTACTGCAGCATACCGTCAGTATCAAATATACCGTCAATTTGTGGGGTTAAAAGCCAGGGTGCATAAGCTACTTTTGGGTCAGTGCCTGCGTAAAAAATGCCCAATATATGTGCCCTGTTAGCGCCCGTATTATTGCGAAAGGCAATGGTGGTGCTATCCACAGGTTGGGCCAGGGTGAATCTGGGCATTCCTTTTAGTTGGGTGGTGATTCTCCAGTCCTTTGTATTTCCTCTAAAAATGCAGGGCACTGTTCCATCCATCAAATAAACATATTCTTGACGTATTGCAATTCTGATCGACTGAAAACCAAGGTTCTTGTGGTCAAAATGTAACCTGATTCTTTTTTGGCGTCCTTTCAGGTCAATTGCCAGCAGATGAAGAGGATCTGTGGAATTACCCAGGTATATCACATCTCCAACTGAGCCTGCAAAATAATAGGAGTTAAATTTTAGATCTACCTGCTGCAGTTCTTTAATCGAACTTTGCGGATAACGGCGTATAAAAGGATTTTTACGATGGATAATCTCCTCGGAAGATAAAAACAGTACAACAACCAGACATACGCTTCCCACTATCAAAAAGGCTATAGAACCAGCATATAATGGCAGGCTTCTTTTCATCAGGCCATCCTGTTTTGCAATAAGCAACAGGGCAATAATGGCAAGCAGGACAAAAACAAGATTAAAGATCAAATGTACATCCCAGCTCATTTTCTCGAGTATTCCTCCGCAGGAACAAGGCACGAAAGAGCTATAATGGAGTATGATAAAAATATAGGCCGTAAACATGCTCATAAGACCCAGCGCCCCAAATAAAGCCACAGTCCTGGTTCTGGAAAACAAAAGCAGCAAAGCAATAAAAAGCTCAATACTGATCACCATCCAGGAAATCCACCAAGCATATGCGCTCAATAATGGAGATTGCGCAAGCTGTACCTGAAATCTCTCAAAATCCAAGAGCTTGCTTACCGATGCATAAACAAATAATAAGCCATAGAGCAAACAAATACAGTCTACTAAAATCCTTTTTATATGAACTGATGTTTTCATAATCTAAATTTTTAAATTACTGTTTTTCAAAGAAATAATCTTTTCTATCAGAAAATTTAGAGGTGTTTTTTTATATAATTGTTACCCAAAAGATGCCAAAAGTTTTAAAAAACGTGCCAATTTCAATTCGCATTAGCCATTAAATAAAAAATGCCTAATAGAAATTAATCTATTAAGCATTTTATTGTTGTTTAATCTTCTAATAGGATTTATCAGTCCAGTTTCTCTTTTTAATTGAATTCTCTTTCATCAAAATCCTTTTTGCCAGATCATAAAATAAGCCCGATTGTAATCGGGCTTATAGTTTACTTAATTAGAACTATAGTAGATTTTCTTGCTGAAGTCCTTTACGGGCTTTTCTAGCCAGGAAAAGCTCTGAGTCAATAGAATTAAACCAGGTCGAATCGATCCAGATTCATTACCTTGTTCCATACCGAGATAAAGTCATTTACGAATTTCTCCTTGGCATCACTACTTGCATATACCTCGGCGATGGCTCTTAATTCTGAATTAGAGCCAAAAACAAGATCTGCGCGTGTTGCCATCCATTTGGGCTGGCCGCTGTTGCGATCGTTCCCTGTGTAGAGCTCCTGATCCTCAGAGACTGCCTGCCACTGGGTATTCATATCGAGAAGGTTTACAAAAAAATCATTGGTCAGCTGGCCAGGACGATGCGTGAAGACACCATTTTTACTTCCATCAGTATTAATATCCAAAACGCGAAGCCCTCCTAAAAGAGCAGTAAGCTCAGGGGCTGTAAGGGTTAATAAATTGGCCTTATCAATTAAGAGTTCCTCTGTGGAGACTTGTGATTTTGTTTTTCTGTAATTTCTAAAGCCATCAGCCTTGGGTTCCAGATATTCAAATGATTCTATATCTGTCTGTTCCAAAGAAGCGTCCATTCGTCCAGCAAAAAAAGGCACCTCCACTACATGTCCTGCATCTTTTGCTGCTTTCTCCACCCCTGCGCAGCCGGCAAGGACGATCAAATCAGCCAATGATACTTTTTTGCCCCCGTTTTCAGAGGCATTAAATTCTCTTTGAATATGCTCCAGCTTCTCCAGAACCTTTGCCAGTTTTGCAGGATTATTAACCTGCCAGTTGCTCTGAGGAGCGAATCGTATACGAGCGCCATTGGCACCACCACGTTTATCGGATCCCCTAAAGGTAGAGGCTGATGCCCAGGCTACCCCTACAAGCTCAGAGACGCTAAGGCCTGATAAGAGTGTTTTTTCTTTTAACTGGGTAATATCCTCCTTGTCTATTAGCTCATGGTTAAGACTCGGGATAGGATCCTGCCATAGGAGTTCCTCTGCGGGAACATCCCCTCCCAGATAACGAGAGCGTGGTCCCATATCGCGATGAGTTAGTTTAAACCAAGCGCGGGCAAAGGCATCGGCAAACTCATCTGGATTTTCTAGGAATCGGCGTGATATTTTCTCATAGGCTGGATCCAATCTTAACGATAAATCAGTGGTAAGCATAGTTGGGAGATGTTTTTTTGAACTATCAAAAGCATCAGGAATAATCGCCGGGGCATCTTTGGCTACCCACTGATGAGCACCTGCCGGACTTTTGGAGAGCTCCCATTCAAATCCAAATAAATTCTCAAAGAAGTTATTACTCCACTGGGTGGGTGTTGTTGTCCAGGTAACTTCCAGTCCACTTGTAATGGCATCAGGGCCTTTTCCTGAACCAAAACCGTTCTTCCAGCCCAATCCCTGCTGCTCGATACCGGCCGCTTCGGGTTCCTTGCCTACATTATCCGAAGGGGCTGCCCCATGGGTTTTCCCAAAGGTGTGGCCACCTGCTATTAAGGCTACGGTTTCCTCATCGTTCATGGCCATACGCCCAAAGGTATCTCTAATATCTTTTGCCGCTGCAATAGGATCAGGATTCCCATCAGGGCCTTCAGGGTTAACATATATAAGTCCCATCTGCACAGCGGCTAATGGTTTTTCCAGGTTTCTGCTATGAATATGACCATCGGCATTATCATCTGAAGATACTACCCCATGATCTTTTGGTACGCCTTCAGAGCCGTCGCTATAGCGCTCATCTCCGCCAAGCCAAGTGGTTTCCGATCCCCAGTAAACAGATTCATCTGGTTCCCAGACATCGGCGCGTCCTCCTGCAAAACCAAAGGTTTTAAAGCCCATTGATTCCAAGGCAATATTTCCTGTGAGGATCATAAGATCGGCCCAGGAGATTTTCTGTCCGTACTTTTGCTTTATGGGCCAGAGCAATCTTCTGGCCTTATCCAGACTTACATTATCAGGCCAACTATTAAGAGGAGCGAAACGCTGCTGACCCGCACCTGCGCCACCACGCCCGTCATGTACGCGGTAAGTTCCCGCGCTATGCCAGGCCATACGGATAAAAAGACCTCCGTAATGGCCAAAATCTGCCGGCCACCATTCCTGGGAATCAGTCATAAGGGCATGCAGATCTTTTTTCACTGCTTCAAGATCAAGAGTTTTAAAAGCTTGCGCATAATCAAACTCTTTATTTAAAGGATTGGACAATGCTGAGTTTTGTCTGAGCATATTTACCTTTAGCTGCTTGGGCCACCAATCACGATTTTTTGTACCGCTTGCCGCTTCATTATCCATGCTCCCATTATGAAATGGGCACTTACTGATGTCGTTAGAATTATTGTCCATAGTTTTCAATTTTATTTTGATACTAATTTACAAAGGAAATTAGCAGAATGGTATCGAGATGAATCATAAATAATTCTTATTTTATAGATAAAATCTATCAAAAGGAAGTTATTTGTCCTTAGATGCTAATTTTTCTCTTCACAAAAACAATTAAAATCATGGCATTAGAGACAGTATAAGATCCATATTTAAAATTTATCCGTGTAGACTGACTGGTAACCAGAAAGCCATACTAATTTTGTAATGCGGCACTTTAAATTCTATAAGAAAATCAACATCAGTTCTTTGTATATTTACATATTATCAAGGCATCAAATTTTCTTAAAGTATTTTATATCTTTAACTTTTAAATGCCTTAGAGCTCATGGAAAAAAACTTTAAGTAAATATCCAATCATTTAAATCTTGTACTTCCTTGCCCGAAATGTTTGATTCGTTGCTGATATTAAAACAAAGGACTTGGAGGTACATTTTTTTTATGCGCGATCCAATGCTTGTTTTTTAAAAACATCCGCCTTGGCCATTTTTGCTTATTTAAATTCCCTTTGCTCATCTGTAACTCATAGGCCTGAAAGACATGATAGTTCAAAATAATTCTGCAAAACTTCCATAGCTCCTCCATGAATTAAAATTCCCTGCGTCCAAATAAAAAATTACCCAAGCAACAACTCTTTGAGAATCCAGACTTAAAAACAGGTGTTTTTACGGTAAGAAATATCGTCTAAAATTTTTAAATTAGACCTCAGGTAAAAAAACTTTCCTTTTTCATAAGTACTTACCTATAAGCTATTTGATACTTATTGAGTTATTAATAGCTCTAATTATGCAATGCTTATGATGGTAAGACTTAAAAATTAACGTTATGAAAATAGGGATAATAGGAATTGGAAACATTACTTTGGAACTAGCCACCCGCTCTGCGCTTTTTGGATATGAGGTGCTCATTAGCAATCCCCGAGGCACTAATGTTTTAAAGGAGCTCACTTGCCATATAGGCAAAGATGTCAAACTTGTCCCTATGGAGAAGGCCGCCCAAGCAGAGCTTATCATATTATTTTTAAATCGTGAGGATCTTGAAAATGCGCTCAGAGCCCTTCCCGATATGAAAGGAAAAATTATACTGCACACCAACAATCCTATTTTTAATCTCAATGAGACTCTCGATATTGGCTCAGGTCCCTCATCAAGTGACCTTGTTGCCACCCTGCTGCCGGATTGCTTTATTGTAAAGCTCTTCAATCCATTACACTGCCTAACAGGCTCCAAGTATCAAAGTAAGGATCGTACCAAGATTTTTTTTACCACAGAGAATCACAAGGTAAAAAAGAATGTCAAATCTTATCTAGACACCCTGAATTTTACCCCAATTGAGCTCACTGAGCTAAAGAAACTCAATACTTAAAAAAAGATTTACAAAAAGGGTACTTATCGCTCACTGACAAATTTAATGTGCGGATCAAAAACTTACAGCGCCTGCCCTTAGGGAAAACCAGGACTTATGAAAGAGAAAACCTCAAAGGGCTAGAAAGCCAAGGGAGCAGCCTTGATATTACCGCTAGCTGTACTGGATAATTATTCTTATTTGATCACTTTATTTGCTAGGATCCTGCCTTTTGTGCGCTTTTTTTTATCACGTTGAAATACTTGATTTTTTTTGTACATTTACCTTCCCCTTTTTTATATCAGCAACCTACCCTACAGCAATAACCTCAAATCATATTGACATGGGAAAATTTGTGATTACCAAAAAACAGTGTGGAAAGTTTCAGGTTCACCTCAAATCAAAAGCAGGACAGATTTTGCTCAGCAGTGAAGAGTACCTCACCAAGATCAGCTGTAAGAGAACCATCGAAAAATTAAGGGTCTTTGCTAAGGACGCCGGGAAATTCCAGAAAAAAACAACCGTGGACTGGCAACTGTATTTTTATCTCAAATCAGCCAGTGGAAAAGCCATAGCCACCAGTAAAAAATATTCCACGAACCTCTCTCGCGAACAGGCCATCACAAGGGTGAGGAAAATTGCACCACTTGCCCCTGTAGAAGATAGATGCTAAGATTCATGCTTTAAATAATGGAGGTCAAAAAGATAGAAATTTTGTCTTTGACCCTGCTCTATGATCCGATTGCTGTTCTGAAATTATCCTTTTAAAAAAGCCCTCACTAACAGATCAACGGGCAAAAAAGAGAACAAGCGCTATTTAAAATTTCCAATATTTTGTCTTATCACCACTTATTCTAATATTCCCTAAGGGGATTCTTTACCTATTTCTATCAATAATTCGTTCATATTCAGACCAGTGAAAACAAGTAAAAAAACAGTTCAAATCCACGGCCTTAAAGGGGTCCAATCCTTGACCAACACTGGGATTTTGTTTACTTTTGCCCTATGAGTCACGAAGAAATAAAACGCTATTTTGAAAGCACACCTCCACCCGAGCAGGTACAATGGAAACCATGGGCCAAAATTACCGATTCAAAGCTTTTCTTGGAAAGCTGCTACATCGGTATACGCAATTTTAATGGTCCACCAGAGATGTGTCCGGCCCTGTGGCATCTTAAGGATTTTTATCAGCACGTAAAGCGCAATCTTTCCGATACTACCAAAGTCAAACAAGAGTAAAAACAAGAGAGTGCAGCTCTGCCACAGGTAAAAATAATAGTAGTAAAGCAAAGAATTTAAAAAGCTTTTTTGGAAAGGGCACTAAGAATACTTCTGCATTCTAGAGGGTATAAAATATGCCCATCATCCAATCTGTTATGGGCATATTTATAGGGGTTATAGGCTTATAATTCCAATACCGGTTTAGAGCCCGATATCATATTTATATGGGAGTATATAGTAAAATAACGCATAAAAGAGTTCAATTATTATCTCCCCTCACTATTCAGAGCCTGCCGGATTTTCCATCTGGCTGATAATTTTGTTGACCTCGCTTTCGGTTGATTTGAGTTTACCCTGGCAAAAAGTAATAAGCTCAGAAGCCCTATTGACCTTTGTGGCCAGGGCGTCAACCGAAATGGTTTCATTCTCTATTTCCTTTGCAATTGCTGCAAGCTCAGCGTAAGCTGCCTCATAAGTGAGTTTCTCTTCCATTGTATTTTGTTTTTTCCCTCACGGTGGTTTTTAAAATTGTATCGGAGAATACCACATCAATGGTGTCTCCTATGTCTATTGTATCGGCATTACTGGTGATCTTCCCATTGACCCTTATTATGGCATATCCCTTTTTAAGGATATTCTCAGGGGAGATCATCCGGATACTCGCCCTGTAATGCCCCAAATATGTACCTTGATTGCGAAGATACTGATTGGTAAATGTTTTTAAATTACTGATGGTATTTTCAATATCATTGATCCTGTTGTAGAGAATAATCCTGGGTCTCCCTGCAATCTGATGCGAGATATTCACCAATTGGCGATGCTTGTGATAAAGAATTGTTTTGGAGCTGTTAATGGTGTTTTGGTTAATGGCCCCTAAGGCATCTTTATGGGCGGAGATCAGCTCCCTTGCACTATTGGAAATAGTGCTTTTTAGCCCTGAAAGATTTTGATAGTTCAAAAGAAATAACTGCTGGGATTTAATGACTATATTTTTTTGAAGCAAGAGAATACTTTGCTCAAAACTGCGGTTATGGGCAATGATAAACTCGGCTGCTTTAGTGGGAGTCTTGGTATGGGTATGGGCCATCAGATCGGTTATACTTACATTTTTCTGGTGTCCGATCCCTGTGATGATCGGAATTGGAAACTTGGCCACAGCGCGCCCTATGTTATAATTGTCAAAGATCAGAAAATCCGATTGCGCCCCTCCGCCCCTTGTGATAACCACTGCATCATAGAGAATCCCGCTTTTGTATATGTCAATTAGTTTACTAAGGAAAAGCTTGGCATTATTATCTCCCTGGACAATGGTTGGATAATCATCAATTTGAAATACATAACCAAAATCATTATGCTCAAGGGTATGCCTGAAATCCTCATGTCCGGCCGAGTTGCTCCCTGAGAGCACCGCCACTCTTTGAATCACCGCCCTAAGTTGTAGCTGATTGTTAAAGGTGATATACTGCTCTTGTTTTTTTTCAATGAAATCATTCTCATCCACAAGCCTTTTAAGGGTCGCATTGCGCTGTTGCTCCAGAATGCCCAGAGTAAAATTGGTATCAATATCCAGAACATTGAGCGAGAGGCCAAATAAGGGATGATAGTCCACACTGACCAGAACAAGTACATTGATGTTATTGGTAAAACTCTGTCCTGTATTTTTTTCAAAATCAGAAAGATGCATCGATCCTGCCCCCCAGGCCTTGCCGATGATTTTAGCCACAATGCTGTTGGATGTAGCGCCTTTCTCCACCAGCTCAAAGTAATGGATCTTTTTATCGGCCTTATAGGAATGATTGGTTATATCGGCCACCACCCAAAAAGTCTGCCCCTTAAACCGATCCGTTAGGGCATCGCTGATCTTAGCGTTGAGCTCCGAGAGTTTGATATGTTTTTGGGGTCCCATAAAAAGCTGCGAACTACATGTTCCTTATTGCGGATCCTACCGTTAATAGGATTCGATAATTGGTTATAATTAATTATACTTAAAAAAATAATTCTTATCAGTATTTCCCCGCAATTACTTCACGGGGCTAAGAAGCGAAATGGTATCGCCAAGATCATGGCTAGAGATATAGTCCAGTACAAAATCTTCGGCCTGTTTTTTACAATCCGGCGAGGTCGAAAATGAATTAAGATAAAAATCCTCATCCTGATCGGCAATGTGGATAATCTGGGTAAAGCCCTTGGAGATTAAAGTTCCTTTTAGTTTTAATACCTTAAGCTCAGATCTATTGTCAATTTCTTTTCTCACGCGCAGTTGTATTGTTTTATCCATGCTATTGGGTATTTGTTTTAAAAGCTCTAAAATAAAAGTATTAAAAATTAAAACAGAAAAATATTCTTTTTCTTTCCCTGATCATGCGCCCTGTTTTCCCTTTGTTTGAAGTTTATCCCCGATAAACTCACTCAAGAGAGAATTTCGGTGCTTGTCATTATTTAGACACCTAAATTAATAAAAATCAAAATAGCAATCACAGGGCCCTGTGATAAAAACACGAAAGATTAAGAATTTTATTGTATTTATCTAAAAAAGAGAATCATTTTCCTGATCACTCTGGTTCATGCAAAATAGTGTCTTTCATAAGAACTTTGTTCCTACTTAACTGACCCTAGCCTTTATTATCTCATTATAAAGCTTATACCTAAATTTAAAGAAATACATATTCAATAACACATAGGGAAAAATTCTAGTAATCGCGATAAAATAGTTCTTAGTCGAGACTATTGATCAATTGGTATAATAGAATACATCACTTGAATATTTGTCTATAATTTAGCCTTATAAACCACTTAAAACAATACAATTATGAGAAAATTAATTTTATGTTTTGTCTTAACAAGCATTATCTCTTACGGGCAAAAACCTGCTGTTACAAAATCAGCTGTACGCCCTGACTGGGGACCAATTAGCAGCAGTTATTTCAGATACTACTATCTGCCCGATATCGATACCTACTATGATATTGAAAAGAGTAATTTTATCTCCGTTAAAAATGGCAAATGGATCGCTGAGAAAACATTGCCTACCCGTTATAAAAACTATAATCTTTATAATGGTTACAAAGTGATTATAAATGATTATAATGGAAATGAACCTTACAGGGATCACAAATCACACCTAGCTAGGTATCCAAAAGAGAGTAAAGATAAAATACATAAAACTTTTCAGACGGTTAATGCCTCTTCTGATAAATCCACTACCGCAGAAAAAGGTACGCAAAAATCTACGCCCTCCATACCAGCTACAAAAAGAAAATAAGCGGGTATTGGTTATGTACACATATTAGGCCTAATAGCGCACCAAGATTATGGCCGCCTAAAAGAGATCAATGTGATATTAAAAATCATAAAAAGACTATGGGTGGCCAAAGTCATCGGTGAGAAATAGCACAACCAAAATTATAAATCGACAGGGCTTTTAAATAAGGAAACCACATAAAAGAACATTCCAAAGAGCACCGACTACTTTCTAATACCCTACAATTGCAAAAACAGGTAGAACTACGCGCAACAATCTCAGCTTGAAAGTATATTTTATAACAATAAGCAAATTAGGCAGCCAAGCCTTTCATGATCTCCAAGTATTTAATTATTTTATTTTTATCTACCTATTTCACGCTTTTATAAATTTCAATTTTACCAATCAGATCAAAATCTAATGGATAGTCAATAGTGTATTTATAATTTTCATCCATCAGTGTAATATTTTCTGCTTGATAAATCGAATTTCCCTGGTTTAATTTTGGATTTTTAGATAAAACAAGATAATACGGAAATGCACTTTGAAACAAATCATTAATCACAAGCAAATCAACCCCTGCTCTGTTGGTTTGCTCTACAAAACAAGAACCCGGAAAATTAAATCTATTTTGATCTATAAACCCCTTAAACTCTTCAAGCTCTGCTCCTGTAAAACAAAGTCCCTTAAGGTTAGAATTAGTAAACATCTCAAGCTTATACCATTTAAGATTTACAATTAATCTTTTAGAATTAACACCGTAGTTAAAATAAGTCAGTTGTGTATTTATAGTGTACATCTGATTGATAAATCGTTATTACTTAAAAATTTAATTAAAATCTTATATTTCCACTACTAATTTACTGTAATTTAAGACTAAAAAATAATCGGTTATTACATTTAGAATCATTCTAATGGGTATAGTTTGATAAGGAAAAGTATTTTGAAGTAATTTTATTTAGAAATATAAACTATAAAAATGAATGTTAGTGATAAAGAGGCCTTAGAGGATGCTCTTAAAAATATAGATAAAAAAATTGATCGATTTAACGATCAAAAAATAAAAGCCTTTTTTGAATCGCTGGGATTAGATCAAAGACATGATATCGCTAGTGATTACCTGAATTGGGAAAACATACTAATTGTGGTACCTAGCCGAAGCATTTTAGATCAAGTCAAGAAATACAAGTATGTGATAGCACGAATCTACTTTATTGTAAACCCAAATGCCGAGCAGATTCATATTTATGATTTTAAGGATTGGAAAAACTCAACCCGCAATAAAACTCAATTCCAAATTAGGGAATTGCTCAGAACAAATTTTGGAGGCGTTCCAAAAAACGCTGAAGATCCGGACTGGATTAAACTAATATAAAATAGAAGTATGCACATTGAAAACCATTACATCAACAGAAGCGGATGGCTAAGAGCTGCTGTTCTTGGCGCAAACGACGGGATTTTATCCACAACCAGCTTAGTTATTGGCATAGCAGCGGCAAGTGTGACAAGAGAGCCTGTTGTACTGGCCGCAGTTGCCGGTTTGGTTGCCGGTGCGCTTTCTATGGCAGCGGGTGAGTATGTATCGGTAAGTTCACAATCTGATGTTGAAACTGCTGATTTGAAAAGAGAAAAATTCGCTCTTGAAATCTTGCCGGGAGAAGAACTGGAAGAACTAACCGATATTTATATTCACAGAGGATTAAATAAAGAACTGGCCCGACAAGTTGCTATCGAATTAACGGCTCATGATGCTCTTGAAGCCCATGCGCGCGATGAACTCGGTATTAATGAAATTACCCAGGCAAATCCTCTAACTGCCGCTTTTGCATCGGCAGTTTCCTTTATTATTGGAGGCTTATTGCCTCTTTTGGTGGCTATTTTTGCTCCTCTAAAACAAATGGTATTCTATCAATATGGCTTTTCAATACTTTTTCTGGCATTCTCAGGAATATTAGCCGCAAAGGCAGGCGGATCAAAAATACTAAAAGCAGTATTGCGCATTTGCATCTGGGGTACTTTTGCCATGGCAACCTCGGCACTAGTTGGTTATCTTTTTGGTGTTCAGACTACTTAAAATATGTCCTGAATTTTATTGCATACTAATATTAATCGAATCTTAAGCAATTAAAAAAAATAAGATCCCTAACAATTCGTTATTTCGTAAGTATCTAAAAAGAACACTTCGAAATGAAACTAATTACAATGTTCCTTTTAATGACAGTACTTCCCATAAATTGGGAACCTGACTTTAATAATGCGAAAAAAATCGCAAAGCAAAAGCACGAATTAATTCTACTAAACTTCTCGGGTTCAGACTGGTGTGGGCCTTGTATTGTAACGCGCAGAGATTATCTTGAGAGTCCGGCATTCACAGAGATGGCCGATGAGAATCTTGTACTGGTTAATGCTGATTTTCCAAGAAAAAAGAAAAACATAGGAACACCCCAGCAGGTAAAGCGAAACGAGGATCTAGCTGAAATTTATAACAAAGACGGTAGTTTTCCTCTAACCTTGCTTCTTGACTCAGATGGAAAAGTTCTTAAAACCTGGCACGGAAAACCCCAAACTACACCCGATGAGTGGACTGCCGAAATAAAAGCGATCTGTGATAGCCAAAAATAACATATCAAAAAATCAAAAATATTCTGAGTCCCTAAAACTCATGGGAAACAACTTTACCATTACTGTTGTGGCCGAAAATGAGAAAACCGGGAATGAGAATATCAATCTTGCCATTGAGGAGATCAGACGCATTGAAAAACTACTGACCACTTATAAAGCCGACAGCCAAACCAATCTCATTAACGAAAATGCGGGAATTAAAGCGGTAAGAGTAGATCACGAAGTTTTTAATCTTATCGAAAGATGTATTGGAATTTCCAGAATTACACAAGGAGCTTTTGATATTTCATACGGCAGCATCGATAAAAGCCTTTGGAATTTTGACAAATCAATGACCCAATTACCTGATGCCAAAACGGCGCTCAAAATGGTACACCTTATCAATTACCGCAATATCATTTTAGATAAAGAAAACACAAGCGTATTTTTAAAAGAAAAAGGAATGCGAATTGGTTTTGGCGGAATCGGAAAAGGCTATGCCGCTGAGATGGCCAAACAAGTATTGCTAAAAAACAATGTGCAGAGCGGTATTATCAATGCCAGCGGAGATCTCTCTGCCTGGGGATTACAGCCTGATGGAAAAAAATGGACCATTGGTGTGGCAAATCCAGATGCTCCAAATGCAGCATTCTCCTATATGGAAATATCCAATAAAGCAGTGGCAACATCCGGCAATTATGAAAAGTTTGTCACCATTGAGGGAAAAAAGTATTCCCATACCATTGACCCAAAAACAGGACTCCCGATAACCGGAATAAAAAGCGTGACCATTATGGCGTCAAATGCAGAATTTGCAGATGCAATGGCTACTCCAATTGCCGTTATGGGTATTAAGGCTGGCTTGTTTTTAATAGATCAGATACCAGATCTATATTGCATAATAATAGATGATAACAACAAAATTTACACTTCAAAAAACATCAACCTGAAATGAAAAAGCCAAAACAAAAAGCGCTCCTATTATTGTGTAGCATTGCTTTTACAGGCATTCTACTCTCCTCCTGTACATCGGTAAAAGAATACCAGAAAGGAAAAATCAACGATTCTGAAATGGTGCTCTCCAACAGGAAAATCGAAAAAACAGAACTCAGTTTTCAATCCTACCGAGAGGGAGCTTCCGGAGCCAATTCAGGAAAAAGCGGCGGTGGCTGCGGCTGTAACTAATTTTCATAGAATTCAAAAATGAAAAGAATATTCATAACAGGACTTGCTTTACTGGGATTGTTTCAACTAAGAGCGCAAAATGTTACTACTGATTCTACCAGTTATAAAAGCAAAAAATTAAAACTAGAAGAGGTAAATTTGGTCTCGAGTTATTACAAACAAAACGGGGATAATTCAGCTGTTACAGGCGGAATTGGTTCTGAGCATTTAACCGATATTGCCAATACCATCGATGTTAAACTGGTCAAGTATGGAGAGACAGGAATCAAGCATACCTTTGATATTGAAGCCGGTATTGATCATTATACCTCTGCATCTTCAGATATGATTGACCTGAGCGCCAACTCATCTGCTTCGTCTTCCGATAATCGTTTCTATCCTTCTTTGACCTATATCAGAGAGAACGAAGACATGGGTCGAACTATTGGAATTGGAGTTTCATCATCAACAGAGTTTGATTATCAGTCTTTTGGAGGAAATATTAGTTTCTCGCAAAAAACCAAAGACAGAAACGGAGAATTTACCGCTAAATTCCAAACCTTTATCGATCAGTTAAAATTAATTGAACCCGTTGAGCTTCGTGCCCCGGGAAGTGGAGGTTATGATAGTGCCAATAGAAATACTTTTGCCGGAACTTTGAGTTATTCTCAGGTGGTAAACAAAAACCTTCAGGTACTGCTTGTAGGAGACGTTATCAGCCAAAACGGATATTTAAGCCTTCCTTTTCACAGGGTTTATTTTACAGACGGATCTGTACATCAGGAGAAAATGCCCGATACAAGACTTAAAATTCCACTGGGAATAAGAGCCAGCTATTTCTTAGGGGATAATGTGATCATTAGAGCTTACTACAGGTATTACACTGATGACTGGAGTCTCAAAGCGCATACTGCTGATCTTGAAATCCCTGTAAAATTAACACAGGTGTTTTCGATAAGTCCCTTTTACAGGTATTATACCCAGAGTGGAACCAAGTATTTTAAACCTTACGGTGAACACACAGCAGCCTATGAGTACTATACTAGTAATTATGATTTGTCTAAGTTTGACAGCAGTTTCTTTGGGATGGGAATGAAATTCACGCCCCTTAACGGAATATTTGGCCTGAAACACTGGAATACTCTAGAGATTCGTTACGGTCATTATACCCGAACAACCAATATGACCTCGGATATTATCAGCATTAACATCAAATACAAATAACACATAATCAGCAAGTTATGCGTTGTTAAAAATTTAGGCATGTTTCTTGATTTATTATTAGCATCGTTAAGAATTAAAAACTGAAATTATGAAAACCTTAAAATATTTTTTGATCGGAGTTCTGTTCCTTTCTTTTAGTTACTCTCAAGCTCAGGTATCTGTCAATGTTAACATAGGTACGCCACCGTCATGGGGACCGGCTGGTTATACAGATGTTCGATATTACTATCTGCCGGATCTGGAAACTTATTATGATGTAAATACATCAAACTATGTTTATCTGAATAACGGAAGATGGGTCAGAACCAGATCACTGCCATCTGCTTACAGAAACTATGATCTTTACAGCGAATACAAAGTCGTCTTGACGGATTATAGAGGAGAGAGACCTTATGAGAATTTTAAAACCCATAGAGTAAAATATGGGAAAGGTTATAAAGGCAAGCCTCAAAAAACAATTGGTCAAAAGCCCGGTAAAGGAAACAATAAACAAGGCAAAGACAATACCCACCACGATAATGGAAACCATAATGGACATGGTAAAGGAAATGGGAAACATTAATCCAAAAGAGGCTCAAAAAGAGTCTCTTTTTTTATGTTACACTTAAATATCCATAGCTTTAATTGCAATTTGCAATTCTGGGATTATTTAGTGCACTACACTGAAAAGAATATTTACTCTGTGGATATAAGGCAGAAGGATTATCGGTTACTTCCAGGGGTGCTAGCGACTGCCCGTTGTAACTTGGCATGGTTACCTGCTCTTTAGATCTATTTCCATGTGCTACATTTTTGGCCACTGCATTTCCATTAAAACTATAATCAATCATTGCATCAAGTAATCTGTAAATACCATAATAATCATATGCATCATAGGAGCTTTGCGTATTGGGAAGATTATGCTCTGCCGTGTATTTAAATGTAGGAAAAACTGAATTTTTTATTAAATAAAAACCAAAGGATTACTGAGATATTTTAATGCTAATTTGAAATAGTCTTGAAAGTGACTATACTTCTTACATTAACATAAACAAAAATCAGTTTATCAAGTCAAGTCCTAAAATCTTAAACAAATACAAAATTATTTTGTGACTTCCAGCACCAAATCATCTATACAACAGGTCGCCTCTTTAAACAAATAAACTTCGATAATTCTTCTGTCGAAGCATTCAGGGATTCGGCAGATTGAATAATCAAAAGTAAAATTTCTCTGGATTCCTCATTTCCAAGATTTACATCTTCGCATAACAATTTTGAAAGACCTAGAATATTGGCAACGGACTTTCTAACCTTGTGAGAAATTGCAAACATCATCTGCTCTAAACCACTGTTAAATTCTTCCATGTTCAACTCTTTTTCTGTTTCTCTAATGTTCAAATTTACAGTAGCACTTTTTAAATCTTTAGTACATTTTTCCAGTTCTTCGTGATTAAAAATAAGTTCTTGCTTCGCTTTTTTTAACTTATCCAATATAATATCCTTATCCATAATTTACCATTAAAAAAGTTTGATTAAAAGTATAACTTTTAAAACTACTTTGCACACCTAAACCTACACAAAATCAATCATATACTCAATGTTGAGTCTTTTATCTTGATTTTTTTTCTACTTGATCTTGCGGAAAGCAATTTTGTTTGATCTTATAAAATTTGCACTAATTCTATATCTCACTTTTTTACATTTTAAAATAGAATTCTTTTGTATCATTTTACATAAAATTACTCTTATCTAAATGAAGTTTATTATCTCTGAGATGAAACTAATCTAGTGGTACAAAACCCTTAAAAATTTACACTTTTGAAGATTTAACTACTAGGGCTATCCCTTGTTTGAATGCATTTTGCAAGGTAGTTTACTTAGCCTAAGCTTACGTCGGGCAAAAGTTTTAGATGCATTACTAACTGGGAGATATTCAAGGTTTGCTTATTTTAAAATCCATTACAGCTACAAGCATTCTAACTAGTAAGCCACTAATTAAGTATAAGCAGCAAAAGCTTTCTAAATGGATCAACAGTCTTTTGGGCTTTTTTAATTGTAGTACACATCATTACCTTTGTTGAAGAATTACGTCCTAGATAAAAATCATTTCTATATTGCTTTTGCATGTACCAGTGGACTATTTTACTTCATTGCCGATTTTTCCTGTTTTTTTTCTCCATGCCAATAGTCTTTGGCAGTTTTTTTTTAACTACTTACATTTTTTTGTTTATTTCTAAAACTCCATACAATATCACTGGCCTGTTTTCTAGTTTCTTCTATGTCCACTATAGGCCCTGGATAATCTTTACCTATTTCACATTTGTAAAACTGTTGCTCAATGAGATTTAATTTCCAGGGTTCATGAATTAATTCTAGTGGAATATCAGCTAGTTCAGGAAGCCATTTTTTTATAAAAACACCTTCTGGATCGTGTTGGATTGAATTCTTTACAGGATTATAAATTCTAATGGTATTGCCTGTTGTTGTACCGGCCTGCATCTGAATCTGTGGATAATGAATTCCGGGTTCATAATCTAAAAACTGTCTTGCCAGAAAATGAAGTTCTCTCCAGTCCTGCCAGAGATTAAAAGTGAAAAAGGAAACCAGCATGGCGCGCATCCTAAAATTGATATAACCTGTTTGAACTAAACATCGCATGCAGGCATCAATAATAGGAACCCCGGTTTTTCCTTCCTGCCAGGCTTTTATATAGGTTTCGTTTTTGGGTTTTAATAAGGAATCGTAATCTTTGTTTATATTTTCAAATTCAATTTGACAGTCACTTTCAAATTTTTGTATAAAATGGCAATGCCAGTGTAGTCTGGAAACAAAATTAAGCATGGCTCTTTTGTTGGGAGATGTTTCATAAAACTCATTGGTATATTGATACACCATTCGCATACTGATATTTCCGTAAGTTAAATAAGGAGATAACCGGCTGCAGCCTTTTCGGCTTAAATCGGGTTTGGAAATATGTTTGCTGTAATTTAGGTGTCTTTCTTTTGCAAAGCTTTCTAAATATCGCCAGGCCCAATATTCGCCACCTTGTTGAAAATTTTTATTTCTCTGTGTAATTTCATTAGAAAGTACTTTTCCTTTTAGTTTTTGATAAAAATCAAGATCTAAATTTTCAAATTTAAAAGCATTCAATTCAATCATTTTAGGAATTGCGCGCATTGTTTGCTCCCAGCGCTTATCCCAATCTTGTTTTGATCGCAGCTTTCTAATTACACCATGCAACTGGGATTGTTTCCATCGAATGTTATGATCATCAAAAAAAGATTGCATGGCAATATCGCGGTCAAAAGTGATCTTATTGCCAACTTCCTGATGCGAAAACACTGTTTGAACATCATAAAGATTGTACAGGTACTCAAAAACAGTCTGAACTTCGTTATGAAAATAATAGATCTTTGCAGCCAATGGCTCTAATTTAGACTGCATCTCTTCTAAGGATTCATAGATAAAGCGCCAGTGACGTACATCAGAATCAGCATAAGCCATTACTGATGGCTCAAAAAAATAAACCAAAAGAACAGGAATGTTTTGCTGTTGCGCCAGAAAAAGCGGTTCGTGATCTGTAAAACGCAGATCACGTTTGAACCATATAATATTTATCTTCTTTTTGTTCAACTCTTCAGTAATGATGTAATTTCCTTATCGGGTTTTGCATAACTTAACCTGTCTAATTGTATGGTTTTATGATAGCTGTCCAAACCCGAACACGTGAGGGTACCTGCTTTTTCCAAATTAACAAAACCATCTTCACTCAAACAGTCCTCGGGAATAAAAATCTCGACTATTTCCCCGATAATCATAGTGGTATTATTGATTGAGATATCTATTTTTTCTTTAAATTCAATGCCTAATTGTATGCTGCTCTCCAGTACAAAAGGAGCTGGAAAGTTATTTTTATATTCCGCCCTGAGCCCTGCAGCATCAAATTCTGAGATTTCTCTGCTATATCTGGCTGATGTCTGATGTGCTTTCTTGTACATCACCTCGTTGATATGATTAATAGTAAAGAATCCTGTATCTATAATATTTCTCATAGTGTCACGCTCTGGCGGACTTGGGCGAAAAATCATCCCTATTAATGGAGGATTAGCGCCAATATGAAAAAAAGAACTAAAAATGGATAAATTGGTGTTTCCCCGGCTATCAGAAGTTCCTGCCAATGCCACACTTTTAAAACCGCCTAAACTATTAATTAAGTGCACGGTAGTCTGCTTTTCCATTTTTTGCAGATCACTGGTGTTAAAATTTATTTTGTTTTCCACTATCTTGAAGTTTTATTAAAAAATCAATTTTTTAAATCAATGAGAATCCATTTTTTATCACTGTTAAGTCTAAAAGTACCAACATATTCCTTATTCCATTCTTTGGGTCCTATTAGTGAGAGAAAATTAGAATCGTCTGTGTCTTTGTATAAGTGATATATTTCACCAACAATGGGTTCAAAAGAAAATCTGGCATTGTATACCAATTCATTCCACTGGAATTCCTGGATTAAGTCCTGGTATTGCATTTTTAGTTCATTGAATTTACTTTCAAATTCTTTGTTTACCTTATTTATGCCCATGTTTTTCCAGCCTGCTAAGTCATCTGTTTTTATTACCGGTGCGCCAAGACTTGTAGCATATGGCAATAGCCGTACATTATAACCGTGCTCGTTAGAAAATACGACATTATCGGGTTTATCTTTTTTTATCATATTGAAATATTTTTTTTAACGCTTGGAAATTTTATTATTTGAAACTGCTCTTTGCCTGGTGCATTTAAACCTGTCAATTCCTTGGGTTCTCCTCACGGCGTGTTTTGTTTTACAATTTTCAACGCGAATGCGCCATAATTTATAACTGCTGAATTTTAGCTCTTTTTTCATTAAAGCTTTCACATCGGCTTCAGATAAATTAAATTGAAATTTTATCGCATCAAAAGGTGTTCGGTCTTCCCATGCCATTTCTATAATTCTATCGATCTGAATTTCATTCAATACACCATTATCGATTTTTACAATAATTGACTTTATCATATATTTTGTTTAACAGTTGTCAGATAAGATTAAACAAAAGTAGTGCTTTTATAGTTAAGAGAGAATTGATAATAGATTAAATCTGAAACCAATAGATGTAATATTAAAAGATGGTAAGAAATTCTATTTTATCAATTGATAAAAAATTAAGGCCACAATTCTATATTCGAAGAATTCCAGCTTATAAGTACTTAAAAGGGATAAAAAATATTTGATTTTCAAGTAAATAGGCTCATGTAAATGAATTAATGGAAAAACTTCTAATACCAAAGCTAAAGAAGAAATTTTCTGCTATGAATAGTCCCTGGGAAACAAACTATATATTAATGCTTTTTTTAGAGAAGAATTTATCAGGCCCATCGCACGATTAGATCACCTGTTGCTAAAAATTATAAGCCGGTCTGATTGTCTATATATTTTTCATACCTAAAATGATACATTTCGTACCTAATGCTTGATTATACGCTGAATTCAGATGTTTTTAAATTTATTTTGCCTGCTGAATCTAAATTAAATACTTTATGAAAAAACTATGGTTTTCAAGATTGCTAAAAGTTACACTAATATTGTTTGCTACTTTTATCGGTGCTTTTATATGGGCAGATAATGAATTAAATAAAGTCTTGGGTAAGTCCACAAAAGTTATAAATATTTCTTCCATACTCAGCCCCTGTAAAACAACTCAAATAAAAAACGTTAATATCCTTTCTGAGGACTGCAGCTATTTTCTAAAAAATCAAGATGTAACGATAAAAAACGGCCTTATCACTCAAGTAGGAGAAAATCAACTACGGGATAGCACAGCTACAATTATTGATGGTACAAATAAGTTTCTGATTCCCGGTCTTGTTGATAGTCATGTTCATTTAAAAGAAAGTAAAAATGATTTGTTCTTATATCTGCTTAATGGTGTTACCTATGTTAGAGAAATGGCCGGTAGTCCTTTGATTTTAGAATGGAGAAAATCAATACAGAAAAAGGGGATTGGACCCAGAATGTTTGTTGCATCTCCTTCCATATTTAGCGAGAGTGGATTAGCCGGTTATTATTATTCCTGGACAAGACAGGCCATTAATTATTCAAATGCAAATACTGCTGAAAAAGCAATATCGGAGATAAGTGAACAGGGCTACGATGCGGTTAAAATGTATGGTTTTGTAAATGCAGAAATGTTCAAAACAACTATAGCGATTGCCAAGAAGCATAATATTAAAGTTATTGGTCACATACCCTTAGTCAACTTAGAAACTTTTTATCAATCAGGTCAGGGTGAGGTCGCGCATATTGAAGAAATAACGATAAAAACTATTGATGAATTTGGAAAATCAATATCTAAAAACCCGCAAGAGTACCTTAAATTTTTAAAAATGCATTCAGATCAAATTGCAAAAAGACTCAAAGAAAATAAAATTAGTGTTACATCAACGCTTTGGTTAGCTGAGAGTTTTCCCAAGCAAAGGTTTGCTTTAAAATCCAAGCTCCAAGATATAAAACTACAATATGTAAACCCAAAAATTATGGAAGGAACCATACTTTATAAACTGGGATGGCTGCCCGGTACAAATGGATATGAATATGACGGGGAAAATACTTATGCCGCCAAGAAATTATCACAGACCTTTTGGAATACCTATGTCCAGGCAATTCATATAATGATAAAAGCATTAGTGGATCATAAAGTTACCATTATGGCTGGAACAGATAGTAATGTAGCAAGTGTTGTGCCCGGATTTTCACTTCATGATGAATTAGAATCTTTGTCTAAAGCTGGGATGACTAACTCGCAAGTCCTATATTCAGCAACTGTTGCACCGGGTAATTGGATGAAAAGTAATACAGGGAAAATAAAAATAGGATATCATTCTGATTTAGTGCTATTGGCAGGAAATCCATTAGAAGATATCAAAAATACGAAGACAATCCAATATGTGTTTTTTGATCAATACACAATCAATAAAATTCAAATTAAAACTATTTTAAAAGCTATAGAAGATGCAAATAATGAAAACAGAAATATAAAAATTGACCAATATTTATAATTTACAAAAGATCACTTAAGATCTTTGAAAACTGATATGTCGCGTTTAATTTATTACATATTGTGCTATGCAATCTATTAAATAATCGTATCCCGATTCTATTAATCCAACTATGGTAAATGATATCAAATTGCCACCTGCCCCATTAATAAGCTCATAGTTAATAGGTATGTTTTTAAATAAGAAAAATAAACCCACTGTCTTTGTTAATCTTTTATCCAAATTAGCTATCTGATGGATAGTTCTTCTTTTTATTTTCAAAGGCACGATGATATTACTCTAATACTTAGAGCATGACTCTTATCAAATTATTCTCTATTTGATTGAAAGTCTAAAAAAAATACTATTTTAGGCATATTAAATTGACAATTATAGCAAATACATGACTTCTAGCAAAAACGCAGCATTACGTTTTATTTTCATTACATTATTATTAGATGTTATTGGTCTGAGTATAGTTGTTCCTGTATTGCCTAGATTAATTGAGCAACTTATTGATGGAAATATTAGTAGGGCTTCACAATGGAGTGGATGGTTGCTTTTTGCCTACGCAATTATGCAATTTATTTGTGCCCCCATAGTGGGTAATTTGAGTGATAAATATGGACGAAGACCAGTTTTGTTATTGTCTTTGTTAGGTTTTGGAATTGATTATATTTTTCTTTGGTTAGCCCCAACAATATGGTGGTTATTTCTGGGCCGAATTATTGCCGGAATGTTCGGAGCAAGTATTACAACTGCCAGTGCTTACATTGCCGATATTAGCACTAATGAGAATAGAGCCAAAAATTTTGGAATGATAGGAGCTGCTTTTGGATTAGGCTATATAATAGGTCCGGTGCTGGGTGGTTTGTTAAGTGAATTAGGGGCAAGGATTCCGTTCATTGCCGCTGCAATTTTAACATTTCTCAATGCAATATATGGCTATTTCACTTTACCTGAATCCTTACCTGTAGAGAATAGACGTCCCTTTGAATGGAAAAGATCCAATCCATTAGGCTCTTTAGTTCAATTAAAAAAGCACAAGAATGTGTCGGGTGGATTAATTATTACCTTTATTTTACTCTATATCGCCGATCATGCCGTGATGAGTACATGGTCTTTTATCAATATTGAAAAATTTGGTTGGAGCAATGCCCTTATAGGGCTCTCCTTAACGGTGGCTGGTATAATGGTTGTTATAGTGCAAGCAGGTTTGATTCGCATCATTAATCCTAAATTAGGAAATGAAAAAAGCATTTTTGCCGGATTGGTTTTATATACCGTATCGCTTTTATTGTTTGCTTTTGCATCTCAAAGCTGGATGATGTTTATTTTTTTAATTCCGTACTGTTTGGGGGGCATAACAGGTCCATCACTACGATCGATTATTTCCAGAAACGTACCTCAAAATCAACAGGGAGAATTACAGGGATCCTTAACCAGCTTAATGAGTGTAACTTCTATAATTGGACCACTTTTGATGACTAATTTATTTACCTGGTTCACCGGTCCTGGCGCCAGAATTCAATTTGCGGGTGCACCTTTTTTACTTGGCGCGGTGCTGATGATGATAAGTGTGTTTATTGCAGTAAATAGTTTTAAAAAAACTATTCCATCAGAGAAGATAATCAGTAACGATATTAGCCTGTTAGATCCAAAGGATATCTAGATTGAGATATTTCCTTTAAACTTATCTAAATTGCAAAAAAAGAAAAGCTCTAGTGGTAGAATTGTATTACAAAGGGAAAAAGAGAACTTTTTCTAATATCTTGTTGGCTCAAATCATCTAATAAAGGAGAAATACTTTGTTCTAGATTCAGTCCGTAGCTTAAAAGCATTTGATCAATTTTACTCTCGACAATATAAAGATAGTTTATACTAAAACAAAATTATACTTCTTCATTATAAAATATCTGCTAGATCAGAAAGCTCCAATTAATCGTCTTATACATTAGTTATAAAAAAACTCACTATTAGCTATAATTAATCCCCTTAGAGTGATAAAACTTTTATCATTGGATGAATCTAAAAATATTAAACCTATATCATTTAATCTTATCAAAGCTTCCAAAACCTGTGCTTGATCTTCTCGTTTCTTAGCAATAAGTTCTCCATTGGAATAAAGATCATTTGAAATACAACTTAGTTTGGCAGTTAAATCTTCCAAACTAAAACTCTTATTATAATTCTGGGCAAGAATATTAAGTATTGTTTCAAATAAATTAAAAGTCTTACTCTGCATACAAAAACTTTTTATTAAAGTTAAAAATAGTACATCAGAATAACAAATATCTAACTCATTTTAAACAAGTTTTAATTTATATTTTTTTTTAAAATATAAGAAACGAAGAATCACAAAAGAAACGTGATCAACCCCGGTAGCTATCGGGGCTCCCAGATCATTTCAATATTTTCGAAAACAAAAAACCTAAATTTTACCAAACGGGGTTTTCAGAAGAAAGACAACGACATACTTTCCACATAACTGCAGTACTATTTTGCGCAAGCGGGCTTAACTACTCTGTTCGAGATGGGAAGAAGTGAGGCCCGCCGCAAGAATCATTTTGTCGTTAGTTACTTTGGCAACTTTTTAATTGTTAATTATCAATTATAATTAGTTTACATACAAAATTTACTATTGCTGTATCACCATATCTTTATTGTTTAACCTATAATATTCTTATTCACTCAGAGATGGGGTGTTACTTATACTGGTAACCTGGTTAAAAAATAATCAGGATTGGAAAAACTATATTGATTTTTTACTTTCGTAAGTGTAAACCTGAATGATGAACTTGATATAATGTGATTATGGATTTCAGTGAAAAAGGTCCTTCTCTTGAAGAAGTAAAGGCAATGGATATGGTATCTTATTTATCAGTCTTAGGGTATGAACCCTCAAAAATATCCAACGATGAATATTGGTACCTCTCACCTTTACGAAATGAAAGGACTGCTTCTTTTAAAATCAACCGAAGTATTAACCGTTGGTATGATCACGGGATGGGAAAAGGAGGTAGTCTCATTGACTTTGGCATGCAATATTTTAACTGCTCCTTTGGAGATTTTTTAATTGGGCATTGCAGAAATATTCCTTTGCAGCATTCCATTATTGCGTTTCGAAATAGTTCAGAAAAAAAACAATCAAAAATTATCATTTTAAAAGAAGAGCCCCTTCAATCTCCTGCACTCCTTCAATATCTAAAGCAAAGAAAAATCTCTCTAAGAATTGCACATGAATATTGCTCAGAGGTAAGTTATGGCATTAATGACCATCGCTATTATGGTATTGGATTTAAAAATGACCTTGGTGGATTTGAGATCCGAAACCCCTATTTTAAAGCCAGTAGCTCTCCTAAAGGAATTACGACTTGCCAAAATAATGATAAAAAAGTGCTGGTCTTTGAAGGATTTATGGACTTTTTATCCTACAAATCCATAAGAGATCAGTTTAGAAACAAAAACGAAAGTTTTCTAGTTCTAAATTCTCTTTCTTTTCTGGAAAAAGCCCGTCCTTTCATGGAAAAACACCAAACGGTAAGCCTTTATTTGGACCGAGATCAACCAGGTAAAAAATTAACGCAAATGGCCCTTAACTGGGGCAATAAATACAAAGATCAAAGTTCGCTCTACAAAGACTACAAAGATGTAAATGAGTGGATTGTTAAATCTAAAACTCATGAAAAACTAGGCCGTGGCTTAAAACCATAAGGAGCTCAAATAATTATTATCTCTTGAGGAGAAATAGTATCATAATTGCAAACCTGTTTTAATCTCTAAAAACTATTGCTATGCAAACCGGAGAAAACGAACAGGCCCTGAGAAAGATACTTGATATGACAAGACTCATAAGTATCCTACTTTTAGGCCTGCATTTTTATTACTATAGTTATAAGGCATTTGTAAATTGGCATCTGGTAAACCAACTGGGTGATAAAATCCTTGCCAATATTACTCTGACAGGGTTATTTGATAACTTTCATCGCTCCAAAACTATAGCTCTTGTCTTTTTGATGATTTCACTTCTGGGAACTAAAGGACGAAAAAATGAAAAACTTACCTTTAAAAGTGCTATTCTCTGGCTTTTATCTGGTTTGCTACTTTTTTTCATGAGCTATTTTTTACTGCTTTTAAAAATAAATATTAACTGCGCGGCAATCATCTACATTAGTATAACGGCAACAGGCTTTATTTTTATTCTAACAGGAGGTACTCTCTTGTCGCGTATTATAATTAAAAGATTTTCTCAAGGAGATATCTTCAACAGTGAAAATGAGACTTTTCCTCAAGAAGAAAGACTCTTGGAAAATGAATATTCAATTAATCTTCCAGCCCAATACTATCTAAAGAAGAGTATTAGAAAGAGCTGGATTAATATTATCAATCCCTTTCGTGGACTCTTGGTACTGGGTACACCCGGTTCAGGTAAATCCTATTTTGTGATACGTCATGTCATTACCCAGCATATCCGAAAAGGTTTTTGCATGTTTATCTATGATTTTAAATTTGACGATCTGACCACCATTGCCTACAATACCTGGCTCAAAACAAAAGCATTATCCTCTCCTGCTACAGCATTCTATAGTATCAATTTCGATGATTTGAGCCGATCACACCGCTGTAATCCGTTAGTTCCTTTAGCCATGACCGATATTACTGATTCGGCGGAATCAGCACGGACAATTCTTCTGGGGCTCAATAGAGAATGGATCAAACGTCAAGGTGACTTTTTTGTAGAATCTCCTATTAACTTTTTAACGGCAATCATTTGGTACCTCAGAAAATACAAAGACGGAGAATTCTGTACCCTGCCTCATGTCATCGAGCTCATGCAGACGGATTATGACGACCTTTTTACCTTGCTTAGAACTGAGAAAGAAATCGAGGTTCTTATTAATCCTTTTATCAATGCCTATCTCAATGATGTGATGGAGCAATTAGAGGGACAAATAGCCTCAGCCAAAGTGGCGATGGCCAGACTTTCCTCGCCCCAACTCTACTATGTTTTGTCAGGAAATGATTTTACTTTGGATATCAATAATCCCCAGGAGCCCAAAATCATTTGTATGGGAAACAATCCGCAGAAAATTCAAATATATGGCGCTGTGCTATCACTTTATGTAAATCGTTTATTAAAACTAGTCAATCAGAAAGGAAAGCAAAAAAGCAGTCTTGTCTTTGATGAATTTCCTACTATTTATCTCAATAACATAGATAATGTTATTGCCACCGCCAGAAGCAATAAAGTGGCGACATGTCTGGGGGTACAGGACTTTAGCCAGCTCAGAAAAGATTATGGACGAGAACAAGCTGATGTAATTATGAACCTGGCCGGAAATATCATAAGCGGGCAGGTCACCGGGGACACAGCCAAACAATTATCAGAGCGATTTGGAAAAATTATGCAGGACCGGGAAAGCTTTTCAATAAACAGCAATGATACCTCTGTCAGCCGCTCAAAACAGTTGGAACTTGCAGTACCCTCTTCTAAAGTATCTTCTTTAAGTTCAGGTAATTTTGTGGGAATGGTAGCAGATGATCCAGATTGCAAAATAGAACTCAAAACATTCCATAGTGAGATTTTAAATGATCATAATGCGCTACAGAAGGAAATCAATAGCTATCAGGACATTCCTATTGTATGCAAATTAAACAATGAAATTGTCCAGCGCAATTATCTTCAAATCAAACAAGACATCCAAAATATAATTCACTACGAAATGGATCGTCTTATTAGTGATCCTGAACTCTCTTATCTGATAGTGAGAAAATAAGTTTAACCTAAAAAAAAGTGCGATGAAAACACAGACTAAAAAATCCGGTAAATATTTTTATGTTTATATAGGACTGCCTTTAGAGAAATATACAAACATGGAACAGGAGTATAAAAAAAGTACCTGTCGTAGCTTGAGTGAATACTTTCGGAACCTACTTACCAACAAACCTGTGACAATTCGCCACAGGAATCAATCCTTAGAAGATTTGATCGAAGAAATAGCATCTCTGAATGATCATATGAACCAAATGAGAACCAATGCATATCACATTTTAGAAAAACTAAAAGATCAACAGCAAATTAATGAATTTACCTCATTATTGACAGGATTTGAAACTTCCATAGGACATCTAAGTGAGAGAATTAATCAAATAAAAATACAAATTGAAAAAATCGTTGAAAAATGGTCACAATCATAAAAATCGGATCCTCAATAAACAGAACCATAAATTATAATGAGAACAAAGTTAAAACAGGTCATGCACAATGTATTGAGGCAGGCAATTACCCTGTTGATCTCAATAAGTTAACCCTGAGCATTAAAAAAAAACGTTTTAATAAAATAACGTCGTTAAACCAGAATATAAAGCGAAATGCGATGCATATCACTTTAAATTTTTCTCCACTTGAGCATCATTCAAAAGAGACTCTTATAGCAATTGCCAATACCTATATGCAGAGAATCGGCTTTGCCAGGCAACCTTATTTAATATATGAACACTACGATGCAGCACACCAGCATCTACATGTCGTGACCACCTATATTAAAAATGATGGTAACAGAATGGCAATTTATAATTTAGCTTTTCGCAAATCTGAACCAGCAAGAGAGCAAATTGAGGAACGCTTTGGGCTGATAAAGGCAAGAGAACAAAAGCCATATAATAAATTTGATTTGAATTCAATTCCCGTAAAAAGAATCAAATATGGAGAAACCGAATCAAAAAAAGCTATAAATATTGTGCTTAATTACATATTGAATCAATACAGTTACACCAATTTTAAAGAACTAAACGCCATTTTATCTCAATACAATCTTACTGCAAATAGAGGTCGTGAAAATTCGAAAACATTTCAAAAGAGAGGATTATTGTATCAAATTTTAAATAAAAACGGAAAACCTATTGGAGTTCCAATTAAGGCCAGTGATCTTGACAATCAACCTACTTTGACTTTTTTAGAAGAAAAATTTAAAAGTAATATGCTAAAAAATGCAGATCAGCAGATCCGAATAAAGAAAATTGTGGATTTGTATTTGTTAAGATCAATCTCCTTAAAACATTTCACTAACACATTACTTAACCATGGTATTATTGTCTTAAAAAAAGACCTATCTAAAGGTGATGAAGAGATAACTTACATAGACTCCAAAACAAAGTGTGCCATCAGTGGCGACATACCCCAAAAATTTATTGAAAAAGAAATAAATCAGGCTATTGACTCACAACTAAGTAAAAAGAAGATAAAGAGCAATCTGAATAATAAAAATATAAAGGTAAAGATCATCTAATTTCTCCCATTTTATCAGTTATTATAAATACAAACAAGCCAATCTGAACGTCAATAGCAATTAATTTCAAGTTTATATTCATATAAAAAAAAGCAGGATATCTTAAAATAAGATTCCTGCTTTTTTTTACTCCAACTACAACTACTTAATTGAAAACCGAATTATAAAAAACCTAACTTACATTAAAAAAAATAACGCTTTATAGAAACTATTAAACTGTGTCGAAATTATATTGGAAGCGGGAAAGCTTATTTGCGGCTTTTCCGGTCTTACCTCTTTACCCTGAAAATATAATTTTAACTCTTTTATAATCTCAAATCTTGTCTTTGAACTGTCTAGTAAAATCAAACTTTTGACTTCCTGTAAAAAAGATAAACTGTCATGAAGCTGCTTATTAAATAAACAAACCAAGACATTCGATCCTTTTTTCTCTAATTGCAAAAATTCTACAAGTTCAGACTTATCATAGACCACAAAAATAGAGCGGTCAAACTCTGTTGATTCATTTTCATTTTGATACAAAAAAGGATTTTCAAAAAAATCAAATTCACTTTTGAACCTTCTTTTAAACATCTTTAAGAAAACTCCTTTATTATCACGCACTAAAATTCTTTCTTTCTCCATCTTTAATTTCTCTAAATGTATCAGAATGTAGCTGGTTTATTTTCAGCAAACTGAACTACAACACTAATAATCAATTACTTTAAATATTTTGGCAAAGATACTTTAGTCAATCCTAACCCAGTGACACAATAAGGTTTAAAACAAACAGATTAAGGTTTTTTTTTAATCATTCAGGACTAAACCTTTGTAACAGGAGTGACATTACTTTGAACAAAAGCAATTAACTCGTCCATTTTTCGGTCATTATTATCTTTATTAGAAATAGAGATAATATAGCGGTTTGTGTCTTTGATATAAAGAAAAAAGAAATCTTTGGTCAGTATCGCTTTTTCAATCTGACTCCATTTATGAACAATTTCTCCCATGGGTGAATGAACGCAAATATTTGAATTGGTGAAACTGAATTTGTATTTTTTGCAAAATCTATCGTGTTTCAGTATTCTTTTAGTGAATTGAAAAATGCCTCTGCTTATTGCATTTACCAATGAATACTGAAATGAAAAAAATAGTATAATCAGCACGAGATTGCGCACCAGCCATATGATATAATCGATATCATCGTTGAGATCGAAAAAATCAAAAAAAACAGCGAAGAGTAAAGCAATTCCCGAAAAAATGATCACCCGGTCTTTGTACAGGTTTTTAAAGTACATTTTATTCAACTTTCGGATCTCGCCTATATTTAACTCAAACTCCAGATCAAAACTAGAAGCATTCATATTGTGGATTTTATTTGTAATTGGATCATTCTAAGTATTACAGTCCATTTATTTTAAAAAAAAACAGCTCTGTAACAACAAATTCAAAATTAATTCAATCACTCTTTTTCCATTTCCTAATAAAGACATTAAAGTATCAAGATAAGGCCAAATTCTAAAATTTACACTATTCAGAGGTAATAAGACCAATATACTCCGCAGCTTTCCCTAAATTGCCATAACTTAATTTAACTTACAAAAACTATAAATTTAAAATAATAAACTCACTTCTTCTGTTCATTTGATGTTCTTCTTCGGTACAAGGTACGCCATCAGAACAACGATTTACAAGTTGTGTTTCTCCGTAACCTTTTCCGGTTAAGCGGTTTTTAGCCACACCGTTTTTAACAAGCCAGTCAATGGTCGATTTGGCTCTTCTGTTCGATAAAGCCTGATTGTAGGCATGTGTAGCCCTGCTATCAGTATGAGAACGAATATCGAGTTTCATTGTTGGGTTGTTATTCAGAACGTCAAGGATTTTCTCTAAATCCAGTGCTGCTTCCATTCTAATGTTGGATTTATCCAGATCGAAATAAATCATTTTTATACCAAAACATTTTCCAAGATCATCACCAATGGTAACCTTACAGGTTGATTTTTCCAAAGCAATCGGAAGACTTGTTTTACCGGTTAGTTTGCCAATAATTACACTTACTTCCCTGGTGGTATATTCTTCTTTTTCAGCCCTAACGTTATAGGTTTTTCCACATTCCACCACAAAACTATAATATCCGTTTGCGTCAGAAATTGTAGTGTTTTTGATGGTGGTTCCTTCATAGAGCGTAACTTTTGTTCTGGCTAAAACAGCGCCTGTTTGCGCATCTGTAATGATTCCGTTTAACTCCTGAATGCATTGCAGTTTTCTGGTTTCCAAAAATTTATAGATATCATCAGATCCTTGTCCGCCATCTTTGTTAGAACTAAAATAACCATGTCTGGAAACCGGATCAATAATATAGGCAAAATCATCTTTTGGAGAATTGATATCACCCCCTACATTCTGAATACTGCTAATGGTTCCGTTGTCTTCAACTTTCCCCACAAAAACATCGAGTCCGCCAAGTCCGGGATGACCGTCTGAGGCAAAATAAATTTCGTTTTCGCTGGTGACATACGGAAAAGTTTCTTTCCCTTCAGTATTAATAGTGTTGCCTAAATTCTGTGGCGGACCATAACTATCTCCATTAATACTTACTTTATAAATATCCGATTGTCCTATTGTTCCGGGCATATCAGAAGCAAAATATAAGGTTTTCTCATCAGGACTCAGCGCAGGATGTCCTACACTATAATTGTCGCTGTTAAAAGGAAGTTCGATAATATTCGTCCATTTTCCATTATTGTCTAATGTGGCTTTGTAGATTTTAATGAGTGTAATTTTCTCTTCATCTTTTCCTTTTTTGCCGTTTACATAATTGTTTCGGGTAAAATAAACCGTTTTTCCGTCTTTGGTGAAAGCCGGAGAAGATTCATGAAACTTGGTATTGATAGAGGTTTTAAACTTATTTACTTTCGCACTAGAGCCCGTTGCAGGATCTACATCGGCAAAATACAAATTGGTAAAATATTCACCCGTCCATTTGTGTTTTCTTTGAGAGAAATTCCCGGTATCCCTGGCCGATGCAAAATAGAGTTTGTTGTCGTAAACAAAGCTTCCGTAATCTGAATATTTGGAATTGATTCCGGCATTTTCAATTGTATAACGTCCTGAATTGGCTTTGATCTCATCAAGATAATTGACATCTTCCTTATATAACTTTCCCCTGTTATCATTTTTGTATTTGGCATTAAACTCTCCCAGAATTTTATTGGCTTTATCCATTTGTCCGGTTGATTTTAAGGATTGTGCATACCTGTAATAATACTCTGGTTCCGGACTTGTATTCATGGCGAATAACTCGCCGTACCATTTGGCAGCGCCATCAAAATTAGAATTAAAGTAATAGGAATTCCCCAGTTTCTTGAACATATCCTCGGATTTGTATCCTTTATCGGCTACGCGCTCATAGGTTTTAATAGCGTCGATATAGGCATAATTGTCGTATTTTTTATCTCCGGCAGCTACCTTGGAATCCTGGGCATAACTGTTAAATGAAAAAACAATTATAAAGGTCAGGCAAAGAAGTATATAACTTTTCATAATCATTTATTTTTAGAAGAAACGAGGAGTTGTCATTCTGCCATTGTTTTTGAAGAATTCATAACGCAGGAATATTTCATGAGATCCTGAATTATAATTGTTCAGGTGAGTGGTTTCACGATCGTAACCATAACCTAAATAAAGTCCGTCTGTGATCTGGAAACCGACCATGGCGCTCAGTGAAGCGCTCCATCTGTAAGCCAGTCCCACTGTAAATCTGTCAACAAACATAAAGTTTGCCGAAATATCAACCTGAAGCGGAGCTCCTTCAACCATTTTAGCCAGCACGGCAGGTTTGAATTTATAATATTGGTATTTATCGAGATTAAAAACATACCCTCCCATTAAATAATAATTGATTTTCTCTTTGTAGATGGCTATGTCGTTGTCATCGTATCTATTGGTTTCAATAAAATTAGGAACCGAAAGTCCTATGTAAGCCTTTTCTGAATGCCAATACACCCCGGCGCCCACATTAGGAGAAAACTTATTATCGAGATCCTGAAACTGTGGATCGCCCTGATCGGCAGGATTTAGTTTGTTGATGTCCAGATTAAATATATTGGCAGTTCCTTTTATACCGAAGGAGAGCTTAAAATCAGCCGAAGTCTGCACAGTATAGGAAATATCTGCTGATATATTATTCTCGTTGGTTGGGCCAATTTTGTCATTTACAAGAGAAAGTCCAACTCCTAAATTGCTGTTATTAATGGGAGTATTAATCGAAAAACTGCTGGTTTCCGGAGCTCCGTCGAGCCCGACCCATTGTGTGCGGTACAATCCAAAAATACTTAAAACACCTCGTGATCCTGCGTAAGCCGGATTGATATTTATAGTGTTGTACATATACTGGGTATATTGAGCATCCTGCTGGGCAGCAATTTTCAATGTAACAAACAATAAAATTGAAAGAAGTAATTTTGTTTTCATACGATATGCATTATCCAATTAAATGAAATTCTATTAACACTCTAAAAATTTTCCTAGGTAATACAGTAAAAAGGACTTTTGCTTAGGCAGTTATATAAAGACAAAGTTTAGTGTGATATTCTTGCTTGTAAATTCATACAATATATCACTTGCATAATTTGGGCTTATTGCAATCTTTAAGAAAAAAAGAAAGTGATTGATTTAAAAAAAGGCTTAAAAAAACTAAATTATTTTCTCTTTATTTAGAGAAAATAATTACCATCACATCACAAATATACTCACTATCAATTTATTAACAAATAAAAAGAGACTTTTTTTAAAAAAACTTTAAATTTTCAAGATATAGTGAATAGCAT
>NZ_CADCSU010000031.1 GCF_902804475.1 Flavobacterium bizetiae
GTATACTACTAAATAAAAATTAAACAGTAGGTATTTGTACTTGTTTTAATCAATAAATAGTTCTTACGAACATATTTTATTTATTGACTTTATGGCTTTCCTCTTTACACTTCGGTATATATTCAATACCAGAAAAAGAAATTCCAAGATTTTAAAATTCCAAATTCCAACTGTTTGCTATTGCTGGAATCCAAAATTCCAAAAAAACTTTCAACTACAATAATAAACTCCAAAAACCGTTTTTACTAAACTTCGTCACACTCAAAGACACCAAAAACTCAACCCCAAAACCTCTCAAAACCCCAGTAAAAACTGTATACTGTATCCTGAAAACGTATAATAATTACACACATCAAAAACGTGCAAAATACCTAAACAACTCAAAACCAGTAAAAACTGATAATGGCACAACGCTTGCAAAATGGGATAATGTAAAATCCTTTTCGATAAATGAAAATTACGCATCGAGAGGAAAGCAAATTAAATAAAAGCCATACAAAGCAAATCAAAATAGTGTCATATGAAAAGTGAAACCTTAACATCAGAACAATTTTATACGTCGAAATCAGATCTTAGTAACGAACAAGCCTTAAAGAGTTCCATTTTTCGTATTAGTAATGATAATGCAGCAACAAAAAAAGTGAGCGAACGCACCAAAAGTAAATTTGGACTATTTGTGTTAGTAAGTACTTTTATTTTAATGTTTGTTGGAGCTTATTCTGTGTATCATTTGCAAGCCGACTTTGATCAGTTTCAAATCGACAGATTAAACTCTTCTTGGGGATTACCTTTCCTGATCGTTGCGGGATTATTGTTTTTCTTTCAAACAGGCGTTTTCCTGTACAACTTATACCTGTTTTTTAAATACAAACCAATCGAATCCGTTTCAGACGAAATGTTGCCAACCGTAACCGTAATCGTTCCTGCATACAACGAAGGAAAACTGGTTTGGGATACTTTGATGAGTTTGGCCGACAGTGATTTCCCGGCACACAAATTAGAAATATTAGCCGTTGATGACGGAAGTAAAGACGATACCTGGTACTGGATGCAACAAGCCAAAATAAAATTAGGAGATCGTTTAACGATTTTTCAACAACCGGCAAACGCAGGAAAACGTCACGCCCTATACCGCGGATTTGAATTAGGAATGGGAGAAATTTTTGTAACAGTCGATAGTGATTCGATCGTAAAAAAAGATACGCTACGTAATTTAGTAAGTCCGTTTGTGGTAGACGAAAAATGTGGAGCAGTGGCAGGAAACGTTCATGTTTTAAACAGCAAAAAAGCAATCTTGCCAAAAATGCTTAACGTAAGTTTCGTAATGAGTTTTGAATTCATGCGTTCTGCCGAAAGCAAATTAGGATCTGTGCTTTGTACTCCCGGAGCAGCCGCAGCATACCGTAAAACAGCTGTTTTTGCTTGTCTTGACGAATGGATCAACCAGACTTTTATGGGACAGCCATCAGACATTGGCGAAGATCGCGCCATGACCAATATGATCCTAAAACAAGGTCAGCACGTATTGTTTCAAAGAAATGCTTATGTCCTAACAAACGTTCCTGAAGAATACACCGGATTATACAAAATGTTTATCAGATGGAGTAGAAGTAACGTGCGTGAGAACATCGCAATGGCAAAATACGTTTTTACAGATTTTAGAAAAGAATCTAAATTTGGTTCCCGACTTTTATGGTTAAACCAAGCTACAAAAATCGTTATGGCCTATCCGTTCATGCTTTTTATGTTCTTTTTTATCGCCATACACCCATTATTATTTTTAAGTTCAACACTATTAGGAATCCTAATTGTATCGAGTTTTCCGGTTCTGTTTTATGCTAAAAGATACAATTTCTCCGATTCGCTTTGGGCGTATTCATACAGTGTTTTTTACACCTTTAGCCTTTTCTGGATTACTCCCTATGCCATCGTCACAGCCAATAAAAGAGGTTGGTTAACACGTGGTTTAGTTTAAATAAAATATTAGAATTAGATTAGAAATAGAAATTAGATTTGTTTTTTGAAACTCCTGTTCATTTGAGCAGGAGTTTTTTTTTGTTATTTTTTTTTAGGAGCTAATCCCGCTATTCGTTCCAATCTTTTATTTTTTTAAAGGAAAAAAATAAAAGGATTTCCTCTTCTATCGGGGCTAGGACACTCATTTTCATAATACGATTTCGTCTTTTTTGTCATCCTGAGGAACGAAGGATCACACTCGTAACTCGACAAAGATTGGCGACATTGTTTGCAGAGCTTCTTGTGTGATCTACTTCGTCTATTCGCTATCGCTCGGGTCTCCTTCGTCGAGATGACAAGATTGTGGCGATATTTATTGTCGGGCTTTTCTCCTGATCGACTTCGTCTGTTCACTATCGCTCGAATCTCATCCGTTAAATTGAAAACTTTGACGATATAATTTGCTAAAATTCTAACTCATCATATTTTCAAACATAACCTGTGGTTTCAACTACAGGAAACGAATCATAATACCATATCCCTAAAATATATTACATCCAAACGGTTGAAACCATTTGCTATGTTTTTTTCACACCAAGATTAGAAATCAATTTTCAAACCCGACAGGTTTTATCCCAAGGCTTCGGGACTGTCGGTTTACTGCTTAAAATAAATTTAAAAAAAAATAATTAATAAAAGAATGTTCATTCATTTATTGTTTTATCTTTGTCAAAAAAATGCCATGAGAATACGTGATGTTGATAAAGAAAAACTGGTAATTGCGACTGCCATCGATCAAATCGTACAAGACGGATTTCAGGGTTTCAGCATGAATAAATTGGCAAAAGCCTGTTCAATTTCGGTTGGAACCTTATATATATACTATAAAGACAAAGATGATTTAATACAAAAAATAGGGGCAGTAATTGCCCTCAAGTTTTTTACCGGTACGGTAAAAGATTTTTCCCCAAAAATGTCGTTTGAAGAAGGATTATGGAAGCAATGGGAAAACCGCGCGGCGTTTACCATGAAATACCCGAAGGAAGTTGCTTTTTTTGAGATCGTCAAACATTCGCCCCATTCAGAAGTTATTCTTGATTCTATTCAGGAGTTTGCAGATTTTAGAATGATCATGAAGGAGTTTATCGATAACGGGCTTCGTAACAACGAACTCGTTCCTATGACATTTGAAGCCTTTTGGGCTGTTGCCTACGGGCCATTATACACGCTGTTGAACTTGCATACTGAGGGTAAGAGTATGGGAGGGAAGCCATTCACGCTTACCAAGGAAATTATGAAAGAAGCTTTTAGCCGAACCATAAAAGCGCTAAAACCATGAAAAATTATGGATACAGATTTAAACACCATACACGTTTTTAAAACCAATATTACCACTGTAGAACCCAATTGCCCGCTTCGCAAAACGCTAGACGAGCATCAGGATATTCAGCAATGGAGCATCGATCACGAAGATGTCGATTGTGTATTACGTGTCGTTTCCGGGGCATTAAAACCCGAAACAATCATTGGCATGATCAACCAGTTTGGTCACGAATGCCAGGAATTAAATTAATAAAAAATAACCAGTTTATATGGAAAAAACACCAGGGGAAAGCCCCAAATTTACTTCACACCAAATTATCATTATTACCATTCTTGCACTTTTGCAGTTTACCGTAATTCTCGATTTTATGGTTATTTCTCCACTAGGAGACATCTTAATGAAAACCCTTGATATGACTACAGCAAACTTTGGTTTTGCCGTTTCAGCGTATGCCTTTAGCGCCGGAATATCTGGCTTACTCGCAGCGGGTTTTGCAGACAAATTCGACCGAAAAAAACTTTTAATCTTCTTTTATACAGGATTTATCATCGGTACCGTTTTCTGCGCACTATCTACAAGTTACATGACGTTGCTTTTGGCCCGAATCGTTACCGGACTTTTTGGTGGTGTAATTGGTTCTGTTTCATTAGCCATCGTAACCGACTTATTTGTCATTCACCAAAGAGGCCGCGTTATGGGATTCATACAAATGGCCTATGCTACAAGTCAGATTTTAGGAATTCCAATTGGTTTGTATTGCGCCAATAATTGGGGATGGCATTCGTCTTTCTTAATGATTGCCGGTTTAGGAGTATTAATTCTCATTGCCATTATAACGCAAATGCAGGCTATTAATAAACACTTAGAATTGCAATTAGACAAAAGCCCTTTTTTACATCTTTGGCATACTTTGAGCAATAAGCAATACCAGATTGGTTTTGCCTCTATTGCATTTCTTTCGATAGGCGGATTTATGTTACAGCCTTTTGGAAGCGCATTTTTGGTCAACAACATTCACATTAGCCAACTCGAGTTACCAATGGTATTTTTCTTTACCGGACTTTCGGTTTTGTTTATCATGCCATTAGTAGGTAAATTAAGTGATAAAGTAAGCAAGTTTAAATTGTTTGCCTCAGGTTCTATACTTTCTATTGTCATGATTTTAATTTATACGAACCTAAATCCCATTCCGCTATGGGAAATCGTAGTAATTAACATGATCTTGTTTATGGGAATCATGAGTCGAATGATTCCGGCAACGACCTTAAATACCGCAATTCCCGCAATGAAAGACCGAGGCGCTTATATGTCGATTTCGTCTTCATTACAACAAATCGCAGGAGGTATCGGAGCCGTTTTCGCAGGATATATTGTACATCAAAAAACAAAATCAGCTCCTTTAGAAAACTACGATATACTAGGATATGTTATTGCTGTAATTACACTGCTATCCATATTTTTAATTTGGAGAGTAAATCAATTGGTAAAGTCAAAAGAAGCTGCAGCCAAAGAACTGGAATTATAAAACATTCTCATTTTTAAGAATAAAAGACTGTCTGAAAAGGTAGTCATGGTCGGAAGATTATTCTTCCGGCCTTTTTTGTTTTATACTTTAAAAAAAAATGTTTTTATTTATTTTATTTAACACGAATTTTCTTGTT
>NZ_CADCSU010000032.1 GCF_902804475.1 Flavobacterium bizetiae
TGCTGCTGTAGAAGTCGTATTGCTCGCTGTTCCTGCAAATGGATTTACTGTAAAGCTAACATCTGAGTTTGTAGAAGCACAGCTTCCATTAGCTGCAACGGTATATTTAATCGTTACATTAGTATCTGTTGTAACTGCAGCAGGTGTATAAGTTGTTCCTGAGATAGTTCCTCCCCCTAATACAACACTCCATGTTCCTCCTGCCGGAGTAGCCGATAAAGTCTTGGTATCTGTACTACAAATTGCTGCTGTAGAAGTCGTATTGCTCGCTGTTCCTGCAAATGGATTTACTGTAAAGCTAACATCTGAGTTTGTAGAAGCACAGCTTCCATTAGCTGCAACAGTATATTTAATCGTTACATTAGTATCTGTTGTAACTGCAGCAGGTGTATAAGTTGTTCCTGAGATAGTTCCTCCTCCTAATACAACACTCCATGTTCCTCCTGCCGGAGTAGCCGATAAAGTCTTGGTATCTGTACTACAAATTGATGCTGTAGAAGTCGTATTGCTCGCTGTTCCTGCAAATGGATTTACCGTAAAGGTAACATCTGAATTTGTAGAAGCACAGCTTCCATTGGCTGCAACGGTATATTTAATCGTTACATTAGTATTTGCTGTAACTGCAGCAGGTGTATAAGTTGTTCCTGAGATAGTTCCTCCTCCTAATACAACACTCCATGTTCCACCTGCCGGTGTAGCTGATAAAGTCTTGGTATCAGTAGAGCAGATTGCTGCTGTAGAAGTTGTATTGTTTGCATTTCCTGGAAATGTATCTATAGTAATTTCCGCACTACCTGTCATTGTAGATGAACAAGATGTCGTTGCATTAACTGCTTTAACAGTATATGTACCTGCAGCTGTTTTTGTTCCAAATGTTATAGCATTACCATTTCCTGCAACAGGAGAACCAGTATCTGTACCATTTAATTTTAATTGATAATTTACTCCTGTTTGAGAATTACTTAAACCAACTGCTCGTCCTGATCCACCTGAACAATATGAACCTGCACCGGTAACATTATAAGCTATTGGTAATGCATTTACTGTTACTAGAACCACATCTGAAAAAACAGCAGAACAAACTCCATTTTGAACAACAGCTCTAAAATAAGTATTTGCTGTTAAATTCCCTGCCGCAGCACTTGTTAATGTTGTTGAAGTAATATTGATATCCGTAAATGTTGAAAAACCAGCATCTGTTGATTTTTGCCATCTTAAAACAGAACCTGTATTACTGCTCAATACTAAATTTGCCGGAGAGCTTCCAGCGCAAATTGCAGGTACTGATGCCACTGTTCCTCCAACTGAATAGGCGTTTACGTTTAGTGTAACATCTCTATTAACTGTACTGGTACAGTTTGGCGTTGCACTTGTTGTAGTAACACTGATTACTCTTAATGTTTTACCATTATTTGCTGCCGTTAAAACTGCAGTTTCAAAAAAACCTTCACCTGATACATCTGCCGCAATACCCGTAATAGGAGTTTGTGCAACTCCATCTATAGAATATGTAATAGTAGATGTACTGCCAGGCAATAATCCCGTCAACTTCATTCTTGCAGGAGAGCCGGCACATGCTGCTGCAGGTTGCGACACTGATGCCAAACTTGGAACTGGGCTTATTGTAATTAAAACTGATGTTGAATTTGCTTCCGTACATGAACCGCTTTTTACAACTGCTCTATAATAAGTATTCGTAGTAAGTGCTCCCATTTGAGCACTTGTTAAAACAGCAGCTGTAGCACCGTTAATATTATTAAATGCACTATTATTTATTGATGACTGCCATTGAATCGTTCCTGTATAACCTGTTAAAGTCAAATCTTGTGGAGACGTTCCTGAACAAATAGTTTGCGCACTTGATACTGTTCCCGCTACTGAGCCATTACCTACAACTACTGTAATTACATTAGAAGATGTTAGTCCAGCTCCGCAAGTATTGTGAGACCAAACTTTTAGGTAATAAGTCTGACCAGAAATCAAACCTGAAACATTATAAGAATTAGAAGTCGTTAAACTACTGCCATTATAACCAGGTAAATGATTAGAAAAATCAGAATTTGTAGAAACTTCTAATCCATAAGATGTTGCATTTGGAACCGTGTTCCAATTTGCTGTAAAACTATTACAAGTAATTGCCGTTGCAGCTGTAGCTGTTGGTGCACTTGCTCCTCCGTAAACCACTGACGCTACGTTACTTACATTACTACAAGTTGAAATAGACGCTATTCTTCGATAATACATAGTCGTATTAATTGACGGAGTTGTGTAATTTTGATTTGTAGCGCCTGAAATTGTACCAAAAGTTATATTATTGCTACTGCTTTCCCATCTATATGTGATATTCGAACCTTTGCCATCTGTTGCGGCAGCACCTGTAATTACAATAGAACGTGCAATATTATCACAAAAACTTGATGTACCAGGGCTAATTGAATTATTTGTTATTGGCGCATAAGCTTTATAAGTTATTGTAGAACTATTAGAAGTTTTACCATAGGAATCATCAAAAGTATAGTTTATTGTAACTGGCCCAACAATCGTGTTATCTATTGGAGTAAATGTAACTTTTCCAGTTGTAGAATCATAAGTAAATACTCCCTGACCTGAGACTGTTTTAGTTGTTTGAATTCCAGAAGTAGCAGGATCTAAATCTACAGAAGATTTATTAATAGTACCCATTGTATTAACTGCTCCATTATCGTTCGCTGTTATATCTCCAGAAGTTGCTGCTAAACCAATACATCCTTCAAAAGAATCTGCATTTGCAATTGGAGTAAGCAATGTAGCCGGGTCAACCGTTATATTTAAATTACGAATTTCATGAAAATTGTTTGATCCACCAGTTGAAGAAGAAATGGCAAATTTTAAATTAGGCGGAGCTGTAGTTTTATATTCATAATTATTAATTATTAAATCCCTTGCACTTCCATGGGTTAAATAAACATCAATAAAAAAACCACCACCTGTACGAGGTTTTAGAACAACCTCCATCTTTCTAAAACCTGCTATCGAACTATTTGTTGCATTCCTGTTACCACCTGCAACATTAAAAGAACTCGCTAAAGCAGTCGTTTGTACCGAAATCAGATGATCATAACCCTTCAAGTCAGATCCTGCTCCTCTTAAAGTAATATTACTAGGCAAAACACCACCTGATGCGCCACCACTTTTTCCTTCATTATTAGCTGAAAAATTTCCATATTCGTCAATTCCAATACCTAAATAACCTTTAGAAAAACCAGTTTCCTGATTTCTTTGGGCATAACCCAATGAACCTCCAAAAGCTCCAGCGGTTGCCGTAGCTGTTGCATCAAATAAAATAAAGGCAATACCATCGGCACCATTTCCGCTATGGGTATAATATTCAAATGAAATAGTCATACCATAAGCAGATGGAAACGAGTATATATCTGAATAAACAATTCCTTTTTGGCTACCATCTCTGTTTGTAAGCCTTAAATATCCTGAACCGTCTAGATCAGTATAACCATCTTTTGGACCAAAACCTCCGGTTAAAAAGGCTGATGGCGAACCGCCAAACGAAACACCTGGAGCCGTTGAATTTTTAAATGATTGTGAATATGGAAATTGAGCCCTCGTTTGACTGGTAACAAATAATAATAAAACAAGAGAAATTAGCCTAAGAAGTTTAGACTGACTAAGAGTAAAGTTACGCATAGACAACTGTGAATTTAAGAATAGAAATATTGAAAGCAGAAGAACCAAATTTGGTTTTCAGCATTTGAAGCAGATACGATAAAATAAAAGAAATGGATTTTGAAAATCTTAAAAAAGGAGTTTCCGGATTTTCACAAAAATAAAGTAGTTTTTGCACCATAAATGTATGTAGTTCAAGACACAAAAAATGTCTTTAGGTTAAATTAGTAGTTTTGGAGCCGCGAAAATATGCAAACACCTAATTACTAACTACTTTAGTCGATAAACTACACAGATAAACGTTGAATTACACTTTTAGTCGACAAAAATTAACCTTGAACCGCAGAAAACTTAACTATTCGATAATAAAAGAGGAGAAATTTCTTAATTTTTTGACGTATTATCGGTTTTTAAAGAAATTCAAGATAAAAACGTAAAAATCTTACAAATTAAAAAGAAAAAGAAATGAAAAAATAGTGTTTAAAAGAAAGAAAAAAGCATTCTTCCACTTTTAAATCACTCTAAAAATCTTACATTTCTTTTTAAACCTTCAAACTTGGTTCTTTTAATTGGGGAATTTTTAAAAACAGCACGAAAAGTCTCTTCCGTGATCTCAATCCAGTCTTTTTTGGAAAAAGAAAGTAGTTCCGGATTTGGATTAAATAAGGGCTCTGAATGAGGTTTCGAGAACCGATTCCAGGGGCAAACATCCTGGCAAGTATCACAACCAAACATCCATTCATCAAATTTTCCTTTCATTTCATAAGGAATATTTTCTTTGAGTTCAATCGTATAATAGGAGATACATTTGCTTCCGTCAACAACATGAGGCGCAACAATTGCCTGAGTAGGACAAGCATCAATACAGGCTGTACAAGAACCACAATGGTCTGTAGTCGCATGATCATATTCCAGGTCTAGATCGAGAATAAGCTCTGCAATAAAATAAAAAGAACCTACTTTTTGAGTCAACAGATTTCCACTTTTACCAATCCATCCTAAACCACTTTTTGCCGCCCATGCACGATCTAAAACAGGTGCCGAATCCACAAAAGCACGACCGGAAACATCGCCTATATTTTCCTGAATCGAGTGTAGAAATTCTTTTAGTTTTTCTTTGATTACAAAATGATAATCCTGACCATAGGCATATTTAGAAATTTTAAAGCTGTCTTGAGTTTGGGTTTCTTCCGGATAATAATTTAATAAAAGTGACACCACACTTTTGGCATCATCTACTAACAAGGTAGGATCTAAACGTTTGTCAAAATAATTCTCCATATACGCCATTTGGCCATGATGGTTGTTATTGAGCCATTTTTCAAGACGTGGTGCCTCCTCTTCCAGAAATCCAGCTTTAGATATTCCGCAAGAAAGAAAACCGAGGCGTTTTGCTTCTGATTTTATAAATTCTGAATATATTTCTTTTGCATTAATGCTCATCTTTTCGAAAATGAAACTTCTACACCAAGCGGTTTTAATGTAATTAAAGGATTAAACTGAACTGTATCAGTGCTGGATTTAATCTCATATTTTTTTACAATTTGAGCAATGGTCAAACACATTTCATAAATAGCAAATCCAGCTCCTATGCACATTCTTGGTCCCGCACCAAACGGGTAAAAATATTGCATAGACATTTTTTTCTGCTCGCCAAGAAATCGTTCAGGAATAAATTCATCCGGATTTTCCCAATATTTAGGATTTCGATGTAATTCGTAGAAAGAAACCCCAATAAGAGTTTCCTTTTTTATATGAAAACCAGCAAGAGTATCATCTGTAACATTTTGTCTGTCTGTAATCCATGCTGGCGGATACAAACGCATAGATTCATTTAATACTGCATTAGTATAAGTCATTTTTTGAAGCTGTTCCACAATATTCTCAGTTTGAGATTCTATCTCTAAAATCTCATCTAAAACTTTTTGTTGTACATCGGGATTTCTTCCTAAAAGATGTAAAGTAAAAGTCAAAGCATTTGCCGTAGTTTCATGTCCTGCGATAAAGAGCACTTTAATTTCATCTACTAATTGCTTAACCGACATACCTTCTTCCGTATCTTCATATCGGGTTTCCAAAAGCATATTGAGCAAGTCATTAATTTCTTCTTTCGAAGTCATTCTTTCTTCAATAATTTCATGAATAATGCTATTGTTTTCTTCAGCAAGTTCCAGATGTTTCTTTACTTGTCCGCTTAAAGAAAACCACCATGCTTTATGTGGAAGTCTAATTTCTTTGATTAAAAAATTCTGAACTTCTTCAATAATAAATTTAATTCGGTTTAGTTTTTCGTCAGAGATTGAAAGTTGAAACAATGACTTCGCCACGACATTAAACGCTAGCTGGCTCATTACAGGAAAAACATCAATAGATTCTCCCTCTACTAAATTATTCAATTCTGAAGTAATAGTCAAATTCATGTTTTCAACCAACTGATTCATCTTTTGCTTATGAAACGCAGGTTGAATTAATCTTCTTTGTTTTAACCAAAAATCACCATCAACAGTTAAAAGTCCTTTTCCTAAATATTTAGAAAGGTATACAGATTGAAATTTAGATTTATGATAATTCTTTTGATTCTTTTGTAAAATATATTGAGCAATTTCATTATCTCTTGATAAGATTATATGTTTAGAAACTCCAATTTTAAGAGAAAAAGAGTCTCCAAATTGTTCAAAATATCTTTTATGAAAAGGAATCGGATTTCTACGCACTCCTTCTGCATCCAGAAAGAATCTCACTATTGAAAGCCTGTTCGGGTAATTATATTTTCTATTTTCAGACATTTTGATTACAATTAAAACAATCCGCCCTGAATATTCGTATTTAATTTTCCTAAGTGCTTGTATGCTTTATCCGTTACCTCACGTCCGCGTGGCGTACGCATAATAAAACCTTCCTGAATTAAAAATGGTTCATAAACTTCTTCGATCGTTTCACTGCTTTCAGAAACTGCAGTTGCCAAAGTTGAAAGTCCAACAGGTCCGCCTTTAAATTTATTGATGATGGTTAACAAGATTTTATTATCCATTTCATCCAATCCATGCGCATCAACATTAAGGGCTCTTAAGGCATAACGTGCAATTTCAAGATCGATGGTTCCGTTACCTTTTATTTGTGCAAAATCTCGCACTCTACGTAATAATGCATTGGCTATACGAGGAGTTCCACGGCTTCTACCAGCTATTTCGATAGCAGCATCTAATGAAATTGGCATTTTAAGAATTGACGAACTTCTTTCAACAATAGTCGTTAAAAGTTCGGTAGTATAATATTGTAATCGCGATGAAATTCCGAAACGGGCACGCATTGGCGCCGTCAATAATCCTGAACGGGTTGTTGCCCCAATTAAAGTAAAAGGATTTAAATTAATTTGTACCGTTCTGGCATTTGGCCCAGACTCGATCATAATATCAATTTTAAAATCCTCCATTGCCGAGTAAAGATACTCTTCGACAATTGGGCTTAAACGATGAATTTCATCAATGAATAAAACATCTCTTTCATCGAGATTAGTCAAAAGACCCGCTAAATCTCCAGGTTTGTCTAAAACAGGTCCTGAAGTAATTTTGATACCCACTTCAAGTTCATTGGCCAAAATATTAGCCAAAGTAGTTTTACCTAATCCGGGAGGTCCGTGAAAAAGTGTATGATCAAGTGCTTCGCCACGTTGATTGGCTGCAGCAACAAAAACTTTTAAATTCTCTAAAACTTGATCTTGTCCGGCAAAATCATCAAATGACAGCGGACGCAATCTTTTTTCAAGATCTAATTCTTCTGGATTGTACCCATTTGTTGTGGGATCTAGGTTTTCATTCATTTTACAAAGATAGACAAAGTAATTAGTTTGTAAAATAGATAAATTTTAAATAAAACGAAACCCAATTTCAATTTTTTAAAATTACAAATTGCAATATGAGATTAAACTTAACTGGGATTTGGAATCTATAAAAACAAAAAAGACCATCTTTTCAGATGGTCTTTTTTAAATATTTTTAGTGGTGTAAAACTTCTTCACCTTCTTTCATTGGTACATTTTGAGGAACAAAATCTACATCGTGATTTGGGTTACTGTAGTCATATGGCCAACGGTATACGTGAGGAATTTCTCCTGGCCAGTTACCGTGAATATGCTCTACTGGAGTTGTCCACTCTAATGTTGTCGATTTCCATGGATTTTGTACTGCTTTCTTACCGTAGAAAATACTACTAAAGAAGTTGTACAAGAATACTAATTGGAACGCACCTCCTACAAGAGCAAATGTTGTAATTAAAACATTCACATTTTGCAAATCATCAAATAATGGGAAGTTTGTGTTTGTATAATAACGTCTTGGTAAACCAGCTAATCCGATAAAGTGCATTGGGAAGAAAACTCCGTAAGCACAAACTGCTGTTACCCAAAAGTGAATATAACCTAAGTTTTTGTTTAACATTCTTCCGTACATTTTAGGAAACCAGTGGTAAATACCAGCAAACATTCCGTAAAGTGCAGAGATACCCATTACTAAGTGAAAGTGAGCAATTACGAAGTATGTATCGTGAACGTTAATATCTAAAGTACTATCTCCTAAAATGATTCCTGTTAAACCTCCAGTGATGAAAGTAGAAACCATTCCGATAGAGAATAACATTGCAGGATTAAATTGCAGGTTACCTTTCCATAAAGTTGTAATCCAGTTGAACGCTTTTACAGCAGACGGAATTGCAATCAATAAAGTAGTAAAGGTAAATACAGATCCTAAGAAAGGATTCATACCTGAAATAAACATGTGGTGACCCCAAACAATTGTAGATAAAAATGCAATTGCAAGAACTGACATGATCATCGCTCTGTATCCAAAAATTGGTTTACGAGAGTTCGTAGCCATAATTTCAGAAACAAGACCCATTGCTGGTAAGATTACGATATATACCTCAGGGTGTCCTAAGAACCAGAATAAGTGTTCGAACAATACTGGAGAACCTCCTTGATAATGTAAAACCTCTCCTGCAATATAGATATCAGATAAGAAGAATGAAGTACCAAAACTTCTATCAAAAATCAATAATAAAGCAGCTGATAATAATACCGGGAACGAAATAACACCAATGATAGCTGTTACGAAAAATGTCCAGATTGTAAGCGGAAGTCTAGTCATAGACATTCCTTTTGTTCTTAAGTTGATAACAGTTACAATGTAGTTTAATGATCCCATTAATGAAGATGCAATAAAGATAGCCATCGAAACTAACCATAAAGTCATACCAGTTCCAGATCCAGGGATCGCTTGTGGTAAAGCACTTAACGGAGGGTAAATTGTCCAACCTGCAGAAGCTGGTCCAGCTTCAACAAATAAAGAAGATAACATGATTACAGCAGATAAGAAGAACAACCAGTATGAAATCATATTCATGAATCCAGAAGCCATATCTCTTGCTCCAATTTGAAGTGGAATAAGTAAGTTACTAAAAGTACCACTTAAACCAGCCGTTAGTACAAAGAATACCATAATGGTACCGTGAATTGTTACTAAAGCCAAATAAATATCATTTGCCATTACACCGTCAGGTGCAAATTTATCTCCTAATAAAACATTAAAGATTTTAAAAGACTCTTCTGGCCATGCTAATTGCATTCTAAAAAGCAAGGACATTGCAATACCAATTATACCCATAATAATACCGGTAATTAAGTATTGCTTAGCAATCATTTTATGATCAATACTAAAGATGTATTTAGTAATGAACGTTTCTTTATGATGATGTTCGTGCTCGTGATCGTGTCCGTGATCGTGACCGTGCGCTTCTGCTGACATATATGTGTACTTTAAATTTTCTTAATAAATATTATTTCATAGCAACTTTAGCTATAGCTGCTTTAACAGTATCAATTACCGCTTTTACAGTATCTTTAGCTGTACTATCTGTAGTAGCTTTTGCTCCTTCAGCTGGTGCTTTAGCAGCTGCTGCCGCTTTAATATCCTGAGCTAAAGTAGTTTTTTCGCTTAACCATTTTTTATAATCTTCCGGAGTATCAACAACCACTTTCATTTGCATGTTGTAGTGAGAAGCTCCACAAATTTTATTACATAATAATAAATAATCAAATGTATAAGGATCTAAAGCTGTACCTCCTTTTGCAACTAACTCAACGCTTTTTTCAGCTCTAAGTTTGTTGATATTTGCTACTTTCTCTACCATAAATGGTAACTCTCTGTATTCTGCAGTTGTATAAGTAGGAATAAAAGCAAATTCAGTAACCATTCCAGGAACACAGTTCATTTGCGCTCTAAAGTGAGGCATGTAAGCTGAGTGTAATACGTCTTGAGAACGCATTTTGAAATGTACTTTTTTACCTTTTGGAATATGCAATTCAGAAACTACAATATCATCAGCTGAGTTTTTATCAGACATATCAACACCTAAAGTATTAATACCTTCAATCAAACGAACGTTAGCTTTTCCTAAAACATTATCATTACCAGCATATCTCGCAGTCCATTTGAACTGTTGTGCGTATAATTCGATTTCAATTACGTCTTCATCTTTATCAACAAACATAATGTTGTTCCAAGCATACAATCCGTAAAGAATTAAACAAGCTAAAACTACAGACGGGATAATACTCCAAATTGCCTCTAATTTATTACTATCAGCAAAGAACAATGCTTTTTTATCTTTGTGTCCTCTGTTTTTAAAAGAAAACCAGTACAATAAACCTTGTGTAATAAATTGAACTACAAAAATTAAAACCCAAGTAATATTCATTAAGTTGTCTACCAAAAGTCCGTGCTCTGAAGCAGGAGTATGAAGTGCTAAATTACCCCATTTAAGTAAACCGTAGATCGTAAATATATATATGAAAGCTAAAAAGCCAAACATAACATATCCCTGAACATTATTATCATTATCTGATGCAACTTGAGAATCGTCCGAAGAAGATCCCACTTGAGTAAGATCAAATATCTTGGTCAATTGCCATAATGCAACTGCTAATAAAACTAAAACTATAATTACCAACAAACTTGTCATCTGTTTACTTCTTTAAATATTAATAATGAAAATGTTTACTTTCTTCAATGAAAGGATTTCTTTTTGCTAACAAAGGAGCTTTAGTTAATGCAGTGAACACTACAAAAATAAACAAACCTAAGAAGAAAAGTATAGATGCAATTTCAGAAACTCCAATAAACCATTTATCTCCAACTGTACCTGGCATAATCATATTAAAGAAATCTACGTAGTGACCTAGTAAGATAACAACACCAGCCATTACAATTACCCAGCTAAGACGTTTAAAGTCTGTGTTGATTAATATTAATAATGGGAACACGAAGTTCATAACTACAGCACCAAAGAATGGCAAGTTGTATAATTGAATTCTTGTTACGAAGTATGTTACCTCTTCAGGAATATTAGCATACCAGATTAACATGAATTGAGAGAACCATAAATAAGTCCAGAAAACACTAATACCAAACATAAATTTAGCTAAATCGTGAATGTGACTTGTATTTACATACTCTAAATATCCTTTAGATTTTAAGTAAACAGTTACTAATGCAATTGCAGTAATACCACTTACGAAGAAAGATGCGAAAACATACCATCCAAATAAAGTACTGAACCAGTGTGGATCGATTGACATAATCCAATCCCAAGACATAATAGACTCAGATACGATAAAGAATACTAAGAAACCAGCAGTTAATTTGAAATTCTTTTTGTAGTATAGATCATCTTTTGCGTCATCCTGAGCTAAACAATTTTTTCTAGATTGGTAACGGTATAAGTTCCATCCTACTAAAAAGATAGCTGCTCTAATAATCCAGAAAGTAAAGTTTAAATATCCTGATTTTCCAGCAATAATTTTATCATAGTTTGGACTATTAGGATCAGTAACCCCTTCACCTAACCATACAAATATGTGATTAAAGTGTAATCCGCAAAGAATTAAGATAATAAAGAAAATAATTGAACCTATCGGTAAATAAGCTGTGATTCCTTGCATAACTCTAAACAAAACCGGAGACCAACCTGCCTGAGCAACTTGTTGAATAGCATAAAATGCTAAAGTTCCCATAGAAAGTAGTAAGAAGAAAATACAAGCAACATATAAAGCTGACCAAGGCTTATTTTGCAATTGGTGCAATACATGCGTTAAATGTTCTTTGTGTTCATCAGCAGCATTTACTGTTTCATGCTCGCCACCTTTGTGCGATTCATGCGAAGCTTCAGCAGCTTCGTGGTGTCCAGCTTCTTGATGAGAAGTTTCTGCTGTTGCTTCATGCGCAGCACCATGAGAACCATGTGCATCTGCAGCTAGAATTTTTTCAACTTCTTGAATATCTTTAGGAGCAGTTAAAAAACCATATCCAATTCCTAATACACCAAGTACCATTAGGATGATAGAAAAAGTTTTTAATTTACTTGAAAATGTATACATATCTATTACGATCAGTTTGTTCAACAATTATAATTGGCTTTTTAGTTTTAGAACATAGTCAGCAACTAACCAACGTTCGTGGGCACTTAATTGATTTGCATGTGAACCCATTGCATTTAAACCATAAGTTTCAACGTGAAAGATACTTCCTTCAGTGATTTCTCTGTCTTTATAGCTAGGTACTCCAAGAAATTTTTCTCTTTCAACCAATTTACCTTTACCGTTTCCAGTTGCACCATGACAACTGATACAGTAAATTTCGAAAAGTTCTTTTCCTTTACCGGAATTTCTTTCGATAGAATCCAAAGGCGATTTTAAATTAGCTTTAGCCAATTCATAACCAGCAGTTGAATTTTCATATTCATAAGGCTCAAAACCTCTATTAATACTTCCTTCTGCAGGAAGTTGTCCTTCTTTTCCACCTTTAAATATTTTTGCCTCTGAATATGGCTCATATGCCAAAGACTCATACATATTAGGGAAATACTGATAGTTTGGTGCCGAAGTATTGTGGCATGATGAAACTAAAATAGTTATACCAACTAAAAGTGTTATTTTATATATCCTTTTCATAGCTACAATTAATTCTTTTCAATTACTTTAACTTCAACAGCACCTGTACCTTCAAAGAAAGAAACTAGTTCTGCTTCGTTATCATTTACGGCAACTTCCATTAAAAAATGGTCATCTGTTGTTCTTACATCAGGATTTTCAGCTTCTTTGAATGGCCATAATCTACTTCTCATATAAAAAGTAATAACCATTAAGTGGGCAGCAAAAAATACTGTCATCTCAAACATAATTGGCACAAATGATGGCATATTCTGAATGAAACTAAAACTTGGTTTTCCACCAATATCTTGTGGCCAATCATGAATCATGATATAACTCATCATGGTTGTAGCAACAGAAATACCAACACATCCATATAAAAATGCACAAATTGCTAATCTTGTTGGTGCTAAACCCATAGCTTTATCCAATCCGTGAACTGGGAATGGAGTAAAAACCTCTTCAATATGATGATGAGCAGCTCTGGTTTTCTTTACTGCATCCATCAAAATATCATCGTCATTATAAATGGCGTATATTACTTTATTACTCATGATGTGAATCTTTATTTGCTCTTTCTCTAATGTAATTATCTCCTGTTCCTTTCAAAATTGTTTTTACCTCTGCCTGAGCAATTACAGGGAATGTTCTAGAGTATAATAAAAACAATACGAAGAAGAAACCTATCGTTCCGATGAAAATTCCAATATCAACAAATGTTGGTGAAAACATTGTCCAAGAAGATGGAAGGTAATCTCTATGTAAAGAAGTAACAATAATTACGAATCTTTCAAACCACATTCCGATGTTTACAACGATCGAAATAATAAATGAAAACATGATACTTGTTCTTAATTTCTTGAACCACATAAATTGTGGAGAGAAAACGTTACAAGTCATCATCGACCAATATGCCCACCAGTAAGGTCCGGTAGCTCTGTTCAAGAACGCATATTGCTCATATTCTACACCTGAATACCAAGCTACGAATAACTCAGTGATATACGCTACCCCTACGATAGAACCTGTAATCATGATTACAATGTTCATTAACTCGATATGTTGTAATGTAATATACGCTTCAAGATTAGAAACTTTTCTCATAACGATCAACAAGGTATTTACCATTGCAAATCCTGAGAATACCGCTCCGGCAACGAAGTACGGAGGGAAGATTGTTGTATGCCATCCTGGAATTACAGAAGTAGCAAAGTCCATAGATACAATCGTGTGTACAGAAAGTACAAGAGGAGTAGCTAAACCAGCTAATACTAAAGATACTTCTTCAAAACGTTGCCAGTCTTTTGCTCTACCACTCCATCCAAAACTTAGGATAGAATATACTCTTTTATTAAAAGGTGTTATTGCTCTATCACGTAGCATTGCAAAGTCAGGTAATAAACCAGTCCACCAGAAAACTAATGATACTGAAAGATACGTAGAAATTGCAAATACATCCCAAAGTAGCGGTGAGTTAAAGTTAACCCATAATGATCCAAATTGATTTGGAATAGGTAAAACCCAGTATGCTAACCATGGACGACCCATGTGAATAATTGGGAATAAACCTGCCTGAACTACCGAGAAGATAGTCATAGCTTCTGCAGAACGGTTAATCGCCATTCTCCAACGTTGACGGAAAAGTAATAATACCGCAGAAATTAATGTTCCGGCGTGACCAATACCAACCCACCAAACGAAGTTCGTGATATCCCAGGCCCAACCAACTGTTTTATTTAATCCCCATGTTCCAATACCGGTAGATACGGTGTAAATAATACAACCTAACCCCCAAAGGAAGGCTATTAATGCGATTGAAAATACAATCCACCAATGTTTGTTTGCTGGCCCTTCAACAGGGGCAGCTACATCTACAGTTACATCGTGATAAGATTTATCACCTATAACTAAAGGTTTTCTAATGGGTGCTTCGTAGTGAGACGACATAATCCTTTATATGTTTCTTAATTAATAATTTATTCTAAGTATTTCTAACTTTAACATGGTAAACCACATTAGGTTTTGTTCCAACATGCTCTAATAAGTGGTATGATCTATCATCAGCCGCTAATTTAGCAACTTTACTTTCAGCATCATTAACATCACCAAATATCATTGCTCCAGAAGAACAAGCATTTGAACAAGCTGTTTGGAATTCTCCATCAGCAACCGGACGACCTTCATTTTTTGCTTTCAATTTAGTCGCCTGTGTCATTTGAATACACATAGAACATTTTTCCATAACTCCACGAGAACGAACGTTTACGTCTGGATTTAATACCATACGACCTAAATCATCATTCATGTGGTAATCGAATTCACTGTTTTTGTTGTACAAGAACCAGTTAAAACGACGTACTTTATACGGACAGTTGTTTGCACAATAACGAGTACCAACACATCTGTTGTATGCCATGTGGTTTTGACCTTCACGACCGTGAGATGTAGCAGCAACAGGACAAACTGTCTCACATGGTGCGTGATTACAGTGTTGACACATTACTGGTTGGAAAGAAACTTGTGGATTATCTCCAGGTTTTTCCATTTCGTTAAATGTAGACAATGAACTAGATAAACCAGCTATATTATCTTTTCTTTCGTTATCTCCTTCAAAAGTACTTTCAGAAGAGTAATATCTGTCAATACGCAACCAGTGCATATCACGACTTCTTCTTACCTCTGCTTTACCTACAACAGGAACGTTGTTTTCAGCGTGACAAGCAATAACACATGCTCCACAACCTGTACAAGCGTTTAAGTCAATAGAAAGGTTAAAGTGATGTCCTGTAGTACGATCAAATGATTCCCATAAATCGACAGTTGTAGCTTTTACTTCTTCGTGATCTAAAGATACCATTGGTTGTTCGTTCCAATGTTCAGCATCTTCAGTATTAAAAATTTTAAGAGTAGTTTCTTTAATGATATCTCCTCTACCCATTAATGTTTTCTGTCCCTGAACACAAGCAAACTCGTGAACACCATTTGCTTTCGCAATAGTAACAGATTGAACACTATTGAAGTTTTTATATAATGAGTAAGCGTTTAAACCTACTACCATTTCTTCTTTTAAAGCAGCCTTACGACCGTAACCTAATGCCAAACCAACTGTACCAACAGCTTGTCCTGGCTGAACAATTACCGGAACGTTTTCCAATTTTAAACCATCAGCAGTAGTAATTGTAGCATAACTTCCGTTTAAACCTCCGTTTGCAACAATTTCATTTGATAAGTTATATTTTTTAGCATCAGCATTCGAAACTGTAACATAGTTATCCCAAGAAACTCTTGTGATTGGATCAGGAAACTCTTGCAACCAAGGATTGTTTGCTTGTTGACCGTCACCCATACCTGTTTTAGTATATAATACTAATTCAAACTCTCCACTAGATTTAGATTTAGCAACAGCATTTGCAGCAGCACTATAATCAACAGATCCTGCAGATAATGCAGATGAACCAATAACAAAAACACCATCATGTAAAACTTTGTTCCAAGAAGAACCTGCGATAATTGAAGCTGAATTAGCTTTAATATAATCATAGAAGTTTCCAGGAGTTCCGTTTAATGACAATAAAACGTCTTGAAATTGTTTTGTATTAAAGATAGGACGAATAGTTGGCTGAGTCAGACTATAAGTTCCTTTTGTAATTACAACATCTCCCCAAGCCTCTAAATAATGAGGAGCCGGAGCAGCAATTGTAGTTATAGATGCAGTTTCATCTTCTTTTAAAGAAAACGCAACTGACGTTTTTACTTTTTTCAATCCAGATACAAAAGAAGCTGAATCAGCTAAAGTATAAACCGGATTAATTCCGCTCATGATTAAAGTATGAACACTTCCAGCATTCATATCTTTTACCAATTGAGACACAACCGCATTAGATCCTTTTCTAATTTGTCTTGTACCAGCAGTATTAAAAGCTTCACTCGCCAATACCTGATTGATCGCTAAAACTAATAATTGAGCATTTTTATCTTCAAGACCTGAAACTAATACTCCTTTAGCACCAGCAAGTTTCAACTGTTGAGCAGCTTTAACTACTTCTGGTTTAAACTTAGCATCTAAAGAATTAGCTACAGAAGATCCTGTAATTATATTATAAATTTGAACTAAAGCTTGTTTTTGATCAACACTACTCATAGGAATACGCTTATCAGCAGCAGCTCCAGACAATGTCATGTTTGATTCTAACTGAAAGTGACGAGACATTTTCTTAGATCCGGTAGGCCCTGCAGGAATTCTTCCCTGAGCATATCCTGAATCATATCCACCACCTTGCCAGTCTCCTAAGAAATCAGCTCCAACAGAAACAATTAAAGAAGCTTTTGAAAAATCATAATCAACAAGCGCTCTTTCTCCGTAAACTGTTTCGAATGCATCTAGTGCTTCTGATGAAGAAACTGCATCATAAACAACATGTTTTGCATTAGGATTTTTAGCAATGAATTCAGCTATTAATTTTTCAGTAGATGGACTCGCCAAAGTATTTGTCAACAATACCACTTGTCCGCCTTTTGCTTTTGCTTCAGCAAGACTTGATTTTATTCTCAAATCAACAGCAGACCAGCTACCATTTTTTCCGTCCACCTTAGGCTCTTTCAAACGCATGCTATCATATAATGATAAGATAGATGCATGAATTCTAGCATTAGCTGAAAACTTAGATCCAGAAATAGTATTGTTATCAATTTTAATTGGACGACCCTCACGAGTTTTTACTAATAAGTTAGCAAAATCAAAACCATCAAAAACAGTAGTTGCATAATAATCTGCAACACCAGGAATGATTTGTTCTGGTTGTAAAACATATGGTATAGACTTGTGAACAGGACCTTCGCAGGCAGCAAGCGTAACCGCTGCAGTACTAAATCCTACGTACTTTAAAAAGTCACGACGTGAAGTTCCAGATGAAGCTAAAGCATCTGCATTTCCTAAGAATTCTTCAGTAGGAATTTCTTCAACAAATTCGTTATTTCTAAGCGCCTCAACAATAGAACTATTCTCTAGTTCTTCAACACTTTTCCAGTATTTTTTGTTTGATGACATTGTATATAAATATTAAAATCTTAATAATTCGATTAATAGTGGCATTTACCGCATTCTAAACCTCCCATTTGCGCTGCAGTCAATTTTTCTACACCGTATTTTTTAGAAAGTTCAGCATGAATTTTATCATAGTAAGCATTACCTTCCATCTTAACATCAGTTTTTCTATGGCAATCAATACACCATCCCATTGTTAATTTAGAATATTGCTTCATGATCTCAAATTCCTGCACTGGACCGTGACAAGTTTGACATTCAACTCCCGCAACATTAACGTGTTGAGAGTGGTTGAAGTAAACAAAATCAGGAAGATTATGAATACGAACCCATTTTACCGGCTGCGTTTTTCCAGTATACTCCTGTTTAGCTTTATCCCAGCCAACAGCATCGTATAATTTTTGGATTTGAGCATCGTAAAATGCTTTGCTGTACTCAGGAGTAGCAGTAGTTTCAGCAACTTCAGAAATATTTTTATGACAGTTCATACAAACATTCAAAGATGGAATACCAGCTGTTTTACTCACACGAGCAGCAGAGTGACAATATTTACAATTGATTTCGTTATCACCAGCGTGAATTTTATGAGAATAGTGAATTGGCTGAATTGGCTCATAATTTTGATCAACACCTACTTGCATTAAGTATGCATACACAAAATAACCACTTGCCAAAAGCAAGAATATAGAAGTAACCAAAACCAGGAATTGGTTTTTAGCAAAAGCTTTCCAGATTGGAGTTCTAGCTTCTCTAGGAGCAACTTCAATACCATTATTACTTGCTACTTTCGTTAACACTTTGTTCACCATGAACAACATAACTACCAAGATAGCCATTACAAGAGCAAGAGCTCCTAAAATAATGTTATTTGAAATTCCACCACCTTCAACGTTAGTTCCAGGAGGAGTAGCTGCACCAGGAGCACCGGCAGCAGGCTCAGCTTTTACTTCAGAAGTATAAGCAATAATGTTATCAATATCACCTGTTGATAATTGAGGAAAAGAAGTCATTACTGACTTGTTGTGCTCTTCAAATAATTTAACTGCAACAGGATCTCCTGATTTAATCATTTCGGAGCTGTTATGCACCCACTTGTAAATCCATGCCATCTCATGTTTGGCAGCAACCCCTCTTAGGGCCGGACCTGTTGACTTAGCATCTAATTTGTGACATGCAGCGCAATTTGCATTAAAAAGTTCTTTCCCTTTTACTGGATCACCACCTGCAGCAGCAGCCGGAGCAGCAGCTTCAGGCGCCGCCGGAGCAGCAGCTTCTTGAGCAAATGAAGTTAGGGAGAAAATTAACGTTAGCGATAAGCTAAGTAGTAATTTTCTTGAGATCGAATTATGGTTACCCACCTTTTTCATATAGTATAATAATTATCTACTAATTTTTGGTATGATTTTTTCTGTAATAAATCAACGAAAAACTAATACCTTCTTTTAAAACTTGCACAAAAATACGACTTATGAACTATTCTCAAAACCTTAAAATACTCTTAAATATCAATTTATATCAATTCTAAATAATATTAAAATTTTATATACAAACTTTAAATAGTAATTTCGCGTAAAAACCATCACATTATGAGAATTTTAACCCCTTCAAAAAGAGTTTTCTTAACACTAACAATGTTCACATTAGCATATAATATTAATGCTCAAGACCAAAATTTAATAGTAAATCAAGATCCTAAATTTGACCAATTATTGAGTGAAAAACGAAAAATTAACACGTCAATAAACACAAACGATACTTACAAAATTCAAATATTTAGCGGCAAAAGCGAAGAAGCAAAGAAAACGTTATCGGATTTTAAAAGAGAATTTAACACCATAGACGGAACAATAATTTTCAATACACCCAACTATAAGGTCATGGTAGGTAATTTCAAAACCCGAATAGAAGCCGAACGAAATCTTGCCGAGATAAAAAAGAGATATAAAAGCGTCTTTTTAATAAAGCCAAGCAAATAAAAACATCCATTAAACACACAAAAGCGAGATTATATCTCGCTTTTTTTATTGATAAAATCTAAAACATATAAAAAATCCTCGTTTAACAGGGATAAACAACCCACCTATTCGATAATAACCCGATTTTCAAACAAGGCGCATACATCTTTATTTACTTCAATAAACACTCGCCTTATACCAAAAACCCTAACAGTACATCAAATTAGACCATATTACTTTGCGTAATTACCAAGCCAATTCTTAACAACAAAAGGAATTCATTATACACTTAAACAATACTCTACAAACAAAAAAGCTCCAATTAAACATTGAAGCTTTACAATACAATTATAAAATTGGTATTCTAACCCAACAAGCTAGTTCACCACCTTTATACCTTTTGCCAGAAACCTTATTTCTTCTTTTGGTAAAGTAATAGCATCAATCTCTGATTGTGGCTTTTTAGCATCTTTAGCATAATGTTTAAGTTCTTCTACAGATGTTATTTCTTTTTCGGCAACACCTTCCAAAATAACATTTTTTCCCTTTAATGCAGTAGGCACAAAAAAGCCATAATCTTTCATTTTTACAAAAAATGAAGAACCATCATCAGTTTTAAGAGTTACCCAGCATCCTTTTTTAGGACACACATCTGTCACCTCACCTTTTACAATAACATTCTCCGCCTTTTTGTCCTGTTTTAACTTTCCTTCTAATGCTTCAACCGAAATTGCTTTAGCCTCAGATGTTTTAGACACATCAGCTCCATAATAATCACCAACGGCAGCATTACCTGCCGGCGGACCTTTCTTCGCTACAGCTTCCTGAGAAAAAGACGAAGCAGAAATACTTATAAAAATAACAACAGCGTATAATAATCGTTTCATATCAAAATATTTTTTATCAAAAATAACATTAAAATTTAAAACTAGTTATATTCTTATTTAATTATAAAATCAATCTTAAAAGCCCCTTTCATCAAAAATTAACCACAAAAAAAGTCCCAATTTTCATTGGGACTTTAAAATATAATTATTGAATATTATTTCAATTTCTTTTTAATTGCAACTTCATGGTATGCTTCAATAACATCTCTTTCTTCGATGTCGTTGTAACCTTTAATTTGAATACCACAATCATAACCTTTAGAAACTTCTTTAACATCATCTTTGAAACGTTTCAATGCAACAAGTTCTCCTGTATGCACCACTACTCCTTCTCTGATAACTCTAATTTTAGAAGATCTCATGATTTTACCATCCATCACCATACAACCTGCAATCGAACCAACTTTAGAAATTTTGAAGATCTCACGGATCTCAGCAGTTCCTAAAACTTCTTCTTTCATCTCAGGAGCTAACATTCCTTCCATCGCATCTTTCAAGTCATCGATAGCAGCATAGATAATAGAATAGTAACGGATATCGATTTCTTCTTTATCAGCCAACTGTCTTGCATTTCCAGCAGGACGAACATTAAATCCGATAATGATCGCATCAGAAGCAGAAGCCAACATAACGTCAGTTTCAGTAATTGCTCCAACACCTTTATGTATGATATTAATTTGAACTTCTTCAGTAGAAAGTTTAGAGAACGAATCTGATAATGCTTCAACAGATCCATCCACGTCTCCTTTAAGGATCACGTTCAATTCTTTAAACTGACCAAGTGCGATACGACGACCAATTTCATCAAGTGTAATATGACGTTGCGTACGTACAGATTGTTCACGCATTAATTGAGAACGTTTAGAGGCAATTTGTTTTGCTTCTTTTTCATCTTCAAATACATTGAATTTATCACCTGCAGTTGCAGCACCATCTAAACCTAATACAGATACCGGAGTTGACGGTCCTGCTTCAAGAACAGTATGCCCTCTTTCATCATGCATAGCTTTAATCTTACCATGATGTTTACCAGCCAACATGTAATCTCCAATTTTCAATGTTCCTTGTTGAACTAAAATTGTAGAAACATATCCTTTTCCTTTATCTAAGAAAGCCTCAACTACAGTTCCCTGAGCCGCTTTATTTGGATTTGCTTTTAAGTCTAAGATTTCAGCTTCTAATAAAACTTTTTCTAATAATTCTTTTACTCCTGTTCCAACTTTTGCAGAAATATCATGTGACTGAATTTTTCCACCCCAATCTTCAACAAGTAAATTCATACTAGCCAAACGCTCTTTGATTTTTTCAACATTAGCATTTGGTTTATCAATTTTATTGATTGCAAATATAATTGGCACCCCCGCAGCTTGTGCGTGAGAGATTGCTTCTTTTGTTTGTGGCATGATGTCATCATCCGCCGCAACAACGATAATAGCGATATCGGTAACCTGAGCTCCACGTGCACGCATCGCGGTAAACGCCTCGTGACCCGGTGTATCTAAGAATGCGATTTTTTGACCATTATCTAAAGTTACTCCGTAAGCTCCAATGTGTTGTGTAATACCTCCAGACTCACCAGCAATAACATTTTCTTTACGGATATAATCCAGTAAAGATGTTTTACCGTGATCGACGTGACCCATTACAGTAACAATCGGTGCTCTAACTACTAAATCTTCTTCTTTATCTTCTACTACTTCAATAGCATCTTCGATATCAACTGTGATAAACTCAACTTCATAACCAAACTCGTCAGCTACAATAGTTAATGTTTCAGCATCTAAACGCTGGTTCATGGTTACCATGATACCAAGAGACATACAAGTTCCAATTACTTTAGTAATCGGCACATCCATCATGATTGCAATTTCACCTACAGTAACAAACTCAGTAACCTTAATAGTTTTACTTCCTTCGTCAAGTGCTCTTTGCTCTTCATCAGATTTCTGACGGTGCGTATCTCTCTTATCCCTTCTGTATTTAGCAGCTTTTGATTTTCCACCTTTACCCTGAAGTTTTTCAAGAGTCTCTCTAATTTGGTTTTTTACTTCCTCTTCAGTAGGCTCAACTTTAGCAACAATTGCAGGACGGTTTCCTTTTACGAAACCTGGTCTAGCGCTTCTGTTAGCATTAAAACCTCCACCACCAGTATTTGGTGTAATTTTATTAGGGTTTGGAGTTCCTGGCGCATTACCTGTAGCAGGTTTTGGCGCACCCGGAGTTCCCGGTTTAGGAGCAATTCTTTTACGCTTATTTTTATTCGCGTTATTTCCGGCTCCCGGAGTTCCTGGTTTATTAGGAGTTATCTTTGGATCTTCTTTCTTTTTCTTAGGCTTATTAAATTGAGACAAGTCAATTGTTTGCCCTGTAAGAGTAGTTCCAGATAATTTTTGATATTGTGTAGTAATCGTTTCCTCTGCAGTTGTAGGATCAGTTGAAATAACCGGTTCCTGAGCAACTTTTGGAGTTTCTACTTTTACTTCTTTAACTTCTTTTTTCTCTGTAATAATAGGTTTTTCTACCTTTTTCTCTTCAGAAACTACAGGAGCCACTGGCTCAGGCTGTACAACTTCTTTTTGAACAGGTTTTTCTGGTTGAGCTGGAGCAACAACAACTTTTGGCTCTTCTACCTTAGCTGGTTCTTCAGCAGGAGGAGAAACAACAGTAGGTTTCTTTGGATTTAAATCAATTTTACCAACTTGAACAGGTCCGGTTACAACAGCTCTCGCTTTTATAATCTCTTGTTGCTTTTGGCGCTCTTCGTCTTGTCTGCGTTTGTCTTCAATTTCTTTTTCACGTTCTACACGCAAAGCTTCTTTTTCTTTTCTTTTCTCTTCACCAACTTCTTTAGAAGCTTCTTTGTTCCCCTTATCGCCCGCAAATTGGCTTTGTAGGATATTAAATTCGCTATCAGAAATTTTCGCATTTGGATTTGCATCAATAGCAATTCCCTTATCTTTTAGATAATCAACAGCTCTTTCTAACGAAATATTTAATTCCCTTAAAACCTTGTTTATTCTTATTACTCTCTCTTCAGACATATAACCTTTTTATTATTACCTTTTTCGTTGTGTTGTTAGAGCAGATAACTAGCTATCAAACTCTTCTTTTAGTATTTTCATAACATCAAGAATTGTTTCCTCTTCTAAATCTGTTCTTCTTACTAAATCTTCTACTTCTTGCTTCAAGATACTTCTAGCTGTATCCAAACCAATTTTTGCAAATTCTTCGATAACCCAGCCTTCAATTTCATCTGAAAACTCAGTTAATTCAACGTCATCATCTTCGCCACTAGCAACATCACCTTCTCTGATAACATCTAGCTCGTAGCCTGTTAGCTGACCCGCTAATTTTATATTATGACCACCTCTACCAATTGCTTTAGAAACTTCTTCTAATTTCAAGAAAACTTCAGCTCTTTTGTTTTCTTCATCAATTTTGATTGAAGAAACTTTTGCAGGGCTTAATGCTCTTGTAATAAACAATTGAATATTACTTGTATAGTTGATTACGTCGATATTTTCGTTTCCTAACTCACGAACAATTCCGTGAATACGAGATCCTTTCATACCCACACAAGCTCCAACAGGATCAATTCTATCATCATAAGAATCTACCGCTACTTTTGCTTTCTCTCCTGGAATACGCACTACATTTTTAACAGTAATCAAACCATCGAATACTTCAGGAATTTCTTGTTCAAACAATTTCTCTAAAAACTTCTCAGAAGTTCTAGACATAATAATTTGAGGTTTATTTCCTTTCAATTCAACGCTTTCAATGATTCCACGAACGTTATCTCCTTTACGGAAAAAGTCAGACGGAATTTGTTTTTCTTTTGGAAGCACAATTTCATTTCCTTCATCATCGACCAAAATTACAACTCTTGGGCGAACATGGTGCACTTCTGCAGTATAAATATCACCAATAATATCTTTAAATTGTTTATAAAGATTTGTATTATCGTGTTCGTGAATTTTAGATATAAGGTTTTGGCGTAAAGCTAAAATAGCTCTTCTTCCTAAATCGATCAATTTAACTTCTTCAGAAACTTCTTCACCTATTTCAAAATCCGCTTCGATCATTCTTGCTTCAGTCAAGGTAATTTCTTCGTTCTCAAAATCAAGATCTTCGTCAGCAACAATTACTCTTCGTCTCCATATCTCCATATCTCCTTTATCAGGATTTATGATAATATCGAAGTTATCATCAGAACCGTATTTTTTCTTTAATGCATTTCTAAACACGTCCTCTAAAATTGCCATAAGCGTTACACGATCAATAAGTTTATTATCTTTAAACTCTGAGAATGAATCGATTAATGCTAAATTTTCCATGCGAATTCTTTAATTAAAATGTTACTGTAACAATTGCCTCTTTAATTTCTGTATAAGGTATTTGTTGCTCTTTTTGAACTGTTTCTTTTCCTTTTCCTACTTTTTTCGGTTCTCTTGCCTTCCAAGACAAAATTATAAAAACATCGTTAGCTTCTACTAATTCTGCTTCAATTTTTTCATTATTTGTAGTAACAATCAATGTTCTACCAATATTTTTCTTGTATTGCCTTGTCATTTTCAATGGTGATCCTACTCCAACCGATGCTACTTCAAGCGAAAAATCCTGCTCTTCACGATCCAGATTATTCTCGATTGCACGACTTATGTCAATACAATCCTGCAACGCCACTCCATTATCACCGTCTAAACCTACACTAATCTTGAAAGAGTCTGAGATAGCCAGATCAATCAAAAAGATTGAGGGCTTTTCTAAAAGAGCCTCTGCTATTAATCCGTTTACTTTTTCTTTAAATGTCATAATTTTATAAAAAGAGGGGACACTTAGTCCCCTCATTATTTAGATTTTAATAAATAACGGTGCAAATATAGTGTTTTTTTTATAAATCAAAATAAATAGATTGCTCTAAAAATATTTCTTATCTTTATAATAGCATTAAAACAACAGAATTTCACATTATTTAACCCAAAAACTATGAAACGAATTCTAGTACCTACCGACTTTTCTGAACATGCCGAAAACGCCTTAAAAGTTGCTGCACAAATTGCCCAAAAAAACAATTCTGAGATTATCATCTTACACATGCTTGAATTACCAAGCCAAATGAACGATGCTGTTTTAGGAGGAGCAAGCATTCCTGAAACGATGCTTTTTATGAAAAAAGCGAATGAAATGCTTGACGAAGTCTCATCAAGACCGTATCTGGACGGAATTTCGATAACCGAAATTGTAAAGATGGACAAGCCTATTCATGGCATCACACAAGTTAGCAAAGATCATGAAGTAGATTTGATTGTTATGGGATCTCATGGCTCATCAGGAATCGAAGAATTATTAATTGGTTCTAACACTGAAAAAGTAGTTCGCAATTCAGAAATCCCGGTTTTAGTGATCAAAAAAGGCATTACAAATTTCAATGCTTCAAATATTGTTTTTGCTTCGGATTTTTCTGACGAAACGAAAAAGCCGTTTGAAAAATTTGTAAACCTAAGCAAACTTTTTGAAGCAAAAATACACCTTGTTACAATTTGCACTCCTAACAGTTTTAAACCAACTCATGTAGCAGAAAAAGCAATGAATGATTTTACAACTGAATTTAACCTTAGCAATTATCAAACACATATTTACAACGATACTAATATCGAAAAAGGAATTATCAACTTTTCTAACAGTATAAATGCAGACATTATAGGAATGTGCACACACGGAAGAACCGGATTCGCCCACTTCTTTAACGGAAGTATTAGCGAAGGATTAGTAAATCATGCCGTAAAACCCGTAATTACATTTAAAATTTAAAACCTAAATAAATCATATACTAAAGCCTCTCAATCGAGAGGCTTTTTCTTTATAATCATCACCAACCTACCCTGTAAAGAAAAATATTTTTTCATGAGCTTTTTAACAAAGTTACTTTGAGCTTTCCAACAAAGTCAACAGCGTAGTTAATCAAGATCTTTGTCAAATAAAAATCACAAACAATACAACATGAAAACAATAGACAAGATTTACGTTAACGGAGAATTTATCACTCCACAAGGAACAGAATATTTTGATTTAATAAGCCCAACTACAAATGAAAAACTTGGAAAAGTGCTTTTAGGAAATCAAAAAGACACACAAAATGCTATTGCAGCTGCCAAAGAAGCTTTTAAAACTTTTTCTAAAACCACAACAGCCGAAAGAATTCAATATTTAAAAAACATTCAGGCTTCTATCGAAAAAAGAAAAGAAGAATTTATCGATGTAATGATTGAAGAGTACGGAGGAACACGCCAATTTGTAACCATTAGTTACGACTACATGCTAAAAGGTTTTGAGTCTGCAATTAACTTACTAAACACTTACAACTTTACCAAAACAATGGGAGAATCTGAAGTTCAGATGACACCGCTTGGCGTAGTAGGAATCATTATTCCATGGAATTCAAGCAATGGTTTTATATGCAGTAAATTATCGACTGCAATTGTAGCAGGATGTACGACTGTAATAAAACCAAGCGAAATGAGCGCACAACAAACGCAATTAATCGCAGAATGTCTTCACGAGGCAGGATTACCAAAAGGTGTTTTTAATATCGTAAACGGATTAGGAGAAATAGTTGGAGCTGAAATAAGCCGCAATCCGGATATTGCCAAAATCTCTTTTACCGGATCTACGAATGTGGGAAAAATTATTGCAAAAGAAGCGGTTGAAACCATGAAAAGAGTTACTCTTGAACTGGGCGGAAAATCTCCTAATATCATTCTTGACGACGCTAATTTTTCAGAAGCAATTCCGCTTGCTATAATCGCTGCTTATATGAATAGCGGACAGGCCTGTATTGCCGGAACACGATTATTAGTTCCTGAAAACCGACTTGAAGAAGTCAAAGAACTAATCAAAGAAGTTATTTCAAACACTATTGTTGGCGACCCAAAAAACGAAACCACTGCAGTTGGACCTATGGTAAGCGCAAAACAATACGAACGCGTTCAAAGCTATATTCAGACCGGGATTAACGAAGGTGCAGAAATTTTAACAGGAGGCTTAGGAAAACCCGAAGGATTAGAAAAAGGAAATTTTGTAAAACCAACCGTTTTTGTCAATGCAAACAATCAAATGCGAATTGCCAGAGAAGAAATTTTCGGACCAGTTTTATCTGTTATAACATACAAAACCGAAGAAGAAGCAGTCGAAATCGCCAACGATACCACCTACGGATTACAAGCTTATGTAAGTTCATCAGATGAAAAAAGAGCTCATAAAATTGCCTCTCAAATAAATGCAGGACGTGTACAAATAAACGGAATGGGACATGATCCTATGGCTCCGTTTGGAGGATTTAAACAATCCGGAATAGGCAGAGAATTCGGAATAATGGGACTTGAAGCTTATCTCGAACCAAAAGCATTAATTCGATAAAAAACAAAGATCCGGAAAATCTTCTTTTACAAAGATTTCCGGATCTTTTAGTAACTTTACATTATGACAGCAAAATCAACAACAAAACCCCAAATACTCTACTCCTGTTACTATTCTCGTAGTCGCGAAGGCGAGAATTTCATACCCGAACACGTATTTAGCTATCAGATTTCAGGAGAAATGATTGCTTCCGACAGCAAGAACACTTATACTTCAAAAGAAGGAGATTTTCGTTTTAGCAGAAGAAATCATTTAGCAAAATTCGTCAAGATTCCGCCCGAAGGAGGTGAATTCAAAACCATATCACTTTTCTTAGATCAGGAAATCCTGCGCGAAATTAGTGCCGAATACAACTTTAAAATCAACAAAAAAACAGATTCTGAAGCCATGATTTCATTGGCTCCAAATCCGCTTTACAAATCTTTTATGGAATCACTGATTTCTTATCTCGAAGTAGAACAAGAAAACAACGAAGCTCTTTTTCATTTAAAAATAAAAGAAGCCGTTCACCTTTTACTTAAAGTAAATCCTGAATTGAAAGATATCTTATTTGATTTTAATGAGCCTGGCAAAATTGACTTAGAAGCATTCATGAATAAAAACTTCCATTTCAATGTACATCTTACCCGTTTTGCGTATCTCACCGGAAGAAGTTTGGCCACTTTTAAAAGAGATTTTCAAAAAGTGTTTCAGGAAACACCCGGAAAATGGCTTTTAAATAAAAGATTGCAAGAAGCTTATTACCTAATTAACCAAGGAAGACCACCATCAGAAGTTTATATTGGCGTTGGCTTTGAAGACTTATCTCATTTTTCATTTTCATTCAAAAAGAAATTCGGCATTGTTCCGTCTTCTTTATTTTCGAAATAATAACGGAAAGCAAAAATTCCAATTTTTAAATTCCAAATTCCAAACTGCACAAACTTAGAAGCCGTTATAATTCTAGTTCCCAAGCGTAAAACCACGGAGTATAGACGTAAAATAAATTTCATAAAACCTACCCATTCCCTACCCGTTCCAGAAATTTGGAATTTGGGATTTAAAAATTGAGATTTTTTCTTAAAATTTATTCCATAAAAAAAACCTCTCGATTGAGAGGCTTTTTATGTTGGTCTACAAGGACTCGAACCTTGAAAGACTGCACCAAAAACAGTTGTGTTACCATTACACCATAGACCAATAATAATGCTTACGCGAATGCAAATTTAAAGCTTTTTTTAGTTTGCACAACTTTTTTTTTGAATAAAAAAGCCTCTCGGTAGAGAGGCTTTTTATGTTGGTCTACAAGGACTCGAACCTTGAAAGACTGCACCAAAAACAGTTGTGTTACCATTACACCATAGACCAGCGTTGCTGTTAAGCGAGTGCAAATTTAGAGCTTTTTTTAGTTTGCGCAAACTTTTTCATTAAAAAAAATCATTTTTTTTCATTTTTCTTTCTCTCCAACTCGTAATGATTTCACAAGTATTTCACAAACAATACATTACTCCAAACAAATACTTTTGTAGAATTTTATGTTAATGCTCTTCTCTTTCAACAAAAAAACATTTTCTTTGTAAGATAGAAAATACACATAATTATAACACCTAAATATGGCACAATTCAATTTCAATAAATGGAATACAATTATTGGTTGGTTTGCATTTGCAATCGCTTTAACTACCTATACATTAACTGTTGAACCAACTATGAGCTTCTGGGATTGTGGCGAATATATTGCCACAGCAGCTAAACTAGAAGTTGGTCACCCTCCCGGGGCTCCTTTATTCCAGATGATGGGCGCATTTTTTGCCATGTTTGCCATAGATGCACAACATGTCGCTGTAATGGTAAATATGATGTCTGTTTTCTCAAGTGCCTTTACTATTCTATTTATGTTTTGGTCTTCGTCTATGATTTTGAAAAAGATTATAGAACGTTTTTCAGAAATCAATCAAAACAATTCTATTGTAATATTAGGAAGTTCTTTTGTTGGAGCTCTAGCCTATACATTCTCTGACAGTTTCTGGTTTAATGCCGTTGAAGCTGAAGTTTACGCCATGGCTTCTCTATTGATTGCATTACTTTTCTGGCTTGGTCTTCGTTGGGAACAAGACATGGACAAACCTAAAGGAAACAAATGGTTATTAGTAATCTCTTTAGTTGTAGGACTTTCTTTTGGAGTTCACTTTATGGCTTTATTGACTATTCCTTCAATAGGTTTTCTTTACTACTTTAAACATTATGAAAAAGTTACTATCAAAAACTTTCTTATTGCCAATGTTGTAGTAATTGGTATTTTATTATTCATCTTCAAATTGCTTTTACCATTAACTATGGAAGCATTTGCTGATACTGAGGTTTTCATGGTAAACAACATTGGACTGCCATTTAACTCAGGAACTATATTCGTAGCATTGGTTTTAATTGCTTTCTTTTATTTTGGATTAAAATTTACAAAACAAAAAGGCTTAGTTTTCTATAACACTATAATTCTTTGCATCTTATTTATCTTTATTGGTTTCTCAACCTGGATGATGTTACCGGTTCGTGCGAATGCAAATCCTGTAATTAACGAAAACAAACCATCTGATGCTGCCGAAGTTTTAGCCTATTATAACCGTGAACAATACGGTGTAAACCCTTTATTTTATGGACCTCAGTACACAGAAGTTTTTGCCGGTCTTGATGCAAAAAATCCATACTCAGACAAAAAACCTAACTACGAGAGAGATTACAAAACAGGTAAATATATTATTACCAATAATTATAAAAACGCCAGTCAAAATTCAGACGACAATCAAAAAGCGATTTTGCCAAGAATGTGGAGTACTGAAACAGGACATATTCAAAACTATATCAGTTTTACAAACCCTCCTAAATTCAAAATAAATCCTAACTACGATTACGAACAGGATTTAGGAAAATACGGAATTGACGCAAGCCAGTTAACCGAAGAAGAATACAACAAAGCCACAGCACAATTGCGTAATGAGGTTGAAAAAACAATTTCTGAATTCAGAAATGCGTATGCTCAAAAACAAATTGATAACGAAGGTTACGTTAAGTTCTTAAAAAGCTATGGCGATTATTTAATTATCGAAAAACCAACTACTGTAGATAATTTCAGCTTCATGTTCGAATACCAATTTGGATACATGTACTGGAGATATTTAATGTGGAATTTCGTTGGACGCCAAAGTGATGTTCAGGGGAAATACGATAATCTTGACGGAAACTGGATCAGCGGAATCAAAGCACTTGATTCTCTACACCTTGGTTCTCAGGACAATTTACCGTCAGACGTTTTAAACAACAAAGGAAGAAACGTTTATTTCTTCTTACCATTTATTTTAGGTCTTATCGGATTAATGTACCATGCCAACAAAGACCTTAAGAGCTTTTATGTACTTCTGGCGTTATTTTTATTTACCGGAATCGCATTAAAAATATACCTGAACGAAAGACCATTCGAACCTCGAGAAAGAGATTATGCACTTGTAGGATCTTTTTATGTATTTGCAATCTGGATAGGTTTTGGAGTTTATTCACTCTACGAAACAATTCAAAAATACATTGCTCCTAAAATTGCAGGTCCGGTTGTTATCGCTGCAAGTTTACTGGCAGCTCCTGTTTTAATGGCATCTCAAAACTGGGATGATCACGACAGATCAGGAAAATATACTGCCGTTGCAATGGCAAAAGCATACTTAAATTCTTGCGACAAAAATGCCATTTTATTTACCATTGGAGACAATGATACGTTCCCGCTATGGTATGCTCAGGAAATTGAAGGTATTAGAACTGATGTTAAAATCGTAAATACAAGTTTATTTATGACAGACTGGTACATTGATCAAATGAAAGCAAAAGCTTACGAGTCTGATCCTTTACCAATATCTTTCACACATGATCAGTATGTAGGGGATAATTTAGATTATGTTGCTCATATTCCTAAAATTGAAACACGTTGGAACATCACTGATTTTATTGATTTTATCAAGAATCCAAAATCAACTGTAGGTTTGCAAAACGGACAAACAATTCATTTTTATCCAACAAATAAAATCAGACTTAACGTTGATAAAGCAACCATTATTAAAAACAAAGTCGTTAATCCAAAATACAACGACTCTATTGTTCCTTATATGGATATTGACATTAAAGGAAGTGCGTTGTACAAAAACCGTTTAATGATGCTGGATATCTTAGCGAACAATAACTGGAAAAGACCAATTTATTTTAGTGGAGGCGCTTTTGACGACGAAGATTATTTATGGTTGAAAGATTATTTACAGCTAGACGGAATGGTTTACAAATTAGTTCCTATTAGAAACAAGCCTTCAAAAGATGGCGGACCAATGGATATGGGACAAATTGATGCTGATAAAATGTATGATATTGTAATGAAATGGGATTGGGGAAATAGTAATGGTAACATTTATCACGATCCTGAAACCAGAAGAAACAGTATCACATACCGTACAAACTTATCACGCTTAATGAACCAACTTATTGCAGAAGGTAAAATTGATAAAGCCAAAAACATTATCAACTTAGCAATAACAAAAATGCCTCTGGATAAATTTGGATACTACTCTTTAGTAGAACCATTTGCAGGAGGATATTATAAAGTTGGAGAAACTGCCAAAGCACATGATTTACTAAACAAACTAGTAAATAAATACAAAGAGGAGTTAAATTATTATGCGACTTTAACACCTGGCGACCAAAGCGATTTAGCAATTGATATCATTACTGACATTGAGCGTTACAGAAGCTTGCTACAAGTTATGAAAGAAAATAAAGATCTTGCTTTCTACGAAAAACACAAAGTAACATTTAATACTTATGTAAATGTCTTTGAACGTTTTGGAAGAGAAAAAGAATAATAATATACGAAAAACATAGCAATTAAAAAAATGCAGCGCAACTTGATAAATAGCGCTGCATTTTTTATTTTTACATATCTGTAAAACAAATTAAAATGAGCTTTTATTGGGTAAAAACAAATTCATTCATCAAAAGGGTATTTTCTAAATATTGTTGGGACATTCCAAACAACGAAAAGAAAATATACCTAACCTTTGATGATGGCCCAACTCCCGAGATTACAGACTGGGTTTTATCTGAATTGAAAAAGTTTGATGCAAAGGCTACTTTCTTTTGTATCGGAAAAAACATAAAAGCCAATTTAGCTTTATTCGAAAAACTTCTTACAGACGGACACGCAATAGGAAATCATACCATGAACCATGTTAATGGATGGAAAAGCAACAATGATGACTATATTGAAAACGTTAAGAATTGTGCTGCCGTTTTAGAAGAAGAAAAAACATGCAACCTTATATTTCGCCCGCCTTACGGGAAAATTAAAAAAGCACAATCTAAAATCCTAAGAAAATTGGGGTATAAGATTATTATGTGGGATGTTTTAAGCGCTGATTTTGATCAGACGATTACTCCTGAAAAGTGCCTTGAAAATGTTACTAAAAATGTAAAATCAGGAAGCGTAATTGTGTTTCATGACAGCATAAAAGCGTCACCTAATTTAAAGTTTGCCTTGCCTAAAACTTTACACTTTTTAAAGGAAAATGGCTATACATTTGACATTATTCACTAAATAACCTCAAACAAAAAGTAGTATTTTATTGATTGAATTGTTCCTGGACAATTCCGATAATGGTATTGGCATCAAGTTCTCCGGATTGTCTCCAGATCATTTGCCCTTCTTTATAAATCATTAAAGTAGGCAATCCTTTTATACGTAAAGCTTCTGCAAGCTCCTGATTTTTATCTACATCAATCTTAATCACTTTGGCTTTATCGCCTAGCGCAGCCGCAACATCCTTAATAACAGGATGCATCGATACAGATGATTCGTTCCAATCTGTGTAAAAATCAATTAACACCGGAACCTGAGCATTTATAAGTTCTCCAAATTTTGACATAAAACCAAAAATTTAATTCTTTTTTATTCTGTTAAAAAGAGATAATTATATACAAATGTAGCATTTTTAACGAATTAAGCCACATTGTTCCCTTTTTTTAGTTCAATCACTGTTATTTCAGGCATTATACCTACTCGCCCCGGATAAGCGTGAAAACCAAATCCGCGATTTACATAAACGTATCGGCCAACATTTTCGTATAATCCTGCCCATTGTTTATAAATGTACTGCGCCAGACTCCACTTAAAATATCCCGGAATTTCAATTCCAAACTGCATTCCATGTGTATGACCTGCTAAAGTCAAATGAAAGTTTTTAGGATGATTTTTAATCTCATACTCCCAATGACTCGGATCATGACTCATTAAGACTTTAAAATCGTCCTGATGCACATTTTGAGAGGCTTTATTTAAATCTCCGGCCTTTTTAAAATTGTGCCCCCAATTCTCTACTCCAATCAGCGCGATTTTATCATCGCCTTTTTGAATGTAAGTATGCTCATTTAACAAAAGCTCAAAACCTATTTGTCCGTAAAGATTTTTAATTTCTTTGAAGTTTTCGTCTTTTTCTTTTTCAGAAGGCCACGTTACATATTCGCCGTAATCATGATTTCCTAAAACTGAAAACTTCCCGTATTTATAATCTTTTATTCTATTAAAAGTCTCCAACCACGGATGCATTTCTTTAGCATGAGTATTTACAATATCTCCGGTAAATAAAATCATATCTGCCTCTTGCTCATTAATCAAATCAATGGCATAATTTATTTTGTCCGGATTATCAAAACTTCCGCTATGAACGTCTGAAATCTGAGTAATTTTAAACCCATCAAAAGCGTCCGGTAAATCAGGAAAATAAATCGTCTGCCTGAAAACTTTAAAATTATATTTACCTTCAAAAATTCCGTAAATCAGCGATAAAAAAGGAACAGCAGCCAAACCTAATGCTATCTGACTCACAAATTTTCGCCTGTTTGGCATCATCTCAGAACGCGGCGTGTTATACATGAAATAATTCAGGATACTTGCTCCTATTCTAAAAATATCTTCTCCAAACATCACAAGTGTCAAAACTATTTTTGGCACATAAACCAATAACATCAACCCCATTGTAAACATGGTTTGCTTGGTTTGCCCAACAGAACGATCAAATTGCGTAAAAGAGTAAATGATAAAAATTAAAAGCAGTAAACTTATAATTTGATAACTCACCAAAACCCATCTCAATTTCACTAAGGTACGAAAGGCTTGATAAGAATAGAACTCAATAAATAAAAAAAGAGCACATAGAATTATAAAACGAATGATCATTATTTATAGTTTTAAGCAAAGTAACAAAGAATGAAATTTCAAATGGTTTTTATTATCAAAAATTTAACTCAATAAGAACAAAAAGCTGATAGATTTCTCTACCAGCTTTTTCTCTACCAAATTTTTTAAAACCTTTATAATCCACAACACGGTTTACATCAAACCTGTATTGTTTTATTTTTTAGCTTCTGGTTTAGCTGCTTCTGCTTTAACTTCAGCTTTTTTAGCTTTTTTGTCTGCTTTTTTCTCTTTTTTAGGAGCTTTTGCTTCTTTTGCCGGAGTTGTTTGTGCTGGAGTTGTTTGAGCGCTTACCATTGCAGTTGTTCCTAAAACAGCTACTGCTAACATTACTAATTTTTTCATGATTGAAGTGTTTATGATTATTATTATTATTTTCATTTATTATACCTCAAAGATATATACGCTAAATGAAGACAAAATGAAGATTGCACTACTTTGAAAAAATTAACGTTTAATTGTGTTTTATGATTTCAGGAAACAGCAATACAAAGGTTGTACCTTCATCAGGAGCCGAAGAAACCTTTATCTCGATATGATGAAAAGAGGCAATACTATCAGCAATAGCAAGCCCTAATCCCTGCCCTTCCTGATCTGAACTAATTCTGGCAAACCTGCTGAATATTTTTTCGATTTGAGAAGCATTCATCCCAATTCCGGAATCTGCTATCGAAATAAAATAACGTTCCTCTACAAAACCATCTGTAACTATAATACTTCCGTTCGGTTTATTGTACTTTATTGCGTTCGTTACCAGGTTATAAATCAAAATATGAATAAGGGTTTTATTTCCTGTAAAGGAAAAATCATGCTCCATTTTATTTAAAAACTGAATTTCTCTATCATCAATTCGATCTTGCAAATCTTCCTGAAGATCTGTAACAATCTCATGAAAATTTACCTCTTCATTTGCTTCGTACTGATTGTTTTCGATTCTGGAAATCAGCAATAAATTATTGATGATTTTTTTTAGCATATCAAGAGTTCGCAATGAACCCGCAATTTTATCAAAAGCATTATCATCTAAAGAATCATTTTGAAGCAAATTCTCGAACTTGTTTTTAAGCAACGCAATAGGCGTTAACAATTCATGCGAAACATTTGATATAAACTGTTTTTCTTTTTTAAAAAGTTCCGCAATACGATCCATCATCTGATTTAAAACAAAATCAAGTTCCCTAAAATCTCTCGATCTTGCTTTTATGGGTGTATGATCAAAAGCTTCAGGCTCGTTGACACGCCTTATTTTCGTATCAATAATTTTGTAGAAAGGTTTTAGTAAATATTCAATATAAAAAGTATCTGCCAAAAAAGTAATCAGCAAAATAACCACAAAGACAATTATAATAAAGAACCTGATAATAAATGTAAGATCCTTTACTTCACCAAGACTACTTCCTATTTCGAGTTGATATCCCTGATTATCGTATGTAAAATGATATTGAAGAATGCGATACTCATTTTCTTCTCCTTCTATAATACGGTATTCATTGGTAAAAACAGCTTTCTTTTGATTTGCTTTTTTTACAGAAGATTTAGAAAGTACCAAAAACTCACTATGTAGTGTAGAAAATTGCGAGTAGGTTTCAGTCGAATCGTCTTCATTTTCTATAAAATCATCAATTTCATTTCGATCCAAATGCTGTATGAACTTTTGTTTCTTCTCCAGCAATCCATTATTAATATGTCGGTAAACAACATTTTCAACCAGAATGGGCAACATTAGCCATAAAACCAAAATCACTAACAATCTGGTTAGCGCATTAAAAATAGCCAATTGATGCTTTATCTTCACAATGTTTTTATTTACTCATTAATACGATAACCAACGTTTCTAACGGTTTCAAACCAATCTATTGCGGTATGTTTGTCTAGTTTTTTTCGAAGATTTCGAACATGAACATCAATAAAATTAGAATCTGAATTTACTTCGAGAATATCGCCCCAAATATGTTCGGTTAATTGTAATCTGGTAATTACGCGATTTTTGTTCAGCACTAAATACTGAAAAATATCAAATTCCTTTTTGGTAAGACTGATCGGAATATTATCGTAACTCACTTTATAATCCTGAAGCTGCAACAAAAAACCATGAATACTCAAACTGTTCACGGTAAAACCATGAATTCTTCGAATTACAGCAAATAATCTCGCACTAAGTTCTGTTAGCGCAAAAGGTTTCGTCAAATAATCATCGGCTCCCAAATGCAGTCCATTTATTCTGTCGTCTAGCTCTCCTCTGGCCGTAAGCACAATAACCGCAATTTTTGATTTTGTTTTTCGAACTGTTTGCAAAACCTCAAATCCATCTCCGTCAGGCAAGCCAAGATCAAGAAGCATCGCATCATAATCGTTACTATTTACCTCTTCAAGAGCATCGCTGCAATTATGAGCAATCTTGCAAACGTAACCTACGTTGCACAAAAAATCATAAACCTCTACGGCAAGTTCTTTATTATCTTCAACAATTAGAATATTCATAATACAGCGTTTAAGCGCAACTAAATTTAAGCAATTCTAAAAAAAATATTGCGCAATATTAAAAAAATTAACGAATCAAAAAAAGCTGATAAATTTCTTTATCAGCTTTCGCCATCTGCATTCTCATAATCATTACTTCTGTTTTGCCTCCTTTACAATTCTTCGAAAGCAAAACGAAAACAATTTCTATTATTTTACTTTAGCTGCCTCTGCTTTTGGAACTTCTGTTTTTGCTTTTTTATCAGCTTTATTTTTGTGGTGTTTTGTTGCTTTAACTTCTTTTGCAGGCGCTGCCGGAGCTGGAGTTGTTTGAGCACTTACCATTGCAGTTGTTCCTAAAACTGTTACTAATAACATCAATAATTTTTTCATGATTTCTAAATTTTTAAATTAATTAACCTTTTGTTTTATAATAACCTTTTCTTATTTTTTTACTTTAGCAGTCTCTACTTTAGCAGCTTCGCTTTTTTCTGATTTTACTTTTTTATCAGATTTGGTTTTTGGATGTTTTGTTGCTTTAACTTCTTTTGCAGGAGTTGCTTTAACATCTTTTGCAGGAAACGCACTAACCATTACACTTGTGCCTAAAACTGCCACTAATAACATCAATAAATTTCTCATGATTTCTATTATTTAAAAAATTAATTCCTTTTATTTTATAGATCAAATGTACCCCTGTAATATGAAGACAAAATGAAGAAATTCCTGATCATAACTATTTTAACTTGACATTAACTATTGGTGCTTTTTTCACCATATAAGTAATATAAGTTCATTTAATTTTATCAATGAAATTTTAGACGCACTGCTGTGCGTCTCTACAATGCAGTGCGTCTCTAGAGAATGCGTACTGCTAAAATGAACTTATATTACTTATATGGTAAAAAATTTCTTTTTTGATTAATTTTTGAAACCCAATTGTTTATTTTTACAGACTAATATTTTTTTTATGTCAACTCAAAAACGTCTTTTTCTTCTCGATGCTTATGCACTAATTTTTCGTGGTTATTATGCCTTTATAAAAAATCCGCGAATTAATTCAAAAGGAATGGATACATCAGCGATCATGGGATTCATGAATTCGCTTTTAGATGTTATTAAACGTGAAAAACCAGACCATTTGGCTGTAGCTTTTGATAAAGGCGGAAGCCAATTACGTAACGAAATATTCCCTGAATATAAAGCAAATCGCGACGTTACGCCCGAAGCGATTAAAATTGCCGTACCTTATATATGTGAGCTTTTAAAAGCCATGCACATTCCTATTATTCAGGTTGAAGGTTTTGAAGCCGATGATTTGATTGGAACAATTGCCAAACAAGCCGAAAAAGAGAACTATAAAGTTTTTATGGTAACTCCTGATAAGGATTTTGCACAATTAGTATCAGAGAATATCTTCATGTACAAACCAGCCCGTATGGGTAATGGTATTGAAATTTGGGGTGTTCCTGAAGTTTTAGCCAAATTTGAAATCGAAAGACCGGAACAGGTAATTGACTTTCTGGGTATGATGGGTGATGCTGCCGATAATATTCCTGGACTTCCCGGAGTTGGAGAAGTAACAGCCAAGAAACTTTTGAAAGAATTTGGAACAATGGAAAATCTTTTAGCGAATACAGATAAGCTGAAAGGAAAAATGAAAGAGAATATCGAAGCTAACAAAGAGAAAGGATTACTTTCTAAAACATTAGCCACAATATTATTAGATTGCCCGGTAACTTTTAATGAAGATGATTACGAGTTAACCCGTCCTGATATCGAAAAAACTGACGCTATTTTTCAGGAATTGGAATTTAGAAGAATGGCAGAACAATTTGATAATTTATTCAAAGTGGGTGGCGGAAATGAACTTGCAAATACATCACAGTCAGCAGACCCTAAATTATATAAAAAACCACAACCTAAAAACGAGGATCAATTTGATCTTTTTGGAGGCGGTGCCACTACAGATGAAAACACTGAAGAAAGAACTTCATTTTACAATACTTTAGAAAATACACCTCACTCCTATCAGGCTATTGAAGGCGATTTAGGAATTAAATTACTAATTCAAAATTTACAAAAACAGACTGCTGTTTGTTTTGATACTGAAACTACTGGTTTAGATGCTTTGCATGCTGAATTGGTAGGAATGTCTTTTGCTTACGAAAAAGGAAAAGCATTTTACGTTCCGTTTCCGGAAAGTCAGGAAGAAGCTCAGATTTTAGTAGATAAATTTAAACCATTTTTTGAGAATGAAAACATCGAAAAAATTGGTCAGAATTTAAAATACGATCTCAAAATCCTTTCGAATTATGGCGTTGCTGTAAAAGGAAAACTTTTTGATACGATGATAGCGCATTATTTGATTAATCCGGATATGCGTCATAATATGGATATTTTAGCCGAAACGTATTTAAAATATTCTCCAAAATCAATTGAAACTTTAATTGGCAAAAAAGGTAAAAACCAAATCACAATGCGTGACGTAGCTCTTGAAGACATCAAGGAATATGCTGCTGAAGATGCCGATATTACATTACAATTAAAAGAGCTTTTTACTACTGAATTAGACAAAACTGAAACTAAAAAGTTATTTGACGAAATCGAAATTCCGTTAGTAAGCGTTTTAGCCGACATGGAAACAGAAGGAATTCGGTTAGATGTTGAGTTTTTAAGTGTAATGTCTAAAGAAATGGACATTGAGATTAAATCTCTCGAAGAAAAAATATATGAGACTGCCGGTGAGAAATTTAATCTTGCCTCTCCAAAACAATTAGGAGATATTTTATTTGATAAAATGAAAATTGGCGGAGCTAAACAAAAGAAAACCAAAACTGGTCAATATGCGACTGGCGAAGAAGTTTTAACGTATTTGGCGAACGACAATCCAATTGTAAAACAAATTCTGGATTGGCGTCAGATGGTAAAACTTCAAAGTACTTATATTTTGGCTTTACCGGAACAAGTAGACAAAAAAACTTTGCGTGTTCATACTGATTATATGCAAACTGTTGCTGCAACAGGACGTTTGAGTTCTAATAATCCGAACTTACAAAATATCCCGATTCGTACTGAAAGAGGCCGCCAGATTCGTAAAGCTTTTGTCGCTCGCGATGAAAACCATACTTTAATCTCTGCCGATTACTCGCAAATAGAATTAAGAATTATTGCCGCTTTAAGTGGTGAAGAAAATATGATTGCCGCTTTCCAGAACGGAGAAGACATTCACAAAGCTACTGCTGCAAAAGTATTCGATGTACCGTTAGACGAAGTTTCACGCGAACAAAGAAGCAATGCCAAAACGGTAAACTTTGGTATTATATATGGTGTTTCTGCTTTTGGGTTAAGTAATCAAACTTCATTATCCCGTAGCGAAAGTGCTGCCTTGATCGAAGCGTATTACAAAACATACCCAAGATTACGTTCCTATATTAATGAACAAATAGAGTTTGCACGCGAAAAAGGTTACGTACAAACTATTCTTGGTCGTCGTAGATATTTAAAAGACATTAATTCTGCAAATGCTGTAGTTCGTAGCGCCGCAGAAAGAAATGCCGTAAACGCACCAATTCAGGGAAGCGCTGCCGATGTTATTAAAATCGCGATGATCAACATTCATAAAAAATTAAAAGAAGAAAACTGGAAATCTAAAATGTTACTTCAGGTACATGATGAGCTTGTGTTCGATGTTCACAATGATGAACTAGAAAAAATTCAACCAATGATTAAACACGAAATGGAAAATGCATTTATGATGAGCGTTCCTTTAGATGTTGAACTTGGTTTAGGTAAAGATTGGTTAGAAGCGCATTAATTTATTTTAGATTTTTGATTGTAGATTTTAGATTTCTACCCAATCTTGTCATTTCGACGAAGGAGAAATCTTCGCAAGGTAACTCCGCAATGAGAATCCAATCTTTGTCGAGCTTCTCACGAAGATTTCTCCTTCGTCGAAATGACAAAAAATGCACAAACAAAAAAAAGACTATCCTTTCGGATAGTCTTTTTTTATACACATATTGTGTTTTATTTTTTTCTAGTCGATTCTCTTTCTTTCAACTTCGTCTTAATAACGATAGTTTCGTAATCAGAAGTTTCTTCTTCAGACTCTTCTAAACGTTTAATCAATTGCTTAGCGGCAACTTCTCCAATTTCGATTCCGTGTTGACTTACGGTTGTTAAACTTGGTGATAAACGTCTTGAAGCTAAAATTCCATCGGCAAAACCAATGATCGAAATATCTTCAGGAACTTTATATCCTTTTTTCAAACTCACACGTAATGCAGCAACTGAATCATTTTCATCCAAAGCAAAAATAGCGTCGATTTTGTTATCGAAAATAGCATCAATTTTAGCTTTCATATCATCCTCAGAATCGGTACGTAGAATAATTTTTTCGTTTACCGGAATATTATTATCAGCCAAAGCTTTTAAATATCCATCTGCTCTTAATTTTCCAACACTTAAATTATCAACCGAAGAAATTAAGGCGATATTTTTACATCCTAAATTAATCAAATGCTGCGTTGAATTTAAAGCCGAATCGAAATCATCAACTACCACTTTATCACATTCTACTTCATCAGCAATACGATCAAACATCACGATTGGAGTTCCGTCGTTTATAATTGCAGAGAAATGAGTATAGTCCTGTAATTTTTGAGCCTCTTCAGAAACAGACAAAATGAATCCGTCAATTGTTCCGTTACTCAACATTTCAAGCGTATGAATTTCTTTCTCTAAAGATTCGTTCGAAATACATGTAATTACGTTATATCCTTTTTTATCGGCTACTTTTTCGATACCACTAAACACCTTAGCAAAAAAGGAGTTTAATATATTAGGTATAATTACACCAATTGTTTTCGTTTTACGGTTCTTTAAATTTAAACCAATAACATTCGGCTTATAATTTTTGAGTTTGGCATACTCCTTAATCTTCACCTTCGTTTGCTCACTAATCTCCGGACTGTCATTTAACGCCTTAGAAACTGTAGAAACAGAAACACCTAATTCTTTCGCAATTTGTTTTAGAGTTGCTTTAGCTTTCATTTAAAAATAATTTTTATGTAATTAATACAAATATAGTAGAATTACCTAAAATAAAACAAAAAACACCTACCAGTATTTGAATTTGTAAGGTCTTTTTAAAATAATTTTAAAATAGTGCCATTTTTCAAAACCGCCTCTCTTAAAATTACGTTAATAACTTAATACATGTTATTAACCTTTTTTAAAAAACCTAGATTATGAAAAACGAAGTTAAAATTCATGAAGTTGATCCTTCATTGAATAACAGAAGGAGCTTCTTAAAGCTCAGTGGCTTAGCACTAGCAGGCGCAGGTCTTGTAATAGCTGGCTGCAGCGACAATGATCATGATAACGATATGGAAGACACATCATTACCAGGTGTAAAAAATGGTGTTTTTGATTTAGGCTCTGGAGATTTTGGAGTATTAACTTATGCGTATGCTCTTGAACAACTAGAAGCCGACTTTTATACTAAAGTTGTAAACTCTACAAGTTTTAATACTACATTTAATGATATTGAACGTCAGGTTCTAACTGATTTGTATCATCACGAAGTAATTCACAGAGATTTTTTCAAAGCTGCTTTATCCGGGGCACTACCAAATCCAAGTGCGCAATTACTTCCTACTTTAGCTTTTAATTATGGTTCTTTAAATTTCAACAGCCGTACTGAAGTTCTTGCTACAGCAAAAGCTTTAGAAGATACAGGAGTTGCTGCTTATAATGGAGCCGGAAAACTAATTAAAAGCGCCGACTATTTACTATTAGCAGGAAAAATTGTTTCGGTAGAAGCCCGACATGCATCCGCTATTAGAAGTTTGATCAATCCTAATTCTAAGGATTTTGCTGGTGATGATATTATAAGTACATCAACTGGTTTGGATGTTGCTAAAGATCCTTCTAAAATTTTACCAATTGCCGGAGGTTTCATTACTACAAAATTTACTGCCAAATATTTACCTTAATCTTAACTAGCTAAAACTTAGAAATTATGAATATTTTAAAATTTATAGAAACATTTACTGATGACAGCTTAATGAGAAGCACTGGCTCTAGAAGAGATAGTTTTAATCAGTTTGGAAACATAGGAAAAACTTTGGCATATGCATCAATCCCATTTGGATTATCTGCTATGGCTAATAAAGCATTAGCAAAAGATATTACTGCAACACCGGCTACACCTATCGGAGCTTTGCAATTTGCATTGACCTTAGAATACCTGGAAAACGAATTTTATGCTATGGCATTAGATTCAGGAGTAATTCCTGCATCAGAAAATGGCGGGCGGGATTTAAAAGTTTTTCAGCAAATAGCAGCACATGAGTCAAGTCATGTTAAATTTTTAATTGCAGGATTAGGAGGACCGGGAGGCGCAAACTTCGTTGCTAAACCTACTTTTGATTTTACCGTTGGCGGAGCTTTTGATCCGTTTGGCAACTATCAAACCTTTTTAGCATTGGCACAAGCTTTTGAAGACACAGGAGTAAGAGCATACAAAGGTCAGGCAGGAAATTTAATTTCTACACCGGACTTATTGACTGCTGCACTACAAATTCATTCTGTAGAAGCGCGTCATGCCTCTGAAGTACGAAGACTACGCGGATTAAAAGGATGGATTACAAATGACGAAAGAGGCGCAGGAATGCCATCTGCAACACAAGCAGTTTATGCTGGCGAAGGAGTAACTGTTCAGGCAGGATTCAACACTGCCGCAGCATTTGGAGCTGCCGCAGGATCAGAAGCTTACGACGAGCCACTTAACACACAACAAGTTGTTGATATTGCCAATTTATTCATTGTTTAGCAAAAACAATTCTAAATATTGAACCACCTTCGCGTTATTGTGAAGGTGTTTTTTTTTTATTGTTTTAAATACAAAACTGACACGCTGATTTTCAGCATATAAAATATTCTTTTAAGGTATTTGGTTTTAAAATAATTAATTGTACTTTTGCATCCCATTTATTGGGGATGGAATGTTTAATTAAAATAATATTATGGACGCATTAAGCTACAAGACAATTTCAGCTAGCAAAGCCACTGTAACTAAAGAGTGGATTGTTGTTGATGCAGAGGGTCATAACTTAGGTCGTCTTGCTTCAAAGGTTGCAATGATCTTAAGAGGTAAGTACAAGCCAAGTTACACACCACACGTTGACTGTGGAGATAACGTAATTGTTATCAACTCAGAAAAAATTAACCTTACAGGTACAAAAATGAATGACAAAATTTACATGCGTCATACAGGTTACCCAGGAGGACAAAGAACTTTAACTGCTAAAGTATTGCAATCTAAAAACCCTGCATTATTAGTAGAAAAAGCTGTAAAAGGAATGTTACCTAAAAATAAATTAGGTGCTGAACTTTTTAGAAATCTAAATGTTGTTGTAGGATCTGAGCACAAACAAGGAGCTCAAAAACCTAGAACTGTTAACCTAAACGATCTTAAGTAATGGGAGTTATTCACAAAATCGGTAGAAGAAAAACCGCTGTTGCACGTGTATATGTTTCTGAAGGAACAGGAAAAATCACTGTAAACAAAAAAGAATTCGCAACTTACTTTCCAACTGCAACTTTACAATACAAAGTTTTACAACCATTGTCTATGACAGAAAATGTAAACAACTTTGATGTAAAAGTAAACGTTTACGGAGGTGGTTCAACTGGTCAGGCAGAAGCTGTAAGAATGGCATTAGCACGTGTTATGTGTGAAGTAAATGCTGAAAACAGAGGTATCCTTAAACCAGAAGGTTTATTAACAAGAGATCCAAGAATGGTTGAACGTAAGAAATTCGGTCAGAAGAAAGCTCGTAAGAGATTCCAATTCTCTAAACGTTAATATTACCTGTCTTGTTCAATTAGGACAAGACATGATCAATTATTTATTGAAATTAAAAAACACAGTTGTTGTTGCTCTCCTATCGAGGTAGGAAATAGTTTAGCATCTAAATGTATAAAGCCTGGGAAACCGCCATTTATACATTGCTAATCAACAGAACGTAAACTAGTACAAAAATGGCAAACAAAATAGAAGTAAAAGACTTACTAGAAGCAGGTGTTCACTTTGGACACATGACTAGAAAATGGGACCCAAACATGGCCCCTTACATTTATATGGAGCGTAATGGTATTCACATTATCAATCTATATAAAACTGCAGCTAAAATTGAAGAAGCTAACGAAGCTTTGAAAAAAATCGCTGCATCAGGTAGAAAAATCTTATTCGTAGCTACCAAAAAACAAGCAAAAGACATCGTTGCTGAAAAAGCAAAAGCTGCAAACATGCCTTACATCACTGAAAGATGGCCTGGTGGAATGCTAACTAACTTTGTAACTATCAGAAAGGCAGTTAAAAAAATGTCTTCTATTGATAAAATGAAGAAAGATGGTACTTTCATGACGTTATCTAAAAAAGAGCGTTTGCAAGTTGATCGTCTACGTGCGAAACTAGAGAAAAACTTAGGTTCAATTGCTGACATGTCTAGACTACCAGCTGCATTGTTCGTAGTAGATATCAAAGCTGAACATATCGCAATAAAAGAAGCACAAAAATTAAACATTCCAGTTTTCGCAATGGTTGATACGAATTCTGACCCAAGAGAGGTTGATTACGTTATTCCTGCAAATGATGATGCTTCTAAATCAATTGACAAAATTTTATCTTTAGTTACTGCTGCTGTAATCGACGGTCTTTCTGACAGAGGTTCTGACAAAGAAACTGAAGCTACAACAGAAGAAGCTACTGCTGCTCCTGCTGTAGAAGCTGCGCCAGCTGTTGAAGCTGCTGCTCCTGCAACTGAAGAATAAATCAAATTTAAATTCCAAATTTTAAATTCTAAAATCCAAACACAAATTAAAAACGTTATGTTGATAATTTAATAAAATTGGAGTTTAGAATTTAAAAGATGGAATTTTTACTTTTAACATTAAAATTCAAAATATTATGGCAACAATTACTGCTGCAGACGTAAATAAATTAAGACAATCTACAGGTGCCGGAATGATGGACTGTAAAAAAGCTTTAGTTGAGGCTGACGGAGATTTCGATAAAGCTATACAAGTCCTTAGAGAAAAAGGACAAAAAGTTGCTGCTAACCGTTCTGACCGTGAGTCTTCTGAAGGAGCTGCTGTTTCTTTTATCAATGCTGACAATACTAAAGGAGCTATCATCACTTTAAACTGCGAAACTGATTTCGTAGGTAAAAATGAGGCTTTCGTAACTTTAGCTAAAGAATTAGTAGAAAAAGCTATTAACTTCTCTTCTAAAGAAGAATTTTTAGCTTCAGATTTCAACGGAATTACTGTTGCTGAAAAATTAATCGAGCAAACTGGAGTTATCGGAGAAAAAATCGAAATCGGTGGTTTCGAAATTTTAGAAGGTGCTTTCGTTGGATCTTATGTTCACGTTAACAAAATTGCTGCATTAACTGCAATTTCTGCTGCAATTCCTAACGCTGACGTTTTAACTAAAGATGTTTCTATGCAAGTAGCTTCTATGGGAGCTGATACATTATCTTACAAAGATTTTGATCCTGCTTTTGTTGAATCTGAACTTGCTGCTCGTATTGCTGTAATCGAAAAAGATAATGAAGAAGCTAAACGTTTAGGAAAAACTTTAAAAAATGTTCCTAAATATATTTCTTTCTCTCAATTGACTGAAGAAGTTTTAAAACAAGCTGAAGAAGATGCTAAAGCTGAATTAAAAGCTGAAGGTAAACCAGAGCAAATTTGGGACAAAATTATCCCAGGAAAAGTGCAACGTTTTATCTCTGACAACACTACTTTAGATCAAGAGAAAGCTTTGTTAGATCAAAACTTTATCAAAGATGATAGTAAAAAAGTTGGTGATTACGTTAAAGGATTCAACGTTGAAATCACAGGTTTCAAAAGAGTTACTTTAGGTTAATATATTATTTCAATATAAAAAGCCCTGAATATTTATTTATTCAGGGCTTTTTTTTGCTTTAATAGTTTTCAAAAGAGCTTTGTCAAAGTTTAAAACTTTGACAAAGCTTCTAGTAAATCAGCTATTTAAAATATGTAAAAAAATCAATCCTAAACCTAACAAAAAAATCCCTGCATAAAATAATATGCAGGGATTTCATTAAAAATTTAATCTCTTATTTTTTATCCTTAATCGGAAAATTTCTTGCACGCATTAAAGCATCAGATTTAGGAGCTCTGCCTCTAAAGTTTTCATAAGCTTTCTCCTGATCGATAGTGTTTCCTACGCTAAAAACATTATCATAAAGACGTTTTGCGACATCTTTATCATAAGGGCCTTTTCCTTCTGTAAAAGCTTCCCAAGCATCTGCATTGATAACATCAGCCCATAAATAGCTATAATATCCGGCAGCATAACCATCACCAGAGAAAATATGGCCGAATTGAGGAATTCTATGACGCATAACAATTTCTGACGGCATACGAAGCGCCTCTAATGTCTCTTTTTCGAATTTATGAGGATCAATAGGCGAAGTCGTTAAATGTAGCTTCATATCGATCAAAGAACTAGAAATTGTTTCTACAGTAGAGAAACCTTCACCAAAATTAGACGCTTTTTCGATTCTGTCTACTAATGATTGTGGCAATGGTTGATTTGTTTTATAATTTAAAGCAAATTTATTCAATACCTCAGGAGTAGCCAACCAGTGCTCTAATAATTGAGACGGGAACTCTACATAATCTCTTGCAACAGATGTTCCTGCAAGACTTGGATACGTTACATTAGAACATAATCCGTGAAGCGCGTGCCCAAATTCATGAAAAAGAGTTGTTGCATCTTCCCAAGAAATTAAAACCGGCTCGTTTCCTGTTCCTTTTATAAAATTACAGTTATTAGATACAATGGTCAAAACCTCACCATCCATTCTTTGCTGATCACGATATGCATTCATCCATGCACCAGAACGTTTTCCTGCACGTGCATAAGGATCAAAATACCATAATCCAACAACTTTACCGGTTAACTTGTTGCTTACTTCCCAAACGCGTACATCTGGATGGTAAACCGGAACGTCTTTAATTTGTTTGAAACTTAAATTGAATAATTCTCCCGCAACCCAAAACATACCTTCACGTAAGTTTTCTAATTGCAAATAAGGTTTCACCTCATTTTGATCTAAATCGTATTTTGCTTTTCTAACTTTTTCAGCATAATAACGGTAATCCCAAGGCTGAATTTTAAATTTACCACCTTCGGCATCAACAATCTTTTGCATTTCGGCAACATCCTGATGTACTTTTTCTACAGCTGGCTCCCAAACGGACATCATTAAATCTATTGTTTTCTTAGGATCTTTTGCCATTTTGTTAGACAAACTCCAATCAGCAAAAGTAGGGAAACCTAACAATTTTGCTTTTTGAGTACGCAATTGCAAGATAGAAACTAATGTAGCGTTGTTATCATTTGCATTACCATTATCACCACGCTTAACAAAAATGTCAAATGCTTTTTCTCTTAAATCTCTACGAGTTGAGAAAGTTAAAAATGGTTCAATAGACGAACGTGTATTTGCAACACAACCCAGAACATCTAATTTTCTACTTTTTGCTTCAGCAATTGCAGCATTTTTTACTTCAGCCGGTAAACCATCAAAATCACTTTCGGTTTTTAAAGCTACATATTGATTGTGCTCTTCTGCCAATAAATTTTGACTGAATTTAGTAAAAAGACTCGCCAGTTCCTGATTAATCTTAGCTACTTTTTCTTTGTCCTGCACACTTAATTTAGCTCCTTCACGAACAAAATCAGTATAGTACAACCAAATCAAACGTTGTTGCTCACTAGTAAGTTTTTTGCTTTCTTTTGAGTTGTACAAAGTCTCTATTCTGGTAAATAATTTTTTATTTTGTAAAACTTTGTCATTAAAAGCAGAAAGTTTAGGAGACATTTCTGTTTCGACAGCGTCAAATTCCGGAGTACTTAAAGTAGAACCATAAATTCCGTAAACGGTATAAATTCTGGATATTGTTTTTCCTGAACGCTCTAAAGCAGCAATTGTATTATCAAAAGTTGGTGCTTTCGGATTATTTGCAATAGCATCAACCTCGTTTAGTTTTTCCTGAATCGCAAATTCAAGTGCTGGTTTAAAATCTGAAACCTTGTACTCATTAAAAGCAGGAACTCCACCATAAGGACCTGTCCATTTTTTCAACAATGGATTATCAGAATTGTTTTGCGCAGTGGCCGTAAATAAAGTTGTCCCCATGAGAAAAATTGTAATTAATTTCTTCATTATCATTAATTTGATTTAAAATAAAATAAAACATGTTATTGTTTCAAATGTAACTAAAAATCAGCATTCAAAATAAAATTTTAACTTTCACATTTACCTCACACCCTATTTAATTTAATAATTATCCATTCTCAATTATAAAAGAAATAGTTTAAATTTGGCACATCATTTACCACATCACATGTTTAAAACCCGAAAAGAAATTGTTTTTGTCGTTCTGGCAGGAATTTTCATAACGAATGCCGTTGTCGCTGAACTAATTGGAGGAAAATTAATTCAGATTGGACCATTTGTTATGAGTATTGGTATTTTGCCCTGGCCTGTCGTTTTTTTAACTACAGATTTAATCAATGAATATTTTGGCGAAAAAGGAGTAAAAAAACTATCTTTTATTACCGCTTGTCTAATCGCTTATGCTTTTCTAATACTATTTATGGCAATTGTAATTCCGGCTGCAAAAGGAATTAGCCCCGTAAACGACGAGCAATTTCTAGCTGTTTTTGGGCAAAGTATGTGGATAATTGTAGGTAGCTTAATCGCCTTTATGGCATCTCAATTAATTGATGTTTGGATTTTCTGGTTCTTTAAAAGACGAACCGGAGAAAGAAAAATTTGGCTTAGAACTACCGGATCAACTGTAGTTTCGCAACTATTTGATTCCTTTATTGTACTCGGAATTGCCTTTTGGTTACCCGGAAAAATCAATTTCGACACCTTTCTTTCCTCTGCTTTAATTGGCTACACATTCAAATTAACGATAGCTATTTTATTGACTCCGCTGATTTATGTTGGACATCATTTAATTAAAAAATATCTTGACGAAGAGAAATCTGCAGAGAAAAAAGAAGATACTATCGAATGAAAAATCAAAATCTAATTGTACTAGTTTTCGTTTTCTGTCTTCTTATTAGTTGTAATAAAAATGATCGCGAAAAAATATTACAATCAACCACAAGCATTTCCGATAAAATAAAAGACATTTCAAAAAGTACAGCCGAAACCATAACAGCGGTTACAGATTCGATTACAAAAACATTTGTGCCAAAGAAAATAAAAAACAACAAAGCCATTACAGAAGAAGCAAGCATTGTAAAAGACAGTATTGAAATAGAAAATCCGAATAACGAAAAACTCAAAGGTTTTAGCTATTTTAGAAAATTACTTTTGACTTGTAAAACTGGAGAAACATTAACCCAAAAAGAATTAATCGAAGATCATAACATCCCGAAAGAAGGCGTGAAATTAATAAAAAGCATTACTAAAACTGCCGAAGACGAAATTGCCATTAAATGGAAATCGACCTGGTTTGTCGAAAAAATTTCGGATGCTAAATTTACAGATGCGCGAATGAAGATAAAATTCGAAGCCAACAAAATGTACACCTCGGGAAAAGCAATCGGAATAAAATACAACAAAAAGATTTACAACGATTTAATTATCATCGGGAACTCAGCCTATATTCCTTCTGTAAAAGGGTATCACTGGAAAATTGGAAAATAATGGAAAATACAGATCTAATACGATGCGGTTGGTGTTCTGCCAGCGATTTATACAAAAAATACCATGACGAAGAATGGGGTAAACCCGTTTACGACGATGAGTCATTATTCGAGTTCTTAATTCTCGAAACTTTTCAGGCAGGATTAAGCTGGATCACGATTCTAAACAAAAGAGAAAATTTCAGAACAGCTTTTGATCATTTTGATTATAAAAAAATAGCCCAGTATCCCGAAGAAAAAATCGAAGCATTACTTCAGGACACCGGAATTATTCGCAACAAATTAAAAATCCGTTCAGCAGTTACAAACGCTCAGGCCTTCATGAAAATTCAGGAAAAATTTGGCAGTTTCTCTACGTATATCTGGAAATTCACCAACGGAAAACCCATCAACAACAATCCCAAAACATTAAAAGACGTTCCCGCCACTACTCCACTTTCAGACGAAATCAGTAAAGATTTAAAAAAAAGAGGCTTTAAATTCGTAGGCTCAACCGTAATTTACGCGCACATGCAAGCCACCGGAATGGTCAACGATCATATCGAAGATTGCTTTACCCGAAAGGAAAAATAGTTTGCAGTCACAGTCGCAGTTTTCAGTTTTTTTGAACCTGAAACTTGAAACCTGAAACTTTTAAACAAAAATTACATATATTTGCTTCACACTTTAGGGGTGTCTACAACTTTGTAGGCTGAGATTTTACCCTCTGAACCTGATCTAGTTCATACTAGCGTAGGGAAAAGTAAGATGACTTCTGCGCGCATTTCTATGCGCAATTGTAGCCATTCCTAAGGTATAGATTCACCCGAGTGAATCTTAGATAAACCAAAAAAAACAAAGGAATGGAACTAAAAATCAATCAACAAACAAAACATTTCAATGCTGAATCGCTAAGCGTTCAATCATTGCTCGATCTCGAAATTCCGCACAAACAAAACGGAATCGCCGTTGCCATCAACAACACCGTTGTTCCAAAAACGAACTGGAACCAACATCTCGTACACGAAACCGACGAAATCTTAATTATTTCAGCAACACAAGGAGGATAATACGGCTGCCTAAACGGGCTATCCGTTTCAAGTCCGCAGTCGTCAACCCAAAAAATATAGTCTTAGCAAAGCTTCCGTTGGTCGCTTTCCTAATCCTTATTTTTTTACGGTTTTCTCCTTTACGGGCTTTTCACTTCTATCCCTGGCAGAAAAAAACAAACTCCAAAAAATAAATTCCAAATTCCAAATTCCAATTAAAAAAAACACACAGAAGAACACCTGAAAAAGACGTACTGCTGTGCGTCTCTACAATTGACAGTTACATTTTTACATCTCACATTTTACAACATACATCTCACAAGCTATGACTACAGAAGAACAAATCTCCAGAACCCCTTTTCCTAATTCCAAGAAAGTTTATGTAAAAGGCGAAATTCACCCAATAGAAGTAGCCATGCGCGAAGTAGTACTTAGCGACACCAAACTTTCTAATGGCGGAATCGAGAAAAATCCATCCGTAACAGTTTACGACACTTCAGGACCATACACCGATCCTAATATCGAAATTGACATTCGCAAAGGATTACCAAGATTAAGAGAAGAATGGATTTTAATCCGAAATGATGTCGAAATTCTAAACGAAATCACATCAGATTACGGACAAACCCGATTAAAAGATGAAACCCTAAATCATCTTCGTTTCGAATATTTACATCAGCCAAAACGTGCCAAAAAAGGCGCCAACGTAACACAATTATACTACGCAAAACAAGGTATAATAACTCCGGAAATGGAATATATTGCCATCCGTGAAAATCAGCGTATCGAATTGCTAAACGAACAAACCAAAGCGATGCGATGCCAGCACGACGGACATAGTTTTGGAGCCAACACGCCAAAAAGTAAAATCACGCCCGAATTTGTTCGTAGCGAAGTAGCTTGCGGAAGAGCCATTATCCCTAACAACATCAACCATCCCGAAAGCGAACCCATGATAGTGGGGCGTAATTTCCTTGTAAAAATCAACGCCAATATTGGGAACAGTGCTGTAACATCGAGCATCGAAGAAGAAGTAGAGAAAGCTGTTTGGGCTTGCCGCTGGGGAGCTGACACGATTATGGATTTATCGACAGGAAAAAATATTCACGAAACCAGAGAATGGATTATTCGTAATTCACCGGTTCCAATTGGTACCGTTCCAATTTATCAGGCTTTAGAAAAAGTAAAAGGAATCGCCGAAGATTTAACCTGGGAAGTTTTCCGCGATACTTTGATCGAACAGGCAGAACAAGGTGTTTCGTATTTCACCATTCACGCCGGAGTTTTATTGCGTTATATTCATTTAACCGCAGATCGCGTTACCGGAATCGTTTCTCGTGGCGGATCGATCATGGCAAAATGGTGTTTATTCCATCATAAAGAAAACTTTTTATACACGCATTTCGAAGAAATCTGCGAAATCATGAAACAATATGATGTAGCCTTTTCTTTAGGAGATGGTCTACGTCCGGGTTCGATTGCAGATGCTAACGACGCAGCTCAATTTGCCGAATTGGAAACTCTTGGAGAACTAACCAAAATTGCATGGAAACATGATGTACAGGTTTTTATAGAAGGTCCGGGTCACGTGCCTATGCACATGATCAAAGAAAACATGGACAAACAATTAGAACATTGTCATGAAGCACCTTTCTATACTTTAGGGCCATTAACGACTGATATTGCACCAGGTTACGATCATATTACATCGGCAATTGGAGCCGCTATGATTGGTTGGTACGGTTGCGCTATGTTGTGTTATGTAACACCAAAAGAACACCTTGGTTTACCCAATAAAAAAGACGTAAAAGATGGTGTTATCACCTATAAAATTTCTGCCCATGCCGCAGATTTAGCCAAAGGTCATCCGGGAGCACAATATCGCGACAATGCGTTAAGTAAAGCCCGTTTTGAATTCCGTTGGGAAGATCAGTTTAATTTATCATTAGATCCAGATACCGCAAGAGAATTTCATGATGAAACCCTTCCTGCTGATGGCGCAAAAGTGGCGCATTTCTGTTCAATGTGCGGACCAAAATTCTGCTCTATGAAAATCTCTCAGGAAATACGCGATGTCGCTGCTGCCGAAAAAGGAATGCAGGAGAAATCAGAAGAGTTTATCGAGCAAGGAAAAGAGATTTATATTTAAGAAGAGGTTAGAAAATAGAGTAAAGAAGAAAGACTATGATCGTAATTACCAATCCTTCTGCAATTGCAAACGAAATCAGTAGTATAGATTCCTTGTTTAAGGAAGGATTGTCTTTGCTTCATATCAGGAAACCCAATTTTTCTGCGATCGAAATGGTTGAGTTTATTCATCAGATAAAACCCGAATATCGGGATCGTTTGGTAGTACATAAACATCACGATTTAGCCGAAGATTTCGGGATTAAAAGAATTCATTTTTCCGAAAAGAACAGAGAAAATAGTTTTTCAATTCGTTCGAATCAAAAGATATTTTCAACATCGACGCACTCTATTGAGGATTTTAATTCCTTAGAAAATGATTTTGATTATGCTTTTTTAAGTCCTGTTTTCACAAGTATTTCTAAAGAAGATTATCATCCAAAAACAAACCTTTTTAAAGCTTTACAGTCAAGAACAAACCACAATACAAAAGTCATTGCTTTAGGCGGAATCGACTCTAAAAACATTCAAAAAGCACTTGAAAACGGTTTTGATGATGTAGCTCTTTTAGGAAGTATCTGGAATAACGAAAACCCAATAAAACAATTTAAATTATGTCAACAAATCGCCCTTTCGTACTCAGTATAGCAGGTTTTGACCCAACTGGCGGTGCAGGTGTTTTGGCTGATGTCAAAACATTTGAGCAACATCAGGTTACCGGATTTGCGATTACGACCGCGAATACCATCCAGACCGAAAATGAGTTTTTTGACATTGAATGGACAAACTTGAATTTTGTAATTCGATCGATCGAAACCTTGTTTAAAAACTATAATATTCAATCTGTAAAAATTGGAATAATTCCTTCGTTAGATTATTTAAACCAAATTTTTTCGACGATAAAAACCTTATCTCCAGCAACAAAAATTATTTGGGATCCGGTTTTAAAATCGACTACAAAATTTGAATTTATGAAGATGAAAGATCAATCCGACTTAAATCAGGTTTTATCTAAAATAGATTTGATTACACCTAATTACAACGAAATGGAGGTTTTGTTTCCGAGATTTATTTCAGAGAAACTTTGGTTACAAAATCAAATTCCAACTTCTGTTTTACTAAAAGGCGGACATAATCCTTTTGAAACAGGAACAGATCGTTTATTTTTTAAAAATGAAATTATTGATTTGCTTCCGTCCAAAGAAAAATGTTTTGAAAAACACGGTTCCGGCTGTGTATTATCATCTGCAATTACAGCAAATTTAGCTTTGAATTTTCCCCTAATCGAAGCGTGTAAGAATGCTAAAACCTACATCGAAAAATACCTGAGTTCAACTTCAAATTTAATCGGATATCACTATGTACCATAAATTGCAATACATCTCACAAGGAAATACAATCGAAGAACAATTGTACAATATTCATCAGGCATTAGACGCTGGTTGCGATTGGGTACAAATGCGATTTAAAAATCAAACCGCAAAAGACACTTTTGCATTGGCGGAAGCCGTAAAATTTTTATGCGAAGAATATCTCGCCAACTTTATTGTAAACGACAATCTTTATCTCGCACAACAAATTGCTGCCGACGGCGTGCATTTAGGACTCACAGACATGAAAATAGAGGAAGCCAGAGCCATTTTAGGCAGTACCAAAATCATTGGAGGAACTGCCAATACGTTTGAAGACATCGAAAATCACGTGAAAAATGGTTGTGATTATATTGGTTTAGGGCCATTTAGATTCACCAGTACAAAAGAGAAATTAAGTCCCATTTTAGGTTTATCAGGGTATTTTGATATTCTTGAAAAAATGAAAAAAAACAAAATAGAAATCCCGGTGTATGCCATTGGAGGAATCGATTTAAAAGATATAAGTCCGTTAATGGAAACAAGAATTCATGGCATTGCAGTTTCAGGAATGATTACAAACAGCGATCAAAAGAAAAAATTAATTCAACAATTAAACGAAAAGTTATATGCAAACGTCATTGTTTAAAATTGGAGACAAAACCTTAACCTCCCGCCTATTTTTAGGCACGGGTAAATTTGGTTCGAACCTTGAAATGGAAGAAGCTATTTTAGCCTCAGAAAGTGAGTTAGTAACTGTTGCCCTAAAACGCATTGATTTAGAGACAGAAACGGATGCTATATTATCACACTTACAACATCCTAATATTCATTTATTACCGAATACTTCGGGCGCAAGAAATGCCAAAGAAGCCGTTTTTGCAGCACAATTAGCGAGAGAAGCTTTAGAAACAAACTGGCTGAAACTAGAAATTCATCCGGATCCTAAATACTTAATGCCGGATCCTATTGAAACCTTAAAAGCAACAGAAGAACTGGCCAAACTTGGTTTCTTTGTTCTGCCTTATATTCACGCTGATCCTGTTTTATGCAAACATTTAGAGAATGCAGGAACTTCGGCTGTTATGCCTTTAGGTTCGCCAATTGGAAGCAATAAAGGTCTTAAAACAATCGATTTCCTCGAAATTATAATCGAACAAAGCAATGTTCCCGTAATTGTAGACGCCGGAATTGGCGCACCATCTGACGCTGCAAAAGCAATGGAAATTGGTGCCGATGCTGTTTTGGTAAACACAGCAATTGCCGTAGCCGGAAATCCGAAATTAATGGCGGAGGCTTTTAAGGAAGCTGTTATTGCTGGCCGAAAAGCTTTTGAAGCGCGTATTCCGAATCAGCATAATTATGCTGTGGCTTCTAGTCCTTTGACATCATTTCTTTACGAATAATTTAACCGCAAAGTTCGCAAGGTTTTTTCGCAAAGTTCGCTAAGCTTTGCGAACTTTTAGACAAACATAAAGAACACAAAGCTTAGCGAACTTTGCGTAAATCTTAGCGCACTTTGCGGTAAAAAAACTCGCAGTTAAAACACAATCCAATGAAAACATTCAAATCGGTTTTTGAGAACTATGATTGGGATACTATTCAATCTAAAATATACCAAACCACATCAAAAGATGTAGAATGCTCTTTATCTAAAACCAAACGAAATCTCGATGACTTTTTGGCTTTGATTTCTCCTGTTGCACAAAATTATCTGGAGCAAATGGCGCAGGAATGCCATGAAATCACCAAAAAACGTTTCGGAAAAACCATTCAAATGTATGCGCCGCTGTATTTAAGCAACGAATGCCAAAACATCTGTACTTATTGCGGCTTTAGTTTAGACAATAAAATCAAACGAAAAACCCTTTCTGATGCAGAAATTAAACTTGAAGTAGAAGCTTTAAAAGACCTTGGGTTCGATCACGTTTTATTGGTTACAGGCGAAGCCAATTATACCGTAAACATTAATTATTTCCTGAATGCCATTGCTTTAATACGAAAAGAGTTTTCGATTATTTCAGTTGAAGTTCAACCGCTTTCTACCGAAGATTATGAGCGATTGCATGAAGCTGGTGTTTATTCGGTTTTAGTTTATCAGGAAACGTATCATCAGGAGGTTTATAAAAAGTATCATACAAAAGGCAAAAAATCAAATTTCGATTATCGATTAGAAACGCCTGACAGAATTGGAACAGCTGGAATTCACAAAATAGGTTTGGGCGTTTTATTAGGATTGGAAGACTGGCGAACAGATAGTTTTTTTAATGCTTTGCATCTGGATTATCTTCAGAAGAAATATTGGCAAACGAAATATTCTGTTTCTTTCCCCAGATTACGTCCTGCCGAAGGCATTATCGAACCTAATTTTATTATGGATGATAAAGATCTGACCCAACTTATTTGCGCATATCGTTTATGGAATGAAGATCTTGAAATCTCTATTTCGACCCGTGAAAATGAGAAATTCAGAAACAATATTATTCCAATTGGCGTTACAAGTATGAGCGCGGGTTCTAAAACCAATCCGGGTGGTTATGTCGTTGATCCGCAATCTTTGGAACAATTTGAAATCAGTGATGAACGTTCTGCAAAAGAAATTGCCCAAATTATAACAAACTCAGGCTATGAACCTGTTTGGAAAGATTGGGACAGAAATTTTATTTCAAATTTTAGATTTTAGATTTCTGATTTTTTTAATCCTATTTCAACAATCTAAAATCTAAAATCAACAATCTAAAATTACAAAATGAGTATTATACAAGAATTCCTCCGCTATAACAGACAAACTATTCTACCCGAAATTGGTGACGAAGGACAGGAAAAACTAAAAAAAGCTAAAGTTTTGGTTATTGGTGCCGGAGGTTTAGGCTGTCCGATTTTGCAATATATTTCGACTGCCGGAGTTGGTTGTATTGGCATTATTGATTTTGATAGGATCGAAATTCACAATTTGCATCGTCAGATTTTATATACCGAAAATGAAATTGGTCAACTGAAAGCTGTTGTTGCCAAAGAAGTTCTTTCAGAATTAAATCCCTTGATAAAAGTGGAAGCTATTACTGAAAAACTGACTTTAGAAAATGCATCAAAAATCATTGAACAATATGATATTGTGGTAGATGGTTGCGATAATTTCACCACCCGTTATTTGGTTAACGATACTTGTGTGACTTTACAAAAACCGTTAGTTTACGGAAGTATTTTAAAATTTGAAGGACAGGTTGCCGTTTTCAATCATAACGGAAGTAAAAATTTACGTGATTTATTTCCCGAAATGCCAGATCCAAAAGATGTCCCGAATTGTAATTTAAATGGCGTTTTAGGAACCTTACCTGGCATGATTGGTACTATGATGGCGCACGAAACCCTTAAATTAATTCTGGATTTACCTACTTTAAAAAATGAATTGGTGCTTTTTAATACCTTAAACTGGAACTTTACAAAACTGAATTTCTAGATAACAATTTCATCCCCAACATTAATAATTCCTGAATTTAAACTCACAATATTGGTCCCGAATAGAACTGAATTGTTTACATTTCTGTATTTACTTAAGGTTTTCAGAGGTTCTTTTTTTAATTTACCATTGTCAGGATCATTATTCACCATAATGCATCTTCCGCAGGGTTTTATGTTTTTAAACTGAACTTCTCCTATTTTAAAAGTTGTAAAATCATCTTCTTCATGCGGACTTTGACTACTGATTACGATGTTAGGACGGAATCTTAAAACGGTAATTTTATCCGTTAATTTTTCATTTAGAAAATCTAAACTTTGACTTCCTATCATTAAATACGGATAACCATCGGCAAGACTTACATTGAAGGTTTCTTTTAGTTTCGAACTTTCGTGTTTGCGATCTCCGTTTTTAATGATTTTAACCAATTTACATTCAAAACCTAAATGTTGGCTAAACCATTTAGAAGTGGATTTATTTACTTCTATAACTTCACTTTTATCATCCCAGACATTCACTGCTATAGAATTTTCTAAATGTTCCTCAATAGAAAATTCATGCTTTTGATCCTGAAAAGTAATACTGATTTTTCCGTCTGAAATTTGCGGATAAAACTGACTCATAATGCGATGTTCTCTTTGCGTTATCATTTGATCTTCAGCATCGATCAACATCCATCTGCGGTCATTTTCGAATCCCATTTCTTCGGCTAAAGCATTTTGACAGCTAATTCCGGCCAGACTTTTTATTGGGTAGATATAAATTTCTTTTACACTGTAAACTGCGCTCATTATTCCTTATTTTCTATAATAGACATAAATTCTTCACGATCGATTTCGCGGCAACCTAAACTTTCTAAATGCGGATTATAAACCTGACAATCTAAAAGTTTATAATTTTCTTTTTTTAGATGATTAACCAAAGCAATAAAAGCTACTTTTGAAGCATTTGACACTTTTGAAAACATACTTTCTCCACAAAAAACATGGCCTAAATCTATTCCGTACAAACCTCCAACAAGAACCTCATCTTGCCAAACCTCAACAGACTTTGCAATTCCCTGTTCGTTCAGTTTACAATAAGCATCAATCATTTCGTTTGAAATCCAGGTTCCGTTCTGACCATCACGTTTTATATTCTGGCAATTCGAAATAACAGCCGCAAAGTTTTGATTAAACGTAACTTTAAACTGATTTCTATTCAGGATATTACGCATACTTTTAGACACAATCAATTCATCCAGAAACAAAACCATTCTTGGATCCGGTGACCACCAAAGAATTGGATCTCCTTCATTAAACCAAGGAAAAATTCCGCTTTTGTAAGCCAACTTCAATCGTTCCGGATCTAAGTCGCCACCAATGGCCAAAATTCCTTCTTCATCAGACTCTGAAACCGGAGGAAAAAATAAATCGTTGAATACGTAGTACATTTTTTAAATTCCAAAATTTTTAAATTCCAAATTCCAAGCGTTGAGTAAACCTTTGTCAAAGTTTTGAACTTTGACAAAGGTTTATGTACACAATCTTGTCATTTCGACCGAAGGGAGAAATCGCACTAGTTGCTCACAATTATCGATATTTTTTGACGATTTTCGTGTGTGATTTCTCGTTCCTCGAAATGACAACATTGCATCAAACATTGCGGATGCTGTAAACGAAGATTCCTCATTCTTCGGAATGACATAAAATGCGTTGAGTCTTCAATACAAAAAATTCCAAACCCCAATTGCATATTTATGAATTGGAATTTGGAATTTATTTTTTGAATTTTAAACTTTTAGAACGGTAAATCGTCTGGTTCGTCTTCGTTTAAGTTAGTTGCCGGAGCAAAAGCTTCTGCAGCTGGCATAGCTGGAGTTTGTCCAGGACCTTCTGGTGCTAATCTTTCGATTCTCCAACCTTGAATACTATTGAAATATCTGGTTTCTCCTTGTGGATTAACCCATTCTCTTCCTCTTAAATTGATAGAAACTTTTACGGCCTCACCTTGCTTGTAGCTACTTAATAAATCGCATTTATCTTGTGTAAATTCGATCAAAATATGCTGTGGATACTGCTCATCTGTGGTAACAACCAACTCTCTTTTTTTGAATGCAGCACTAACTTGTTGCTCTGGGTTAACCACTTTTACTTTTCCTGTAACTTCCATCTTCTTCTATATTAATTATTGTTTCTTTTCTCTATTTCTTTGCTAAAAGCACTTTCCATGCCGATGAAATATCATCTTTATTGAGATATTTTTTCGCTTCTAAGTGCACCTTTTCCTGATCATCGGAACTTAATACTCCTTTTACTGAAAAGTTTTCTTTCACAAATATACTAACTTCTTCCGTTGTAGGCAAGGCTTCAATGTTACCTAATTTACCCAGGTCATTTCCGTTAAAAACGGGACTTTGCCTAATATGATTCGGGATCACATCTACTCCAACCCCCAGCGTTGTTAAGGGTTTTGGCACTTCAAAAAGTCCTTCATTCGATCTTGAATACCAGTTACTTCCTAATCTCGAAACCAGATCAATTTTATGCTGATCGATGGCTCCGTTTTCATCTAAAATAGCTTCGTGAATGTGAATTTTTACTACTTCACAAAGAATCAAATTCCCTGCTCCGCCCTGATTTCCTAACGGAATAATCTGCGTGACTTTGCATTCAAACTGCACCGGCGACTCTTTTACGCGATAAGGTTTAACAAAATCCGAAGGGATTTGTGTTAATCCTGCTTTGATAAATTCGTTTACCCCTTCTCCATATTCTGTACTTGCCAATGAGGTTTGCTGTACAATATCATAATTGACAACATTAATCACCACTTCGCGGGTCGCCTCTGCATTGATTAAGGTATGTTTTACAGTATTATCACGTACACGACGTGCCGGCGAAAAAACCAAAATTGGCGGATTGGCACTGAACACATTAAAGAAACTAAATGGCGACAAATTCGGGATTCCTTTTGTACTAATGGTACTTGCAAATGCAATAGGCCTTGGCCCTACAGCACTTTGCAAATAACCCTGCAGTTTTGCCGTTGGTATTTCTTTAGGATCGATACTAATCATAGAATTTTCTTTTTTACCAAATCTCATTTTGGTAACTGCAAAAGTAGAGAAATGGTTTATTCAAAAGAAATAGTTTTAGATTTAAAAACAAAAAATCTTTAGCTGTTTATAAAATATTAAATGTGTTTATTTCGTTATATTTATACCACAAAAAAATATTTATGTCTTTTTCCGAAAGAAGAAATACAACCCGTTGGATTATTATTTTTATTTCCTTTTTAATCATTTCGTTGATTCTTTGGAACACTTATACTTTTTTTCAAATTTTTAAAAACGAAGAAAGACTAAAGATGAATCTTTGGGCGAATGCGCAAAAGACATTGGTTAACGCAGATGAAAATACTGATTTAGATTTACCTCTCGATATTTTAAACAACAACACTTCGGTTCCTGTTATGCTTACCATGTATAACAAAGTGATTAGTTCTGTAAATGTTCCTGAAGAAGTTCTGGCAGACAAAAAGAAATCAATGTCTTACCTGAATAGTTTAAAAAGCGAAAATGAGCCCATCATAATCGAATACGCACCGGGAAAACATCAGGAAGTTTATTACGGAAACTCGGCATTACTTAACAAACTCAAGTACTATCCGGTAGCTTTATTACTGATTATCTTTTTGTTTGGCGCTCTGATTTATAACTTTTACAGAAGTAACAAAATGGCAACCCAAAATAAACTCTGGGCGGGAATGGCCAAAGAAACCGCACATCAAATTGGGACGCCTTTATCTTCTTTAATTGGCTGGGTCGAAATATTAAAAACAGAAGAAATTGATCAGTCTATAACGACTGAAATAGAAAAAGATATCGAGCGATTGCAAACCATTACGGATCGTTTTTCTAAAATTGGATCGGTTCCTGTTTTAGAACAACATGATATTATTACGGAAACATTGCGTACTTATGAATACTTGCAATCCCGTTTTTCTAAACAGGTTACTTTTTCCTATAATGCTCCAAAAGAACCTATTTTAGTCATGATAAATCCAACGCTGCACAGCTGGACGATCGAAAATTTAGTCAAAAATGCTATTGATGCCATGAAGGGAAAAGGCAGCTTAGATCTTCGAATTGAACAAGATGCACATCATGTAAAAATAAACGTAAAGGATTCGGGAACAGGAATTGCTAAAAACCAGTTTAAAACCATTTTCGAACCTGGTTTTACAACTAAAAAACGCGGTTGGGGATTGGGACTTTCTTTAACCAAACGAATCGTTGAGGAATATCATAGCGGCAAAATAAAAGTTTTACATTCTGAAATTGGAAAAGGAACTACATTTCAGATTTCTCTAAATAAAAAAGTGTAGCAAAAATTACTTTACTACACTTTTAATGTTTTTTTATTTCTGAACATTTTGTCAGGTTGAGCGAAGTCGAAACCCTTTATATTCAATCAGGACCTGGCTTCGACTTCGCTCAGCCTGACATCCGTCAAAACAATTATTATTAACTATAAATTCGCCTGAATACTTTTAGCCAAAGCTTCAAACTCTTCTTTAGAAAGTTTTACTTTATTATGAAAACGCATTTCATCCATTTCGTTTAGCGGAATTAAATGTACGTGCGCATGAGGTACTTCTAATCCTACAACGGCTATACCTACTCTTTTGCAAGGAACAGTTTTTTCTAAAGCGATTGCAATTTTCTTAGAAAACTTCATTAAACCTAAATACAACTCATCATCCATATCAAAAATCTTATCGATTTCTTGTTTAGGAATACAAAGTGTGTGTCCTTTTGCATTTGGATTTACATCTAAAAAAGCCAAAAAATTATCGTCTTCAGCGATTTTGTATGCAGGAATTTCTCCGTTTACTATTTTAGTGAATATTGACATCTTGTAATCGTTAATTTGGTGAATCGTTTAATCGTTTTTAACCGATTAAAATCTTAATAGTGAGATTGCTTCGTTCCCCGCAAGGACTTAGTCTCTTGTAATTTCAAGGATTTCGAATTTCAAAACTCCGTTTGGTACTGTAATTTCAGCTACTTCTCCAACAGATTTTCCTAGTAAACCTTTTCCAATAGGAGATGTTACAGAGATTTTTCCTGTTTTTAAATCTGCTTCACTTTCTGCAACAAGCGTATATTTCATTTCCATTCCGTTGCTTTGGTTTTTAATTTTTACATTAGAAAGTACCAACGCTTTCGAAACATCTAATTGAGATTCGTCTATTAATCTTGCATTAGAATACACTTCTTCAAGTTTAGAAATTCTCATTTCAAGTAAACCTTGTGCTTCTTTTGCGGCATCATATTCGGCGTTTTCAGATAAATCACCTTTGTCTCTTGCTTCTGCTATATCTTGAGATGCCTTTGGACGCATTACACTTTTTAAATGCTCCAACTCATCTTTTAATTTTTTTAATCCTTCTGCTGTATAATAAGATACTTTACTCATAACTTCGTCGTTTATATAAATACAAAAAATCCCATCGGGACGGGATTTTGTATTACAAATATACTATTATTTTTTATAGTACATAATTATATGTTAATCATATAAAAATCAAATCTAAATAAATTATTTTTGTTTCACTAATTCTTATTAAAATAATGAAAAAATTCTGGATCTTAATTGCGTTTGTTTCTATCCTCTTCTCTTGTAGCGATAATGGCGTTAGCAACAAAAACCCAAACATACCAAGTTATCCTGTTAACCTGACAGTTGATATGAACTTACCGGCGTATTCAAATCTTAAGTTTGCAAGTAACGGTATTATTGTTCCTAATTACGGAGCAAAAGGAATTATTATTTTTAATACAGGAAGCGGCTATAATGCATTTGATGCTGCTTGTCCTAATCAGGTTGTTACTTCATGTATTGCTATGACAATTAATGGTATTAATGCTGTTTGTTCCTGTGATAAAACAGAGTACAGTTTATTTACTGGACTTGGAGGAAAAGAATATCCACTAAAACAATATCGCGTTGAAGTAGGCGGAAGCGTCATTCACGTTTATAATTAATAAAAAAAGCCTGAAAGTGTAAATTTTCAGGCTTTTTTTATTTTGAGAAGTATTAGAATTTCAATGTCAATCCGGCTAAGAAATTAATTCCCGCCTGAGGATAATAATACGGATAGATATCCCACATGGCTCCGTTTGAAACATATTTTTTATCCAGAATATTATTTACCAAACCAGTAATTGTAATGGATTTAAAAACAGATTTTGGTTTTATTTCGTAAGATACATTCAAATCATTTACAAAATAATCTGCCAATTTTGCTGAAGGCAATTCGATATTGTTCATGTATTGCTCGCCAACATATTTCTGCAATAGCGAAATGTGTAGACTTTCTAAAGGGCTGTAAACAATTATATTTCCTGCAATAATCTCCGGAGAATATGCAATTTTAGTCGTTCCGTAATACTGTCCTTCAACCGCTAAATCAACATTTTTATTGCTGCTTAAAGTAAAGTTGGGTCTAAGAATAAATTTCTCCGAAAGTTTAATTGTGGCATCAACTTCAAAACCTAAACGGTAACTTTTTTCAGTATTCGCACGAATTGGCGCTCCAACATCATCTAATCTTCCGGTTAAAATCAATTGATCTTTATATCCCATATAATAGAAGTTAGAATTCAATTGGAATTTTTCTGAATTGAATCTCCATCCTAATTCAAAATCATTTAATTTCTCAGGTTTTACGTTTCCACCTTCGTAATCGGTTCTGTTAGGTTCACGATTGGCACGTGCATAAGAAAAATAAAGCGTACTTTTTTGATCGATTTCGTAGTTTAAACCTGCTTTTGGATTAAAGAAATTGAAAGTATCATTTACCAGACCTGTTTCTTTTGAATTTGCTTTGTATTGCACTCTTCGGTATTGTAAATCACCATAAAAGCTTAGTTTTTCTGTCAACTGATAATTTGCTTTTGCGAAAATATTTCCGTCTGTTTTTGATGAGTAATCATCGTAATAATGATCTCCTAATTCTGAAGGCCCTGAATTTCTAGCCCAAATTACTTTACCATAATGATCTCCTTCATATTTGTTCCAGCCACCACCAAGAATAGCATCAAGTTTCTCCTCTTTGTATTTCACTGAAAAAGTAGTTCCGTAGAAATTATTATCTAGCCATTTCTGACGAATTAAATCAGTTCCGGGAACTAGTTCTCCTAAATCATTCTCTACCATTTTTGTTGGCAGAATTGGTCCATATCCTGCAATTGGCTCATCGTATTTATAATTTTCGTAATATCCCAGTCCTTTTGTATAATGCAAAGCGAAGTTGCTGCTCCATTTATCAGACCAAGATTCACTCCAATGCAATTGGTAATGATTTTGTTTATAGTTATCCGTTTCATTATTATAAAAATGAACATTTCCTGCTTCATCTTTATACTTACCTGCTGAATTATAGGTACGGTTTGAATTTAAAGTTTCGCCATCAATTCCGTTCCAGGATTGGTAAGTTTCTTCTGTTCCTCCAAAAACCAATGCTTTAATTAAAGTTGTTTTACCCACATAAGTTCCCTGAAGAAAATAAGATTTAAGATCTGAACTTCCGCGATCGATATAACCATCAGATTTAATAGTTGACAAACGTCCAGCCAATTCAAAATGATCATTTAACAAACCTGTACTGAATTTTACGGTATTTTTATTTGAATTGAAACTTCCGTAAGAACTCGAAATTTCTCCCGTTGGTTTTGATGCATAATTATCGGTAAGCATGTTTAAACTTGCACCAAAAGCAGAAGATCCGTTAGTAGAAGTTCCTACTCCACGTTGCAATTGCAGACTTTCTACAGAAGAAGCAAAATCGGGCATGTTTACCCAAAAAGTTCCCTGGCTTTCAGCATCATTATACGGAATTCCGTTGATGGTTACGTTTACCCTTGTAGCATCGCTACCACGTACTCTGATTCCTGTATAACCTATTCCGCCTCCTGCATCAGAAGTTGTTACTACAGATGGCAGATAATTCATTAAAACAGGAATATCCTGTCCTAAGTTTCTAAATTTAATTTCTTTTTTATCCATATTACTAAACGTAACCGGAGTTTTTGTAGTAACACGAACTGCCGAAACTAACACATCATCAAGCTTGTTGACTTTGGTTGAATCTTGTTCCTGTGCGAAAGAGTAAAGAGAATAGAATAAAGAGAATAGAATAAAGAAAATAGACTTTTGAGTAAGCTTTGAACCTTTGTACCTTTGTACCATTGTACCTTTGAAAGTACCTTTAAAAATAGTTTTCATTCGTAAAGAATTACGAATAAAAGGGGGAATTATTCTTTGTTAAATTAATAAAATGTTTCACGACAAAATATAGTGTGCACGCTAAAATTGTCGTTTTTTCCCTTAGCAACATTACTCGCTCAGGTTCTTTGGGTATGATCTCAGCTCGTTATTTAGAGCACCCCTTTGAGACAGTGCAAATGTAGTGTTAAAAAACAAATTCCAAAAATTAAATTCCAAATTCCAAAACTTACAAATCTTCAATTTTAAACTGCAAAAAATAAATTCCAAATTCCAATTGAAGCCCGCTTCAGGTGAGCCTTTTGGAATTTGGAATTTATAAATTGGAATTTTAATCCAAATCCGGCTTTCTTCGAGATTGTTTTCTTTCAGAAATATTCTTTTTGTCTTTGATTCTTTTTTTAATCACCGACTTTGGAATCTTGGTTGCTTTTCGAATTTTAGGCACAAACAATCCTTTTTTGATAATCTCCAGGAAACGTTTTATCACGATATCTTTGTTTTTAAGCTGACTTCTGTCTTCGTCACAATTTAAAATTAAGATATTTTCTGTGGTTAAACGTGGTGCAATATTCGTTAGCAAAAGCAATTTCTCTTCTTCAGATAAAGCCTGAGAAGTATTCAGATCAAAAGTCAAAACGACTTTTGATGATACTTTGTTTACATTTTGTCCGCCCGCACCACTACTTCGAACAGCTTTAAAACTTAACTCTGATATGATTTTTTCGCTATCCATTATTGCGGTTGATGTGCTGCTTTTAATAAATCGTTTACTGTTTTTACCGGATTAAAAGTAATTAAAGGTACTGCTACAAATATAGTCAACCAGTTTGCCATTGCGCCATTCCATAAGCCCGGTAATTCGTAGCTCTTAACTATTTTTCCGTCGACACTTTTCTCGACTATAAAACCTGCTTTTTGATCTACAAATTGCAGTAAATCAAACTTTTCATTTTTATAATTTTTAATCCCGCAAACCAAATCAACAGGATTAAAATGAGTGGCTTCAGCAAGAATTTCTGTTTGTTTTTTATTGGCTAAATCTACTTGAGATGTTTCTACAATCTGCAACGAAACAGCCCCTTTATCATTTCTTACCCAAAATGGTCCTCCGCCAGGTTCTCCTTCATTTTTTACCATTCCGCAAACACGAATTGGCCTGTCTAATAGTTCTTTGATTTTATTGACTTTATTTTCGAAAGTAAACTTATTAAAATCGCTGCTTAATTCGATATTGAGTTTTTGCATTAAAAAAGCAACCATTTCTTCGATGTTTTCTTCTTTAATTTCCCTTTGTTCAATTGCATTTAAATAGCCAAAAACCTTTTGCTGTACTTTTATTAAAACTCCTGCCAGAGCTTTTTTATATAATGCAATTGTATCAATATGATTTTGAATTACATTATCGATGTTCTTTATAAAAATAACATCCGAATCGAGTTCTTTTAAGTTCTCGATTAATGCGCCATGTCCTCCTGGTCTAAAAACCAAATTATTGTTTTTATCTCTAATAGGAATATTTTTAGCATCTACACAAATAGAATCTGTGCTTTTGTTTTGGTACGAATAACTAATCGCTATTTCAACTCCTGAGTCTGCCTCAACTTTTTCCTTAAGTACCTCAACTTCATTTTCAAATAAATTTTGATGAATTTCAGAAACGGTAAAATGCAAATTAGAAACCTGATTAGAAGAAGCATAATGTACGCATTCGTTCAAATGTTCTTCTATTGGGTTTGCGATATGAGTTTTATATTGATGAAATGGCAAAACTGCTTTAGGCTTGTTTGCAAAATCAAAATAATCAGGATCCAGTAATATTTTTACGAAATAATAATTTTTATAATCACGGTCTAAAGTTTCAAAATCAGGATAAACCTCTTTAAGCTTTTGGTCTACTGATTTAAAGAACGGAAACTTATCCATTGCCACAATAAAAATAGACAAATCACTGTCTTTTTTTCTGTTGATATAAGCGTTTATTGTTTCTTTTTTAATGTCAAAATCATTCAAAAAAGCACTTAAAAACTTAAACATTCTGCTTGCCGCGCCCGATGCCGGAACAAACTTTTTTAGTTTTAATTTTTCTTTTTGAAGATCAAAAAAATTGGCTCTTTCTTCAAATTCAGCTTCTGAGAGACTTAAAATTCCGTTATTAATTGTAGCGGGACTTATTAAATTGCTTTTTAAAATTCCGTTCTTAAAAATTTCAAGTTGTTTTAGAATTTTATCAAACGAAATTCCGTGATTGTATATCTGCACAAAATCAGCTGATGAAAAACCGTGCTGTTTTGCGATCGATAAAGCATCAATTATTGAAGTTGCCTTAGCCAAACGGCTTTCTTTATTACCAGAAAGTGTTATAAAAGGCTTTTTGGTATCAATTAAAGTTTGTTTGAATACAGAAAACACAGATTCTCTTCCGTCAGGAGTATCTCTAATATCATCTTTCTCCCAAGGAACGTCTATATCAGTAAGGAAAAATAAATCGTAATCATGTTCTAATGCCGCTTCGTTTAAAAGCGGATCACAAAAATCATAATACATTTCAGAAAAAACTTTGGTCACCATCAAATTAGTATCAGAAAACAAATACTTTTTTGCTGAAGCCAGTTTTTTATTTTCTAATGCAACTTGTCCGTATGCAATAGGCAACATATCATCGGCAACACAAATGTGCTGGTTCTCTTCCCATTTTTCCTGTAAATAATCGCGTGCGAATTCAGGAACCCATTCGGTTTCGTAATAGTCTGCAAGTTGTTTTGCCAATGTGGTTTTCCCTGTACTTTCAGGGCCAAATAAAGCAATTTTTATGATAGCTGTTTTTTGCTGTCTAAGATTTTTCTCCATTCTAAATAAGCTGAAATAGCTAAAATTGTAAAAATTAAATATTGTAACGACAACATCCCTAAACCGCGATAGGCATAAAGAGGCACTACAATAATATCGCCAATGATCCAAAGTGTCCAGTTTTCGATCTTTTTTCTGGCCATGTACCACATTCCTGCAAAAAATATTCCAGACGAAATCATGTCGACATAATTGTCATTATGTATCTCGTAATCAAAATATTTATAAATTCCGAAAACTACAAAAACAGTTACAAAAAATAGTATAACTCCAATTATTTTTTCATTAACATTCGTTCTCGTAATAGGCAAATTATCTTCTACGGTTCCTCCTTTTGCCCAAACATACCAACCGTAGATACTCATGATAGAGAAATACCCATTAATAATCATATCGCCAATATATCCGGCAATGTATAACAGATATACCGAAATTACGGTTGCGATTAAACCTGTTGGATATACCCAAATGTTTTCTTTTTTTGCAAACCAAACACTCAAAATCCCACAAACAAAAACCAAAAATTCAAGGGCAATATGCCAAAGAGGAGCGTTTTTGTAACTTTCAAGAAAAAAATCTATCATTTTGGATGGTTGTTTTTGGTTGTTCTTAATTTATGATTCAAAAAAGTGACTGTCGTTTTCAAAAGCAGTTCCAATAACTACTAAATCTGCACCGGCTTTGTACGCATTTTGAATTCCGTGCAAATCTACAATTCCTCCTCCAACAATAATAGGAATATCAACATTTTGAGTTATTAACTGTATCATTTCCAGCGGAACGGGTTGCTTTGCTCCGCTTCCGGCTTCTAAATAGATCAACTGGTTGCCCAGCATTTCTCCCGCTTGTGCAGTGGCTAAAACCAAATCAAAATTTTCTCTGTTTAATGGTTTTGTTTTGCTTACTCGTGCTACGGCAGTTTCATTACCGCTTTCGATCAAAATATATCCTGTAGAAATAACTTCAAGATTTGTCTTTTTAAGAATTGGCGCTGCCTGAACCTGATATTCTATCAAATAATCCGGGTTACGACCGGATAATAAAGACAAAAATAAAATAGCATCGGCCTGAGGTGAAATCTGCGACGGATTGCCCGGAAATATTACCACAGGCAATTTTGTTTTTTGTTTTAATGCTGCAATTAAATCTTCTAAAATTGTCGATTCTACAATACTTCCTCCCACAAAAATATGTGTTGCAGGAGATTGATTTATTTTAAGCAATAAATGATCTAAATTTTCCCAAACAATTTTATCAGGATCCAAAAGTATGGCCAGCAATTTTTGTCCGTTACTTTTAGCTTCCAGAATCTGCTGGCGTATATTGGGTATTTTTTGTCTCATAACGGGCGTAAAAGTAAAAGTTTTTTAATGTAGAAGAACTATTTTGAATGAATTATATTTGTGTTATACCTAAAACAAAATTATGATTGCAATTGATCTGCTGGAAAAATATGGTGCGTTGAAAAAAACTTTCGATAAAAATGATTTCATTTTCGAAGAAGGCAATCTTCCTACACATTATTATCAGATCATTTCCGGCGAAGTAAAAATGAGCAATTATAATGATGAAGGCCGCGAATTTATTCAGGGTATTTTTTATAAAGAACAATCTTTTGGCGAACCTCCTTTATTCCTGAACCAAAATTATCCTGCGAATGCAATTGCCGTAGAAGATGCCGAAATTCTTTTACTGCCCAAAGATAACTTTATGAAGTTGCTGCAAGAAAATGCAGCCGTTAGCATTAAAATAATCGAGAATTTAGCGCAGCGATTGTATTATAAATCGGTTATGGCGGCAGAAATGTCTACACAGGAACCGGAACATCGCATTCTAAAACTAATTGATCACGGAATTGCTTATTTTAATTTTAAAAAAGAAGAAAACGGATACCTCATCAATTTTACCAGACAGCAAATAGGAGATTTAACCGGTTTGCGGGTAGAAACCGTAATTAGAACCATAAAAGCATTAGAAAAAAAGGGCGTTCTAAAAATTATAAACAGAAAAGTATACCGATAAAAAAGTTCTTGTTTTATGATTTTAATCATAAATACAAGCTCTAAAGTGCCTGTACCTTTGTTACTCTAAAAACAAATATTATGACACTTTATCAAACAACATTCGAAAATTTCAATAAAAATTATATTGGTTCTGCAACAATGGCTGTCATTGGTCAAAGCTGTTTAGGTGCAGCTGCAGCTATGTATATTCTATCTCACGGAACCTCTATTGGTCAAATGCTGCAATTGGGTGTGATTGTTTTGGCTTGTATATTGGCCAATACTTCTATCCTGGCGCAAATGAAACACAAAGTAGTTTTTAACTTTATTCTTACCAGCGTTATACTAAGTATTTTACTGATCATCCTGAACAACTTTATAGTATGAGAAAACAAATAGAAAATAGAGCTGATGTTTCTTTTTTGGTACATCAGTTCTATGATAAAATAAGAGCCGATAAAGAAATCGGCTTTTATTTTAATGAAATAATAACCGATTGGGACCATCACCTGGAAAAACTAACGGATTTTTGGGAAACGAATTTGTTTGCCGTGAAAAAATACAAAGGCGATCCGCATGTAGCGCACAATGAAGTAGACGAGCATTTTAATGAAAAAATTACGTCGAATGAATTTGGCATCTGGCTTAACTATTGGTTCCAGACTTTAGACGAACATTTTGAAGGCGAAAACGTAGAAACATTAAAAAGACGTGCCCGTAAAATGAGTACTTTTTTATACATGAGTATGTTTAAGCACAGACAAAAAGAAAGTGAGATTTAATTATTCTGCTGTCATTGCGAGGAACGAAGCAACCTCACTCTGATTGATTTAGCAGGTGAGATTGCTTCGTTCCTCGCAATGACAAAATCGTGGTTACATTTCGCAGGATGGATTAAAATCCATCCCTACAATATATTTCGTTCCTCCGGAACTATTTCTCAATTTTGATTTTTATTATAGAAATCGAAATGAAAAAATTGTCGCATTCACTGAAAACTGCCACTGAATACTGTGACTAAAAATCACTTCTCAAAAGCATAAACCAAAGTAAAATCCTGCCCTGAAGTGTTTGATTTTATTTCTTTATAATGCACATCAAAATCTACTACAAGATCATTAAAATGCAAACTAGCCTCTGTTAGATTTTGATCTAACGAAAAAACATTTACCCTGATATGATCTTTAAAGCTGATTCCTTTTTCGTTTCTGATTTTAAAGATGGCTTCTTTTGCTCCCCAAATTACGGTTAATTCCTTGATGTAATCGGGAGTATTTTGAGTATTTAAATAACTGGTTTCGGTATCAACAAATTTATCGGCGATTCTTAAGATTTTTTCGCGTTGTAATTCCATGTCTATTCCTACAGTTTCGTCGCTAATGATAATGGCGGCAAAATCGTGCGAATGTGTAATCGAAATATGATTATGACAATTAAAATAAGGTTTTCCAAATTCGTCATAATGCATTTCATGATCTGTAAAACCCATTTCCTGTATTAGCATACGAACGCTCAAAAAGGCACGCTGGTGCATTTGCGACTTCATTCCGTTAAGTCTTTGCTGCGTTTTTTCTTTCAAAACTACCTTGCTCAATAACTCTTCAAAAGATTCTGTTATGTGCCAAATTAAGATTTTGGTAGTTTCGTTGAATTGTATGGTTTGAAATAAAGGCATTGCTTTTTAATTATGAATTATGAGTTTTAAGTTATGAATTATTTTCCTGATTTGAAAACGAAACTTCTTATTTAACGTCTCGTGTTTCTAGCCCTGATGGGAGCGGCATCCTTTTTCTTGCTCCTTTAGCAAGGAAAAGATATAGCGGACAGCAGGAAATAGCTCCTTATTTTCAAAATCATCTTACAACAAGTAAATTATTTAGCTAAAGTTCAAAAGATTAAGAAATTAAACATTTCACAAATCTTATAGAAAGTAGTCAAAATTAAAAACCTATTCCGTAAATTTGCAAAAATTTTACAATATACAAATATACTATAAATGAGTACTACAACTACGCCTTTTGTGGCTTTCAAAGTAAAAGACATCTCTCTAGCGGCTTGGGGAAGAAAAGAAATTGAATTGGCTGAAGCTGAAATGCCAGGTTTAATGGCACTTCGCGCTGAATATAAAGACGAACAACCTCTAAAAGGTGCTCGTATCGCTGGATGTTTACACATGACGATCCAGACTGCAGTTTTAATCGAAACTTTAATCGCTCTTGGTGCAGAGGTTACTTGGTCTTCTTGTAACATTTTCTCTACTCAGGATCAGGCTGCTGCTGCTATTGCTGCTGCTGGAATTCAGGTTTATGCTTGGAAAGGTCTTGATGAGCAATCATTTGACTGGTGTATTGAGCAAACTTTATTCTTTGGTGAAGACAGAAAACCATTGAACATGATTCTTGATGATGGTGGAGATTTAACTAATATGGTTATTGATCGTTTCCCAGAATTGATTCCTGGAATCAAAGGATTATCTGAAGAAACTACAACTGGAGTTCACAGACTTTACGAAAGAGTAAAAGCGGGAACTTTACCAATGCCTGCAATCAACATTAACGACTCTGTTACTAAATCTAAATTTGATAACAAATACGGATGTAAAGAATCTGCTGTAGATGCTGTACGTCGTGCAACTGACTTAATGTTAGCTGGAAAAAGAGTTATCGTTTGTGGATACGGTGATGTTGGAAAAGGAACTGCTGCTTCTTTTAGAGGTGCTGGATCTATTGTAACTGTTACTGAAATCGATCCAATTTGTGCTTTACAAGCTGCAATGGACGGTTACGAGGTTAAAAAATTAAACACTGTAATTGCTAATGCTGATATCATCATTACAACTACAGGAAATAAAGATATCGTTCTTGGAGAGCACTTCGAGCAAATGAAAGACAAAACTGTTGTTTGTAACATTGGTCACTTTGATAACGAAATTGATATGGCTTGGTTGAACAAAAACCACGGTGCATCTAAAATCGAAATCAAACCACAAGTTGACAAATATACTATCGCTGGAAAAGATATCATCATTCTTGCTGAAGGTCGTTTAGTAAACCTTGGTTGTGCTACAGGTCACCCAAGTTTTGTAATGAGTAACTCATTTACAAACCAAACTTTAGCTCAAATCGAATTATGGAACAACAGCGCTGCTTACAACAACGACGTTTATATGTTACCAAAACATTTAGATGAAAAAGTTGCTGCTTTGCACTTAGCTAAATTAGGAGTTGAATTGGAAACTTTACGTGACGATCAGGCTGCTTATATTGGTGTTCCGGTTGAAGGTCCATTCAAACCAGAATACTACAGATACTAGTAAATTTTAGATTGAAGATTTCTGATTTTAGATTTCTTTAATTACATATCAAACCCGACAGGTTTTTAAAACTTGTCGGGTTTTGTTTTTAAAAATGAGAGACTTATTTCCGGACAAAAAAAGATTTCTATAAAAAACATACTTTTTAAAGAATAACTCCTTAATTTTAAGAATCAGAATAAGTTACTATTTCTCAACTACATAAAAACTGTACTCTTGAAAAAAACATCTTATTTATTCGTCTTATTGTTTTTGTTGTGTCTTCCGCACGTAATTTTTTCGCAGGAAAAAAAGCCTAAAGTTGTTTTAGTGTTAAGTGGTGGCGGTGCAAAAGGAATTGCACACATTCCGCTTTTGCAAAAACTGGATTCTCTTCATATCGTTCCGGACCTTATTGTGGGTAACAGTATGGGAAGTATTATAGGCGGTTTGTACGCCATGGGATATTCTGGTGACAGCATAGAAAAACTAACCAAAAACATTAATTGGGATAAGTTACTTGGCGGAGGTCAATCGCTGCAATCTGTAAGCGTAGAAGAAAAAAGAGAGTTTCAGCGGTATTTAGTCGGAATTGGGATTAAAAACAAAAAACTTAACAGTATTGGCTCTTTATTAAATGACCAAAATTTAAGAGAATATCTTTCTGAACTCACGTATCCGGTATATAACATTAGAGATTTTGACAGCCTGCCTATTCCGTTTAGAGCCATGGCTACCGATTTGTCTGAAGGAAAAGAGGTTATTTTAAGCAAAGGAAGCTTAGCTTATGCCATGAGAGCCAGTATGTCATTACCGGCTATTTTTAAACCTATGTCATACGAAAAAACAGTTTTGGTTGATGGAGGGGTTTTGAATAATTTCCCTACAGATGTTGCCAAACAAATGGGTGCTGATATTATTATTGGTAGTGATGTTGGTGGCGGACTGGAACCGATAGACAAACTGAACAATGTTTTAACGATACTGACACAAACCAGTATGTTCCCGAGTAACATTAAAAATCCTGCTAATAGAAAACTCTGCGATATTTTAGTAGATCACATGCCAAACCTTCGTTTTTCGACCGCAGATTTTGCAGATAGTGCCGAAATCTATAAAGATGGTAAAATTGCAACCAACGAAAATCTTCCGGCTTTAGTAGCATTATCCGAAAAATTAAAAGGCTATCAGCAACGAGTTCACGAATTACCACACATGCCTTCAGAAATTATTTTGGATACTATTGTATACAAAAAAATCAGTCCGGAGAACCTTGCGCTGGTATTAGGAAGAATAAATCTTAAAACACATGTAAAATATACCACACAAGATTTAATAGCAGGTATTAACAGGGCAATGGGTACCAATCTTTTTGACGAGATTACGTACAACTATTTCATCAAAGACGACAACAAACTAGGCGTTACCATCTTTGGTCACGAACGTGCCAAAAACCAACTGAATACATCGGTTCATTATGACACGTATCGAGGCGTTGGAATCATTTTTAATTACACCGCCAGAAATGTTCTCGCCAGAGCATCCCGCCTTCTGGTAACGATTGATATCGCCGAACAACCCAAAGCAAGAATCAATTATCAGAAAAATTTTGGAGGAAACCGAGATTGGTGGTGGTCATCTGAACTTTATGGAGCCTTATTAAGACAAGAAATTTTCTTCAATGGCAAGGCTTCAGATAACGTACTCTATAATTCTGTCGAATTTACTAATGAGATCAACAGAAATATAAACTCCCTTAAAAGCTATTTTGGTTATGGCTTACACTATCAATATTCTAATCTAAAACCAAAATACGACAGAGAATATAATCCCAACTCTCCCAACATTTCTAATTATAATTTAAATACTATAGAAATAAATGCGCACTATGCTTACAATGATATGGATAAAGTTTTCTTTGCTGAAAACGGAACAATTATGAAAGCCAATATAACCCGATCATTGCTCACAAATGTCTACACCTCTTTTAACGATCCTGAGCATTCAAGCATATCTGGTGCAACCAATGGCTATACAAAATTTGGTTTCAGTTATCAAAAAAGAGCACTTTTAAGAAAGAAGATTACAGGAATCGTTGGGTTCGATTCTTATTTTATTTTTGAGGATAAATACAAAGACGATCAAATCCCTTATTCAGATTTTGGTTATGCTTCAAAATATTTCTTAGGCGGCATCATACCAAGCTCCGGCAGCAATCGTTTTTCATTTCCCGGCCTGCATGAAGACGAGCTCAATGTTTCGCAATATATGGGCTTAAAACTAGCTTCGCAGATCAACCTTATGGGCAAAATTTACCTGACTCCCCATTTTAATATCGCAACTGTTGGGTTTGAATCTTTCGATAAATACATCAACAAAGCCTTTAGTCCAAAAGGAAAATGGGATGATGGCTTTGACCCAAGTCTTGTAATATCCGGAGGCGCTGCAATTTCCTATCAATCCATTTTGGGCCCTATACATTTCGATACTTCATGGATCAATAATATCGACAAAGTAAGACTGTTTTTCAGCGTAGGATTATCGCTCAATCCATAAATAAGCACTCCTTTCACTCTAAAATCTAAACTCAGAAATCTAAAAATAAGTTGGGCGTGCCACCATCCCGTCAAGAGGGCAACTTACTTTGCGCTTATACGCCCTCTTGCCGGGACGCTGTCGGGCTATCCACGCTACTTCGGTAGCCTGCTCCTATCCCTCACGCTCACGTAAATCAAGAACATCAATTTTAATCAGATATTCAGTATATTCTTAAGTTTAAGTTTTACATTTGAAATTCAAATCCCCAATATCCAAAACCTACCTATGAGAACACGCCTTACTTTAACCCTATTATTACTGTTGCCTTTTTTTACCAACGCCCAATCTAGCATGCAAAGACAAATGCAAGCCTCGAATGCAATGTTAAGACAACAAAATCATATGTTTTTGCAGCAGCAACAGCAACAACGCGCTCTGGCAACCATGATGAACAACATCGAAACCAAAGAAGAAAAATTAGCCAAAGAAGAAAAAAAACGCACAAAACTTCAGGAAAAAACAAATCAAAGAGAAGCTGATTTAAAAACAAAAACCGAAGAACTAAAAACTCTAGAAACCAATGCTGATACTAATGCAACCACTTTAAAAGCTATCGAAAAATCTAAAAAAGAAGTTGCCAAGTTCGAAGAAAAAATAAGCCAATCAAAAACCGAAATCGAAAAAAGTTCCAATAAAATTCAGGATTTACAAAACCAGATACAGGCCGATAAAATCAAAAAAGAAGAATTAGAGAAAAAACACGAAGAAGAGAAAAAGGCCAAAGAAGAAGAAAAAAGATTAAAAGAAGAGGAAAAAGCTAAAAAGGAAAAAGAAAAGCAAGACAAGAAAAAATAATACCTCTTTTACAATTTCAGAACAATACAAATATGATCGAGAAAGTTTTATGTGACCAACACGGTTCTAAAGACATGTCTTTTACCTGCATACATATTGCAATGGCATTAGACGAAAAAGAAAAAGTAGGCTTTTATTATTCAGAAGCCGAAGAAGATCTCCCTCAAATTGCCTGGTGCGGAGCATGCGAACAATGGCTATTGGATAACGGTGAAGAATGGACTGACGTTTTTAAAACCAACGCCGATTTTAAAATGTTATGTGCCGACTGTTTTGATGAGGCAAAAAACAAAGAATTAGAAATTCATCTGAGGTAAATAAATCTCATGAAAAAAGTAACTTTGTAAAAAACCTCAATCATGAAGAACTTTTTATTTTTATTCATTGCTATTATTTTCGAAATCATCGCAACAACCGCATTAAAAAAGTCGGAACAATTTACTCAGCTTATCCCAAGTATTATTACACTTATAGGCTATTTTGCTGCGTTTTACTTTTTAAGTTTTGCTATCAGAACCATTCCTGTCGGATTTGCTTATGCCATTTGGTCTGGAGTTGGAATTGTATTAATTACTACTATTGGCGCAATATTCTTCAAAGAAATTCCAGATTTACCCGCTATAATTGGATTGAGTTTAATTATAATTGGCGTTATTGTAATTAATGTTTTTTCTAAAACTACGGCGCATTAAAACTTTTTAAATCAACAAATGATAGTATCATTTGATACTATCACAAGCATTATTACCTTAAAAATCAAATCATTGATGTTTTTCAAAAAAGCCAAAATTTCAGATTTGAAAGAAATGCAGCAATTGTATCTCGAAACCATACAATCTGTATGCAAAGACGATTATAATGTTGCGCAAAGAGAAGCCTGGAGTTCCGGTGTAAACAATACCGAACGATGGACAGAAGTTATCGAAACACAATTTGTTTTATTAGCCATTATCAAAGATCAAATCGCTGGTTTCGGAACTTTAAAAGATGGAAATTATATTGATTTCTTCTACATACATAAAGATTTTCAACGACAAGGAATTGCCGACAAACTTTTAACCGAACTTGAACTTGAAGCGAAAAATCACAATTCAAAAATCATAACATCAGATATTAGCATAACCGCAAAACCATTCTTTGAAAAGAAAGGATATATTGTAAAAGCTGAGCAAAAAATCATAAGATTAGATATTGAATTGATTAATTACAAAATGGAAAAGCATTTATTTTAATAATCTCTCGCAAAGACGCAGAGTCGCAAAGTTATATTTTAAAATTTAAGTCAATCTTTATAGAGTTCCTTTATGTCCTTAGACTTCGCTCAGAGTGACAATTATTGAAAAAAAACTTTGCGCCTTCGCGTCTTTGCGAGCAAAACTATCGCGAGCTTTGCGTAAATCTTAGCGCACTTTGCGGTTAAAAAAAAGACAGCAAGTTTCGGATTTTATGCCCGCAAAAACCAATCGATATTTGCATTATAAAATTGAAATGAAAATGAACACACAGGAAAACATCAATTATAATCGAATAGCCGATGCGATCGATTATATCAAAGTTAACTTTAAGGAACAACCCAACTTAGATGAGGTTGCCGAGAAAGTGCATTTAAGTCCGTTTCACTTTCAGCGCTTGTTTACCGAATGGGCAGGAACAAGCCCTAAAAAGTTTTTGCAATATATTAGTGTCGAACACGCCAAAAAAATCCTCAAAGAAAACAAAGCCACTTTATCTGATGCCGCTTTTGATACCGGATTATCCGGAACAAGCCGACTTCATGATCTGTTTGTAAATATCGAAGGAATGACTCCCGCCGAATATAAAAATGGCGGTAAAAATCTAGAAATTAATTTCAGTTTTGCCGAAAGTCCGTTTGGAAATATCATTGTTGCTTCTACCAATAAAGGAGTTTGTTTTATGGCTTTCGCCGAAGATGAAGAAGCCGGATTTCAGGATTTAAAAAACAAATTCCCAAATGCATCATTCTCTCGAAAATTGGATTTAACACAACAAAATGCTTTATTTATTTTCCAAAACGATTGGAGTAAATTATCTGAAATCAAACTGCACTTAAAAGGAACCGATTTTCAATTGAAAGTTTGGGAAACATTATTAAAAATCCCAATGGGACAACTTTCTACTTACGGTTCGATTGCGCAGCAAATTGAGAAACCAAATGCGTCAAGAGCTGTCGGAACCGCGATTGGCAGCAATCCAGTTGCCTTTTTAATTCCGTGTCATCGTGTTATTCAGTCTTCAGGAACCTTTGGTGGTTATATGTGGGGAAACACCCGTAAAACGGCTATTATTGGCTGGGAAGGCGCGCAGATAAATCCAACAATCTAAAAATATTATCAATTGTTACGATTGATATAACATTTTCAACACAAAGTATATTGTAGAGACGCACAGCAGTGCGTTTACACAAAGATTGTCGACAAAAATCTTTGTAAAAAACACATCACGTTAGACGTACTGCTGTGCGTCTCTACAATAAAAAAATGCGCAAAAAATTCTTTGGCATTTAATCCTATCTAAAATTACTATGCAAAATATACAATCAAAAATTGCTTCTCTTAATTGGGAAAGCATCACCGAATCTATGCACGAAAATGGATTTGCCATAATCCCAAACGTGCTCAATAACGAACAATGCGAAGATTTAAAATTCGATTATGATAACCCAACTTTATATCGAAAAACGGTTGTTATGGAACGTTACCGATTTGGTTTGGGCGAGTACAAGTATTTTAATTATCCGTTACCGGATTTAATTCAAAACATTCGATCTTCAATTTATCCTAAATTAGCGCCAATTGCAAATGCGTGGATGAAAGCGCTGAATATCAATACCGTTTTCCCTGAAACACACGAAAAACTATTAGAACAATGTCACGCCAATAGTCAGCTCAAAGCAACGGTTTTGATTTTAAAATACGGCAAAAGCGGATTTAATACGTTACATCAGGATTTGTATGGCGATGTTTATTTCCCCATTCAAATTGTACTTTTCCTCAACGAACCTGACGAAGATTTTACCGGTGGCGAATTTGTTTTGACACAACAAACTCCACGAGCACAATCGAAAGCGATTGTCCTGAAACCCAAAAAAGGTGATATTTTAGTTTTTACAACCAATTTCAGACCCGTAAAAGGCACAAAGGGATATTATCGTGTAAATATGAAACATGGCGTGAGTGAGATTCATTCGGGAGAACGACATACGTTAGGGATTATTTTTCATGATGCGTTAAGTTAAGGTGCAAAGAGACAGAGGTGCAAAGGTTCAGAGGTTTCAACACATCGTATATCTGTAGAGACGCACAGCAGTGCGTCTCCTCAACGATTGTCGACAAGATTAATTATACGTAACGTTAGACGCACTGCTGTGCGTCTCTACAATATAAAAACCAATAATTTTTTCACGCAGATTTTTTAAATCATTTTAATCCTGTAATCTGTGGCAAAAAAAAATGACAAACAAATGATCGAACACAATAAAATTCCCGACGGCGATCTCCGAAATAAAATTAAAAATGCAGAAATTTGCTTTGGTGGAAACCGAAAACTAAAAATCTACGGAACTTTAAAATGTTCTTCAGGAAAAAGAATGAAACGAGAAAATCGGGTTTTCTTTTTCTCTGAAAATGAAGCCAGACAAAATGGTTTCAGACCTTGTGGACATTGCATGAAAACCGAATATCAAAACTGGAAAAATGGACTTATTTAATCCCGAAACTGACGAAACGACCAATTTACTTCCTAAAGACGGGACGGTAAATTATTATGGAAAACTTTTTTCGAGAGAAAAAGCAAATCATTATCTGGACGTACTTTTGAATACCATCGAATGGAAAAATGATGAAGCCATTATCTTCGGGAAATTGATTCTTACCAAACGAAAAGTCGCCTGGTATGGCGATTCTGGTTTTGAATATACGTATTCGAATACTACAAAAAAAGCTCTTCCGTGGACAAAGGAACTTCTCGAATTAAAAGCTATTATTGAACACGAAACAGGCGAAACATTCAATTCTTGTTTGCTGAACTTATATCATTCCGGCGATGAAGGAATGGCGTGGCACAGTGATGCCGAAAAAGATTTAAAGAAAAACGGTGCCATTGGTTCAGTGAGTTTTGGTGCTGAACGAAAGTTTGCTTTCAAACACAAAGAAACAAAAGAAACGGTTTCATTAATTTTAGAACACGGTAGTTTATTAGTGATGAAAGGCACGACTCAAACGCACTGGTTACATCGTTTACCACCCACCAAAACAACACAAAAACCCCGAGTGAATTTGACTTTTAGAACTATTATGGAATAAATACATACTCGTAAACCCGACAGGTTTTTGAAACCTGTCGGGTTTGTTAATTCAAAAGAACTTTAGAAAAAGGATATTTCCAATACACCAAAATAATATTCATCAATAGAAAAGGTATTTCGATAACTGCTCCTTTTATATTTTGGTTTTGAATTTGGAGGAAAATTAAAAGTACAATAGTTGCTCCCATTATTAAATTCCCCATAAAAAAAGTTTTCGGATGAAGTATCAAAATAGCACCAATCAAAGTAACTATTCCGAACAACAGAATTTCAGTTTTATTGAAACTTAAATCTTCTAACATTTTCACTATCTCCGGCGAACCACTTATCATTCCGTAGCCTTGTTTTATTCCCATAAAAACAACAAATAGCAGCAATCCTGAATGTATTATTCTTAGCATCATCTTTTTAAATTTAAAAAAGCAGTAAAACATCTTACCATTTTACTACTTTTTGATTCTTATATTTAATTTGTTGCTCCTCCATTTACCAATAAATGCTGGCCGTTAACGAAAGAAGATAAATCACTGGCAAAAAATTCGGCTACATTGGCAACATCTTCCACTTCCGCCAAACGCTGCATGGGGCAACTGTCCAGCAATTGTTTTCTTAATTCCGGATAACTATTCGCTTCTGCAAAAATCCCGGAATGATCTACTGCAAACGGAATAATCGAATTTACGGTAATACCTTTATGACCAATTTCTTTAGAAAGGATATCTACCAGGTATCTAGGCGTAGTTTTACTTCCGCCATAAACCGCCATTCCCGGAACTGGGAAAGAAGTTGTGCTTGACGCGATGTAGATGATTCTGCCGTTATTTTCAACGTGTTTTGCTGCTTGTTGCAAAGTAAAATAAGTTCCTTTTGTATTGATCGAAAATACTTTATCGAATTGTTCCTCCGTAAATTCGGTTACGGGAACTTCTACCATTTCGATTCCGGCATTGGCTACCACAATATCTATTTTTCCGAATGCTTTTTTAGCTTCCTCAAATAAATATTCTAAATCGGCTACTTTGCTTACATCAGCTTTTATTGCAATTGCTTTTACGCCCATTGCCAGAACATTACTCAAAACTTCATCGGCGGAAGCCTTATCTTTTGAATAATTAATAACGATATCTGCTCCTAAAGCGGCATAACGTTCTGCGATTGCTTTTCCTAATCCTCTTGCTGATCCTGTAATAAGGGCTACTTTATTTTTTAAATTTTTCATAATTTAGATTTTTAGATTTCTTAGACTGACTTAGATTTTTTGACATTGAAATTGTCATTGATTTTTGTAATTGTAATTGCCATTTGCTTACGCCATTCCTCCGTTTACGCCAATGTTTTGTGCTGTAATCCATTTGGCGTTATCACTGGCCAAAAACACTACGATTTTTGCAATATCATCCGGTTCTCCTAATCGATTGAAGGCAGAAAGTGAAGCCAAACGATCAATTACTTCCTGAGGTTTTCCGTTGGTAAATAATTCAGTGTTGGTTGGCCCCGGAGAAACTGAGTTTACATTGATTCCTTTGCTTCCTACTTCTTTAGAAAATACGCGGGTTAATTGTTCTACAGCAGCTTTTGTAGCCACGTATGTTGCATAAGATGGCAACATAATACGATTTACAGAAGTTGAGAAATTGATGATACTTCCGTTGTTTTCCAAACGGGTTGCAGCTTCGCGCATCGTGTTGAAAGTGCCTTTTACATTGATGTCGAATTGTCTGGTAAAATCTTCGTCGGTAGTATCTTTAATGAGTTTGGTAATCATGATTCCTGCGTTGTTTACCAACACATCTATTTTACCAAAATGTGCTATTGCAACATCAAACAAGTTTTTTACTTCGTCTGTTTTACTTACGTCGGTCTGAACTGCGATTGCATCACCGCCTTTTGCAATAATTTGTTCAACTACTTTATCAGCAGCCTCTTTGTTACCTGAATAGTTCACGATTACTTTGGCTCCAGCCTCTGCAATTTGATTGGCAATTGTGGCTCCAATTCCTCTTGAAGCTCCTGTAACTAATACTACTTTTCCGTTTAAAGTTTCCATTTTTTCTTTGTTTTAAAATTATAGTACAAAGATCCGATGGAGGTGCTTCTGAAAAAGTACGCGTTTTACAGCAAAAGATGCAAATTTCTAAGATTAGGCTTTTTTGTGTTCCTTTTTATAATTCGCAGGCGTAGTTTGGGTATTTTTTTTGAAGTAATTACTAAAATGAGCCGACTCTGTAAAGCCCAGAAGAAAAGCAATTTCTTTGATACTCATTTCTGAATTCTGAAGTAATGATTTGGCTTCGGCAATAGTTTTCTCGGACAACCAGGTCATAATAGTTTTTCCGGTTTTGGTTTTGATTACATTGCTCAAATAATTAGGATGCAAACTTTGGAGTTCGGCATAATCGTTTACACGAAAAATTCTTTCGGTTTTATGATGTACTAAATCACGGTAATGGTTTTCTACATTTTGTTTGAAGGTTTTTACGATTTGAGAACTTCTGTTTCCTTCGTATATTGGGTCGTAATCTTTCCAGAAATGTTCTTTTATTTTTAGAAGTATAACAATAAATAGGTTTCCGATAATTCTATATTTATAAATCGAATTCTCATGGTATTCTTTATGGATCTGAAGATACAGACGTTCCATTTCGGCGAAAGCCTCAACTTCCATTTTTTTAGGCTGAATGGTTTCTGTCAATAAAAAAGAAAATTCATTGAAAATATCGTGATGTAAATTCTCCTTCAGGAAAGTTTCATCAAAAGTAATTAGATAGATTTCTTCGATCGTATTCCACCTGAAAGTTCTGTAATTACTTGGATTGGTGAAATAGATAGAACCGGGAAGAATTTCAAAAGTATTTCCGTCTATGGTATATTGGCCTGAACCACTTTTTACAAAAACAAAAGAAAAATAATTAGGACGAAAAACAGGTGATTGATACGGTAACTCAAACGGAATATCGATCAGATTATGAATCGTAAATCCTGAATCCTGATGAATTAAATCTACCGGAAGCCCTAAATCATTATATAAATCATACAATGTTTTGGATATGATTTCTTTTTCTTTCATGTGGTATTTTTAAATTTCAAAGGCTGAAATTACTTCTTTTTTGGTGCAACATTCTGATAAGATAATTTCAACGCATCTTCGAACATTTCTGGTCTTACTTTAAAAAGCTCAACAATTGTCCAGCCTTGTTTGCCCCATTTATTCGGTATTGGATAAAAAATTATTTCGCTTGACGCACAAAAAACAGATTGATCTATTTCGTTTAATTTCAAAATTGCATGATGATTCTTTTCATCAAAAGTGGCAAAAATCTTTTTGTTAACACGAAACGAAGTCTTCTCGAAATGTGGTTCTTCGATTGCATTTTCGAATGATAAGGCTAATTTTCTAAATGTGTCAATATTTACCATATCGTATCAATTTAGTAGTTGTTGAAGCCTAACACAAAATTTACCAACCTTGATTCAGGCCATTTTTAAGGACTTCTTCGTATTTGTCTTTATCAAAAGTATAAAGATTTGGTGCTTTATGTGCTACGTTACTTTTCTTTTCGTCAAGTTTATTTAAGATGCCAATATTGTTTATTTTACGCAGAAAGTTTCTTCTGTCAAGTTTTTTATCCAAAATCGTTTCATACAATTTTTGCAGTTCCGGCATCGTAAATTTTTCAGGCAATAAATTATATCCAACCGGCATTAAATTCAATTCAATTCTGAGAGTGTCTAATGCTTTATCTAAAATTTCTGCGTGATCTAAAATAAGTTCAGGCACTTCTTTATGATCGATCCATTCTATAACTTCTTCTTTATTGGCAGATTTCGGAATTGTTTTTAAAAAATCGACCAAAGCATAATACCCAATCGTTACAAAACGCTGCGTAAGCCATTTTCCTTTTGCTTCTTCAATTTTTAAAAATTCTAAAACTTCTTTGCTAAAATGCTGATCGTTGCGTTTTATCTTTCCAAAAGTGGCGAATTGCCTCAGGAAAATACCTTCTACTCCTGTTCTTTCATTCAAAACCGTTACCGCTGCGGTATCAATATCCTGATCAATCGGGATAAAACCACCTGGTAATGACCATTTTTCGCTATGCGGAATTTTAATTAATAAAACCTTGAGCTGATTGTCATGAAAACCAAAAATCACACAATCTATCGAAAGTCCGGGTTGATAATTTTGATTATTTTCTATAATGTCTTTTAACATTTACTGCTTATTAATTACAACTTTCGTTTTCGATTTGGCTCTGCAATTTAAAGCATTTTTATAAAACCAAAACATTTTTATCCAATTCAGCTTAATAAGTCTGAAAAAAACAGGCCTCAAAAGAAGTGTTAAAATCACAATTTTTCAGTTAAAAAACAAACAACAAATTAAAAAAATAAGTACATTGCGTCATAATAACACATTAAGTATTTATT